>MKTT01000107.1 GCA_001898385.1 Planctomycetales bacterium 71-10
CCCGACGGCGAGCCGATCGACCAGGTCGCGAACGTGGTCGCCGGCATCCGCGCGGTGGTCGCGGATCCGACGGCCTCGGTGGGGAGGCGGCTGATCGTCTCGGCGTGGAACCCGGCCGAGATCGAGGCGATGGCCCTGCCGCCGTGCCACACGCTGTTCCAGTTCAACGTCACGGAGGGCCGGCTCTCCTGCCAGCTCTACCAGCGCTCGGCCGACCTGTTCCTGGGCGTGCCGTTCAACATCGCCAGCTACGCGCTCCTCACCTGCCTGATCGCCCGCGCGACCGGCCTGGAGCCGGGCGAGTTCGTCCACACGTTCGGCGACGCCCATATCTACACGAATCATCTCGACCAGGTCGACGAGCAGTTGACCCGCGAGCCGCTGGAGCTTCCCGCGGTCGAGATCCTGGGCGACGTGAGCGACCTCGGGCTCGTCACGCGGGATCAGATCCGGCTGGTCGGCTACAAGTGCTGGCCGGCGCTCCGGGGCGAGGTGGCGGTGTGAGCGGCTCAAGGAGGAGCCGGAAAATGGACGTCTCAGCGATCGTCGCCATGACGCGCGACCGCGTCATCGGCCTGGAAGGCCGGATGCCGTGGAGGTTGCCGCGCGATCTCAAGCATTTCCGAAAGGTCACCTGGGGAAAGCCGATCATCATGGGCCGGAAGACCTATGAGTCGCTCGGCCGCCCCCTCCCGGGGCGTCGGAACATCGTCCTGTCGCGAGCTACCTTCGCGACGTCTCCCGAAGTCCTGGTCGCCCACTCCGTGGAGGAGGCCCTGGCCCTGGCTCGTCGGGAGGCGACCGGGGAGGCCATGGTCGTCGGAGGCGGCCAGGTTTATGAAGCGTTCCTCGATCGGTGTCGCACCATTCACTTGACCATCGTCGAGCGTCGATTCGACGGCGATACATATTTCCCGATCGACCCCCTCACCTCCTCGGAATGGCGCAGCGTCCGCAAGGAGTATTGGGAAGCGGACGACGACAATCCTGTCGACGCTACATATGTCGTTCTGGAGCGTTGTCGAGAGCAGCAGCCCGCCGCATGAGGGATGCTTCGTCGAAAACATGAGAGAGGTGATGACGAGCATCCTTCTCCCCTCGTGGTGCTGCGTCGAAAACACTCGGGATGAGAGTGATGAACGGCCTTCCCCCCTCGCGGGGGAAGGTGGCCCGAAGGGCCGGATGAGGGGGAGACGAGCGAGAAGGCCGTCGGATCTCGCACCGGCCGGCATGGGCCGGCCTTCGAATGCCGGCGGCACCCGTGCTTCGCGTCCCCCTCATCTGACGCCTTCGGCGTCTGTCTTCCCCCGCG
>MKTT01000108.1:0-22635 GCA_001898385.1 Planctomycetales bacterium 71-10
GCCAATTTCATCATCGCCCACCCCGGCGCGAAGGCCGACGACGTCCTGCACCTGATCGACCAGGTCCAGCAGCGCGTCTGGCAGCAGTTCGGCTACGAGTTGGAACTCCAGCTCCAGGTCTGGTAAGTTGATGGCCGGCGGGGAAGGGCGAGGCGACGGGGAGTCGCCGCGACGTCGCGCCCCGGGCCGTCGCGCGCCGGGCGCTCAGGGAGGGGCCGGGGACATGGAGTACCGCGAACTCCCGCGGATCGTCGCCCCCCACGACGACGGGGACGACCCCGGTTCGCGCCCGCGCCGATTCCCGCTCGCCCGCCCCGGCCGGCTGGATCTGCGGAAGGTCGCCACGTTCGCCATGCTGGCCCTCAGCGTGGCGGCCGTCGTCTTCTATGCCGGCCGCCACGCCCTCGGCACGGCCATGGAGTGGTTGCAAGCGCAGCCGCGATATCAACTTCCGTTCGTCGACATCCAGCTCCCCGAGCCTCCGCCCGATTGCTTCCGCGGCGGCAAGGCCGCGTTCCTCGACCGGGTCCGACGCAACGCCAAGGAGCCCGAAACCCTGTCGCTGCTGAAGGTCGACCCGGCCCGCCTGCGCACCGCCTTCAAGTCCTTCCCCTGGGTGGCGGAGGTGGGGGAGATCGAGCGTCCCCCCGGCGGGCTGGTCGTCCACCTGAAGTATCGCATCCCCGTCGCCAAGGTCGCCGTCAACAGGACCGGCCAGTTCGTCCTGGACCGAGAAGGCTGCGTGCTGCCGCTGGAAGAGACCGACACGCAGCGCATCCCCCGGCTGATCTGGATCGTCGGCAAGGGCCTGACGGCCCCCCCGATGGAGCGAGCCGGGACGGTCTGGAAGACCGCAACCGCCGAGTCGTCGGATCGTGAGGCGCTCGACCGCGACGTCGTCCAGGCCGCCAGGCTCGCCGGCTTCTTCCTGGAGCCCGCCCGCGAGGCCGAGGCCCAGGCCGAGGGGGCCGCGAGGATCAGCGCCATCACGGTCATGGATCCCAGGCTGAACGCCGGTCTCATCGTCGAGACCGAGGGGCGCGCCCAGATCCACTGGGGCCGAGGCCCCGGCGACGAGGAGCCGGGCGAGCCGACGGCCGCCGAGAAGTGGGACATGCTCGTCCGCCAGGCCCGGGAAGGGCTGGGACAGAAGCCCCGCGACGGCCTGTGGTCGTTCAACCGCTCGGGGATGGTCTTCAGGCCAGCCGGCGGGCCCCGCCCCTGACCCCATCCTCGGGATTTTTCGGGAAGGCGTCGATCCTCGACGTCCCATTCCCTACGGCAGGATCCGTACCGGCCCACGGCGAGCGGGCGGGCGTAGCGGATCCGATCGATTCGGTCGACCCCGGGCAGGTCAGAGGACGCACCCATGGCAAGCCGCCTCGGCGTGGGATGGATGAATCAGGTGGGACGACTCGCCGGGCCGACGGCCGCCGGCCGGTTCGCGTCGTTCGCCGTCCAGGTCCAGCGGGTGAACGCCCTGGAATCGACCATCGAGCCCCTCAGCGACGCCGAGATCCGCGAGAAGGCCCACGCCCTGCGCCTCCGCTCCCGCCAGGGGGACTCGCTCAACTCGATGCTCCCGGAGGCGTTCGCGCTGACCCGCGAGGCCGCCAAGCGGGCCATCGGCCAGCGTCAGTTCGACGTCCAGGTGCTGGGCGGGGTGGCGATCCACAACAGCTGCATCGCCGAGCTGGAGACGGGCGAGGGCAAGACGCTGGTCGCGACGATGCCGGCCGTCCTCAACGCCCTGCCCGCCAAGGGCGTGTACGTCGTGACCGTCAACGACTACCTCGCCCGCCGCGACGCCGAGTGGATGGGGCAGATCTACCGATTCCTCGGCCTGACCATCGGCTGCATCCAGACCGGGATGTCCGACCACGAGCGCCGCAAGGCCTACGCGTGCGACATCACCTACGGCACCAGCAAGGAGATGGGCTTCGACTTCCTCCGCGACGAGCTGAAGCGGCTCCAGCTCGGCGACACCACCCGCAAGTCGTTCGAGCAGGCGTTCCTCGGCTCCGGGACCCACGCCGAGTCCGAGACGCCCGTCCAGCGCTCGCACAACTTCGCGATGGTCGACGAGGCCGACAGCATCCTGATCGACGAGGCCCGCACCCCGCTGATCATCGGCGCCAACAACCAGCCGACCAACGAGGAAGCCTCCGCCTACTACGGGGCCGACCAGCTCGCCGCGACGCTCGTCCGCATCAAGGACTACAAGTATGACCCGATCGAGAAGAAGGCCGAGCTGACCGCCGCCGGCCGCCGCAAGGTCCAGGCCCGCGCCGCGCACTCGTCGTTCGGCATGCTGACGGTCGACACGCTGTACGAGTACGTCGAGCGGGCCCTGCGCGGGCAGATCGCCTACCTCCGCGACCGCGACTACGTCATCCACGACGGCGAGGTCGTCATCGTCGACGAGTTCACGGGCCGCATGATGCCCGGCCGCCAGTGGCAGGACGGCCTCCATCAGGCGATCCAGGCCAAGGAGAAGCTGGAGATCACCCTGGAGACGATCACGGCCGCCCGCGTCACCGTCCAGGACTTCTTCAAGCGGTTCAAGAAGCTCGCCGGCATGACCGGAACCGCCAGCACCGACGCCGCCGAGCTGCGGCGGATCTACAAGGTCGGCGTGATGACCATCCCGACCAACCGCAAGAACGCCCGCGTCTGGCTCCCCGACCGCGTCTTCTCGACCGAGCTGGAGAAGTTCCAGGCCGTCGCCGACCAGATCGTCGAGTGGAACAAGAAGGGTGCCCCGGTCCTCATCGGCACGCGGTCGATCGAGAGGTCCGAGCACCTCAGCGCCCTGCTGGCCGAGGCGGGCATCGAGCATCAGGTGCTCAACGCCAAGAACCACGAGATCGAGGCCCAGATCGTGGCCCAGGCCGGCCAGAAGGGGAGGGTCACGGTCGCGACCAACATGGCCGGCCGCGGCACGGACATCAAGCTCGGCGAGGGGGTCGCCGAGCTGGGCGGCCTGCACGTCATCGGCACCGAGCGCAACGAGTCGCGCCGCGTCGACCGCCAGCTCGCCGGCCGCTCGGCCCGCCAGGGGGATCCCGGCCTCTGCCAGTTCTTCGTCTGCCTCGGCGACGAGATCGTCGAGACCATCGGCGAGAAGCGGGCCAACCGCATCCGGGCCCGCCACGCCGGCCGCGGCGAGTTGACCAACGGCCTCTGGCGCCGCTTCTTCATCCAGGCCCAGATGCGCAAGGAACGCCAGCACTTCCGCGACCGCAAGCTGCTGATGCATTACGAGAAGCAACGCGCCGAGATGCGCAAGAACATGGGCCTGAACCCGGTGCTGGGCTGAACCGCCGACGTCAGCCCCGAACCAACTCCCGGCCCAGCCGCCGGAGCTTCTCGTCCAGCTTCGCCACGGGGCCGAGGTGCTTCTCCAGCGTCGCGACCCGGTCGCCCGCCCGCGCCCGCATGGCGTCGAACCACTTCACGACGTCCGGCCACTGCGATCGCGACGCCGTCAGCAGGTGGTACATCAGCAGCCACGCCTGGCCGTAGGCGAGCTGCGCCGTGGCGGGGTCGTCGAACAGGGCGTCCTCGGTCAGGAGGCGGGAGATCTCGATCCACTCGGCCCCGGACCGCGACGCGGCCCGGATCGCCTCCAACCGGGGCCGGTTGATCCGGCCGACGGGGACGTTGGCCGTCTTCCGCCACATCTCGAAGTAGGCCGCCACCCCTTCGGCCACGCACTTGCCCGGGTCTCGGTCCAGGGCCAGGAGGCCCGTGTTGTAGGCGAGGAGGTGCGTCGTCTCGTGGACGAGCGTGAATGTGTTGATCCGCTCGGCCCCGGTCCCCGGCGGCTGGTCGGGGCGGAAGTCGAACACGACCAGGCGGTCGGCGTCGAGGTCGAAGTGGCCGCCGACGTCCTTCCCCGGCGTCTCGCCGACCAGGGCCCCGTAGGAGATGGAGTCCTTCAGGACGACCACCATCATCCGATCGGCCGGGAAGTCGACCCGGAACCCTCGGTCCCCGAGATGCTTGACGAAGACCTTCCCCAGCGCCTCGCAGACGCCCAGGGCCTCCTTGCGGAACCCCTCCGGCGCGTCGCCGACGCCCAGGAAATGGTCCGTCCGGGACGCGGCGAAGGGCCCGATCCCGGCCTTCTTCGCCTGCTCTCCCAGCTTCGCGACCCGCGCATCCTCGCCGGCGTCGGCCGCCGAGCCGCGCCCCCCGAACGCCCCGAGGCCCAACGTCCCGAGGCTTAACGCGATCCAGGCGCGACGGCTGGGGTCGAAGTCGGGTCGATCGGGGATCATGGCGCGGGCCCTCGGATGGCGTGCCTTTAGGATTCGGCGGTCGATGTTCGACGTCTTCCCCCCTCGCGGGGGAAGGCAGACCGCGGAGCGGTCAGAAGAGGGGGACGCGAAGCACCATCGCCGTCGGGATTCGAAGGCCCGCCCGTCCGGGCCTACGCGAGATCCGGCGGCCCCGCGCTCGTCGTCCCCCTCATCCGGCCCTGCGGGCCACCTTCCCCCGCCAGGGGGGAAGGCCGTTTGGATACTCCCTCAACCTCCGACGCGACCCGCTCAAATTCCAGGGCCTCCGCCCTCGGAAGTCGTCTCGGCGCGTCCGACGGTCTCGATTATACTCCGCCCCGTCCAACGAAAGGGCCCCGGCCCCGCGCCCGGCCCGACAGGGATGGTTTTGGATCAAGAGCGACACCTGCTCCCTCGCGTGCCGAGCCGACCGACTCCGCGACGATCGCTCCACATGCCGGGACGCTTGCGAGGACGGACATGCCAGACCGCATCCTGTTGACCGGCGGCACCGGTTTCTTCGGCCGCCGCATCGCCGACTCCCTGCGCGCGCAGGGCCATACCGTCGTCACCCCCGGGCGGCCCGACTTCAACCTGATGGACGCGGCCTCCACGCTCCGCACGCTGGAGCAGGTCAAGCCCGACACCGTCGTCCACTCCGCGGCCCATTACGGCGGCCTGGGCATCTGCGTCGCCGAGCCGATCCAGATCTTCCAGCGCAACGTCGTCATGGGCGTGAACCTGCTCGACGCCGCTTCGAAGGTCGGCGTGAAGAAGTTCATGACCATCGGCTCCGCCTGCTCCTACGCCGGCGCCGTGAACGGCGACATGAAGGAGAGCGACGCCTGGTCCGGGCCGCTCCACCCCTCGGTCGAGGCCTACGGCTTCACCAAGAAGGTGATGGAAGTCGGCATGCGGGCCTACCAGCGGGGCTGCAACATGATCGGCCAGATGCCGATCGTGACGAACCTCTACGGCGAGCACGACGTCTTCGGCGAATACCGCTCGCACGTCGCGGCGGCCCTCATCAAGAAGTTCGCCGACGCCGTCATCGAGAAGAAGAAGCAGGTCGTCTGCTGGGGCACCGGCGCGCCCGTCCGCGAGTTCATCTACGTCGGCGACGCGGCCGACGGCGTCGCCCGGCTGCTGGCCAGCGGCCACGCCGAGCCGCTGAACATGGGCACGGGCATCGGCACCACGATCAAGGAACTCTCCGAGATCGTCGCCCGCCTCACCCGCTTCGAAGGCGAGATCGTCTGGGACACGACCAAGCCCGACGGCGTCATGCGGAAGGTCCTCGACGTCTCCAAGATGCAGGAAGTCCTCGACTGGCGCCCCCCCACCAGCCTCGAAGCGGGCCTCGCCAAGACCGTGAAGTGGTACATGGAGAACAAGGCCGAGGCCGACGCCCGCAACTGACGACTACCCCGACCACCACCCTTCGGGGCGCGACGAGCCCGACGGCCGTCGCGCCCCTCGGCGTTTCGAAGGCGGGCGAGGATGGGTCCGTCCGCCGTCGCTCGACGATCGCTTTGATTGACGCAAACCATTTCATGGAAAAGTTTTACATACTGATTCCGGTTGGCTTCGATCGTCGATTACGAATGATGTTTTCGACGTCGGACGGCCGTTTGGAAGTCCCTTCTCCCGCCGGGAGAGGGTGGCCCGAAGGGCCGGGTGAGGGTCGTCGGCGCGCGGAGGGCATGACGGTCTTGCGGACGCCGGAAGCGCCCATGGCGATATCGAGAAGGGTGGTCCGGGCGGTCCGCCCGGACGTCGACGGCCGATGGGATGGGGACGTCCGGGCGGACCGCCCGGACCACCCTTCGATCTTCCTCCACTTCCGTCCGAATTCCGGCGACCCTCACCCGGCGGGCGAGGGGATGTTTTCGCACGGGCCCGGCACCGTGCCGGACGACGGAGAGCCGGTCGAGGGCCCGTCCTGGAATTCCGGTTGCTGCCATTCGTCATGCCAAAGAGCGCGAGGGATGACCCCTCGTCGAGATGATCCGCGGTAGAGGCGTGGGGATTTCAGGAAATCGGAAGAAAATGCCGAAGCCGGCGCCGGCGACGTAACATCGCTTCCTGGTGATTTCCGTCACCGCCACCGGGACGGACGCCACCCAGGGGAGAGGAACCGATGGCGACGTCCCCGGAGGTGGAGCGATGACGACGGCGATGGGCATGGGCGCGGCGACGGACGCGGAGCTTTGGCGGCGGGTGTGCGAGGGGGATCGCCAGGCGTTCGAGGAGGTGGTCCGCCGTCATCAGGGGGCCGTGGCGGGCGTGGCCTACAACGCCTGCGGCGACCTCGCGACGAGCGAGGACGTGGCGCAGGAGGCGTTCTGGGCCGCCTGGCGGGGGCGCGAATCGCTCCAGGATCCGTCGCGCCTCCGCCCGTGGCTCTGCGGGATCGCCCGCAACCTGGGGGCGAACGCCGCCCGCAAGGCCGCGGCGCGGTCGGGCCCGACCCCGATCGGCCAGGTCGACGTCGCGGGGGACGAGGACGACCCGGCGGGGGCGGCGCTCGGGCGCGAGGAGCAGGCGCTGATCTGGCGATCGCTGGAGGAGTTGCCGGACGCCTATCGCGAGCCCCTCATCCTCTACTATCGCCAGGATCAGTCGGTGGCCGAGGTGGCCGAGGCGCTGGAGCTTTCCGAGGACGCGGTGAAGCAGCGGCTCGCCCGCGGCCGGGCGATGCTCCGCGACCGCCTGGCGGGCGTGGTCGAGGAGGGCCTGCGGCGCAGCCGGCCGGGCCGGCCGTTCACGGCGGGGGTCATGGCGGGGCTGGGCGTCGGCCTGGCCGCGAAGCCGGCCGCCGCGGGCGTGGTCGGGGCCGCCGCGCCGGCGGTCGTCCCGGCCGGGTTGGTCGGCGGGCTCCTCGGGTCGCTGGCCGGGCTCGGGGGCGCCTGGCTCGGCGCGTGGCTGCCGGCCCAGGCCGCCTCGACCGTCCCCGAGCGCGAGCTGATCCTGCGGAGCGGCCGTCGGATGCTCGTCGCCGGAGCGGCCTTCACCGCGGCGATCGTCGGCCTGGTCTACCTCGCGGGCGGGACGCCCTGGTATCTGCCGGCGTGGCTCGTCGCGATGGTCGGCTTCCAGGGCTGGATCTGCGCCGAGGTCTGGGGGCTCAACCGCAAGCTCCGCGAGGCGAGGGCGCGTGCGGCGACGCCGGCCGAGCCTAACCGGACGGCCGTGCGACGCGGGATGGCGAAGCTGGCGAACAACGTGCAGGGGCGATCGTACCGCAGCCGGGCGGAGTTCCTGGGCCTGCCCCTGGTCGACGTGCAGGTCGCCGACCCGCCGGGCTTCGACCCGGACGGAATCGAGGTCCGGCCGGCCGCGACGAGGAGGATGGCGACGGGCTGGATCGCCGTGGGCGACGACGCGCGGGGCGTGCTGCTGGCGGTGGGCGGGCTGGCGATCGGCGGGGTGGCGGTGGGCGGCCGGTCGCTGGGCGTGGTCGCGTTCGGCGGGATCTCCATCGGGGCGTTGAGCCTCGGAGGGCTGGCGATCGGCGGCCTGGCCCTTGGGGGCGGGGCGTTCGGCTGGGTCGCGGTCGGCGGTCTGGCGGTGGGGGCGTATGCGGCCGGCGGGGCCGCCCTGGGATGGAAGCTGGCCGTCGGGGGGTTGGCCGTGGCGCGGGAAGTCGCGATCGGCGGCGGATCGATCGCACCCCGAGCGGTCGACTCGATAGCCGCCTTCCGCTGGCTCCGCGGCGGCCCGGCCCCCGAGCCCGGCCTCGACGGTCCGATCGCCGCGGCCTTCCGCCGGATCCTGGGCGGGGGATATCTCCCCTGGCTGGCCGTCGGGGCGACGGCGATCGCGATCGAGGCCGTGCGGGCGGCGCTGATGTATCGACGTCGCCGGGCGTGACGATCGGTCCGGGGGCGGTCCATTGGGCGTGCCTTGGGAATTTGGCGGTCGGTGTTCGACGTCTTCCCCCCTCGCGGGGGAAGACAGACCGCGAAGCGGTCAGATGAGGGGGACGCGAAGCACGGGCACCGTCGGGCTCCGAAGTCTCGCTCGATGGGCCTTCATTGCGACCCGAAGGCCGTCTGGCACGTCGTCCCCCTCATCCGGCCCTCCGGGCCACCTTCCCCCGCGAGGGGGGAAGGCCGTTAGGATGGCACCCTCGACGCCGACGCGATTCGCCAACATCCAGAGGCACACCGGTCCACTTCCGGCCTTGCGAGCGCGGGCGCGGCGGACTATCCTGTCGGTCCAACGGATTGCACCGCGGCCGAGCCGGTCGCGCACGAGTCGACATCTAGGAGGGATGAGCCGTGCTCCGCGCCTACACCGAGAACCTTTCCGCGGCGAAACGGGCCAAGCTCTGGGTCAAGTACCTGATGTTCCCGGGCACCAACTGGGTCAGCCGGGACAAGTCCAAGGTCTGCCGGATGTTCCTCCCCGGCACGCCCGATCAGCCCTCGCGCACGCTCGATTGCGGCTGCGGCAACGCGTATTTCTCCCACCAGGCGATCCTCCGCGGCGCGCAGTGCCTGGGGATCACGATCCACGACTGGGAGAAGCACCATTGCGAGGAGATGCGCAGCTTCCTCGGCCTGACCGAGGAACAGCTCTCCATCCGCACCGCCCGCCTGGACGGGCTCGCCGCCGATCCGGACATGCACGGCCGGTTCGATCAGGTCCTCCTCCTGGACGTGATCGAGCACATCATGGACGCCGGCGGGGCGCTGCGGCAGATCCGCGACCTGCTGGACGAGGACGGCCTGGTCTACATCACCACCCCCGACCGCGACTGGCAGGGGAACGCCGACCACCTTCGCGTCGTCCGGGCCGAGAACGGCTGGCACGTCCGCAACGGCTTCACGTTCGATCAGCTCGAACGGCTGCTGGAGGAGAACGGCTTCGAGCCCGTCGACCGGATGCGGTACGGGACGCTGGGCTCGACGGTCGTCACCTGGATCCAGCACAAGCTGTTCGGCCGCTGGATCGACCCCCTGACCGTGGCGACGTTCCCGCTCCTGAAGCTCATCGCCCTGGCCCTCTCGCCCTGGAAGGACCCGCACACGATCTTCGTCCTGGCGCGGAAGAAGCGGGCGGACTGAGCGGCGCGGAACGAACGAATTCGGCCCCGCGCCGCCACGTTGACCGGGCGCGGGCCGCGACGTAAGCTGAAGTCCTGCGACCGAGGACGCCCCCGCTCGCCCCCGCCCCTTCACAGGCATCTTTAGCATAAAGGCCGAGTTTCATGAACGCGTTCGATCCCCGCCCGCCG
Organism: Planctomycetales bacterium 71-10; assembly: GCA_001898385.1. GTDB lineage: Bacteria > Planctomycetota > Planctomycetia > Isosphaerales > Isosphaeraceae > Paludisphaera. The sequence continues at coordinate 9,526 of MKTT01000108.1, forward strand.
TTCTACCTGGGCATCGACCTCGGTGGGACGAACATCAAGAGCGGGGTGGTGGATGACACGGGGCGACCGCTCTCGTCGGTGAGCATCGAGACCCAGGCCGACCAGGGCCCCGAGGTGGGGGTCGAGAACCTGGCGAGGGCCGGCCGGATGGCGGTCGAGGCCAGCGGCCTGCGGTGGGACCAGATCGCGGCGGTCGGGCTGGGCTCGCCCGGGACGATGGACCTGTCGCGCGGGATGCTGCTCCAGCCCCCCAACCTGCCGGGCTGGGACGACCTGCCGATCCGCGACCTCCTCGCCGCCAAGCTGGACAAGCGGACGATCCTCCAGAACGACGCCAACGCCGCCGCCTTCGGCGAGTACTGGGCCGGCGCCGGGCGGAACACGCGGTCGCTGGTCCTCTTCACGCTGGGGACCGGCGTGGGCTGCGGGATCATCACCGAGGGCCGGATCATCGAGGGCCGCCACAGCCACGGCGGCGAGTGCGGCCACATCATCATCCAGATGGAGAACGGCCGGCGCTGCGGCTGCGGCGCCTACGGCCACCTGGAAGCCTACGCGTCGGCCACGGCGCTGGTGAAGCGGGCGCTCGACCTGCTCGAAGAGGGCTCCATCGAGAGCGTCCTGCGCGACATCCCGCCCGACGACCTCACCAGCCGCGCCATCAGCGAGGCGGCCGAGGCCGGGGACGCGACGGCCCAGCGGCTCATGAAGGAGACGGCGTACTACCTGGCCGTCGGCGCCGTCACCCTGCTGCACACGATCGACCCGGACATCGTCCTGTTCGGCGGCGGCATGATCGCCGCGGGCGACGGGTTCCTGGAAGACATCCGGCAGCACGTCCAGAAGATGGCCTTCCCGGCCGTGGCGAAGGGGACGCGCGTCGACTACGCGGAACTCGGCGGCGACGCCGGGTTCATCGGCGCGGCCGGCTGCGCCCGCGACGCCTTCGGCCGCTGAGGCCCGGAGGCCGCATGTCGTCCCGGAGCAAGCTCGCCCAGGGGGCCGCGCTGGCGGGGTTCGTCGCGGTGGTGCTGATCGCCGCGGCGATCGGCTCGCGCGCGACGATCCCCAACCTCCGGCCCTGGTACGACGGGCTCCGAAAGCCCTGGTGGACGCCGCCAAACCGGGCCTTCGGGCCCGTCTGGACCCTGCTGTACCTCCTGATGGCCGCCTCCGCCTGGCGGACCTGGCGTCGCGACGACGCCCCGCCCCAGGCCCGCAAGGAGGCCCTGGCCTGCTGGGCGTTCCAGCTCGCGCTGAACGTCGGCTGGTCGTGGCTGTTCTTCGGACTCCGCAATCCGCTCCTGGCGTTCCTGGAACTGCTCTCGCTCTGGCTGGCGGTCCTGGCGACGATCGTCGCGACGGCCAAGGTCGATCGGCCGGCGGCCTGGATGCTGGCCCCGTACCTGCTCTGGGTGACGTACGCCGGGGCGCTGAACGGGGCGATCGCCCGGCTCAATCCGTAGGGCCCGACCGAACGGCCCCGGAAATGCGGTCGAAAGCGCGAGGGCCGGGCGGCTACAATGAGGAGTCGAAGCCTCGTCCGCCGCGACCCGACGGGAGACCCGGGCCATGCCGCCGATCGCCTTGAATCGCCGCCGGTTCCTCGGCTACTCGGCCGCCGGGGCCGGCCTCGCGCTGACGCAGGGCGCGCCCCACGGCGCGACGCCGACGGGCTCGCTGCGGGTGGGCGTGGTCGGCGTCGGGAACCGGGGGACGACCCTGCTCCGCACGCTGCTGGAGGTCCCCGGCGTCGTCGTCCCGGTCGTCTGCGATCCGGAGCCCCGCCACCGCGCACGAGGCGAGGGGATCGTCGAGAAGGCGACGGGACGGCGGCCGGAGTCCGTGCTGGATCCGCGCGGGGTCGTCGAGCGCGCGGACGTCGACGCCGTGGTCGTCGCCGTGCCGTGCGACCTCCACGAGCGGATCGCCGTCGAGGTCCTCAAGGCCGGCAAGCACCTGTACGCCGAGAAGCCGATGGCCATCACCGTCGAGGGCTGCGACCGGCTCATCGCCGAGGCCGCCGACGCGCCGGGATCGGTCGTCCACGTCGGATTCCAGAGGCGGTCCAACCCGAGGTTCCGCGAGGGCGTCGGCCTGATCCGCTCCGGGGCCCTCGGCCCGCTGATCGAGGCCCGCGGCTCGTGGACCAGCAGCAACGGGCCGCTCCTGGGCCACGACGGCTGGCTCGGCAGCCGCAAACGATCGGGCGACTTCATGGTCGAGCAGGCCGTCCACGTCTGGGACGTCCTCAACTGGATCCACGGCGGGCCGCCGTCGAAGGCCGTGGGCTGGGGCCGCAAGGGGCTGTTCGCGAAGGAGGCCCCCGGCCGCGACGTCACCGACCATTACGGCGTGGAGCTGACCTGGTCGGACGACTTCCGCGCGTCGTTCGTGCAGAGCTACGTCGCCCCGGCCGACGAGAACTTCACCGGCTCCCACCTGCGGATTTTGGGCGTCGACGGCGGCCTGGACTTCGGCTCCGGCGCGCTTACGTTCCGCGACCGCGAGCGGCCCCGGCGGGCGATCGAGCCCGGCCCGCGCAACGACACCCGGCTCGCCGTCGAGGCGTTCGTCGCCGCGTCGCTCGCCGACGCCCCTCCCGCCCCGCCCGTCACCCTCCAGGAGGCCCGCGACGCCACGCTCGCCGGCCTGCTGGTCCGCAAGGCGGTGGACGAGGGCCGGCTCGTCACGCTCGACGAGATCCTGGACTCGTCGTCGGCGGGCTGACCTCAGCGCCTTCCCGCCGCCCCGCCGCGACGATCGCCGCGACCAGCGCCGCCATGAGGGGGAGCGTCGCGAACCCGGCCCAATCATCGGCGGCGAGATGGACTCCGCGGGCCATCCAAACGTCGTAGAGCGAGATCCACGCGAACGCGGACAGGTACGCCGCGACCGCCCACCCCCGATTCTTCAGCGTCGGGTACTCGCGCACGAACCAGTACGGGGCCAGCAGGTAGAGCACCATGAAGTACTGCGGGAACCCGACCTTGTAGAGCGTCAGCGTGGCGGCCACGGCCAGCGCCCCCGCGGACGCCGGGTCGAGCCGATCCCGTCGCGCCCGGCGCCAGATGAGGAAGAGGCCCAGGAGGAAGATCGGGCCGGAGTACTCGTCGGTCGAGAAGACGAGGGTGTCGCGGCCGATGGGCGAGTAGTACCCCCGTAGGGCGCGGAAGATCGAGAGGCCGGCGGATTCGCGGCCTGTCGCCAGCGCGATCGGCCGGAACACCGAGGGGCCCCAGATCGACCAGGCGACGCCCAGCCCCGCCGCCGACAGCCCCGCCGTCGCCGCGAGCCAACGCCATCGGACCTTCCCCCGATCCAGGGCCAGGAACGGCGCGAGCACCGCGGGGAAGTATTTCAGCAGCACGCCCGACGCCGCCCAGGCGGCCGACGCGGCCCATCGACCGTTCGCGCGGGACTCGATCGCCGCGAGGCCCAGCAGCGCGACCAGGACGTCGAAGTGGCCGAAGCCCGCGATCTCCACCCACGCGAACGGTCCCGCGAACCATAAAGCGAGCGCCGGGGCCGCCCACCCGGGCAGATCGCGGCGAGGGGCCGTCAGGGCCAGCCGCGAGGCGGACGCCCAGTACGCGCCGGCGAAGATCAGCTTGGGGCCCAGCGGGTTCCAGATCGTGGGGACGGCCAGCAGGTTGTACAGCGGGCCGTAGGCGTGCAGCGAGAAGGCGCCCATCGGGCCGCCGGCGACGAGATACCAGGGGTCGCGGCCGGCCAGGATCTCGCGCCAGATATCCAGATATAAATGATAATCCTGAACGTCGCCGATCAAGGCGGCGGCGATCAGGAACGGCAGCGAGGCGACGATCAGGACGGCCGAGGCCGCCGCGACCGCCGACCCGCCGCCGCGGGCCCACCGGGCGATGGCCAGCACGAGGGCCGCATGGATCGCGATCGCGCCGCCGATCGCCGGCGCGGCGACGCCCCAGAGCTTCAGCACGTCGGCCGTCGACCGCTCGCCGCCGAACCACCGGACGGCCGAGCGCAGCGCGGGCGGCCCCTGACCTTCGCGCGCCGCGACGATCCAGGGAGGCGCGACGTGTGAGGCCAGCCACGACCACCCGATCGCGGCGGCGGCGTAGCCGCCGAGGATCAGGAGCGTGCGGCGCGAGGGGGGCGCGGGCATGGGGAGTCCTCCCCGAATCTGCGGCCTCCCGGCCGCGCTCAGGCGACCGGCGCGGCGACGGGTTCGACCAGCGACTGCCACCAGGCGGCGGCCCGGTCCTCGTCCCAGTCGCGGGCGCAGGCGCAGGCGGCGAGGTCCCGGGCCAGCGAGCGGGCGTCCTGGTAGCGGTCGGCGGGGTCCTTGGCCAGGCAGCGGAGGACGACGCGCTCCAGGTCGGCCGGGATCCCCTCCGCCACCTGCGAGGGGGGGACGACGGGGTCGCGGACCTGGGCGATCATGATCGCCATGGCCGTCGGGCCGTGGAACGGCGTCTTGCCCGTCAGGGCGAAGTAGGCGATCGCACCCAGGGAGTAGACGTCGGTCCTGGGGTCGACCGCGCGGTCGCCGGTCGCCTGCTCCGGGGCCATGAACGCGGGGGTGCCGCTCACGGTGCGGTCGGTCGTCAGCTCCGGCGCCTCGGGGTCGCCGGTGAGCTTCACCAGGCCGAAGTCGAGGATCTTGGCGACGTCCGCCTCGCCGCCACGGAGGGCCACGAAGATGTTCGCCGGCTTGAGGTCGCGATGGATGATCCCCAGCGAGTGGGCCTCGGCGAGCCCGGCGCACGCCTGCCGGAGCAGGAAGACGAGCCGCCCGGGGGGGAGCGGGCCGTGTTCCTTGACCATGTCGTGCAGGCTCATGCCGGGGAGGTATTCCATGACGTAATAGAACGTCCCCTCGTCCGTCCGGCCGTAGTCGTAGATGGCGATCGTGTTGGGGTGGGAGAGGCGGGCGGCCGACTTCACCTCGCGCTCGAAGCGGGCCACGGCGAGCGGGTCGGAACCCGACTCGGTCTTGATGAGCTTGAGGGCGCACGGCCGTTTGAGGAGCTGGTGCTCGGCCAGGAAGACGTCGCCCATGCCGCCGGCGCCGAGCTTCCGGCCCAGGCGGTACTGCCCGAACTTGCGGGCGTCGTGCAGGTCCTTGCGCAGGCCGTTCAGGATGTGGGCCGAATAGATCGCCAGCGCGGCGCCGGCGATCAGCGACACGGCGTTCGAGCCCGCGTGCTCGGCCGACCGCATCATCTCCAGCTCTTCGATCAGGTCGGGATGCTCCAGCTCCATGAGCAGGGTGAACGCCACGATCGGCACCAGGGCCAACGTCAGGATGGCCTTGGCGGCCGTCACGGTGTCGTTGGGGATGAGGGCCCCGTACAGCATCATCAGGATGATGGCGCCGATCACCCCGTTCTTCATGTAGATCGACATGGCCAGCGCGTCGCCCCGGCGGAGGAACTCGACGCTCACCAGATACTCGGTCAGGCCCAGCAGGAGCATCATCGACCCGAAGAGGCCGTATTCCAGGCCCTTGACCATCTTGCCGGAGAGGGGCCGGCGGCTCAGCAGCAGGGCGACGACCCCCCCCGAGATGATCAGCCGTATGAACTTGATCGCGTCGACCGCCCAGTTCCTCCCCATCGTCCCGTTGGCCAGGCTCCAGAGCAGCAGCCCGACCCAGACGGCCGTGAGGAAGACGGCGGCCGAGGCCAGCCGGCGGCGGCGCAGGTCGTGGGTCTCGGCGACGAGGCTGCCGGCGCAGGTGTCGTCGATCCCGGCGAAGCCGGCGACTCGGCGGGTGTCCGCGACGTCGGCCGGGGGCGTGTACGCCTCGGTCGGGTAGAGGTCGATGCAGGAATCCGCGTCGGGCGAGGCCGGGGTCTTCTGGTCCGTGCTCATGGTGGGCTCGGGGGACGTCGGGTCAGCGACCCAGGATCATGGACTTGGGCCGATCTCCGGGCTTCTTGTCCCCGCCGCCGGAGAGCGAGGGGAGGAGGACGAACGCGAGGACGACCGCCGCGATCGTGAGGAGCGGCATGACGACCCGCTGGGTGGGGCGCCTCAGCTTGTTCCAGTTGTCGATCATGTACTTGATCGTGAACGGCGGGACCAGGAACATCAGGCCGGCCGCCGGGCCTTCGCGGAACGGGATGGCGAGGATGTTCGCCAGGCCGCTCACGACGCGGCCCAGGTTCAGCAGAACCACGGCCTCGCCCCCCAGCAGGGCGAGGCCCCGGTTGTGCATCGTCGCGCCGATGAGCAGCAGCATGATGAAGGGGACGGAGAGGAGGTACGCGAACTCGTTGATCCGCCGGAACAGGCGCTGGACGGAGCCCCACGCCTGCCGCCAGCCGATCGTGACCGAGCCGGCCGGCCCGGAGCCGCCCCTCACCGGGCTGGTCGTCGGGAGCTTCCAGGACGACACCATCGCGTAGGGCTTGGAGTCGCCCAGGTCGTCGTCGATGGGGGGGGCCTTCGGGTCGCGCTTGCGGACGCCCGGGACGCGATCGACGGTCAGCGGAGCCAGGGCCACCTGGCTGCTCATGCGCTCCAGCCAGCCCGGCCCGCCCTCGCCGCCGGCCGGCGTCGCCGCGACCGGGGCCGGCTTCGGCGACGCGGCCGGGACGGTGATCCGCTCGCCGCATCGCTTGCAGCGGCCGGCCTTGCCCGCGGCCTGCTCGGCGACTTCGAATCGCGCCCCGCAATGCGAGCAGAAGAAGATGATGCTCATCTTGTTGGGATTTCCAGGATGCTTCACGCCGTCGGGGCGCGGATCGCCGGTCTCTCGGCCCCGCACGGCGGCTTCGCCCGCGGCCTCGGGCCCCTCCGACCGGACGGGCCCAGGACGGATGATAACGGCACGATTCGAGGAGTGATAGACCCGAGGGGCCCTCCCGGCCCGAATCGCGCCCGGCCGCGGCCGACCTCGGCTCGCGTTAGGGATCGGACAGTGATAACCTGACGGCTTTCGCTGCTTCGAGATGTGAGCAGCGTTGGAAAAGAAATCCGGTGTAAGCCGCTGTTCCCATTCACATGGGGGCATGCGACGGGCAAGTCCATCCGGTGAGCTCAAAACCTTACTCGTCAGCAGAGGCCGAGGACGGTTCACGGCAATGCTGGCAGACGCCCAACTCATCGAGTTTCAGGATGGGGAACATCTCCTCGAAGCGGTATTTCGGCACGCTCGCAGGGGCCTCGGGCTTGCGACCAAAGAGCCCGCAGGCGGCACACTGCACGATCCACTTGCGGCAACGTGGGTCACGCAGGAACCAGCCTCGAGTGCGAGTCTCGTCCCGCATCGTGTCTCGGTTCTCCCAGCATTAAATGACTGCCCCTATCCAATAACCCCCGACAATTCGGGGATCGACTCCGGCAGCGAGCGAACAGACGTACCGGCGGCCCTGATGCTATGAGCAGGCCCTGTCGGCATCGGACAACTCCGAGGCCCTTTGACCCGGTTTCTTTTCCAACGCTGCTCACATCTCGAAGCAGCGAAAGCCGTCAGGTTATTACCGCCCAATTCCTCAGAACAATTCCCCGATCGGTCGCGCCGCGAGCGGATCGTCGGCCAGGCTCGGCCGGATTCCGAGGGCCAGACGGATCGTCGCGAGCCATTCGCCGGGCGAGACGGGCCGGTCGGCGGGCTCGGCGGCGCGGGCGTCGCTGGCACCGACGACGCGGCCCCCCCGCACTCCGCCGCCGGCCATCAGGCCGCTCCAGACCCCCGGCCAGTGGTCGCGGCCGCCGGACTCGTTGATGCGGGGCGTCCGGCCGAATTCCCCGACGGCCGCCACGAGCGTCGTCGCCAGCATCCCCCGCGCATCCAGGTCGTCGATCAGGGCCGAGAACGCCCGGTCGAACGTCGGCAGGACCTCGCGACGGTAGTCGTCCATCGTGCTGAACGGGCGCGAGCCGTGGCAGTCCCACGAGACGCGGTTGAAGACGGTCTCATACATGTTGACCGTCACCACGCGGGCGCCGGCCTCGACCAGCTTCCTCGCCGCCAGGCAACTCCTTCCGAATCGCGTCGAGCCGTAGGACTCGCGGAGCCGTCGCGGCTCGGCGCCGAGGTCGAGGTCCGCGTCGGGGTCGAGGAACGCGGGGCCGTGGCGGGCGTCGAGCCCGCCGGCGGTCTGGCCCCGGGGCATCTGGACCCCCGTGTCGCCGATCGGGCCCGGCACGGCGACGAAGGGCCGCGGCGCCCCCGGGCGTCCGAATCGCTCGGACGCGACCGCCCCGATGTGCGGATGCTCGTCGGTCCGGCTGAGGAGGCCGGTCTGCATCAGTTGCAGGCCCGTCTCGTGGATGGGCGCGCGATCGTGGTGGAGCGAACGGATCAGCGCGAGGCGGTCCATCCGGGCCGCGACCCCGGGGAGGTGCTCGCCGACGCGGACGCCCGGGACCCGCGTCGCAATCGAACCGAACGGGCCGCGGACGTCGTCGGGGGCGTCGGGCTTCGGGTCGAAGGTCTCCAACTGGCTCGGGCCGCCGACGAGCATGAGGAGGATCGCCGACCGCTCGCCGGCGATCGTCGACCCCGGCGTCGCCGAGAACGCGCGCACGCCCCCGAGCCCCAGGGCCCCAAGCCCCACCCCCCCGGCCTGCAAGAACTCGCGGCGCCCGAACCCGTCGCGCCCCTTCAACGACCTACGTCCCGTGTCGCTCATCGCTCGCCCCCTGATCCATCCCCCCGGAGAAACCGACCGGAGCCGATCCCCGCCCAACGTAACCGTCGCGAGCACCGCGGGATAGTGCCTCGCCCGCGCCGCGCCGAAAATCCATTCGGCTATCGTTTGATCGAAAACGACGTGTTATATGATTCGTAATAGATAAATTTTGTTCATTCCTTAGATCCCGGTAAACCTGAGGAAATGGGGGATATCGGTTCAATGGGTGGTCATCAGCCGGTCGATAATCGTGACGGAGCAGGATGCTCGGGGAATCCTGGGTCGTTCATGGATTCGGGTGCGACAGCGCCCCTGAAATATCAAGGAGGAGCCGGTGAGGACCCCAGGCGCGAGGAGAAGTGCGCGAGTTCTGGCGACCGTCGCGGCGATCGCGGCCGTGACGGCCGGGGGGGCGACTGGATGGGCCCAGAGCCCGGGCGCGGAGGCGGAACAGGCGTTGCCGAAGGCGATGGGGGGGGCGACGCCGGGCTCTCAGGAGTCGCGGCTGGGGACGGCTCCGGGGACGGATCAGGGCCCGTTCGGGGTCCAGCCGGGCCAGGATCAGCCGCTCATGGGGGCCGGCGGCGGGACGTCGGTCCCGCGCGTGCCGGCGTCGATCAGCGCCCCCGACGGGGGGCCGACTCCCCGGGCCCGCGCCCTGGGGGCCCCGGAGGCGCTCCCGGTCCCCCGGGCGCGCCTCTACGGGTCGCTCTCCCTCCCCGAGACTGACGAGGCGGAGGCCGTCCCCGGCGGCATGACGCTGGACCAGGCCCTCGACCGGATGATCCAGGAGAACCTGGACCTGCGCTCCAAGTCGCTGGAGATCCCCCAGGCCCGCGCCGACGTCCTGACCGCCAGCCTGCGCGCCAACCCGATCTTCTTCGCCGACAGCCAGCTCATCCCGTACGGCAACTACTCGGACAAGCGGCCGGGCGGGCCGGTCCAGTATGACGTGAACATCTCCCACCCCGTCGACTTCTCGCGGAAGCGGCAGGCGAGGACGGCCTACGCCTCGCAGGCGCTGCGGGTGGTCGAGGCGCAGTATCAGGACGCGGTGCGCGTGGAGATGCAGAACGTCTACACGGCGTACGTCGACGTCCTGTCGGCCCGGCAGATCGCCCGCTACGCCAAGGCGAGCGTGGAGGGCTTCGACCGGCTGATCCGGGCGACCCAGCTCCTGTACGAGCGCGACATCACCTCGCGGGCCGACGTCAGCCAGGTGAAGTCGCAGCAGGAGATCGCGGCCGTCGGCCTGCTGGACGCCGAGGAGAACCTGAGGCGCGCCAAGCGGGCGCTGGGCGTGCTGCTGAACATCCCGCCGGACCAGGCCGAGGCCGTCGAGTTCGACGGGACGATCGAGGACCGCGGGCCGGAGCCGCCCCCGGTCGAGGAGCTGGTGCAGATGGCCCTCTCCTGCCGCCCGGACGTCGTCTCGTATCGGCTGGGGGTCAAGGCGGCGGAGGCCGGCCTGGGCCTGGCGATGGCGAACCGATTTCAGGACGCCTACGTCCTGTACCAGCCGTACACGTTCCAGGACAACTCGCCGTTCACCAACGCCAAGAGCGCCCACTCCTGGGCCATCGGCCTGACCGTCCCCATGCCGGTGTACAACCGCAACCAGGGGAACATCGAGCGGGCGCGGATCAACATCCAGCAGTCGCGGATCGAGCTGGCGAACATCGAGCGCCGGGTCCAGACGGAGGTCGTCCAGGCGGCCCGCGAGTACGCCGTGACCCGCGACATCGTGCGTCGGATCCGGACGGAGATCATCCCGGCCTCGGAGCAGTCGAAGAACGACCGCTTCATCCTGTTCCAGAACAGCGAGGCGAACGTGGTGACCTACCTGGAGGCCCAGCGCGTCCACAACGACAACGTCAAGGCCTACCTGGACACGGCGGTCCGCCACCGGCGGAGCATGCTGAACCTGAACACGGTGGTGGGGAGTCGGCTGCTGCCGTGAACGGGAGCGGGCCGGGCGGACGGCCGCCCGGCCCGCGCGAGCCCGGGAGGATGTCGCCGCTCAGGAGGCGATGAGGTTCTTGACGACCCGCGCCAGCTCGGCGCCGGTGTCGGTGAGGCTGTAGAAATTGTTCTTCCCCTGGCGGCGGGGGGCGATGATGTTGCCGTGCCGCAGCAGCGCCAGGTGGTGGCTGACGGCCGGCTGGCTCTGGCTGAGCTGGTCGCAGAGGGCGCCGACGTGGCGCTCCCCCTCCGACAGGATCAGGATCACCTGGAGGCGGGTCGGGTCGCTGACGTGCTTCAGCAGGATCGAGGCCCGCTTGGCCTGCTGGAACCGCTGGTCGACGGCCTTGGCCGACTTGACCCGGCTCGACGCCGCCTTGGGGGCGGCCGATTTCGGCGCGGCTGACTTGGGGCTGGCTTTGGCGACTGCCATGGCAACATCCTCAGGGGCTGTAGTGGGCTCGGGCGGTGCGACGTCGGGGGCGGCGCCCGGGGCGTGAGAGACCGGCCCGGCGGACGTCGCCGGCGGCGTCCGCCGAGGGACGCTCGCGCGATCGCGCGAACGTATCTCGACGTGGGTGCTTGTCGACATCTTATAGTTCTTTGATTTCTTGTCAATGGAGATCGGCGGCGGTCGGCGCGCGGATCGGTCCATTTGTTGGCGAGAGCGGCGCGAGGCGACGTCGCCCGCCGGTCAGCGGCCGTCCGCGGCGACGAGCCCGGAGATCGTCTTGAGCATGTCCGAGGTCGTCCAGGCGTTGGCCCTGGTCCCGACTTCGAGCCGGGCGAGGCGGCCGTCGGGGCCGATCACGGCCGTGCAGAGGTTGTGGACGATCTCGTCCTTCATCGCCCCGAACGTCAGGCCGAGCGGGGCGGCGATCTTCGCCAGGTCCTCGTGCGAGGCGGTCGCGTAGGTCCAGAGGGGGGGCTTCGCCCCGCGGATCGCGGCGTGCTTCCGCAGGACTTCGGGCGTGTCGTGGTCGGGGTCGAAGGAGAGCGAGACGAGGCGGACCTTGCCGGCTCGGGCCGAGTTGGCCGCGACCGACTGCGCCAGCTCGCCGAACTTGCGGTCCATCGTCGGGCAGAATTCCGGCAGCGGGCAGCGGGTGTAGATGAAGGTCAGGGCGACCGCGAAGCCCTTCAGGTCGGAGAGCTTCCGCGACGCCCCGTCCTGGTCGATCATGGTGAAGTCCGGGACCTCGTCGCCGGGCCGGAGCCGCGTCGGCGGCGAGACGAGGCGGGGGCCGTCCTCGCCCATCTCCAGGACGAGGGGCTTGATCGCCGGCTTCACGACCTCCAGGCCGACGAGGTCGTAGTCCTGCGTCACGCCCGCCTTCGACCGCACGCGGAGCGTCCCCTCGACGTAGTCGCCGGCGTGGAACTCGGAGAAGTCGGTCCCGTCGGGCATGCGGAAGGGCATCGTCATGGCGGGCATGAAGCCCTCGATCTTCTCGTGGCGGATCTGGAGCGACTTCTCCGCCGGGTCGACCTTCTGGACCTCGCCCGCCAGCGGATAGTCCTTCGTCTCGACGGGGGGCTCGGCCTTCGCCGCGGCCGGGGCCGGGGCGGGCGCGGCGGGCCCCTCGACGCGGCCGGAGCAGGCGAGCGCGGCGGCGGAGAGGATCAGCGCGACGGCGCGGACGCCGGATCGGGCGGGTCGCCTGGTCATATGTCGAACTCCGGTCGGGGGCGGGGCGTCCGCTCAGGCGGGGGCCCGGAACGGGAAGTGGTCGTCGAGCGGCGAGGCGGCCAACTCGACGAGGAAGTCGGCGACCCGGCCGGCGCAAAGTTCCGTGTACGCCTCGCCCTTGGCGGCGGTGGCGGCGCGGGGGTCGCCGGAGCCGGAATTCGTCGTCAGCAGGTGCCAGGGGCGGGTGATCTCCACCCAGCCGTTGGCCACCGCCTCGAACCGCGACGGCCGCACGGCCCCCTCGTCGGCGGCGGCGAGGTCCACCAGGTCGGGGAAGAAGGCCAGGCCCATGCTGGTCTCCATCTCGCCGGCGTGGTCGTCCTTCTTGTCGAAGATCTCGGGGCCGCGGTCCAGCCCCACCCGGAACCAGTGGCAGAGGAACAACTGAACCGGCGTCGAGCCGTGAAGCTCGCGGAGGATCCACTTCAGGTCGTTGCCGCCGTGGCCGTTGAGGATCAGCAGCTTGCGGACGCCGTGCCTGGCCAGCGAGGCGACGAGGTCGCCGATCACCTTCGCCATCGTCGACGGGTTGAGGTTCATCGCCAGCGGGAATTCCATCTGGTTCGTCTCGGTCCCGTAGGGGATCGCCGGGAGCTGGACGACGCGGGCGCCCCGGGCGGAGGCCGCCTCGCAGGCCCGCGAGGCGACGACCTCGACCTGGAACGTGTCGGTCCCGTAGGGCAGGTGGAGGTTGTGGGGCTCGGTGGCGCCGAGGGGGAGGACGGCTACCTCGAAGGGGGGGCCGCCCTTGACCTGTCCATAGGTGATCTCGGCGAGCTTCCAGGGGCTCATCGCGCGTCGGCCTTTCGGATTGTTGCGCCGGCGGGTGGGGCG
>MKTT01000108.1:22658-143814 GCA_001898385.1 Planctomycetales bacterium 71-10
GCGGTCCGTTACGATCGGGGCGGGCGGCCCCGCCGACCCGGCTTGACCTCTCCGCTCCGTTATCCCGGGATCGGCGTCGCGATGCAAGCGTTCGAGGCCACCAGCCACTATTTCGACCAGGCCGCCAGGCTCCTCGACCTGTCCGAGAACATCCGGACCCTCCTCATCACGCCCGACCGCGAGGTCCGGGTGGAGGTGGTCATCGAGATGGACTCCGGCCGCCTGGGCAACTTCCTGGGCTACCGCGTCCAGCACGACAACTCGCGGGGGCCGTTCAAGGGGGGGCTGCGCTACCACCCCAAGGTCGACGACGACGAGGCCCGCTCGCTCGCCAGCCTGATGACCTGGAAGACGGCGCTGGTCGACATCCCCTTCGGCGGCGCCAAGGGGGGGATCAACTGCGACCCGACCGCGCTCTCCAAGGCCGAGATGGAGCGCCTCACGCGCCGATTCACCGAGAAGATCCACGACGTCATCGGCCCGGTGAAGGACATCCCCGCGCCCGACATGGGGACCGACGCCCAGGTGATGGCCTGGATCATGAACGAGTATGGCAAGTACGCCGGATTCACCCCCGCCGTGGTGACCGGCAAGCCGGTCGAGCTGCACGGCTCGGCCGGGCGCGAGGCCGCCACCGGCTACGGCGTGGCGATCGTCGCCCGCGAGATGCTCGGCCGCATGGGCCGGACGATCGGCGGGTCGACGTTCGCGATCCAGGGTTTCGGAAACGTCGGCAGCTTCACGGCGCGGTTCCTGGCGAAAGAAGGCGCGAAGATCGTCGCCGTCTCCGACGCCTACGGCGGCCTCCGGAACCCGGAAGGGATCGACGTGGAGGCGCTGGCGCACCACGTCTCGACCGCGCGCAAGGTGGTCGGCTTCGAGGGGGCCCGCCCCTGCTCCAACGAGGAGCTGATGCGATCGGAGGTCGACGTCCTGATCCCCGCGGCGCTCGGGGGCGTCTTCGACAGGGCGGCGGCCGAGGCCGTCCGCGCCCGGTTGATCGTGGAGGCGGCCAACGGCCCGACCTGGCCCGAGGCCGACGAGGTCTTCAACGCCCGCGGCATCCCCGTCGTCCCCGACATCCTCGCCAACGCCGGCGGCGTGATCGTCAGCTACTTCGAATGGGTCCAGAACCTCCAGAACTTCCGCTGGCCGCTCGAACAGGTCCAGCGCGAGGAAGAAAAGAAGCTGGTCGACGCCTTCCACGACATCCACGACCTGGCGACGCGCAAGAAGCTCTCGATGCGCACCGCCGCGTTCTACCGGGCCATCGCCCGCGTCGGCCGGGCCCACGCCCTCGCCGGCATCTGACCCCGCCCCCCCTCCCTCACGCCCTCGGCCGACGCATGAAAGACTATCAGACGTACGACAACCCCCTCATCGAACGCTACGCCGGCCGCAAGATGGCCCGCCTCTGGTCGCCGCAGGTCAAGTTCTCCACCTGGCGCAAGCTGTGGGTCGCGCTGGCCGAGGCCGAGAAGGCCCTGGGGCTGAACATCACGGACGACCAGATCGCCGCGATGAAGGGGGCCGTCGACGCCATCGACTTCCCCGCCGCCGAGGCCTACGAGCGCCGGTTCCGCCACGACGTGATGGCCCACGTCCACGCCTTCGGCGACGCCGCGCCGGCCGCCCGCGCGATCGTCCACCTCGGCGCCACGAGCTGCTACGTCACCGACAACACCGACCTGATCCTGACCCGCGAGGCCCTCGAACTCGTCCGCGACAAGCTCGTCGGGGCGATCCTGGCTTTGGCCGACTTCGCGGCGCGGTACAAGGACCTCCCCTGCCTGGGCTACACCCACTTCCAGCCGGCGCAGCTCGTGACGGTCGGCAAGCGGGCGACGCTCTGGTGCTACGAGCTGATCCTGGACCTGGGCGAGGTCGAGCGCCGGCTGGCCGACCTGCGGTTCCTGGGCGTGAAGGGGACCACGGGCACGCAGGCCAGCTTCCTCGCCCTGTTCGACGGCGACCACGCCAAGGTGCGCGAGCTGGACGCTCGCGTCGCCGCGGCGTTCGGGTTCGAGAAGACGTACGCCGTCTCCGGCCAGACGTATTCCCGCAAGGTCGATTCGCTGACGGTGGCCAGCCTGGCGTCGATCGCCGAGTCGGCCCACCGCTTCGGCATGGACCTGCGGCTGCTGGCCCACGAGCGGGAAGTCGAGGAGCCGTTCGAGGCCGAGCAGATCGGCTCGTCGGCCATGGCCTACAAGCGCAACCCGATGCGGGCCGAGCGGATGTGCTCGCTGGCGCGCTACGTCATGAGCCAGGTGCCGGGGATCGCCGACACGGCCGGGACGCAGTGGCTGGAGCGGACCCTGGACGACAGCGCGATCCGTCGGCTGATCCTCCCGCAGGCGTTCCTGGGGATCGACGCCGTCCTGACCCTCTACAACAACGTGGTCCCCGGGATGGTCGTCCACCCGCCGATCATCGCGAAGCACGTCGCCGAGCAATTGCCTTTCATGGCGACGGAGAATCTGCTGATGGCCGCCGTGCAGGCCGGCGGCGACCGCCAGGAGCTGCACGAGCGGATCCGCGTCCACTCGATGGACGCCGCGGCCGGCCTCAAGGCGGGCGGCGAGTCCAACGACCTGATCGGCCGCCTCAAGGCCGATCCGGCCTTCCCCGGGCTCGACTTCGACGCCGTCATGGACCCGTCGAAGTTCACCGGCCGCTCGGCCGTGCAGGTCGACGAGTTCATCGCCGGGGAGGTCGACCCGATCCGCCGCCGCTACGCCGGGCTCGCCGCCGAGGACGCCGAGGTCCGCGTCTGATCGAGCCTCCTCGTTCTCGCGGCGCGCGACGATCGCCTAGATTCCCTTACAAATCGGCGGAGTCGGCCCGGGGTCGGTCCCGGTCCGACGGCCGCCTTCCCGGGGATCGAGGCGGAGGTCGCGATGCGAGCGGAGATTCATCGGCGCGGACGGCGACATGCGGCCGTGGGCCTGGACATGCTGGAAGGCCGCCGGCTGCTGTCGAGCCTGCGCGCATCGTGGGCTTCCCATCACGGCGCGACCGCTTCGGTCCGCCGCGTCGAGGTCCCCCGGCCGACGGCCGACCGTTGGTCCTGGATGGCCGACACCTACTGGTACGTCCCGACGCCCAACCTGGCCGCGGTCGTCTACGAGCCGACCTCGGGCGCGTTGACCCCCCTGGCCGACCAGACCGTCTTCCACATCTCGGGCTATCGCCGCGGCTACTTCTGGGGCGAGACCGTGGCCCAGTTCGGCTCGAACGCGCCGAGCAGTTCCGCCCTCGTGGGGTCGGTGACGCCCCAGGGCCGCGTCCTGCTGTCGTTCACCTCGACGTCGGGTGCCACGACCACGGGCTACGGCGTGATGGCCCGCAGCCGCGCGGGGTGGACGATGGAGAACCAGATGTTCTCAAGCGCGAGCGGCGGCCAGATCGGCCACTGGGCCTACATGGTGCAGACCCGGCCCGGCATGGCGAGTTGGCGTTCGCTCCCGTCCGTCGGCGTCTCGGTGCCGACGTTCCTGTCGAACTACTCCGGGCCGACGCCGACGCCCATCGCCTGAATGATCCTCGACGAACCGGGACGGGCAGGCCGATCGCACGCCGCCTCTCCGTTCGTTCCCGCGGAAAAGCACGACGCCCGGCCGTCGCGAGGGCATGTCTCCCTCGCGACGGCCGGGCGTCAAATTCTCAGGCGGCGGATCGACTTAGACCCGGGACCCCTGGTGCTGGCGGGCCTTGCGGAGGCGCTTCAGCTCCTCGCGACGGCGGCGCTCGCTCGGCTTCTCGTAATACGCCTTGCGACGCATCTCCTTGCGGAGGCCGCTGCGCTCGCAGAGCTTGCGGAACCGACGGACGGCTTCCTGGATCGACTCCCCCGCACGAACCCGTAGCTTCACCACGTTGGTCTACCCTCTTCCCTTTCGATGGATCGGACCGGTTTCGCCCTCCGAACCGGCGGCCGAGGATCACGCATGCGTCACGTCGGCCCGGCGAGGCCGCGAGCGGAGGGGCCGACGGCGGGGCGACCCCGGCGTTCAACCTCGCCTCCAACGTCTTCGCGACCGCACGGACCGGCGGGAAACCCAAAGTATATCCAGGGTTCGCGGCCCTGGCTAGTTCGGGTTCCGGCTCGACCGCGATTTCTCGTCTCGCCTCGGGCGGAGGCCGGTCGGCCGGGCGTCAGACGCCGGCCATCGCGGGTTCGGCGGAACGGCCGGCCGACGCCTTGGCGAGGAGTTCCTCGCGGTAGACCTTGACGTGGCTCGGGGCCTCGATGCCCAGGCGGACCTGGCCGCCCTCGACCTTGACCACCGTGATCACGATCCCGCCGTCGATGACGATCTTCTCGTTGACCTTGCGGCTCAGAACCAGCATGGCATTCCTCCGTGCTCTTGGGCTGTAGCGTCTTGCGATCGGGTGAGCGTCCTTTGCCGGGCCCCGCGATGCGTTCCAGCGTCGTCTGGAGGCCCCCAGCCTTGGTCGCCGGTGATGTCAAGGACTATAAGCACCGAAAGTGCCATCGGTGACTCCCAGGCTCGCGGATTCGGACATAAATCGATTCGGGGATAGGAATAAAAAATTTCTCAAGGTCCCTTGCCGAACGACCGAATCTCTTGTCAAAAGTACAGCGGTTGAAACCTGGCTTCCCAAAATGTCGAATCGCCGCGGCAAAATGGGAACGGCCGGCGGGAACGGGCCCTGGGATGGTCAGTCGCCCGTGCAGCGTGTATCATCGCGTGCGCAAGCCGATGCCCAAGGGGGCGGCCGGCGTCGACCCGACGCTCCAGCAGAAAGCGGATCCGTGCGCGTAGGAATCGGTCACGACACGCATCGCCTGGCGGAGGGCCGTCCGCTGATCCTGGGGGGCCTGCGGATCGAGCACGCGCTCGGGCTGGTGGGCCACTCCGACGCCGACGTCGTCTGCCACGCGCTGGCCGACGCCCTGCTGGGCGCGGCGGGGCTGGGGGACATCGGCGAGCACTACCCCGACACCGACCCGAAGTGGAGCGGGCTCGACAGCACGAGGCTGCTCGCCGAGGTCGTCGGGCTCCTGGCCGCGGAGGGCTGGCGCCCGGTGAACGCGGACGTGATCGTCCACGCCCAGGCCCCCAAGCTCGGGCCCCACAAGGGGACGATGCGGGACAACTTGGCGCGGCTCCTGGGGCTCCCGGGGTCGGCCGTGAACGTCAAGGCCAAGACCGGCGAGCATGTCGGCCCCGTCGGCCGGGCCGAGGCGATCTGTTGCCACGCCGTCGTCCTGATCGAGCCCGCCCCCCCCGCCGGTCGTTGAAGGCCCCCCTCCCCCGCGAGCGAGAACGCTGATCCCATGGCGCTTCGAGTCTATAACACGCTGAGCCGGACCAAGGAGCCGTTCCAGACCGTCGCGCCGGGCGAGGTCGGCATGTACGTCTGCGGGCCGACGGTCTATTCGAAGAGCCACATCGGCCACATGGTCGGCCCGGTGATCTTCGACACGGTCAAGCGCTACCTGACGTACCTCGGCTACAAGGTCTCCTGGGTCGTCAACATCACCGACGTCGACGACAAGCTGATCGTCCAGGCCCAGAAGGACGGGACCACCGTCAAGGCGCTGGCCGAGCAGGTCACGGCCGACTACCTGGACTGCCTGGCGGCGCTCAACGTGACGGGCATCGACCACATGCCCCGCGCCACCGAGCACATCGGCGACATCATCGCGATCAACGAGGGGCTGATCGAGAAGGGCTTCGCCTACGCCTCGGGCGGCGACGTCTACTTCGACGTGTCGAAGGCCGACTCCTACGGCAAGCTCAGCCATCGCGACCCCGAGGAGTTGCAGGCCGGGGCCCGGATCGAGCCCTCCAGCCTGAAGCGGAACCCGGGCGACTTCGCGCTCTGGAAGGCGTCCAAGCCCGGCGAGCCCTCGTGGGAGAGCCCCTGGGGCCCGGGCCGGCCGGGATGGCACATCGAGTGCTCGGCCATGAGCCTCAAGATCCTGGGGAAGCACTTCGACATCCACGGCGGCGGCCTGGACCTGGTCTTCCCGCACCACGAGAACGAGCTGGTGCAGTCGGAGTCGTTCACCGGCGTCCCGTTCGCGTCCTACTGGATGCACAACGGCCTGCTGACCCGCGAGGGGCGGAAGATCAGCAAGTCCGACCCGGACACGATCGTCCTGATGGGCGACCTGCTGGCCGAGTACCAGCCCGACGCCATCCGGCTGCTGCTCCTCTCCAGCCACTACCGCCGACCGATCGACTACGGCCCGACCCGCCTCGGCGAGATCGCCCGCAGCCTCGGGACGTTCCAGCACGCGTTCGACCGCTTCAAGGAACTGACCGGCGAGTCGTTCGACGCGCTGGAGGCCCCCTCGCGGCGGGCGGACGAGGTCTCCGCGCCGGCGGAGGTCGCCGAGCACCGCCGGGGCTTCCTGGAGGCGATGGACGACGACTTCAACACCGGCGGCGCCGTCGGCGAGCTGTTCGAGATCGTCCGCATCCTGAACCGCACGGCGGCCGGCCTCGCGCCGACGTCCGACCTGGCCGACTACCGGGCCGGGATGGTCGTCCTGAAGGAGTTGACCAACATCCTCGGCCTGTTCGCGAAGCCCCCCGAGAAGGCCGCCGCGAACGACGCGCTCACCGGCGACCTGATGGCCCTGCTCATCGACCTGCGGGCCCGGCTCCGCAAGGAGAAGCAGTACGCCCTGGCCGACGAGGTGCGCAACCGCCTGACGGCCCTGGGCGTCACGCTCGAAGACGGCCCCGAGGGGACGCGCTGGCGGGTCGAGCCGAAGCGCTGAGTTCCCGAAAGGGCGGCAGGAAGCCGCCCGACCCCGGACGAAGGAGTCGATCCCATGACCGGACGGGAGTGCGAATCCGAAGCCGGCGACGTCCCGCCCAAGGTCTGGGGCCGCGTCGTCGGGATCGACCCCGGGCTGAACGTGACGGGCTACGCGGTGGTCGACCCCGGCCCGAGGGGGGCGATCGTGGTCGAGGCCGGGGTGATCCGGCCCGGCTCCTCGGACCGGGCGCTGGGGCAGCGGCTGGACCACCTGTACCGGAACGTCCTGGAACTGCTGACCGCCTATCCGCCGGGCGCGCTGGCGTTGGAGAAGGTCCACAGCCACGCCAAGTTCCCGCGCACGGCGATCCTCATGGGCCACGCCCGGGGGGTGATCGTGCTGGCGGCGGCGTCGAAGGGCATCCCCGTCTTCGGCTACGCCGCCGCCCGGGTGAAGAAGACGCTCACCGGCTCCGGCCGCGCGCCCAAGGACCAGATGCAGCGTGCCATCCAGACGGAACTCGGCCTGGCCGAGCCCCCCGAGCCCCACGACGTCGCCGACGCCTGCGCCCTGGCGCTGTGCCACTACCAGATCGGCCGGACGCTCCGGGGCCTGAAGGGGCTCTGAGGTCAGGCCGTCGGGGGCGGGTTCGCGGGCTTGGCCTCGTTTCGCGCCCGACGGCTCGCTAAGATGGTAAGATCGAAGTCGGGTAGGTGCGGCCGGATCTCGCGGCCCCGCCCCGATCGTGCGGTTCCGCCATCCCGGGGCGAGGGACGAGACTTGGAGCGATTGGGGACGGTGGCGGTCGTGGGTGTCGGCCTGATCGGCGGATCGATCGGCATGGCCCTTCGCGCGCGGGGCCTCGCCCGCGAGGTCGTGGGGGTCGGCCGGGACATGGCCCGGCTCGAAGAGGCCCGGGGCCACGGCGCCATCGACCGGGCGACCGTGGACATGGCGAGCGGCCTCGCCGAGGCCGACGTGGTGGTGGTCTGCACGCCCGTCGGCCGCGTCGCCGAGGACGTGCGCCGGGCTTCCGAGATCGCCCCCCGATCGGCCCTGATCACCGACGCCGGCAGCACCAAGCGGACCATCGTCGAGGCCGTCGAGAAGTCCCCGCGCGCCGCCGAGATGTTCGTCGCCGCCCACCCTATGGCGGGCTCCGAGAAGACCGGCGCGGCGCACGCGCGGGCCGACCTGTATCAGGATCGCGTCTGCGTCCTGACGCCGTCGCCCCGGACGCCCCGCGGCCTGGTGGGAAGGGCGCGCGAGTTCTGGTCGAGCCTGGGCTGCCGGACCGTCGAGATGGGGCCGGCCGAGCACGACGAGGTGGTGGCCTTCACCAGCCACCTGCCGCACGCCCTGGCCGCCTCGCTCGCCGGCTCCGTCCCGGCCGACTGGCACGCCCTCGCCGCCGGGGCGTTCCGCGACGTGACGCGCGTCGCCGGGGCCGACACGGAGCTGTGGACGGCCATCTTCCGCGAGAACCGCGGTCCGCTGATGAACGCGATCGGCAAGCTCCAGGACCGGCTGTCGGCCCTCAAATACGCCCTGATGACCGACGACGAGGAATCGATCCGCCGCTGGTGGGGGGACGCCCGCGCCCGCCGCGCCCTGTTCGAATCCCGGCAGCCGCCCGCCCCGCATTCGTAATTGGACGTTCGAAAGACCGACCCCTTGTGTTGAAGTCAAACATGCTCTGGCACCTGGACATCGAGCCCGCCCCCGATCAGCCCGACGCCGACGGCCTCCGCATCGCCCAGGAGGCGGCCGAATCCGGCCTCCCCGGCCCCTGGAAGGTGGCGGCCAGCCGCGGATTCCTGGTGGAAGGCCCCCTCTCGGCCGAGGACCTGGGCGTCGCCGCCCGCCGGGTTCTCGTCGACCCGGTCGTCGAACGCTTCCGGGTGAAGCCCTGCCCCGCCGGCGACGGCCCCGCCGCGATCGTCCACGTCTTCCCCAAGCCCGGCGTGACCGACCCCGAAGGCGAGAGCGCGCTGGCCCTGATGCGCGACCTGGGCTACGCCGTCGAGGGCGCGCGGAGCATCCGCAGCTACCGCGTCGAGGGGCCCGCCGACCAGCTCCCGCGCCTCATCCAGCGAGTGCTGGCCAACGACGCCGTCGAGCAGGCCGTCGTCGGCCCGCTCCGGCTCGACCACCTGGGCGAGGGGAAGCCCTACGAGTTCTCCCTCATCGAAGTCCCGATCCGTTCGATGGACGACGCGGCCCTGGTGAAGACGAGCAAGGAGGGCCAGCTCTCGCTCAGCCTCGCCGAGATGAAGACGATTCAGGCCCACTTCCACGACCTGGGCCGCGACCCGACCGACGCGGAGCTGGAGACGATCGCCCAGACCTGGAGCGAGCACTGCTCCCACAAGACGCTCCGCGGCAAGATCGACCTCGACGGGACGACCATCCCGAACCTGCTGAAGACCACCATCTTCGCGGCGACGAAGGAGCTGGACCTCGACTGGCTCGTCAGCGTCTTCAGCGACAACGCCGGCGTCGTCCGGTTCGACGACGAGTTCGACGTCTGCTTCAAGGTCGAGACCCACAACCACCCCTCGGCCATCGACCCCTACGGCGGATCCAACACGGGCATCGGCGGCGTGATCCGCGACGCCCTCGGCACCGGCCTGGGCTCCAAGCCGATCTGCAACACCGACGTCTTCTGCGTCGCCCCGCCCGACTTCCCGCCGGACCAGCTCCCGGCCGGCGTCCTCCACCCCAAGCGCGTGCTCAAGGGGGTCGTCGCGGGCGTGCGCGACTACGGCAACCGGATGGGCATCCCGACGGTCAACGGCGCGCTCGTCGTCGACCCCGCCTACCTGGGCAATCCGCTGGTCTTCTGCGGGACGGTCGGCGTCATCCCCCGCGGCAAGGCGTTCAAGACCGTCGAGCCCGGCGACCGCATCGTCGCCATCGGCGGCCGGACGGGCCGCGACGGCATCCACGGCGCGACGTTCAGCTCGGTCGAGCTGACCAGCGAGAGCGAATCCCTCTCCGGCGGCTCGGTGCAGATCGGCAACGCGATCACCGAGAAGATGGTCCTGGACGTCATCGTCCGCGCCCGCGACCTCGGCCTCTTCCGCGCCCTGACCGACTGCGGCGCGGGGGGCTTCAGCTCGGCCGTCGGCGAGATGGGCGCCGAGACCGGGGCCGTCGTCGACCTGGAGAAGGCCCCGCTCAAGTACCAGGGCCTTTCTTACACCGAGATTTGGATCTCCGAGGCCCAGGAGCGGATGGTCCTGGCCGTCCCGCCCGAGCACTGGCCCGCGTTCCGCGACCTGTGCGCGTCCGAGGGGGTCGAGGCGACCGACCTCGGCGAGTTCGTCGCGACGGGCCGGCTCACGCTCCGCTACCACGGCCAGGTCGTCGGCGACCTCTCGATGGACTTCCTCCACGAAGGCCGCCCTGACGTGGTCCGCGCGGCGACCGACCAGACCCCGGCGCCGAGGCCGATCGACCTGCCGCCCTCGGGCGACTTCACCGCCGACCTGACGGCGATCCTGTCGCACTGGGACGTCTGCTCCAAGGAATGGATCGTCCGCCAGTACGACCACGAGGTCCAGGCGCGGACCGTCATCAAGCCGCTTGTGGGCGAGCGCGAGCAGGGGCCGGGGGACGCCTCGGTGATCCTGCCGGTCGTGGGCTCGACCCGCGGGCTGGCGGTCTCGTGCGGGATCAACCCGCGGTACGGCAAGCTCGACGCCTACGCGATGGCCGCCTGCGTCATCGACGAGGCCGTGCGGAACTGCGTCGCGGTGGGGGCCGACCCGGACCGGATCGCGCTCCTCGACAACTTCTGCTGGGGGAGCCCCGAGCGGCCCGAGACGCTGGGCTCGCTCGTCCGCGCCGCCCAGGCGTGCCGCGACCTGGCCCTGGCGTACCGGACCCCGTTCATCTCGGGCAAGGACAGCCTGTACAACGAGTACGCCCACGACGGCAAGAGCCTGGCCATCCCGCCCACGCTCCTCATCAGCGCGATCGGCCAGGTGCCGGACGTCCGCCGCTGCACGACGATGGACCTCAAGACCGCCGGCAACCTGATCGTCCTGGTCGGGACGACCCGCGCCGAGTTCGGCGGCTCGCTCTGGGCCGAGGCCCGCGGGCTCGAAGGGGGCGCGGTCCCGGTCGTCGACGCGGAGGCCGGCCTGGCGACGTTCCGGGCGCTGCACCGGGCGATCTCGGCCGGCCTGGTCCGGAGCTGCCACGACCTGAGCGAAGGCGGCCTGGCCGTCGCGCTGGCCGAGTCGGCGTTCGCGGGCGGGGTCGGGGCCCGGGCGTCCTTGAAGGACGTCCCGCGCGGCGCGGGGACGGAGTCCGACGCGGCCCTGCTGTTCTCGGAATCGCCCTCGCGGTTCGTCCTGGAAGTCGAGCCCGCCCGCTACGAGGCGCTGGCCGGGGCGCTGGCGGGCGTGCCGTTCGCGAAGATCGGGGAGACGACGGCCGCCGGGCCCGGCCCGCGGCTGGTGATCGAAGGGCTGGCGGGCGATCGGGTGATCGACGCGCCGCTGGCCGGCATGGAAGAAGCCTGGCGCAGGCCGCTCGCCTGGTGAATCGTCATGGAGCGCCCTCGGGCGCATGGTTATGGATGAATTGTTATAAAGATTCGTTGAAATCCCGAGGAAGCCGATGATGCTGAGGTTCGTCACGTTCGTCGACGGGTCCAACCTGGACGGGGTGCTCAAGCACCTGAACCTTCGGGTCGACGACTACGGCGCGTTCTATCGCCACGTCTTCGAGCAGAGCGTCCACTACTGGGGCCGGACGTTCGCCGAGGGGTCGCCCTGGCCCACGGCGCAGCACTCGCGGATCTACTGGTACGTCGTCGGCAAGATGGACGAGTGGGACCTCAACGATCCCAAGGCCGAGGCCCGCCTCCGCGCCCGGTTCGAGGTCAACCCCCGCCTGCGCGACGCCTACGTCGAGGACGTCCTCCGCCGCAACCCGGACCTCGCGCCCGAGCGCCGGGTCGAGGAGGCGTGGCATGCCTGCTTCGCCGAGACCCGCGAGTGGTACGACGGCAAGAAGAAGGCGCTGGAGCGGAAGAAGCGGTTCTACCACGGCGTGCAGTCGGCCACCGACTTCGTCGAGATCCGCCAGGAGGGCCACTGGAAGGTCGACCTGCTCCACCACACCGTCAACGAGAAGGGCCTCGACACGAGCCTCGCCGTGGACATGGTGGCGCTCCAGGACACCTACGACATCGCCCTGCTGATCTCGGGCGACGCCGACGGCATCCCGGGCATCAACTACGTCAAGAGCCGGTCGAAGCATGTCGGCGTGGCCGAGTTCCGCAAGGGCTCGCCGGCCGACTTCCCCGGCAAGGGGACGTCGTCCCGGCTGAAGATCGCGGCCGACTTCGTCGTCCAGGTCTACGAGTCCGAGCTGCTCCGTCGGAACCTCGCCTACCGCGCCGCGGAGCCCGACTATCAGCCGGCCTCGTCGTACGGCTCGTCCGACCCCTCCTACTGAGCCGCCCCGAAGCGAGACACGAACGAAAGGGATGCAGACCGCAATGGCCACGCCGCGCGTGATCGTTCTGAGGGCCCCGGGGACGAACTGCGACGAGGAGACGGCGGAGGCCTGGCGGCTCGCCGGCGCACGGCCGGAGTCGTGGCACGTCGGCCGGCTGCTGGAGGACCCCCGGACGCTCGACCCCTTCCAAGTCCTGACCATCCCCGGCGGCTTCTCGTACGGCGACGACCTGGGTGCCGGCCGGATCCTGGCGACGCACCTGGCCCGCGGCCTCGGCGACGCCCTCCGCCGGTTCCACGACCGCGGCGGGATGATCCTGGGGATCTGCAACGGGTTCCAGGTTCTCGTCCGTTGCGGCCTCCTGCCCGGCGGCGACGCCGCCGGCGCGGCCACGCTCGCCCGCAACGATTCCGCCCGGTTCGAAGCCCGCTGGGTCACCCTCCTCCCCCGCCCCGGCGTCTCGCCGTTCGTCACGTTCGACGAGCCGCTGGACCTCCCGGTGGCCCACGGCGAGGGCCGCTTCCTCACGGCCGATCCCAAGGCCCTGGAGGCGCTCGACGACGACGGCCGGATCGTCCTGAAGTACGCCGACGCCGACCTTCGCCCGACCCAGGACTATCCGGCGAACCCCAACGGCTCCCCTCGCGCCGCCGCCGGCGTCTGCGACCCCACCGGCCGCATCTTCGGCCTGATGCCCCACCCCGAGCGGTTCGTCTCCCCCCTGCACCATCCCCGCTGGACCCGCCTCGGCGACAAGCTCGGGGCCGAAGGGCACGGCCTAAAAGTCTTCCGCGGGGCCGTCGCGGCGCTGCGCTGACGGAGGGGTCAGGGCTTCACGACCGCTTTCTGCACCAGGTCCAGGATCGCCCGGTCGAGCTTCGCGCCGCCCGCGTCCAGATAGTCGTTGTGGTCGGCCCGGTCCAGGATCAGGACGGCCGGCGGCTCGGGGCAGGCGGCGACGAGGCGTTCGAACATCGCGAACGGGACGATCCGGTCGCGGCGACCGTGGCCGAGGAGGATCGGGCACTTCAGGGTCTTGACCTTCGGCAGGCTCTCGAACTTGTGCTTGAACAAGAACGCGGGCGGGGCCAGCGGGAAGATCGTCCTCGCCATGTCGAGGGTGCTGGTGAAGGTGCTGAAGGCGAACAGGCCGGCGACCTCCTTGCGCGAGGCCAGGTCGATCGCCACCGCCCCGCCGAGCGACCAGCCGCCGACGAGGATCCGGCCGGCCGGGAACTGGCGGGAGCGGAGGAAGTCGTAGCACGCCTCGGCCGTCTCCCGACAGCCGATCTCCGAGGGCTTGCCGCCGCTCATCCCGTAGCCCAGGTAGTCCGGGATGATGACGTTCAGGCCGAGCCGGCGGAAGCGGTCGAACTCGACCGAGGAATAGGCCAGGCACATCGCGTTGCCGTAGAAGAAAATCACGGCCGGGCGCGAGGCCGCGTCGGGGAGCGTCCGGCCGTCGGCGGACTGCGCGGGGCCGAAGAGGGCGACGACCTCGCCGCCGGGGGTCGGCAGCTTGACCAGCTCCTCGCCGGGGCCCGCCTTCACGACGGCCTCGGGTTGGCCCTGGGTGGACGAGCCGGGGAAGATCATGTTCGCCTGGACGGCGTAGAGGGCGGCGAAGAAGCCCACGAGGGTCAGCCCCGCGATGAGGAAAAGCCGCCGCGCCGCGCGATGGAGGCGGGACGGGGCGACGGTGGGGGTGTCGAGGGCCGCCGGTTCGTCGGGCATGGTGGGCTCCGCGGGGACGACCGAATCCGGCTCCAGTATGGTCGAGCGGCCGGGCGCGACGCCACGGGGGACGCAAAGAGCCGGGGCCGACCCGGGGCCTTCGTGAGAGGCCGCGCGTCGGACCCGGCTCGCGTGGGCCGGTCGTCGATCGGGGTGCGATCAGATGCCGTTGCCGAAGGAGGACTCGCGGTGGTCGGAGGCGACGCCCTCGTGGCCCGACTCCTTGCGGTGGGCGACGTGGGGGCCGCGGAGGATCGACTGGCCACCGCGGGCGTGCTGGGTGTGGCCGCGGAGCGGGCCGCGGCGCAGCGGGGGCTCGCCGGCGTGCGCGGCCGGGGCGTGGGCCTCGTACGGCATCGCGACGTCGTAGTCGTCGGTCTCGTAGTCGTCGTAGCGCGAGACGTAGCCCGGCATCTTGGCCCGCTCCAGCTCCTCGGCGTACGAGGCGAGGACGGCCGCCTGGATCTTCTCGCGGCACATGGAATTGATCGGGTGGGCGATGTCGGCGTGCAGCTTGGCGCGGCCGTCGGCGTCGCGGAGGGCGCGGTTCTCGTCCAGGCGGCAGCCGCACTGGTTGCAGAAGCGGCTGCGCAGGTGGTTCTTCGTGCCGCAGTTGTGGCAGCGATCGGTGAGCTTCCGCGACGGCATCGCGACGAAGAAGCCCTTGGCGCCCTCGATGATCTTCAGGTCGCGGATGACGAACATGTCGTCGAACGTGATGCTGCAGAAGGCCTGCAACCTCTCGTTGCTCCCCGAGTTGTCTTCCATGAGCTTGATGCGAACTTCGGTGATCTCCACAGCCGGTACTCCTTTACGAGGCGTTCACTGCTCAGGGGCCGCAGGTCACGACCCGGACCGATCCTAGTCCGAGCGGCGTGAGGACGTCCGCAGCGCGTTTCGCGGATTCGGCGTCGCGGGCGAGGCCGAAGTAGGCGGAACCGCTGCCACTCATCAGGGACCCGCAAAGATGCGGTCTCAAGTCCGCCAGGGCGTCGCGCACGGAGGCCAACTCCGGTCGGATCGCCTCGGCGACGGGCTGGAGCCTGTTGAAGAGGCTCCGGCCCAGGGCTTCGGGGTCCCCGAGGGCCAGCGCGTCGAGGGCGGGGCCGATCGACTCGGGCGTCTCGGGGGGTGTCAATCTTCGATAGACGTCGGCCGTGCTCAGGCCGACTCGGGGTGCGACCAGGACGAAGGTCAAGGAGTTCGAGAGGGACAGGGGCTCCACCCGCTCGCCCCGACCGCGGCAGGCCGCCGCGGGGCCGTGCAGGAAGAACGCCACGTCGCTGCCGATCCCGGCCGCCAGCTCGGCGAGCCGTCCCGGGGGCGTACCCAGGTTCCAGAGGCGATCCAGCGCCGTCAGCGTCGCCGCCGCGTCGCTCGAACCGCCGGCCAGGCCCGCCTGGGCCGGGATCGCCTTCTTCAAGGCGATCCTCGCCCCCGAACGGACGCCGGACGACCGCTTCAGGGCCTCGGCCGCGCGCACCACCAGGTTCCGGCCGTCGACCGGGAGGTCGGGGTCGTCGCACTCCAGCGCGATCGCCCCGGACTCGTCGTCGCGGAAGGTCAGCGTGTCGAACAGGTCGACCGCGACCATCAGCGACTCCACCTCGTGGTAGCCGTCGGGCCTTCGCCTCGGCACCTCCAGGAACAGGTTCAGCTTCGCCGGAGCGAGGGCTTCCACGCCCCCGGCGATCGAACGGACGATCATCGCGCGAACGCTCCTTCATCCACCGCCCGCACCGAGGCGGGCGGGCCGGACTCGCGAGCCTCGCCGCGACCGACGATTCCGAGAAAGACCAAGGCCGAGGCCGCCTCTCGTACGATCCAGTATGATAGGCGGCGTTCGGTCTTCAAAGCGGT
Organism: Planctomycetales bacterium 71-10; assembly: GCA_001898385.1. Lineage (GTDB taxonomy): Bacteria > Planctomycetota > Planctomycetia > Isosphaerales > Isosphaeraceae > Paludisphaera. Next base: position 38,470 of record MKTT01000108.1, read on the forward strand.
CTTCCTCGTCCATCGAGCCCTACCGGGCCCCGTTCTGCGGGAGTTTCTATCCCCTCGCGGAAATCCGGGCAAGAGCGAAACGGCCCGTAAGTCGAAATCGCGTCGGCATTCCCGACGACGGACTTTTACTTTTTTTCAAAGCCTTGCAACGGCCCCGGATCCGGCCTTGAACTCGGCGACCGGCCCGATCCCGCCCGGTACGGATCGGGCCCGCCGCGCCCATTGCCCCCGCGCCCCGCCGGTGCGACAATCGACGCGTCGGGCGACGTCGGCCGACCCTCGACCGCCGCGAACCGGGAGGCAGGCATGAGCGACGCCCCGGGCTCGGATTCCCTGTTGCTGGAGCGCGCCCTGCTCGCGGCGCGCGACACCCGGCGGCTGGCCGTCGGCGCCGGGGCCCGCGCCCGGGTGCCGGCGGAGTTCGTCGCGACCTTCGGGGGGGCGTCGGCCGTCCTCGTCGCCGATGTGAACACCTTCGAGGCCACGGGCCGCGACGTCTCGGACGCCTTCCGCTCCGCGGGCGTCCCCGCTGTCGAGCCTTTCATCTTCGGCCCCGACATCCACGCGGAGTCGCGGGACGTCGAGCGCCTGGAGGCCGCGCTCCGGGATCGGGACGCGGTCCCCGTCGCGGTCGGTTCGGGGACGATCAACGACCTGACGAAGCTGGCGTCCCATCGCCTGGGCCGCCCTTACATGGCGGTCGCGACCGCGGCGTCGATGGACGGCTACACGGCCTTCGGGGCCTCGATCACCCACCACGGGTCGAAGCAGACGTTCGACTGCCCCGCGCCCCGGGCGGTCGTCGCCGACCTGGAGGTGATCGCCGGGGCGCCGGCCCCGATGAACTCCTGGGGCTACGCCGACCTCCTCGCCAAGAACGTCGCCGGGGCCGATTGGCTCCTGGCCGACGCGGCCGGCGTCGAGGCGATCGACCCGGGCGTCTGGGGGACCGTCCAGCGCCGGCTGAAGAAATGGGTCGGCGACCCCGCCGGCGTGGCCGGGAACCGACCGGAGGCCCTGGCGAACCTCATCGACGGGCTGCTGATGAGCGGCTTCGCGATGCAGGCCCATCAGACCAGCCGGCCGGCGTCGGGGGCGGACCATCAGTTCAGCCACCTCTGGGACATGCAGGACCATACCTTCCGCGGCGTCGCGCCGTCCCACGGCTTCAAGGTGGGGGTGGGCACCCTGGCCTCGGTCGCCCTGCACGAAGACCTGATCGCCCGGGACCTCCGGGACGTCGACGTCGACCGGGCCGTCGCCGCCTGGCCGACCTTCGAACAGGAGGAGGCCCGCGCCGAGGCCCTCTTCGGCCCGGGGCCGCTGGCGGCGAAGTCGATCAAGGAGACTCGCGCGAAGCACCCCGAGCCGGGCGAACTCCGCGAACAACTGGTCCGGCTCCGGGACGCCTGGCCTGAGCTGCGCCGCCGGCTCGCGGCCCACCTGATCCCGTTCGACGAGGTCCGCGCCCGCCTCCGGGCCGCCGCATGTCCCGACGGGCCTGAAGGCATCGGCATCTCGCGCGAGCGCCTGCGGCTCTCCTTCGAACAGGCTTACTACATCCGACGCCGCTTCACGATCCTGGACGTCGTCCGCCGGCTCGGCTTGTTCGACGAAGCCATGGACCGCCTTTTCCGGCCGGGGGGCCGATTCGGTTCCTGAATCGCTCCGCGCCCGACGGATCGCGACGGCTTCGTCCGCCGCCGTCGACACGCCGCATGACGAACTTAAAGCCGATTCCATCAAGCGGTTTACGTCGATTGTGAGTTGGGTTCGCTCGTCGAGTTCGAAGTGGTTTTTTCGACACTCCTCGCGAAGCACCACCGGGATCGATCGGGACCAGTGGCCCTCGACGCCCGGCCGGGCGTCGAGGGCCGAGGCGTGGAGGGGAACGTCTCCCGATGCGTCGCGGACGCCCGGCCGGGCCGGCCGGGCCACTGATCCTTCAAGACTTGCGTCGATCCCTGGTGGTGTTCCGCGAGGAGTCTCGTTTTTTCGGCCCACGGCCGTCGACGAGCCATCGCCGGGCGCAGCCCGACCCGGGATCTCGGCCGCGCGGGCGTCGTCGGCCGGCTTGGTCTTCGAGGTCATGGGGCGCGACATGAGGCGACTCCTGGGGCGAGGTCCGCCGATTCGCCAAAGGCCGCGAATTCGGGAACCCGTCACCATGAAGTGCGCTACAAACGGGCCCCAGAAACCGAGACGCGACGGATTCCGGCGGCCGAGACGGCCGCAAGAAGTCGTAAAGTAATTTAGGAGAATGCGTTATAGCAGGGTTGAATTTTCAGGAAATAACGAGGATTCGGGATCTGCGTCCCGAATCGGAGGAGACGGTGGAGTTCGGCGAGGGAGCGGAGGCTGGGATCCGACGCGCTTACGCCGCGCCGACGCGGGGCTCGGCGGCGGCGGGCGGGGGGCAGGTGGGGAGGAGGAGGGTGAAGGTGGAGCCCTTGCCCCGTCGGCTCTCGGCGCGGAGGCGGCCGTGGTGGGCCTCGACGATGTCGCGGCAGACGGCGAGGCCCAGGCCGGTCCCGCCCAGGCCGGCGGCGTCGGGGCCCGTCTTCGTCGAGAAAAAGGGTTCGAAGATGCGCCGGAGGTCGGCGGCGGCGATGCCGACGCCCTGATCGGCCACGCTCAGCTCGACCATCCGGCCGGTGGGGTCGGCCGCCAGTCGGAGCCGGATCAGGCCGCCGTCGGGCATGGCCTGGCGGGCGTTGATGAGCAGGTTGACCAGGACCTGCTGGATCTGCGTGGCGTTCACGCGGGCGTGCGGCCGGCTCGCGACCTGGAGGTCGAGCCGGACGTTGTGGCGGTTCAGGTCCTTGCCCACCAGCATCACGACGTCGTCGACCAGCCGGCCCATGTCGATCGGCTCGCGGTGTTCCGGGTCGCGGCCGGGGCGGGTCATCCCGAGCATGCCGCCGGTGATCGACGCGGCCCGCTCGCCCGCCTCCAGGATCTTCCGGAGGGCCCGCTCGCGGTAATCGGGGTCGGGGTTGCGCAGGGCCAGCTTGGCGTAGCTGATGACGGGGGTCAGGGCGTTGTTCAGCTCGTGGAACACGCCGCCGGCCAGGAGGCCCATGCTGCTGATGCGCTGGAGGGCCGTGACCTGCCTCTTGAGGGCTTCGACCGGGTCGAGGGCCTCGGCTTCCGGGGCCGGCGCGTCGGGAACGGCCTGCTTCTTCGTCATGCGCGACATGCCCCGCGACCTCCTGTCCTCGGTTCGCCTCCATCCTTCGTATCGGCATGGGGAGGAGGCGGGGATCAGTTCGCGCCGGGAAGGACGGGGAGGCGTCGCGGGGAGCCCATCGGTCGCGTCAGCGCGTCGGGTCTTTGGCCTCGTTGTTGGCGACGGCCTTGAGGTTGAGGTCCCAGGGGATGATGCGGATCCCGTTGGTGAGGATGACGCGCGGGACCGCATCGATGTCGTCGGCCATGACGGGAGGGGTGACCTTGCGGCCGTCGCTCCAGTAGCCCAGGTGCGTGAAGGTCTCGGGATCGGCCGCGGCGTCGTCGAGCGTCTTGCCGGCGAAGGCGGCGTCGAGCGTCGCGTCGGCGACCCGCCAGAAACCCGCGCGGTCGAGCGCGTTGACGCCCCCCATGCTGAGCTGGAGGCCCCTGAGGATCCCCTCGCCGTTATCGAGCTGGGGGTTCGCCCCCGACGGCGCGGTGTGCTCGGCGATCAGGGCGGGATGGCCGTGGCGGTCGGAGCGGTAGAGGAGGAACCGCTTGCGCGAGCGCGGGACGGACGTCGCCTGGGCGAAGATCTGGCGGCCGCGCAGGTCGCCGACGAGGACGTCTTCCTCGCCGACCGCCACGACGAGCAGGGTCTTCTCGGGGATCCGGTCGAAGGAGGGCTCGCGGCTGGGGAGGACCTCGCCGGGGAAGAAGGCCATCGTCGCCTTCACTTCCGGCAGGCCGTTGGCCGGGTCGGCGGAGAGCGCCGTGAGCTGCGCCGCGAGGTTCCCCCCCGCGGAATGGCCGATCAGCGCGAACTTCCCCGGCTCGGGCCGGACGTGCCCGCGGCCGGAATGGAGCACGCTCATGGCGTCGCGGACGGCGTGGAGGGCGTTGGGGAGGAAGTCCTTCGGGAGCGTCCCCACGTCGTTCTGGTATCGAGGGAAGATCACGGTCTTGCCGTCGCGCACCAGGTGGTCGATCCACGCCCCGTAGATCGCCGGGTTCACGGAGAACCAGCCGTGGAGGAAGACCACCACCGGAGCTTTCTCGGGCCTGGGGCCGGCCGGCTCGAACAGCCAGTAGGAGCGGGGCCCGGAGCCGATCTCATACCGCGCGACGCCGTCGTGGGAGGTCGGGCCCTCCGAGGACCGCTCCCCGGCCCGCGCCGTCGGCGCGAGGGCGAGCGCCAGCGCGCCCGCGACTGCGGATCGCAAGATCACATTCATGGCCGTCCCTGGCTTTCCCGGCCGGGCGTCATGCCCGGAGAAATTGGCCGATCGCTCCCCACGATGGGGTCATGGGACAGTTTGCCTATCTTGCGCCTCATGTCAAGACTTGGCGCGGGCGCGAAGTGGGGGCGCATCATCCCCCGGATCCGGCCGAGGGCGACCGACGTCCACCAGGGAGATCGCCCGTTCGACGTCGCCGGCTTGAGGGGAAATCGGCGAATCGACCGCGGCGGGGCCCCGGGCCCATGGCGTTTCGACATGCATGCGGGCGGGCCCCCGCCGCCGCGATGAACGAGGCCGGCGCGTGCCCATGTTCGCCCCCGATCGGCGATGGAAGGGATCGCCGCCGCAAATCCTTCGCCTCGCTAGGGGACCGTTCGGTTCCGTCCTTTCGCGCCTTACATTCCGTGGTGGCGTCCCATGGTGATCGCGTGCGTCGCCCGCCTAATCATTCCATCCGAGAACTCGGACCGAGTCATGCAGAACCCCGAGCGAATCGCCTACGAAGGCTGCCCCCTCTGCGACGCGGGAGGCGCGGCGCACCTCATCACGGCGGATTGTTCGAAGCACCCGCTCTATCAGCCGTCGCTGTCGCCGGTCATGACATGGCTGAAATGCGTCGAATGCGACCATGTCTTCACGGACGGGTATTTCACGGACGAGGCCGCGGGCGTCATCTTCAGCCGGACGAACGCCGGGCAGCGGGTCGGGGCCGACTGCGAGAAGTGGCGCTACATCTCGGCGAGGATGATCGAAAAGGTCCTGCCCTACGTCGACGACGGGCACTGGCTGGACGTCGGATTCGGCAACGGCTCGCTCCTCTTCACGGCCGAGGAGTACGGGTTCTCGCCGGTCGGGCTCGATCTCAGGACGGAGAACGTCGCCGCGCTCCGGGCGATGGGGATCGAGGCCCATTGCCTGGACATCCTCAAACTCGACCAGCCGGGGCGATATCGGGTGGTCAGCATGGCCGACGTGCTGGAGCACATCCCCTACCCCATCCCCGCGCTCAAGGCGGCGCACGCGCTCTTGCAGGACGGGGGCGTCCTGTTCCTGTCGATGCCCAACATGGACAGCAGGATCTGGCGGATCCTCTCGGACAGCCGGGCGAACCCGTACTGGGGAGAGATCGAGCACTATCACAACTTCAGCCGCACGCGCCTCTACCGGCTCCTGCAAGCCAACGGCTTCGAGCCGGTCCGATACGGCGTCAGCGAGCGATATCGCTCGTGCATGGAAGTCGTCGCGAAGAAACGGGCGGCGTGAGGCCGGATCGTCGGTTGAGGTCAATCCGCGAAACAATCCTTGAGGCGTCGGACCTCGTCCAGCAGGGAGATCGCCCGGTCGACGGCCCCGGACTGGGACAAGGCCGTGTAGAAATCATCCTTGATGGTCGGGGCGAGCCGGATCGCCTCCGCCCACTCGCCGCGGGAGAAGCGGTCGCTCCGGATCATCTCCCAGAATCCGGTCTCCTCGAACAGCCGGTCGATGCGGGCCGATTGATTCTGCTGCACGAGGCTCATCAGGTAGGTCGCCACGCCCACCTGGAGGCCGTGGAGCCGGGGCCGTTGGGAGACGGAGTCCAGGGCGTGGGAGATCAGGTGTTCGCTGCCGCTGGCCGGCCGCGACGATCCGCAGATCTCCATCGCGATCCCGTTGAACATCAGCGACGTGCTCAGGAGTCGCGCGCCCTGGACGTCGAACGAGGGCTGGCCCATGTACTGATAGACGGTCGCGTCCGAGAGGAGCGCCGCGAAGTCGTCCACCGGCTCGCCGACGGCGTGGAACGCCAGCTTCCAGTCGAAGATGGCCGTGATCTTCGACGTCAGGTCGCCGACGCCGGACATCCACAACGACTTCGGGGCGTCCTTGCAGACTTCCAGGTCCACGACCACGCCGAACGGCAGCGCCGCGGCCAGCGACTTCCGGCGCCCCTGCATCGTCAGGCTCGACTGGGGGGAGCAGAAGCCGTCGTTGGAGAGGGACGTCGGGGTCGCGTAGTACGGGAGCCGGGCGAGGAAAGCGACGTACTTGGCCACGTCGAGCGCCTTGCCGCCCCCCAGGCCGATGACGGCCGTCGTCTCCTTGCGCACCGACTGGAAGAGTTCGGCGGCCTTCTCGAACGAGGCGTCCTCGACCTCCACCCAGGAGTCGCAGGCGATCCCGTGCTCGGCCAGGCTCGCCCGGACCCGCTCGATGTAGGCCGGGACCATGCCGTGGCTGACCAGGACCATCGCCCGGTGGTGGCCGTTGCGCTTGAGGTAGAGGCCCAGGCGATCGAGCGCGCCGACCTTCACGCGGACGAGGGACGGTATGGCGATCTGGGTCTTGAGCATCACGCCGGCCTCCCGCAGAGGTCGCGGGCGACGTCCGACCAGCGGCTGTAGGGGATGAAGCCCTGGCCGGATTCGGCCAGCACGGCCGCCAGGTCGCCGCGGGCGAAGCGGAGATCGTCGGGGACCAGCAGCGCGGCCTCCTGGTCGGGGAACCCGTCGCCGGCGAACGCGACGCGACGGCCCTCGCCCAGCGCGTGCCGGACGACGCCCGCCTTGTCGACGCCCAGGTCGTGCGAGAAGAACGGGCCCGGCGGGGGGGGCTCCATCAACAGGCCGCGGCCCTCGACGAACCGGCCCGGGTTCGAGTAGACCGGGATGTCCACGCCCGCCTCGGCCAGCAGGAGGTCGATGTACCACGCGCAGCCGGCCGAGGTGACGACCACGTCCCAGCCGGCCGAATCCAGCTCGCGGAGGCAGGCCGCGAGGTCCGGTTCCAGGCCCATGCGATGGACCACGTCCAGCACCTCCGCCTCGCTCTTGCGGATGTGCGAGAAATAGTTGCGCAGGCCTTCGAAGTGGGTGAGCCGCCCGGCGCGGTACTCGCCCCAGTAGTCCGGGAGGTCGTCCGGCAGCAGCTCCTTCACGGCGAGTTGATAGAAGTCGTCGCGCGTGAGGGTGCCGTCGAAGTCGGTGACGAGGAGTGATCGGGCGGGGGGCATGGCGGGACTCGGCGGGATGACGACGGGGAGGCGCGTCGACTTGACCGGGTTTGTTGGGTCATCCATAATACCGATGACCTTGTCGATCTCGGGAGGCTCCTTTTCCAGGGGGGTGAGGGCGTGACGCGACGGAGACGGCCGACGAGCCCGTTCGCGCGCCTCCTCGGCATCGTCCTGATGCTCCCGGGCCTGCTCCAGGTCCCGCTGCCGCAGGTCGACTTCCACGTCATCCGGCACCACCACGGCGCCGGCGAGGTCTGCCCCAAGCACGACCACCTGCTGCGATGGCATCCCCAGGCGGGCGAGGGCCAGGACGTCGCCGTGCTGCACTGGCACTGGCTCCTCCCGCGGTCGGGCGACGCGAATCCCGAAGTCGCCGGCCGTTCGATCCCGGCCCTCCACGCCCACGACGGCGACCAGGACCGGCCCGATCCGGCGTCGGGTCCCGTCATCGTCCGCGAGACTTCGGGGGCCGAAAGCCGAGGCGCGATGGGGTCTTCCCTGGGGTTCGCCCAGTCCCTCGCCTGCTGGCTCGCGCCCCTCCCCCCCGCCCTGCCGGACCTTTCCCATTCCCTGCACGGGACCACGGACGGGCCCTCGCCCGCCGCCGTCCTGTCGCGGCTCGTCCGCCGGAACTGCTGACGCCTCCGGGCCCCTTGGATCGATCGTGCGCGTCGCCGCCCGAGTGCGGTCGTCGCGCCGTCGCGTCCCGGGGCTCGAACCCATCCGACGCGCGGCGCCGATCGAGGCCCGCGCGCCCACCGTCGACCGGATGTGGATGAGACGATCGGCTTTGCTTGCGGAGTGGAATCCAATGACCACCGCGTTGGCCTCACGCGCCTCGGTCGCGCGCCGCCCCTTGTTCGGCCTGGTCCCCTGGGGGGCCGCGGCCGTCCTGTTCGCCGTGCTGATGCTGCACCTGACGTTCGACCTGCCCGGCCACCTGCGGAGCATCGGGGGATCGCCCGCGCCCGTCCCGGCGCCGACGCCTGAGCCCCGCCCGGGGCTGGTCAGCCTGACCGAGGCCAAGCTGAAGGCCGCCGGCGTGGGGATCGACGAGGCGAGGACCGTCGAGCTGCCCACCGAGTTGGGCGTCGCCGGCCGGATCGAGGTCAACGCCGACCGCCGCGTCGAGGTCCGCTCGCGCGCCGCGGGGATCGTGCGCGAGGTCCACGTCACGCTCGGGAAGAAGGTCAAGAAGGGGGACCCGCTGGTCACGCTGGACAGCCCGGACGTCGGCACGGCACGGCTGAATCTCCGGGCCCGACAGCGCGAACTCATCACGGCGCGGATCGAGGCCGGCTGGAAGTCGCAGATCGCCGACACCGTCGCCCAATTGATCCCCGAGATCACCAAGGGGGTCGACCCCGGGATCCTGGAGAAGGAGTTCGCCGATCGTCCCCTGGGCGGGTTCCGCGCGCTGCTGCTCCAGGCGTACACCGAGTTCGACATCGCGGCGCACGAGGAGGAGAAGACGTCGCTCCTGCGCGGCAAGGAGGTCATCGGCGAGCACCCGGCGGTCGTCGCCAAGCACACGCGGCAGGGGCTCCAGGCCCGGCTGTTCTCGACGATCGAGCAGGCGAAGTTCGACGCGGAGCAGCAACGACGGCTCGCCGACCAGGCGCTGAAGCTGGCCGAGTCGGCCGTGGTCGACGCCGGCCAGCGGCTGCGGATCCTGGGCGTGGACGAGGACATCCAGCGCCTGCTGGACCGCGCGGACGAGGCCCAGGACGCCGCCAAGGACGAGGACGTGACGGCCTACCGGATCGACGCCCCGTTCGACGGCACGATCATCACCAAGTCGGCCGTGCCCAGCCAGCGCGCCGACCCGATCGACCTGCTGTTCGTGCTCGCCGACCTGGCCGATGTCTGGGTCACGGCCAACATCCCCGAATCCGACCTGGCCAAGATCCCGACCATTGAAGGGGGCCCGGTCAAGCTCACCGCGACCGCCTACCCCGACCGCGTGTTCGAAGCCAAGCTCCTCTCCGTCGGGGCGATGCTCGACCCGATGACCCGGACCGTCCCGCTCCTCGCCCGCACCGAGAACGCCGACGGCATGCTGCGCCCCGGCATGTTCGCCCGCATCCTGTTCGACGGCCCGGACTCCGAATCGGCCCTCACCATCCCCGCCTCGGCGCTCGTCGAGGTCGAGGGGAAGCCGGGCGTCTTCCGCCCGGAGGCGACCGCCGACGGCGCGCAGGAGTTCGCCCTCCGCGACATCGAGATCGGCCGCGAGGTCGGCGACCGCGTCGTGGTGAAGTCCGGCCTCGCGCCCGGCGACCGCGTCGTCGCCCGAGGGGCGTTCGCCCTCAAGAGCGAGCTGATCCTCCAGAGCCAGGGCGACGACGACTGAGGCGTTGAGCCAGGCTCCCCGAGGCGGGCGGAAATCGGGAACGGTGGTCCGGGCGGCCCGCCCGGACGTCCCCGTCCCGAAAGCCTTCGACGTCCGGGCGGGCCGCCCGGACCACCGTTCCGCCATCCCAGGCCTCGGCCCGGTGATCGCGCCCCCGACATGCCCTCCGCACTTCGGCACCCCTCACCCGGCAGGAGGGGGGATGTACCTCGCATTCGTTCGAAATTCGATCGCCCCCGTCCCGGATGACCCATGCTCAACGCCATCATCGAGTGGTCGCTCAAGAATCGGTTCTTCGTCCTGGTCGGCACGGCGCTGGTCGCGGGGATGGGCGTGTACGCGGCGGTGAACCTGCCGATCGACGCCATCCCCGACCTGACCAACGTGCAGGTCCAGGTCATCACCGAGGCCCCCGCGCTGTCGCCGCTGGAGGTCGAGTCGCTGCTGTCGTTCCCGGTCGAGTCGGCCATGAGCGGCCTCCCCGACGTGGAGCAGATCCGGTCGGTCTCCAAGTTCGGCATCTCGGTCGTGACGATCGTGTTCCATGAGGGGACCGACATCCTCCGCGCGCGGCAGCTCGTCAGCGAGCGCATCCCCCGCGCCGCGGAGGCGATCCCCAAGAACTACGGCACGCCCACGCTGGGGCCGATCGCCACGGCGCTCGGCGAGGTCTTGCAGTTCCAGGTGAAGGCCGAGGCCGGCTCGTCGGTGACGGCGATGGAACTGCGGTCGATCCTGGACTGGTTCGTCTCGTACCAGCTCCGCAAGGTGCCGGGCGTCACCGAGATCAACGCCCACGGCGGCGAGCTGAAGACGTACCAGGTGGAGGTCGACCCGGACAAGCTGGGCGAATACCACCTCTCCATCACCGACGTGTTCCAGGCCCTCCAGACGAACAACGCCAACGCTGGGGGCGGCTACCTCGTCCACGAGGGGGAGGCCCGCTACATCCGCGGCGTGAGCCAGGCGCGATCCTCCGATGACATCGCGTCGATCGTCGTCGACGAGCGCGACGGCGTGCCGGTGACGATCGGCAGCGTGGCGAAGGTCCATCCCGCGCCGATGATCCGGTCGGGCCTGGCGACGCGCGACGGCCAGGGCGAGATCGTCGTCGGTTTGGTCATGATGCTCATCGGCCAGAACGGCCGCCGCGTGGTCGAGGACGTTAAGGCCGAGATCGTCGAGCTTCAGAAGTCGCTGCCCTCGGGCGTCACGATCGAGATTCTCTACGACCGCTCGCACCTGATCCATGACACGCTCGACACCGTGCTGCACAACCTGGCGGAAGGCGGCGTGCTGGTCATCGTGGTCCTGCTGGCGATGCTCGGCAACCTGCGCGGCGGGATCATCGTGGCGCTGGCCATCCCGCTCTCCATGCTGTTCGCCGCCGACGTGATGTATCTCACGGGCGTCTCGGCCAGCCTAATGAGCCTGGGGGCGATCGACTTCGGCCTGATCGTCGACAGCTCGGTCATCATGATCGAGAACTGCGTCCGACGCCTCGGGCACGAGGGAGGGACGCGGCCCAAGGAGGACATCGTCCGAGACGCCGCCATCGAGGTCCGCAAGCCCACGATGTACGGCGAACTCATCATCACGACGGTCTACCTGCCGATCCTCGCCCTCCAGGGCCAAGAGGGGAAGCTGTTCCGGCCGATGGCGCTGACCGTCGTCTTCGCGCTGGCGGGCTCGCTGGTCCTGTCGCTGACGTTCATGCCGGTGATGGCCTCGCTCGGGCTCAGCTCGCGGCCGGAGGAGAAGGAGATCTGGCTGATCCGCAAGCTGAAGCGGTTCTACGTCCCGCTCCTCGACGCCTTCCTCCGTCGCCCGGTCTTCGCGATGGGGACGGCGCTGGCGCTCGTCGCGGTCAGCCTGCCGGTCGGCTACAACCTCGGCGCCGAGTTCATGCCCAAGCTCAATGAGGGCGACTTGCTGATCGAGGCCGTCCAGATCCCCTCCGCTCCCCTGGAGCGGGCGGTGAAGGTCTCCACCCAGATCGAGGACCTGCTGAAGACCTTCCCCGAGGTCCGGACCGTCTACTGCAAGACCGGCCGGCCCGAGATCGCCAACGACGTGATGGGCGTGCACCAGACCGACGTCTGGGCCATGCTCAAGCCGCGCGACGAATGGCGACCGGGGATGACGCGCGACCGGCTCATCGAGGAGATGGACGCCATCCTCAACGAGAACGTCCCGGGCGTGAAGTTCGGCTTCAGCCAGCCGATCGAGATGCGCGTCAACGAGCTGGTGGCCGGCGTCAAGAGCGACGTCGCGGCGCTGATCTACGGTCCCGACCTGGACGTCCTCCGCAAGAAGGCGGCCGAGGTCGAGCGCGTCCTCGCCCGCATCCCGGGCGCGCACGACGTCAAGGTCCCCTCCGCGGGGCGGCTGCCCCTGCTGCGGGTCGAGGTCCGACGCGACCAGCTCGCCCGCTACGGGATCAAGGGCTCCGATGTGCTCGACGTGATCTCGGCGCTCGGCGGGACGACCGTCGGGACGGTGTTCGAAGGGAACATCAGACGCCCCCTCCAGATCCGCCTCCCCCTCGCCTGGCGGGACGACGTCGAGAAGATCGGCTCGATCCGGATCATCGACGCCATGGGCCGGCCGATCCCGCTCAAGGATCTGGCCGACATCCGGATGGAGGAGGGCCCGAGCGAGGTCGAGCGCGAGAACATCGAGCGCCGGGTGTACGTCGGCGTGAACGTCCGGGGTCGCGACCTTGCCGGATTCGTCCACGAGGCCGAGCGCGCCATCGAGGAGCAGGTCGAGCTGCCGCCGGGCTACATGCTGCGGTGGGGGGGGCAGTTCGAGCACCTGGAGTCGGCGGAGAAGCGGCTGGCGATCGTGGCGTCGGTTGCGCTGGTGCTGCTGTTCCTGCTGCTCTACAGCTCGTTCAAGTCGATGCGGCTGTCGCTGCTGATCTTCACGGCCGTCCCCACGGCGGCGACGGGGGGCGTGTTCGCGCTGGCGATGCGCGGGCTGCCGTTCTCGATCTCGGCGGCGGTCGGCTTCATCGCGCTGTTCGGCGTCGCGGTGCTCAACGGCCTGGTCTGGGTCAGCGCCGTGGAGCACCTGCGGGCCGAGGGGGTCGAGTCGCACGAGGCCGCGCGCGAGGCGTCCATCGTCCGCCTCCGGCCGATCCTCATGACCGCGCTCGTCGCCGGCCTGGGCTTCATCCCCATGGCCCTGGCCACGACCCCCGGCGCCGAGATCCAGCGCCCGCTGGCCACGGTGGTCATCGGCGGCCTGTTCACGTCGACGCTGCTGACGTCGCTGGTCCTGCCCGCCATCTACCCGTGGTTCGCGCCGCGGATCCCGGCGCACGGCGAGGCTTGAGAGGCTGGGTTGCTTCGTTGAAAACACAAGTGAGCCCCCTTCTCGCCTCGTGGTGCTGCGTCGAAAACATGCTGATGTGGGTCGAAGACGGTCTTCCCCCCTCGCGGGGGAAGACAGACGCCGAAGGCGTCAGATGAGGGGGACGCGAAGCACGGGCGACGTCGGGAGCCGAAGGCCCGCCCATGCCGGCCGTCGCGAGATCCGACGGCCGTCCGGCGCGTCCTCCCCCTCATCCGGCCCTTCGGGCCACCTTCCCCCGCCAGGGGGGAAGGCCGTTTATCGCTCGCACTCCGATGTTCTCGACGGGGCACCACGAGGGGGGAAGGATGCTTGTCGTCACCCCGCTTCGGGGGTCAGGACGTCTCAAGGCGAGAAGGCCGCCCATGCCCCCGCGTCGCCGACCCGGCCGTTCGCCGCGCTAGCGTCCCACGCCGCGGGCATAGTCGTGAGTGTCGACGACGCGGGGGCATTCGGGGAGGGAGTTGAGGAAGGTCTTGCCGTAGGGCTTGGTGAGGACGCGGGGGTCGAGGATGGCGACGATGCCGCGGTCGGAGCGGGTGCGGATCAGGCGGCCGAAGCCCTGCTTCAGCTTGATGACGGCTTCTGGGATCTGGTAGTCGAAGAACGGGTTGCCCCCCCGGCGCTTGATGTCCTCCAACCGGGCCTCCAGCAGCGGGTGGGTCGGGACCGAGAACGGCAGGCGGACGATGATGACGTTGGACAGGGCCTCGCCCGGCACGTCGACCCCCTGCCAGAAGCTGTCGGCCCCGAAGATCACGCTGTTCACGTCGCTCTTGAACGCCTCCACCATCTTCGACCGCGGCATGCCGTCCCCCTGCGCGAACAGGGCGATGTTCCGCTCGGCCAGCCAGGGCGTCAGCGTGCGCGCGGCGGACTCCAGCATCTTGTACGAGGTGAACAGGACGAACGCCTTCCCTTGCGTCCGCTCCAGGTAGTGCGCGATCGCCATGACGACGTCGCGTTCGAAATCGTGGGGGGCCGTCGAGGGATCGGGCAGGTTCCGGGCGAGGTGGATCGTCACCTGGTTCGGGTAGTCGAACGGGCTCCCCAGCGCGAGCGTCGCGGCGCGGGTCAGGCCGATGCGCGACTTGAAGAAGTCGAACCTCGGGGGAGAGCCGATGCAGAGGGTGGCCGAGGTCAGGACGCACGTCGGGGTCATCTCGAATAGCGTGCGCCGGAGCGTCGGGCCGACGTCCAGCGGCGCGGAGGCCAGCCGGATCCGGCGGCGCTGGGCGTTCTCCGATTCGACCCAGTAGACCTGGCCCTCGACGGCCTGGCGGACCCAGGTGCGGACCTCCAGGGCCAGGGACTCGCAGCGCTCCGCGGCGCTGGAGAGTTCGATCTGCTGCTCGGCCGACTCGATGTGCTCCGAGCCGCGGTCGATGGCCGTGGAGAGCCGCTTCAACTCCTCGGCGAGCGTGTCGGAGACGTGGATCGGCTTGCGGACTCGGGCCGTGGGGGACGACTGTCGGGAGTGCCAGTCGGTCATGACCTCGAAGAAGTCGTCGGCCGCCGTCCGCACCCGGCGGACCTGGTCGACGGCGTCGGAGAGATTATAACCGGACAAGATCCCCTTCTTGGTCCGCTCGCTGTAGAGCCGCGACAGGGCGTAGTCGATGCCGACGTTCGAAATCTGGAGCCCCAGGTGCTCGCCCGCGACCGACTCCAGCGTGTGGGCCTCGTCGAAGATGGCGACGTCGTAGTCCGGGAGCAGCCCGAAGCCGGCCGATCGCATGGCCAGGTCGGAGACGAACAGCGCGTGGTTGACGATGAGGAGGTTGGCCGTCCAGATGCGACGCCTGGCCTGGAAGTAGAAGCAGTCCTTGTGGCGCGGGCACTGGCGGCCCAGGCAGTTGCCGTTCTCGCTCTGGACGGCGTCCCAAACGGCGGGGAGCGGCTTGAAGTCCAGGTCGGAGCGGGTGCCGTCCTGGGTCTTCGTCGCCCACAGCTTCATCGCCGCGAGCTGGTCGAACTCCTCGGCCTTGCTGAACGTCGACCCGGCGCGCGACGCGGCGGACTCCAGCCGGCGGAGGCTGACGTAGTTGCCGCGGCCCTTCACCAGCACCGCGGAGAACTCCTGCGGCATCACCGAGCGCAGGAACGGGACGTCCTTCTGGAGCAACTGCTCCTGGAGGGCGATCGTGTGCGTCGAGACGACGACCTTCTTCTTCTGCTCGACGGCGGCGAGGATCGACGGCACGAGGTAGGCGAAGCTCTTGCCGACCCCCGTGCCGGCCTCGACGACGAGGTGGCCCCCCTCGTCGATCGCCTTGGCGACCGCGTCGGCCATGCGCAGTTGTTCGTCGCGAACCTCGTAGCGGGGCAGCCGCCGGGCCACGGCTCCGTCGGGTCCGAGGATGGAGGCCGGGTCCAGCGGCATGCTTCGGTTCGTCCCTGCTGAATGTGGGGCCGGATGGCTCAGGCGCGCCCGATCAATCCCTGGGTCGGGCTGGAGGCGGTGGCGTACAACTTCTTGGGGATCCGCCCCGCACCGGCCGCGAGCCGGCCGGCCTCGATCGCCAGCCGCATGGCGCGGGCCATGCGGAGCGGGTCGGTCGCGCCGGCGATGCCGGTGTTGAGCAGGACGCCGTCGCACCCCAGCTCCATCGCGAGCGCGACGTCGCTGGCCGTGCCGACCCCGGCGTCGATGATGACGGGGTAGTCGGGGTCGCCGTCCTTCAGGTCTTCCAGGATGATCCGGATGTTGTTGGGGTTGAGCACCCCCTGGCCGCTGCCGATCGGGCTGCCGGCCGGCATGACCGACGCCGCGCCCGCCTCCTTCAGCCGGCGGGCCATGATCGGGTCGTCGCTGGTGTAGCAGAGGACGTGGAAGCCCTCGGCGACGAGGACCTTCGTGGCTTCGAGGGTGGCGACGGGATCCGGCAGGAGCGTGCGGGGGTCGGCGAGGACTTCGAGCTTGACCCAGTCGGCCCCCGGGTTGTCCAGGCCCCGGAGCAGCTCGCGGCCCAGGCGGGCGGTGCGGAGCGATTCCTCGGCGTTGAAGCAGCCGGCGGTGTTGGGGAGGATCGTGAACCGCTTCGGATCCAGGAAGTCCAGGAGGTTCCGGCCCTCGCGGTCGAACAGGCGCTCGCGGCGGACGGCGACGGTGACGACCTCGGCCCCGCTGGCCTCCAGGCACTCGCGCATCAGCTCCAGTGTCGAATACTTGCCGGTCCCGACGAACAGCCGGCTGCGGACCGAATGCCCGCCGATGGTCAGCGGGGGCGTCTGAGATTCCAGGGCGGCCGGGGAGCCGCCGCCGACCAGGGTGACGACCTCGACCTCGTCGCCGGGGGCGATCGGCGTCCCCTCGTGGCGGGAGCGGGTGACAAGGCCGCGATTGACCTCCACCGCGACGTGTTCGGGCTTGAGTTCCAGGATCCCGAGAAGCCCGGCCACCGTGAGGGCGTCCGGCACGTCGCGCCTCTGGCCGTTGAGCGTGATCTCCACGATCGATCCACCGCCTTGCGGCCCGCCACCCCGCCGGGCCCCGGCGAGCCGCCCCTGAATGTCCGAAGGATGTCGCCCGGCCGCGCCGGCCGTCCCGGCCGGGCGTGGACGGATCCATCCTATCCCCGCCCCCGACGGAGGGTCAAGCGCCGGGGCGGTCATCGATCCTGGAGGCGGGGGGCCGACCGCGCGCCCAACGGCCGCGAGCGGGAATCCGCCGCGCCCGGCGGCGCGATGGGAGCTTGCGCGGCGACTTGCACCTGAGGCGCGCGCGAGGGGTGTCCCGCCGGATGCGTAAGATTCGCGGCCCGATCTCGTTTCCAGAGGTTGTGGGGACCGCGCGGGGCGATCGTCGCCCCGGCCCGGGGCCTCCGTCGGTGGGCGCGCCGTCTCCATCGGGGACTTCGCTCATGGTCCGGAACGAATCCCGGCGACGCGGCTTCACGCTGATCGAGCTGCTGGTGGTGATCGCGATCGTCGCGGTCCTCATCGCCCTGCTGCTCCCCGCGGTGCAGGTGGCCCGCGAGGCCGCCCGGCGGGCGCAGTGCTCGAACAACCTGAAGCAGGTCGCCCTGGCGGCCATGAACTACGAGGGCACCAACGGCAGCCTCCCGTTCGGGAGGCGAAACGTCTCGCGTCGGCCGTACTCGCCGGCGTTCCCGGCCCCGTGCGATTTCCAGGTCCAGCTCGGCCACACGGCGTTCTGCTACGTCCTGCCGTATCTCGAAGGGGGCACGGTCTACAACGCGTACAACCTGGTGAGGGCGTACAACACCGTGGTCAACGTCACGGCGGTCACGACGCCCGTCCGGGGCTATCTCTGCCCGTCGGACACCGCCTACACGCCGCCCGGCGGCGACGGCTCCATCGCCTTCCCGCAGGCCTCCTACGCCACCAGCAACGGGCTGCACGAGCAGTACATCACGAGCTGGTCGAACACGGGCGAGGCGTCCGACCCGACGGGGCGGCACGCGGACATCTGCAATCAGGTCCCCGGGGACGGGGCGTTCGGGACGAACGCGACGCATCCCCTCTCCGCGTTCGCGGACGGGACGAGCCACACCTTCCTGTTCGGCGAGACGTCGCGGTTCAGGGACGAGCCGGGTTCGTCGTGGTTCTACACGAATTTCGTCGGCGGGTGGTGGGACGGCCCCGGCCAGCCCGCCGGCTCGCTCAACGACGTCCGGATCACCGGGGGCGCCTCGTGCGTGCCCAGGCTCAACGCCCGCCGCGACGCGGGGAGCGACGTCCTCTCCGCCTGCCTCGGCGGTGCCTACTACCCTCCCGACTGGATCGAGGTCCCGGCCTGCCGGGACCTCGGCAATATGGGGTTCCGCAGCATGCACCCCGGGGGGGCGCAGTTCGCCTTCGTCGACGGTTCGGTCCGCTTCGTGCGGGACCAGGTCGACGTCGCCGCTTATCGTGCAATTGCCACGCGAGCCGGTGGCGAAATTGGTGACTTGCAGGCATACTAGGATGTCATCCGTCCCGGCCGGCCTTCATAGACAGACATGAGGGCTCGGGATCGATGACGCCCCCGACCGACCATCCGCGAGCCCGCATCCGCGGCGGGACCGGCGGCGTGGGTCGGCCGGCGGGAGGGGTTTCCTCCCAGGCGGCCCGGCCCGCGGGGGAGGGCCGACCCCGGCCAGTCTCGCGCCGCGCCGAAGCCGTCGCCCCATTCGGGGACGTCGGCGACCCACAGCGATCCCGACCGCGACCCTCGCGAACGAGGGCCGTCGCCCACCAGGGAGCCCATCCATGAATCGGCATCGACGGTACGATCGTGGTTTCACGCTGATCGAGCTGCTGGTGGTGATCGCGATCATCGCCGTGCTCATCGCCCTGCTGCTGCCGGCCGTCCAGGCCGCCCGCGAGGCCGCCCGACGGGCCCAGTGCACCAACAACCTGAAGCAGGTCGCCCTGGCGGCCATGAACTACGAGAGCGCCAACGGCAGCCTCCCGTTCGGCCAGCGCTCGATCAGCAGGACGCCCTATTCCCCGGCCGCGCCCGACCCGTGTTCCTGGGACGTGGCCTTGAATCACACCGCGTTCTGCTACATCCTGCCGTACATCGACGGGACGAATGGTTATAACGCGTTCAACCTGACCCGGACCTACAACAGCCCGGTCAACGCGACGGCCGAGGCGACCATGATCGCGAGCTACGTCTGCCCGACGGACACCGTGGCGATGCGCCTCACCGGCGCGGACGTGATCTCGATCCCGCAGGCGTCCTACGCGACGTGCAACGGCCTGGAGGAGCAATACGTCATCGACTGGACGGTCTCGACGTCCCCGCCGGATAAGGACGGGAGGTATCCGGAGCTGTGCAACCAGGTCCCGGGCGACGGGGCGTTCGGCACGAACACCACGCACCGGCTGTCGGCGTTCACCGACGGGACGAGCAACACCTTCCTGTTCGGCGAGACCTCGCGCTTCAAGAACGAGCCCGGTTCGTCGTTCTTCTACCTGAATTACATCGGCGGCGTCTGGAACGGGCCCGACGCCGGGGACGACCTGTGGGGCGACCTCCGGATCACCGGGGGGGCCTCGTGCGTGCCCCGGCTCAACGCCCCCCGCGACAAGGGGAGTTCGGTGCTCTTCCAATGCTTCAACTCCTCCGTGACCACCCCCCCCGCCTGGATCAACGTCCCGGCCTGCCTCAACCTAGGGAACATGGGGTTCCGCAGCCTGCATTCGGGAGGGGCCAATTTCGCCATGGTCGACGGCTCGGTACGATTCGTCAAGGATGCGATCAGCACCCCGACCTACCGCGCCCTGGCCACGCGGGCCGGCGGCGAGGTCGTCAGCTCCGATTCCTACTGAGCGGGCGACGCGGACGTCGCTCGCCGATCCGGAGGACGCCCGCCTTGAAAAGCCGTCGATTGCTCGCGCCCGGCCTCGTCGCCTGCGCCTGCCACCTGGGCTGCTCCGAACCCCAGGCCCCGATCGCGACCGCCTCGGCCGACGCGAAGCCGGCCGCGCCGGCGGCACCGACCAAGGCCAAGGGGGGCCGGAGATCCAAGGCCCCCAAGCCCGCGCTCGGGGCCGGCGGATCGACCAAGGCCGAGACCAAGCCCTCCATGGGCATTCGGAACGATCTCTGAGGCCCACCCGCGACGGGGCCGGCCGGCGCAAGACGCCCGGCCGGGCCGCTTCGCGCGCCGGCGCCTTCGCGCGCCCGGCTCTCCTTATCGGGGCCATGGCGGACCGCCGCCCGGGGCGTTATGCTTGGGGACGGAGTGGGGAGCCGGTCGGACCTCGGGAGCGATGGGAGACGCCGTGGGCGCGATCGTCGTGCTGGCCGAGGACGAGCCCGACCTCCGGGCCGTCTACGCCGAATGCCTGCGACGCATGGGCTGCATCGTCTGGGAGGCCGCCGACGGCTCCGAGGCGTCGGAGCTGGTCCGCGCCCACCGGCCGGACCTGCTGGTCCTGGACCACTGGATGCCCGTGCTGAACGGGCTTGAGGTGCTAGAACAGCTCCGCGACGCCCGCGAGGCCATCGGGCTGAAGGTGGTCATGCTCACCCATCAGCGCGACGCCGAGACCCGGCTCGAAGGCTTCGCGCTGGGGGTGGCGGCGTACTGGACGAAGGACCTCTCCCTCTCCGAGCTGGGCGATCGGGTCCGCGCGCTCCTGGAGCCGGCGTCGGCCTGAACGTCCCCTCGCCCCCGGAATCGTCGCCCACGACCCCCTCGGATCCGTCATGCCCGACGCCCACCAGGACCGCCTGGACTACCTCTACGGCCGGCTGGACTACGAGCGCGTCGGGATGCCCAAGGGGCTCGCCGACCTCGGCCTCGGCCGCATGCGTCGCCTGATGCGCCGGCTGGGCGACCCCCAGGAGGGCCTGCGGATCGTCCACGTCGCCGGGACCAAGGGGAAGGGGTCGACGGCCGCGATGACGGCCGCGGCGCTCGCGGCCTCCGGGATCTCCACGGGGCTCTACACGTCGCCCCACCTGGAGCGGCTGGAGGAGCGGTACGTCGTCGACGGCAGGCCGATCGAGCCGGAGACGATGGCGGGCCTCGTCGACGAGGTCCGGGCGGCGGTGGGGGCGATGGAGGCCGACGACGGCCCGTCGCGGCGGGAGGGGGCGACCTTCTTCGAGATCACCACCGCCATGGCCCTGCTCCACTTCGCCCGCGTCGGGGTCGGGGCCGTCGTGCTGGAGGTCGGCATGGGGGGGCGGCTGGACTCGACGAACGTCGTCCGCCCGCTGGTCGCCGTCGTCACCAGCATCGCGCTGGACCACACCCGCCAGCTCGGCGACACGCTGGGGGCGATCGCCGCGGAGAAGGCGGGGATCTTCAAGCGCGGGGTCCCGGCCGTGAGCGGCGTGCAGGAGGACGAGCCCCGCGCGGTCGTCCGGCGGGCGGCGGCGGCCCGGGGGATCCGACTGCGCGAGATCGACGTCGACTTCCGCTGCGAGGAGCGTCGACCCGCGCCGCCGCTGGATCGGCCGACGCCGTCGCGGGCCGCCGTCCGCACCTGGCGGACCGACTGGGGCGTGCTGGACGTCCCCCTGCTCGGCCCGCACCAGGCGCACAACATGGCCGTCGCGCTGGCGGGCCTCGACGCGCTGGCCGAGGCCGACGCCTCGCTCGTCGTCACGCGCGAGGCCGCCGCCCGCGGCTTCGCCGGCCTGGCCTGGCCGGCGCGGGTGGAGGTGATGGGGAGCCGGCCCTGGCTGGTCGTCGACGGGGCGCACAACGTGGCCTCGGCCGCGGCGCTGGCCGAGACGCTGCGGGCCCACTTCCCCGACGTCCCGCGCACGCTGGTCTTCGGCACGACGCGGGACAAGGACCTGCCGGGTCAGCTCCGCGAGCTGCTCCCGCTGTTCCAACACCGAGTCGCGACCCGCTACCTGCACAACCCCCGGGCGGTGTCGCCCGCGGAGGTCGCCTCGGCGGCCGAGGCGATCGACGGCCGGCCGACCGTTGTGACGGACGACCCGGCCGGGGCCCTGACGGCGGCCCGCCGGCTGGCCGGGCCCGGCGGGCTCGTCTGCGTGACGGGGTCGTTGTTCCTGGCGGCCGAGACCCGGGCCGTCCTCCTGGGCCGTGAACCGGCCGCCGTCCGGCCCGCGACGTGAGACCGCAACGCAACGGAGACTCGACCGAGATGAACGATGGCTTCTGGCTGAGGGTGGGCGCCGTCTGGGGCTTCCTGGGCGTCGCGATCGGGGCCTTCGGCGCGCACGGGCTGAAGTCGCAGCTCGAAGCGGCCGGCAAGGCCGCCAGCTTCCAGACCGGCGTGGACTATCACATCTACATGGCCCTGGCGCTCGTGGCGGTGGGGATCCTCCAGGTCGTCGGCAGGTCGGGCCCCGCGCTCCAGCTCGCGGGCTGGATGTTCCTGGTCGGCGCGATCCTCTTTTCCGGTTCGATCTACGCCCTGTCCCTGACGAGCGTGAGGGGGATCTGGTGGGTCACGCCGACCGGCGGCCTGCTGATCCTCGTCGGCTGGGCGGCGCTGGCCGTCGCGGCCGGGACGGCGGGGAGGCCGGCGGTCGCGGATCGGCCCGAGGCGGCGGCGGTCGCGGCGGGATCCCACTAAAGCGAAAGGCGGGCGGACGGCGACCATGAGCAGCTACATCATCTCCGTCACGGCGGCCGACCGCGTCGGCATCGTCTACTCGGTGACGGGCGCCCTGCTCGACCTGGGCGGCAACGTCCTGGAGTTGAGCCAGACGGTCATGCGCGGGTACTTCACGATCATCCTGGAGGCCGAGTTCGCCTCCCCCCGCACCCGGGAGCAGATCATCGAGGCCGTCCACGAGCGCGGCAAGCGGTTCGACCTCCAGGTCCAGGTGACCGAGGTCAAGGACGGGCGCGAGCCGGCCCAGGCGGCGGCGGGCGAGCGGTTCATCCTCACGGTGCTCGGCGACGACAGCCCGGGGATCGTCCACAGCATCGCCGGGTCGCTGGCGGCGCACGGGGCGAACATCGTCGACCTGCACGCGCGGGTGGACGGCCAGCGGTTCTCGCTGGTGATGGAGGCGCTGATCCCCCACGACCTCACCCCCGCCGCGATCCGGTCGGAGCTGGAGCGGTACGGGAGGGCGCACAAGCTGGAGGCGTTCGTCCAGCACGAGGACATCTTCGCCGCGACGACCGAGCCCAGCCCGGTGCGCATCGCCGCGGCGGCCCGCAGCCAAGGAGAGAGCCTTGCATCGCACTGAAGACGTCCTGGCGACGCTCAGCATGATCCGCCAGCACAAGCTGGACGTCCGCACGGTCACGATGGGGATCGACCTGGCGCCGTGCGCCTCGCCCGACGTCACGGTCCTGTGCGACCGGATCCGCTCGCGGCTGGTCCAGTACGCGGGCCGCCTGCGCGCCGTCTGCCGCGAGGTCGAGGGCCGCTACGGCATCCCGATCGTCAACCGCCGGATCGCCGTCAGCCCGGTCGGCCGCGTGGCCGCGGGGCACAAGACCGAGGGCCTGCTCGCCGTCGCGAAGACCCTGGACGCCGTGGCGGCCGAGGTCGAGGTCGACCTGGTCGGCGGCTTCACCGCCCTGGTCCAGAAGGGCTGGACCGAGAGCGAGCGCCGGCTGATCGCCGCGCTGCCGGAGGTGCTGTCGACGACGAAGCGGGTCTGCTCGTCGGTGAACGTGGGGTCGACCGCCGCCGGGATCAACATGGACGCCGTGGCGGCCCTGGGGCACGTCCTGAAGGAGACGGCCGAGCGGACGAAGGACCACGACGGGTTCGGCTGCGCCAAGATCGTGATCTTCGGCAACGCGACCAACGACAACCCGTTCATGGCCGGGGCGTTCCACGGCCAGGGCGAGACCGACTGCGTCATCAACATCGGCGTGAGCGGCCCTGGGGTGGTCAAGGCGGCGGTGGAGGACCTGGTGGCCCACGCGCCCACGCGGCCGACGCTCGGCGACATCGCCGAGGAGATCAAGAGCACGGCGTTCCGCGTCACCCGCGTCGGCGAGCTGATCGGCCGCGAGGTCGCCGCGCGGCTCGGGGTCGCGTTCGGGATCGTCGACCTCTCGCTGGCGCCGACGCCGCAGGTGGGCGACAGCGTGGGCGAGATCCTCCAGGCGATGGGCGTCTCGCGGCTGGGCGGCCCGGGGTCGACGGCGGCGCTCGCGCTGCTGAACGACGCGGTGAAGAAGGGGGGGAGCTTCGCCAGCTCCAGCGTAGGGGGCCTCTCCGGCGCGTTCGTCGCCGTGAGCGAGGACGCCGCGCTGGCCCGCGCGGTCGAGGCCGGCGACCTGACGCTCGCCAAGCTGGAGGCCATGACGGCCGTCTGCTCCGTGGGCCTGGACATGATCGCCGTCCCGGGCGACGTCGACGCCGAGACGCTCTCGGCCCTGATCGCCGACGAGGTGGCCATCGGCGTCATCAACCACAAGACGACGGCCGTGCGCGTCATCCCCGTGCCGGGCAAGAAGGCCGGCGAGCGCGCCGTCTTCGGCGGCCTGTTCGGCGAGATGGACATCCTCCCCGTCCACGCCGCCGGCGGCTCCGCCGAGTTCGTCCGCCACGGCGGCCGGATCCCCGCCCCGCTCTCCAGCCTGCGGAACTGACCGCCCGGCCCGGCCGGCATCGGATCTGCTTGTCCAGGGTGGGATCGTTCACGTCGAATCGCCGGACGCATCGCGGCGTCCCGGCACGATGGAGTCAGACCGATGCCGGATGACGACGGGCTGTGGTACAAGGACGCGATCATCTACGAGGCCCACGTCCGGGCCTTCCACGACAGCAACGGCGACGGCATCGGCGACTTCCGCGGCCTGACGCTCAAGCTCCCCTACTTGCGCGACCTGGGGATCACGGCGATCTGGCTCCTGCCGTTCTACCCGTCCCCCCTGCGCGACGACGGCTACGACATCGCCGACTACACGTCCGTCAACAAGTCGTACGGCCGGCTCGCCGACTTCCGCGAGTTCCTGGACTCGGCCCACGAACTCGGATTGAAGGTCATCACGGAACTGGTCCTAAACCACACTTCGGACCAGCATCCCTGGTTCCAGCGCGCCCGCAACGCGCCGGCGGGGAGCCCCGAGCGCGACTTCTACGTCTGGAGCGACGGCCCGGAGAAATACGCCGACGCGCGCATCATCTTCAAGGATTTCGAGCCATCGAACTGGACGTGGGATCCGGTCGCGGACGCCTACTACTGGCATCGCTTCTATTCCCACCAGCCCGACCTGAACTACGACAACCCGGCCGTCTGGGAGGCCGTCTTCCCGCTCCTGGACTTCTGGTTCAGCATGGGGATCGACGGCCTTCGGCTGGACGCGATCCCCTACCTTTATGAGCGCGAGGGGACCAACTGCGAGAACCTCCCCGAGACGCACGCGTTCCTCAAGGCGCTGCGGAAGCGGCTCGACGAGAAGTTCCCGTCGCCGCCGCGGATGTTCCTCGCCGAGGCCAACCAGTGGCCCGAGGACGCCGTGGCGTACTTCGGCGACGGCGACGAGTGCCACATGGCGTTCCACTTCCCGGTCATGCCCCGCCTGTACATGGCGCTGCACCAGGAGGACCGCTACCCGATCCTCGACATCCTCGCCCAGACGCCGGCCATCCCGGACAACTGCCAGTGGTGCATGTTCCTCCGGAACCACGACGAGCTGACGCTGGAGATGGTGACGGACGAGGAGCGCGACGTCATGTATCGCGCCTACGCCCACGACCCCGAGGCCCGCATCAACCTGGGGATCCGGCACCGCCTGGCGCCGCTGCTGGAGAACGACCGCCGCCGCATCGAGCTGATGACGGCCCTGCTGTTCTCGCTCCCCGGGACGCCGGTCCTGTACTACGGCGACGAGATCGGGATGGGGGACAACATCTACCTCGGCGACCGCAACGGCGTGCGCACGCCGATGCAATGGTCGCCCGACCGCAACGCCGGCTTCTCGACCTGCAACCCCCAGAAGCTCTACTTCCCGGTCGTCACCGACCCCGAGTACCACTACGAGGCGATCAACGTCGAGGCTCAGCAGCAGAACCCCAGCTCGCTCCTGTGGTGGGTCAAGCGGATGATCGCCCTGCGCAAGGGGCACCGCGCCTTCGGGCGGGGGACGATCGAGTTCCTGCGGCCGGAGAACTCGCGGATCCTCGCGTTCGTGCGGCGGCTGGGCGACGAGTCGATCCTGGTCGTGGCGAACCTCTCGCGATTCATGCAGTACGTCGACCTGGACCTGCGGGAGTACCAGGGGGCCGCGCTGGAGGAGATGGCGGGCCACACGCTGATGCCGCCGATCGACGACCGCCCGTATCGGCTGACGCTCTCGCCCTACGGGTTCTTCTGGTTCCTCGTCAAGCCGGCCGACTCGGGGGCTGCGGCCGTCGACGGCGAGCCGATGCGGATCGCCGACCTGCCCGTCGTGACGGTCTCCCACGACTGGCGCGCGGAACTCGCGCGCGTGGAGTCGGAGCGGCTGGACCCGATCCTCCCGGCCTTCCTGGCGCGCCGGCGGCCGGCGGGGCTCCCTCGCGTGGTCGGCGTGGACGTGACGCGGTCGTTCTCCGACCCGCTGGGCGAGGACGACGTCCGGTGGCTGGTGGTCCGCGCCGACCTGGAGACGGACGATTCCGAGGCCGACCTCCTCCCCCTGACCCTCGTGCCCGAGGACGAGGTCCCGCGGCTCCTCGACTCCGGCCCCGCGAGCCTCCTCGCCCGCGCCGAGGGCGCCCAGCGCGGGGTCCTCTGCGACGCCCTGGCCGTCCCTTCGTGCGGGGCCGAGCTGGTCGAGGCGATCCGGTCCGGCCTGACCGCGCCCCTCTCCGACGGCGAGCTGGTCGGCGTCCCCCTGAAGGGGCTGGACGAGCTGGACCTGGGCGACGCCCCGCTCGTCCCGACCAACCTCGTCCGCAGCGAGCGGTTCAACACCACGCTCGTCTTCGACGAACGGCTGACGCTCAAGACGTTCCGGACGGTCGAGGCCGAGATCAACCCCGATTTCGAGATGCGGTCGTTCCTGGCCGCACGGCAGGACTCGATGATCGTCGCGCCCGTCCTGGGGTATATCGAGTACCGACGGTCTCACGGCGTCCCCGTCACCGTCGCGGTCCTCAACCAGTTCATCCCGAACCAGGGGACGGCCTGGGCCCTGACCCTCAACCACCTGAGCCAGTATTACGAGCGCGTCGCGGCCGGCCTGCACCGTCGGGCCGAGCCCGAAGCCCCGGCCGACGCCGAGGCGGCCGAGGACATGACCTCCGAGGCTATGATGGCGGTCTTCGACGTCCACGCCCGCCGCCTGGGCGTGCAGACGGCCCGGATGCACCGGACCCTGGCCTCCGCGCGGGGCGAATCCGAGTTCCGCCCGGAGACGTTCGGCAGGCTGTACCAGCGCTCGCTCTACCAGTCGATGCGCAACCTGACCCACCACGTCCTCACCCGGCTGGCGTCCGTCGCGCCACGGCTGCCGGAACCCGCCGCCGCCGAGGCCGCCCGGCTCCTCGGCCTGCGCGACGCGCTCCTCGGCCGGTTCCAGAAGGTGGCCGACAAGTCCTACGGCGGCTCGCGGATCCGCATCCACGGCGATTATGAGCTGGACCAGATCCTCTACACCGGCACCGACTTCGTCATCTACGACTTCGAGGGCGACGCCGACGACTCCTCGGGCGAGCGCCGGGTCAAGCGCTCGCCGCTGCGCGACGTCGCCACCATGATCCGCTCGCTCGACCAGGCCGCCCACGCCGTCCTCTACGACCTGGAAGACAAGCAGGCCCGACCCCCCGGGATGGTCCGCGAGGACGACCGCGCGGAGCTGGAGCCCTGGGCGCGCCGCTGGCACGCGCGGGCCTCGCAGCAGTTCGTCGACGCCTACCTCGACGCCATGGACGTCCCCGGCCCGCTGCCGCCAGACCGCCGCGACGTCGAGGCCCTGCTGCGGATCTTCCTCCTCGAACGGGCCCTGGACGACGTGGGCCGCGACCTGGCCCGCCGCCCCGCCTGGGTCCTCGGCCCGATCCGGGCCCTGCTTCGCGAGCTGGAGCCGCCGACGTACGGCGACTGACGCCCGGACGTCGTGAGGTTTTTTTCATGAATCCTTGGCGTCCCGCCCCCGATTCGGATAAAGTCCCATCCGATGCGCCGGAGGAGGCTGGGGTCGTGCGCCCGGCTCCCGGCGGCGATGGGGGTCGAATCGACGGGGGGTGAGGACATGCTCGCGCGGTTATTGCTGGTGGTGCCGTTCGCGGCGGCGGTCGCGATCGGCTGCGGCGGGGGCGAGGGCGGGGGCGGGGGCGACGAAGTCCTGGTCCAGGACTTCAACGGGATCACCGTGGAGACACGGACGGTCCACAACCCCGACGGCACCACGTCGTTGGTCACCACGTCTCGCGAGACGCCGAAGGAGCCGTACACGTCGCCTGACGGCAACTACCGCGTCGCTTTCCCGACGCCGCCGAAGGTCTCCGAGCAGAAGCAGGCCACGCCCGTCGGCGAGCAAACGCTGCACAACGCCGTGCTCGTCCAGGGCCGCAAGACCTGGATGGTCGGTTGGGCTGCGATGCCGGCGGAGATGCTCCGGGGCAAGCCCGCGGACGAGATGTTCGACCGGGCCCTCGACACCTCGATGAACGCCCAGGGCTGGGTCGTCCTCCAGTCGAACGGGACGCAGATCGGCCCCCACCCGGCGCGCGACGTCAAGTTCGAGGCCAGGTCGGTCGACGGCGGCACGCCGGGCCTGGGATGGGAGCGGATGGCGCTGATCGGCGACCGGCTCTATCAGGTCATGGCCATCGCGCCCAAGGAGGCGGGCGACGGGACGTCGCAGTCGCAGTTCATCCATTCGTTCGAGTTGGTCTCGGACGTGCCCCCCCTCGCCCCACCCGAGCCGAAGCCGGCCGAGCCCAAGCCGGAGGCCACGGCCGCGCCGATCGTCGATCCGACGCTGGTGCAGGCCGTCTGGGTCGACGAGGCCCAGGACAAGGTCGGCGAGAACGGCCCCGACGGCCGGAACGACGACCACGTCCGGATCGACGTCAAGCTCCCGAACGACACTCGCGTGGACCACCTCGTCCTGACCCGGCACAATGCGGAGGACCGCTGGGATTCCCGTTCGGGGGGGCCGCCGTTCGCCGTGTATCGCGGGGAGGAGTTGATCGTCCCCGGCCATGCCGAGACCCTGGGCGTCCTCTCGGGCGACGTCTCGTTCGACGCGTACCTCTCGCCGCTGACGCCGATGGAGGGCGGGGCGAAGCTGGATGTCGTGCTGGACCTGACGATCGGCGGCGAGCCGCACACGATCCGAGGCACCTGCACCAAGCCCGGCGGCCCGGTCGCCGCTCCGGCCCCCGCGTCGGCCCCGGCCGCGCCGAAGGGCTTCTCGCGCATCCCCCCCGGACGACGAGGGTCGGCCCGCCGCCGGTGAGCCCGCCGAGGGGCCTCGGCGGGCGATCAGGCCAGGATCTCCTTGACCACCCGCGCCGGCTCGACGCCGGTCAGGCGGACGTCGAGGCCCTGATACTTGAAGCCCAGGCGGGCGTGGTCGACGCCGCAGAGGGCGAGGATCGTGGCGTGGAGGTCGCGGACGTGGACCACGTCCTCCACCGCCTTGTATCCCAGCTCGTCCGTCGCGCCGTAGGTCACGCCCCCCTTGATCCCGCCGCCGGCCATCCAGAGCGAGAAGCCCAGGATGTGGTGGTCGCGGCCGGTCCCCTGCCCCATCGGCGTGCGGCCGAACTCGCCGCCCCAGATGACGAGCGTATCCTCCAGCATCCCGCGCTGTTCCAGGTCCTTCACCAGGGCGGCGCAGGGCTGGTCGACGTCCTTCGCGGCCAGGGTCATCCCGCGCTCGATGTCGCCGTGGTGGTCCCAGGCGCGATGGTAGAGCTGGATCATGCGCACGCCGCGCTCGGCCAGGCGGCGGGCCATCAGGCAGTTCGAGGCGAAGCTGCCGTCGCCGGGCGTCTTGACGCCGTACATCTCCAGGACCGACTTCGACTCGCTGGCGAAGTCGGTCAGCTCGGGGACGCTCGCCTGCATCCGGAAGGCCAGCTCGTACTGCGCGATGCGGGTCTGGATCTCGGGGTCGAGGCGGTCGGCCGAGAGCATGCCGTTGAGGCGGTTGACCTCGGCGATCGAGGCGCGCTGGGCGTCCAGGTCCACCCCCGGGGGGTTGGCGATGTAATGGACGGCGTCCCCCTTCGACTGGAACTGGATCCCCTGGAACTTGCTGGGCAGAAACCCGGCCGACCACTGCCGGGCCGAGACCGGCTGGAGGCCCGTCGCGCCGGCGGAGGTGAGGACGACGAAGCCCGGCAGGTCTTCGGTCTCGGCCCCCAGGCCGTACAGGAGCCATGAGCCCATGCTGGGCCGGCCCTTGAGGATCGACCCGCTGTTCATGAAGGCGTGCGCCGGGTCGTGGTTGATCTGCTCGGTCATCATGGACCGTATGATGGCGATCCGGTCGGCGATCGTGGCGATGCTCGGGAACAGGTCGGAGATCATCTGGCCCGACTGGCCGTGGGGATGGAACTCGCAGAACGGCCCGCGCGCGATGAGGGCCTTGTTCTGGAGCTGCGCGAGCTGCTGGCCCTTCGTGAACGACTCCGGGAACGGCTGGCCGTGCAGCTCCTTCAGCCGGGGCTTGTAGTCCAGGCTTTCGAACTGCGAGGGCCCGCCGGCCATGCAGAGGTGGATCACCCGCTTGGCCTTGACCGGGAAGTGCGTCGGCCGCACCACCCCGCGCCAGCGGTCGCCCGGCTTCGCGGCGTCGGCCTCGCCGGCGCGGGCCCGCCCGAAGACGGCGGGATCCAGGAGGCCGGCGAGGGCCAGCGAGCCGATCCCGTAGGCCGAGTTCCGCAGGAACGCCCGGCGCTGGAGGTTCGTCCGCCAGGCTTCGAAATCGGTGGGCATGTCCGTGGCCTCAATACCGGGTGATCGACTCGTGGAGGTTGAGGACGACGCGGCAGGTCATCGCCCAGGCCGCGGCCTCGACGTCGCCCGCCGCCGGGGCCTGGCCGACGCGGAGCAGCTTCTCGGCCTCGGAGGGGTGCTCTCGGAAGAACGTGCGACGGCCCCCGAGGAACTCCAGCAGCGAGGCCCGCTCGGCCTCCTCGGCCGGGCGCGCCAGCACGAGGCGATAGAGCCGGTCGATCCGCGCGGCGTCGTCGGACGAGGCGTCGGCCAGGAGGCGGCCGGCGAGGACGCGGGCGGCCTCGACGAAGCTCGGGTCGTTCAGCAGCGTGAGCGCCTGCTGGGGCGTGTTGGCGACGTTCCGCGCCGGGGTGCATTCCTCGCGCGAGGGGGCGTCGAAGTTCGCGAGCATCGGGTGCAGGAAGGTCCGCTGCCAGTGCGAGTACAGCCCGCGACGATACTGGAGGTCGCCGCCGCTGGCGATGTAGTCGCGGTCCGGGAACTGGATGTTGGCGTAGTATCCCGCCGGCTGGTACGGGAACGCGCTCGGCCCGCCGACGTCGAGGTTCAGCAGCCCGGCGACGGACAGGGCGTTATCGCGGACGAATTCGGCCTCCAGCCGCCGCGGCGAGAGGAACGCGACCCAGCGGTTGTTCGGGTCCAGGTCCTTCAG
Organism: Planctomycetales bacterium 71-10; assembly: GCA_001898385.1. GTDB lineage: Bacteria > Planctomycetota > Planctomycetia > Isosphaerales > Isosphaeraceae > Paludisphaera. The sequence goes on from MKTT01000108.1 coordinate 69,553, forward strand.
CTCCGGCCGGGCCCGGGAATCCTGCCGGTAGGCCGACGCCGTGACCATCAGCCGGACCATGTGCTTCACGTCCCAGCCCGATTCGCGGAACTCGACGGCCAGCCAGTCCAGCAGCTCGGGATGGACCGGCCACTCGCCCTGGCCGCCGACGTCCTCCATCACGGCGCTGATGCCGACCCCGTAGATCTGCTTCCAGAGCCGGTTCACGAAGACGCGGGCCGTCAGCGGGTTCTCCTCGGCCGTGATCCAGCGCGCCAGGTCGAGGCGGTCGAGGCGGCGGCCGGTGGGGACGGAGTCGTGGGGGAGGAAGTGCGGGACCTCCGGCTCGACGACCTCGCCGGTCCGGTTCAGCCAGTCGCCGCGGGGCAGGACGCGGGTCTCCATGGGCTCGGCCGCCCGGACGATCGTGCAGGGGGCGCGGCCGTCGCGGCATTCGAGGAGCTGTCTCGCGATCTCGCGGACCGTGCGCCACGCCTCCACGTCGGCGGCCACGCTGCGCACATACTGCGCCCGGACGAGTTCCGCCTGCTCCGGCGTCCGCGCGGCGTCGTCCGCGAGGATCGCCGCGCGGGTCTTCGGGTCCAGGTCGCCGACCGCCTTGCCGTCGGGGCCGATGCCGAAGGGCGAGAGCGTGACGCGCACGCGCCCCGCCTGCGGGCCCTTGACCTCGACGGCGAGGGTCTGCCCCTCCGCCAGTTGGACCGGCGGATCCACGCACCAGACGGCCGTCTGGACCTCCGACGCATGCTCCTTCGACGACCGCCAGCCGTCGAGCACACCGGTCAGGACCACGTCGCCGTTGAAATAGCGCGGGGTCTTGTGGTCGGCGTCGGCGAGGTAGAAATGCAGGGGCTTCTTGCCCCCTTCGGTCGACGCCGACAGGTTGACGGCGGCCGTCTCGGCCCCTTCCCGCGCCACCTTGCCGCCGTGGCGGGCGTCGGGGATCAGCTCGACCCGGATCCGGGCGACCCACCCGGGCGCGGTCGACTCGAACCGGAGGATCGGGTCGGCCGCCTTCTTCGGCCTGGCCTTCGCGTCGATCTTCGCGGGATCGGCGACGAGGAGGCTCCCGTCCGGCAGCGCCTCGGTCGTCGGCCCTTCGGCCACGGGCCTCGTCGGGGCCCAGCCGGAGTCGAAAGCCTTCAGGAAGTCGCGGGCGGCGCCGCGCCAGGAGGCGAGGGCGTCGGCGTTAGGATGCGGGTCGACGACGGCCGTCAGCTTCTGGAGCAGGTCGTCGCGCCGGTTCATCAGGTAGGCGTTCTCGACCTCGATCTCGGGCGGGAACGGGTGGTCGTTGCTCCAGCCCTTCAGCTCCGGGTTCGGGGTGTAGTCGTAGTCGTGGTAGACGCCCCATTGCTTCACGTCGGCGAAGAAGGCCGAGAGCGTGTAGAAGTCGCGCTGGGTGATCGGGTCGTACTTGTGGTCGTGGCACTCGGCGCAGCCGAAGGTGGAGCCGAGGAACGTCAGGCCGACGGTCCGCACGCGGTCGGCGGCGTACTTGGCCAGGTATTCGCCCGGCTGCGCGCCCCCCTCGCGGGTCATCATGTTCAGGCGGTTGAAGCAGGTGGCGACGAGCTGCTGCGGGGTCGGGTCCGGGAGCAGGTCGCCGGCCAGTTGCTCGGTGGCGAAGGCGTCGAACGGCTTGTTGGAATTGAACGCGTCGATGACGTAGTCGCGGTACGGGAAGACGCGCTGGCCCTGGTCGCCGTGGTAGCCGACGGTGTCGGTGAAGCGGGCGAGGTCGAGCCAGGCGACGGCCATACGCTCGCCGTAGTGGGGCGATTCCAGCAGGCGGTCGACCAGCTTCTCATAAGCCTTCGGGTCGGCGTCCTCCTCGAACGCGCGGACCTCCTCGGGCGTCGGCGGCAGGCCGGTCAGGTCGAGCGACAGGCGGCGGATCAACCGTCGTCGGGAGGCTTCCGGCGACGGCCCGAAGCCCTTCGATTCGAGCGACGCGAGGAGGAAGGCGTCGATGGGGTTGCGCCCCCACGCCTTGTCGCGGACCTCGGGCGCGGGGAGGCGTTCGGGGCGGACGTAGGCCCAGTGGGCCTGGTACTCGGCCCCCTGCGCGATCCAGTCCTGGAGCGTCCGCTTCTGGGCGTCGGTCAGGTCCTTGTGCGCGTCGCGCGGGGGCATGACGTCGTCGCCGTCGCTCAGGATGCGCAGGACGAGTTCGCTGTCGTCGGGCTTGCCGGGGACGACGGCCCCGTTCTTGGTCGCCGATTCGCGCTCGTCGAGGCGGAGTTTCGCCTTGCGCTGGTTCTTGTCGGGCCCGTGGCAGGCGTAGCAGTGTTCGGAGAGGATCGGCCGGACGTCGCGGTTGAACTCGACCTTCGCGTCCGCCGCGCCGGCGAGGGGGCGGAAGGCGAGGCAGGCCGCCGCGAGCCCGAGGGAGAGGCCATGTCGCAAGGTCGAAACCCTCCGCGCACGGGTCGATCGAGGGCGTTTCCGGGTGGTGTCCGATGGACGCCACTATACCCCATGCCAACCCGGGTCGAAACCCCGCGACGGCCTCGCGGAGAGCCGGCGCCGGGGCGGCTTCGGGATCAGCCGCGCCAGGCGGCGTACTCGACGGCCGCCTCGTAGGCGACGTTCAGCCGGACCATGGCCGCGTGGTCGCCGCCGCGATCGGGGTGGGCGTCGACCGCCTTGCGGCGGTACGCCGCCTTGATCTCGCCGACCGAGGCGGCGAGCGGCAGGCCCAGGACGGCGAAGGCGGCCGAGCCCCCGCCCGAGGCCCACTCCGAGGCGCGACGGCGGGCGCGATCCTCCTCCGCCTCGCGCTCGCGGCGGCGCAGGAGGTCGTCGGCGAACTCGGACACGCCGGCGATCACGCCGCAGAGGAGGAACTGGCGGCGGGCCTTGCGGTCGGACAGGACGTCGGCCGCGGCGGCCCGCCAGCGCACGGCCAGGTCGCGGAGCCGGGGCTCGGTCGCCAGCCGGGCCAGGAAGGCGGCCTCGGCCCGGTCGCGATCCGGGAATTCGCCGAGGTGCTGGACGATCCGGCTCCGGATGCGCTTCTTCGGGCGGTGCAGCTCGACGACGACCCAGATCGTCCGCCCGTCCTGGGCCTCGGCCATGAGCATCATGGCGTCGGGCCCCCGGGGCGGTCGCCGGGGGGCCCGGCCGGCGCGGCGGCGTCGACCATCAGGCTTCGGCGTCCGTCAGGGCGGGCCCGTAAAGCTCCTCGGAGACGGCGTCGTGGGCGCCGCCGGTCTGGCTCCCCTCGATCCGCATGCCGTAGAAGCTCCGGACGACGAAGAACAGGGCGACGCCGAGGAAGGCGGCGGCCAGGCCCGCGCGGGGACCGAGCGGCACGCGCTGGGCCAGCTCCACCGCCAGGAGGCCGAACAGGGTGGCGAACTTGATGATGGGGTTCATCGCCACGCTGCTCGTGTCCTTGAACGGGTCGCCGACGGTGTCGCCCACGACGGTCGCGGCGTGGAGTTCGGTCCCCTTCTCGCGCAGGTCGGTCTCCACGATCTTCTTGGCGTTGTCCCACGCGCCGCCGGCGTTGGCCATCGAGATCGCCTGGAACAGCCCGCTGAGGGCCAGGCCGATCAGGAAGCCGATGAAGAAGAAGGGCTCGGCGAAGGCCGCGGCCAGCGTCACGAAGAAGATGGTCAGGAAGATGTTGAACATGCCGAGCTGGGCGTAGCGGGTGCAGATCGCCACGACCCGCTTGGAGTCCTCGACGCTCGCCTTGGCGGAGCCGTCGAGCTTCATGTGCCGCCGGATGAACGCCACGGCCCGATACGCGCCGGTGATGACGGCCTGGGTGCTCGCGCCGGTGAACCAGTAGATCACCGCCATGCCGAAGATCATGCCGAGCAGGAACGGCGGGTGGAGGATCGAGAGGTTCTTGATGCGGTCGGGCAGGAGCACCAGGTCGCCGGCCGCGTCGGGCCCGCCGGCGAGCTGGACGACGATCGAGAAGATCATCGTGGTGGCCCCGACGACGGCCGTGCCGATGAGGACCGGCTTGGCGGTGGCCTTGAACGTGTTGCCCGCGCCGTCGTTCTCCTCCAGCAGGAGCTTGGCGTGTTCGAAGTCGGGCTCGAAGCCGTAGTCGCGGCGGATCTCCTCGGCGATGTCCGGCTCCTGTTCGATGAGCGACAGCTCGTAGACGCTCTGGGCGTTGTCGGTGACCGGGCCGTAGCTGTCGACGGCGATCGTCACCGGGCCCATGCCGAGGAAGCCGAACGCGACGAGGCCGAAGGCGAAGACGGCCGGCGCGAGCATCAGGCCGGGGGGGAACCGCAGGCTGACGCCGTAGGCGATGGCCATGAGCCCCGCGATCACCACGCCGCCGACCCAGAACGCCGAGAAGTTGCCCGCCGTCAGCCCCGAGAGGACGTTCAGCGACGCCCCCCCCTCGCGGCTGGCCGTGACCACCTCCTTGACGTGGATCGAGCCGGTGGACGTGAAGACCTTCGTGACCTCGGGGATGAGCGCCCCGGCGAAGGTGCCGCAGGTGATGATCGTCGCCAGCTCCCACCAGAGGTTGGCGTCGCCGCCGACGTTCGGGATCAGGGCCACGCTGGCCGCGTAGGTCGCGACGATCGACAGCACGCTCGTCACCCAGACCAGGCCGGTGAGCGGGACCTCGAAATCGAAGTGCCGGAGGTGGACGAACCGCCGTCGCGCGATGGCCTCGTTGACGAAGTAGGAGACGCCGCTGACGGCCACCATCAGGACCCGCATGGCGAAGATCCAGACCAGCAGGTCGACCTGGACCTCGGGGCGCGGCACCGCCAGCAGGATGAAGGTGATGAGGGCCACGCCGGTCACGCCGTAGGTCTCGAAGCCGTCGGCCGTGGGACCGACGGAGTCGCCGGCGTTGTCGCCCGTGCAGTCGGCGATGACGCCGGGGTTGCGGGCGTCGTCCTCCTTCACCCCGAAGACGATCTTCATCAGGTCGGCGCCGATGTCGGCGATCTTGGTGAAGATGCCGCCCGCCACCCGCAGGGCCGCCGCGCCGAGCGACTCGCCGATGGCGAAGCCGATGAAGCAGGGCCCGGCCAGTTCGCGCGGGACGAACAGCAGGATGCACAGCATCATCAGCAGCTCCACGCTGATGAGCACCATGCCGATCGACATCCCCGCCTTCAGGGGGATCGAGTAGCAGAGGAAGGGCATCCCCCGCAGGCTGGCCATGCTGGTCCGGCTGTTGGCGAACGTGTTGATCCGGATGCCGAACCACGCGACGAGGTAGCTGCCGGCGATCCCCACCAGGCTGAAGCCCAGGATCACCGGGACCTTCACGCTCGGCGGGTAGGCGTGCAGGCCCTCGCCCGGCGCACCGCCGGGGCCTTCGGACAGGAAGCCGAAATAGGCCACGATCACCGCCGCGATGAACGCCCAGAGGATCAGGATGAACTTCCCCTGCTGGAGCAGGTACGTCTTGCACGTCGCGTAGATCAGCTCGCTGACGTCCCGCATGGTCCGGTGGACCGGGAGCCGTTCCAGTTGGCGGTAGAAGATCAGCCCGAACGCCAGCCCCAGGACGCAGACGACGAGCCCCCCCGCCAGGAGCGACCAGCCGGTCAGCATGCCGCCGAGATAGGCCCGGGACGCGAGGTCGGGCAGGACCAGGTCGGCCTCGCCCGCGAAAGCCTGCTCGGGGGAGACCACCCCGGCGACGGCCGCGAGGGCCGCCCAGGTCGTCCAACGTCGTGTATTCGCCATGGTGCTTCGGGTCGTCCAGTTCGGAGAGGTCGACGGCGGCCCCGAACCTCACAGGGCGAGCCGTCCGCCGGGAGCGAGATGGAGCGATTATGCCGAGGGGTCCGGCTCCGCACAAGCTACCATGACGGCCGAATCATCATCCATCGGTTCATTAAAATGCACTCACTCGATCGCCTCCGCGTGCGGCCTCGCGGCGGCCTTTAATGGCCGGGGCCGAAGAAGACCGAGTTGAGGAAGAATCGCCGGGCGACGGGGGACATCGCCCGGTGGTTCGGGTCGTCGTCGAAGGCCACGACGTGGCCGCGGCCCGACGCCTAATCGACGACCAGCGGCTTGCCCGCGGACAGCTCCAGCGCCTGGGGCCGGCAGAAGCCGCCGGCCAGGAGTTCATGGCTGGCGAACGTCGCCGGGTTGTGGCCGTCGTCGCGGAGGAACAGGCGAGGGCCAGCGATCCGGCGAAGAATCGGCGCGACGCACCCATGACCTCGCCCTCCCTTGTCCTTAGCGCAAGCGTTGGAGACCCAGGGTCGTGGGCGACGATCGGGACCGACAAGCCGGGCCGTCGAGGCGAGATGCCGCGGCTGACCGCATTCTGCGGATTGCGCCGGATGACGGGGCTTGAGGCGGCTTCGAAAGGGCGAGGGACCGGGTGACGCCCCGGTCCCTCGACGGCTGCGGTCCGGGAGGCAGGCTCAGGATCGGTCCTGCACTTCCTGCCCGGTCTCTTCCAGCTTCTCGCCGGCCTGGCGCGTCTTCTCGCGGGCCCAGTCCTTGGCGTCCTGGGCCTTCTCGGAGAGGTATTCGCCGGCCTCGTGGGCCTTCTCGGAAGCCTGCTGGCCTTTCTCCTTGAGCCAGTCCTTGGCCTCGCCGGCCTTCTCGGCGGCGGTGTGGCCGACCTCGGACGCCTTCTCGGAGATGGCGTGGCCCACTTCCTTGGCCTTCTCGGACGCGGCGTGGGCGGCCTCGGCGGCGCGGTCTTTGATCGATTCAGCCATGATCAACTCCCCGGATCTGGATGGACGGGCGACCCGACGGCGTCCGCTCCGGCGGATCGGCTTGCCGCGGCGTCGGGCTCGCATCTCACGAGGAGTCATCAAGGCAAAGGCGGTGCCAATCGCCGGGTTCAAGGGATTTCGACGTGCTCCGTGCTGACCACTCGGCCGCCGTCGTCATAGAGGTTGAGGAAGAAGACACGGACGCCTTCCGGGAGCGAGGCGGCGACGGTCCCGGCGGCGGCGTCGACGGTCGCCTCGGCGGATTCCCACGGCCGGTCGGCCCACTTCCCCGCGTCCTTGGTGTAGAGCAACTCGCCGCGGGCGACGGGGGTTTTGGCCTCGAACCGGGCCCGGACGCGGTCGCCGTCCCGTTCGATCGGGCCCAGGCGAGGAAGAGGCGGCCCTTCCTTGAGGATCGAGTCGGCGAACGCGCGGATTTCATCCGGCCCCTCGCCGGCCGGGCCGTGGCCGTGGGGCATCCGGAGCCGGACGGCCAGGGTGGAGGGCCCGCCGGCCGCGTGGTAGGACTTCTGGAGCGAGTCCAAGGGATAGGCGAAGTCGTTGGTCCCCGTCACCCAGAGCATCGGCATCTTCCCGGCCGGTAGATAGTGCGAGGGATCCCAGAGTTCCAGCCAGCGGCGGCCGACCTCGCCGCGGGAGGCGATCTCGTCCTTCCAGCAGGAGTTCTCGCCGAGAAACCCGCAGCCGTAGACGGGGGCCGCGAACTTGAAGCGAGGATCGAGGCCCGAGGTCAGGCAGGTGAGGTAGCCCCCCCACGAGACCCCGGTCAGGCCGATCCGGTCCGGGTCGACGTCCGGCAGCGAGCGCAGGAGCGAGTGGGCGAGGAGGACGTCGGCCGCGGCGTGGTACGGCCACTGGTCCTCGGCCGGGGAGGCGTCGGCGAAGTCCGGCCCGGGAGGGCCGCCGGCGGGGTGGCGCTCCCACTTCCCGTAGCTGCCGCGCGGGACGGTCCCGCAGGTGTCCATCGAGATCGCCGCGTACCCGCGCCCCGTCCAGAGCTTGACCCACGAGTCGAACGCCGTCCCGCCCCCGCCGTGGACGAGGACGATCCCCGGGACCTTCTCGCCCGGCTTGTGGTCGGGCGCGCCGACCCACGCGAAGACCTCCGTCGGCTTCCCCTTCCAGGGCATCCCGCGATAGAACACGGCGCGGAGGCCGTCGGACTCGAACCCCTCCGCCGGTCGGCTCTCGGGCGTCGCGAGCATCTCCGGCGTGGGTCGCATCGGGACGGGCTCCTGCGCGGCGGCGGTCGAGGCCGACAGGAGCGCGAGGGACCCGAAGGAGAGGAGGCGGCGGAACGTCGTCATGGGGGGCTCCGAGGGTGGGGTCGTCCCGGTGGTCCCCTGCGTCTTAGCCTGTGCGAGGCGCGGGGGCAAGCCTCCGCCGCCCGAGGTCGACCGATGACGGGTCGCGCCCCGTCCTGGTAGCCTGTCACCACCACCCGAGGAGCGCGACGGACGTTGAGAGAGATCCTGACGCAGGCGTATTACTGGATCTCCGCCGAGCTGACGACGTTGCTCGGCTTCGCGTTGGCGGTGGTCTTCATGGCCTACATCATCCGCCAGAAGCGGTCGCCGGCCAGCACCCTGGCGTGGCTCCTCGTCGTGGTCCTGATGCCCTACGTGGGGGTGCCGCTCTACATCTTCTTCGGGGGCCGGAAGGTGAGCCGGATGGCGGCCGGCAAGACGCCGGTCTACGCCGGGCTGGCCCACCGCACGGCCCCGGCGCTCGACCTCGACGCCGAGCGGCTGTTGCGCTCCTTCGGCGTGCCGGAGGCGAAGCCGGGGAACGCCGTGGAGATCCTGGAGACCGGCGAGGAGGCGTTCGTCCGGATCCTGGAGCTGATCGACGACGCCCGCGTGACCCTCCACGTCACGACCTTCATCCTGGCCGACGACGAATCCGGCCGCGCCGTGCTGGAGGCGCTGACCCGCAAGGCGGCCGAAGGCGTGAGCGTCCGGCTGCTCCTGGACGACGTGGGCTCGTGGTGGCTGCGTCGCAAGGCGCTCGCGCCCCTCCTGAAGGCGGGGGGCCGGGCGGCCTACTTCATGCCGATGTTCCACCTGCCGTTCCGAGGCCGGGCCAACCTGCGAAACCACCGCAAGCTGGTGATCGCCGACGGCCGCGAGGCCGTCGCCGGCGGCATGAATCTGACGGCCTCGTACATCGGCCTCCTCCCCGACCCCCGGCGCTGGCGCGACCTGGCCGTCGCCGTCGAGGGGCCCGCCGTCGCCGACCTCGAATGGCTGTTCCGCTCCGACTGGAAGTTCGCCACCGGCGAGGCCCTGGCCGATCTCCGCGCCGCTCCCGGCGTCGACCACCCCCCGAAGAAACCCGACGGGGCCAGGGTCCAGGTCGTCGCCAGCGGCCCGGACGTCGAGGGGGACCCGCTGTATGAGTCGCTCCTCTCGCTGATCTTCTTCGCCCGACGACGGGTCTGGATCGTGACCCCCTACTTCGTCCCCGACGAGACGCTGGTGCGCGCCCTGGTCCTGGCCACGCGCCGGGGGGTCGACGTCCGCCTGGTGATCCCGAGGCGGTCGAACCACCCCGTCACCGACTACGCCCGCGAAGCCTACATCCGCGAGCTGTACGAGGCCGGCGCGGAGGTCCTGCTCTACCGCCCGACGATGCTCCACGCCAAGGCCGTCCTGTTCGACGACCGCCTGGCGGTGATCGGCTCGGCGAACATGGACAACCGGAGCATGTTCCTCAACTATGAGGTGGCCCTCTACCTCTTCGACGAGCCCCGCGCCGCCGACGTCGCCCGCTGGATCGAGCGCCTCGCCGCCGGCTGCACCGTCTACGAACCCAAGCCGGGCGGCCTCCGCGAGATCGCCGAGAACGTCGTCCGCCTCTTCGCCCCCCTGCTCTGAGCCGTCCGGATTTGAGATTCCTAGCCGATCACCGCCAGGGATCGACGTAAGTCTCTGGAGAAACAGTGGCCCGGCCGGCCCGGCCGGCCCGGCCGGGCGTACGCGACTCATCCGGAGACAATTCTGTCCACGCCTCGGCCCTCGACGCCCGACCGGGCCACTTTTCCCGATCGATCCCGACGGGGTTCAGCGAGGAGTGGCCTGGATTTCGCTTTGTTCGTCGATCGACATGGGAATCATGCTTCTCATGTGTCGATCCGCAGGGTCATTGATATCAAGAATTTGCGTTGAAATTCGTGTGCTCGCGATTTGGGTTCGTCCGTCGAATTGCGTTCGATGCGACGAGAGTCCTCGAACTTCATCAGGATCGAGCGAGGACGGCGGCCCGGCCGGGCATCGAAAGGCGGATACGACCGTCGCTCGACCTGGGGACGCCCGGCCGGGCCGGCCGGGCCACCGGGTCCTCGAAAGACTCGCGTCGATTCGTGGTCCCTGGTCGCCCCGAATCGGCCCATGACCTGTTGCGCATGGCGACGGGTCGGCTCCGGCCGTGGCCGGGTTTCCATGACTGCAATCGAGTTGACAAGGAGCGAATCCGCCGAGGGACCATCCGACACCATGCAGTGCCACACAAATCGAGGGTAATGACGAAGTGTTGCAAATTTTCAACATCCGCCGTCGGGGCGGAATTCCGACCTCGCCGGCATGATCGATCCCGACGTCCGCGGAATCCCCGGCCGTCGCGCCTCGGCGCTTGCGTCGGGTCGCGTGGTGACTTACAACCGATGCGGCCCCGCCGTGCGAGAGGCGGGGGCGTTGGCGGGGAGTCACGGCCTCGGGGAGATCGCCCGGGGCGCACCGAGACGAATGAGGGGTGGGATGAGCGAGCAGAACGTGGCGGCGCGCACGCGCGCGGCCCTCGACGCGGGCGAGGGGATCTTGCGGCTGGCCCCGACCTGGGTCCCCCGGTCGTTCCTGATGCCCGGTGCCCGGCTCAAGCTGGCGAAGCAGGACCTCTACGCGCTGGGCACGCACCGCGGCGGCATCGACGAGCGCTGGTTCGGCTCGACCACCCCGGCCGCCAACGAGGGTGCCCCGCCGGACGAAGGGCTCAGCTACGTCGTCCACGACGGCGGCAAGTTCACGCTCCGCGACGCCGTCGGCGCGCACGGCGAGGAGATCGTCGGCAAGGCGATCTTCTCCAGGTACAAGCGCTGGCCGGTCTACAGCAAGTTCTTCGACAACCTGGGCCCCATCCCCCACCACATGCACCAGTCGCAGGAGCAGGCCGAGAAGATCGGCCTGGAGGGGAAGCCAGAGAGCTACTACTTCCCCCCCCAGCTCAACTGGACCGGCAACAACTTCCCCTACACCTTCATGGGCCTGGAGCCGGGCACCAAGAAGGAAGACGTCCGTCGCTGCCTGGAAGACTGGAACAAGGGCGACAACGGCATCCTGGACCTCTCCAAGGCGTACCGCCTGAAGCCCGGCACCGGCTGGCTCGTCCCTCCCGACGTGCTCCACGCCCCCGGCTCGCTGGTGACCTATGAGCCGCAGTGGGGCTCGGACGTCTTCGGCATGTACCAGTCGCTCGTCGAGGGCCGTCGCGTCCCCTGGGAGCTGCTGGTCAAGGACGTCCCCAAGGAGTACCACCAGGACCTCGACTACCTCGTCGAGCAGCTCGACTGGGAGCAGAACGTCGACCCCGAGTTCAAGACGAACCACTACCTGGAGCCGATCGTCCGATCGGGCTCGGAGCAGGAAGGGTTCTTCGACAGGTGGATCGTCTACGGCACGATCGCCGGCGCGCAGGTCTTCAGCGCGTGCGAGCTGACCGTCCTGCCGGGCCGCTCCTGCACCATCAAGGACCCCGGCGCGTACGGCCTGATCGTCGTGCAGGGGAGCGGGACCATCGGCAAGCTCGACGTCGACAGCCCGAACTTCATCCGGTTCGGCGAAATCACCCAGGACGAAGTCTTCGTCGCCCACAAGCGGGCCGGCGAGGGCGTCACCTTCAAGAACACCGGCAGCGAGCCGTTCGTCAGCCTCCGCTACTTCGGCCCCGACGCCCATCCCGACCTGCCGAAGGTGGGGGATCACCTGAAGGCGAAGTGAACGAGACGAAGTTACGACCACGATCCTTCGACCCCCAAACCCGCGCCCGACATCCCCTCTCCCCCCGGGAGAGGGTGGCCCGGAGGGCCGGGTGAGGGTCGTCGGACCTGTTGAGACAGCGTCGGTACACGGTCGCCGCGCCCCGACATGCCCTCCGAACCCCCTCGACCCTCACCCGCCGCTGCGCGGCCTCCCTCTCCCGGGGGGAGAGGGGACGAAAGGCACCCACGCACAAGGCGACCTGAAGCCATCGACCCGACCCAGCGAGGGCCTCGCCGTGATCGACGACCAGGGCTGGCGCGATTCGGACGACTTCGACGACCTCGCGGCGGACCTCAAGGCCGACCTCTGGCCCGGCGAGTCGCTCCTCTGGTCCGAGCGGCCGGCCCTGCCGCGCATGCGGCGGATCCGGCCGATCCCGCTCCTGTTCGTGGCCGCGCTCACCGGGCTGTCGGGCGTCTCGCTGGCGGGGATGCTCGGCGTGCTGCACCGCGAGTCGATCCCGCCCGAGGCCGTGCTGATCGGCTTCGGCCTGGCCCCGCTGGTGCTCGGCGGGCTGATCGCGGTGGACGTGGCCCGACGCTCCTGCGGCTGGGCCGCCCGCCGCTGGGCCCTGGCCCGGACCGTCTACGCGATGACCGACCAGCGCGTCATCATCGGCCGCTACGACGCGACCGACGGCCTGCGCTCCTACTCCCTGATCCCCGGGATGATCGCCGACACGTCGCCGTTCGAATACGCCGACGGCACCGGCGACCTCGTCTTCGAGGGGGTGGAGTCGAGCGCCCGCCGCGCGGTCGGCTTCTTCGGAATCCGCCGCGTGCGCTCGGTCGATCGGCTGCTGCACGAGACCCTCATCGACCCGTTCCCCCGCTGGTGACCGCGCCGGCCCGACCCGTATCCCGACCCTCCCCGACCCCACCCGCGAGGACGCCCCGATGGCCCCGACGCACGCGCACAATTTCCCGAAGCTCCACAACGCCGCCTGGCCCGGGGTGGTCGGCAAGGGCGGCGAGGGGGGCGACCCGCCGATCGACCTCGACGTGATGCTCGACCTGACGGCCGCCGCCGAGGTCGACGGCGTCAAGTTCGACGGCTTCGACCTCTTCCTGTTCGCCCCCCACGTCGACATCGACTCGACCGACGACCAGATTAAGGAACTGGCCGACAAGGCGTCGCGCCGCGGCCTGGCGATCGGCTCGGTCGTGGCCCCCGTCTGGCCCCCCACCGGCGGCGGCTCGGCGATGGACGAGGGCGAGGGCCGCAGGAAGTTCCTGGAGCAGGTGCGCAAGGGCTGCCGGATCGCGAAGAAGCTCCGCGAGCTGGGCGTCCGCCCCCACGGCGTCGTCCGGTTCGACTCCGCGTGCAGCCCGGCCGACTGGTCGGCCGACCCCGCCGGCAACCAGGCCAAGATTGCCGAGACCTTCCGCCAGGCCGCCGACATCGCCGCCGACCACGGCGAGAAGCTCGCCGCCGAGGGCGAGATCTGCTGGGGCGGCATGCACTCCTGGCGCACCATGCTCGACCTGCTGGAGCGCGTCGACCGCCCCGACGTCGTCGGCTTCCAGGCCGACATGGCCCACACGCTCCTCTACACCCTGGGCGAGAACGCCCCCGAGGACCGCATCCTCCCCGCCGGCTACGACTGGCGCGACAAGGCCGTGCTGGACGAGGCCCTGCGCAAGCTGACCGACGCCCTGCGGCCCTGGACGATCGACTTCCACGTCGCCCAGAACGACGCCACCGTCTTCGGCTCCGGCTCGCACGACCACACCGGCCGCCACTGCCTGGCCAACGACCCCAACGGCAAGCTCGACATCCCCCACCACGCCGGCTTCTGGCTCCGCGACGAGTCCGGCCGGCCGACGAAGAAGACGCGGCATATCTGCTGGGACGGCTGCATGTTCCCCAACGAGGTCATGATGAAGCCCCAGACCTGGAACGACGTCCTCGCCGCCATGATCCAGGTCCGCGACGCCCACGGCTGGACCGAGTGACCCCGACGCTCTTCTGATGTCGGGACGTCGCATCCGCTCTCATCCCGTAGGCTGGGTCGAGACCCAGCCCAGGTCACGCGACGCCTCATCCGGGCTGGGTCGAGACCCAGCCTACGAGAAGACCCGCGATATTCGGTGCGTTGGACGACGGCGAGGATCGAGCCCCCTTGAGTTCGTGCCGATCCGCCAGCAACACGAGAACAGGTGAGATCATGTCCGAGAAGAAAGCCCTCAACATCGGCCTCGTCGGCTACGGCTTCATGGGCCGGACGCATTCCAACGCCTACAAGCGCGTCAACGACTTCTTCGACCTGCCGTATCGCCCGGTCCTGAAGGCCGTCTGCGGCCGCGACGAGGCCGCCGCGCGGAAGTTCGCCGACAACTGGGGCTACGAGTCGGTCGAGACCGACTGGCGGAAGCTGATCGAGCGCAAGGACATCGACGCGATCGACATCTGCACGCCCAACAACACCCACGCCGAGATCGCCATCGCCGCCGCCGAGGCCGGCAAGATGATCCTGTGCGAGAAGCCGCTCAGCATGGACCTGGTCCAGGGCCAGGCGATGGTCGACGCGGTCGAGAAGGCCGGCGTGATCAACACCGTCTGGTACAACTACCGCCGCGTCCCGGCCGTCACCCTGGCCAAGAAGCTCATCGAGGAGGGCCGCCTCGGCCGCATCTTCCACTACCGCGCCGAGTTCCTCCAGGACTGGACCATCTCGTCCGACCTCCCCCAGGGGGGCGCGGCGCTCTGGCGGCTCGACGCCGCCGCGGCCGGCTCGGGCGTGACGGGCGACCTGCTGGCCCACTGCATCGACACCGCCCTGTGGCTCAACGGCCACATCACGGGCGTCTCGGCGATGACCGAGACGTTCATCAAGGAGCGCAAGCACAACCTGACGGGCAAGGTGGAGAAGGTGGGGATCGACGACGCCTGCGCCTTCCTCTGCCGGTTCGAGAACGGCTCGCTCGGCCTGTTCGAGTCGACCCGCTACGCCCGCGGCCACAAGGCCCTCTACACGTTCGAGATCAACGGCGAGAAGGCGTCGATCAAGTGGGACCTCCACGACCTGCACCGGCTGGAGTACTTCGACCACGCCGACGACGCCATCCTCCGCGGCTGGCGGTCGATCCACGTCACCGACGGCGACCAGCCGTACATGAAGAACTGGTGGGTGCCCGGCCTCCAGATCGGCTATGAGCACACGTTCGTGCATCAGGTCGCCGATTTCCTGGCGAACCTCGCCGAGGGCAAGTCCACCGCGCCGACGTTCCGCGACGCCCTGGCCACGCAGGCCGTCTGCGACGCCGTCCTCGACTCGGCCGAGCATCAGAAGTGGGAGTCGGTCGTCCCCGTCTGAGCCTATCGTAACGGCCTTCCCCCCTAGCGGGGGAAGGTGGCCCGAAGGGCCGGATGAGGGGGCCGACGCGCCAGACGGCCGCCGGGTCACGAGGGCGGCCCATCGGGCGGGCCTCCGAATCTCGGAGGCACCCGTGCTTCGCGTCCCCCTCATCTGACCCCTGCGGGGTCTGTCTTCCCCCGCGAGGGGGGAAGGCCGTCCTCATCGCCGGCCCCGAGATCCGTGTTTGCGTCGGCGGGTCGCCGCCGGCACTCTCCCCCCTCCCGCACGCACCGAGGAACGCCCGATGAAGACCGGCATGAACCTCCTGCTCTGGACCGATCACGTCACCGAGGCGCAGGACGGCGTCCTGGAGTCGATCAAGGCGATCGGCTTCGACGCCGTGGAGGTGCCGATCTTCAACACCGACGACCTGGCCGCCTACAAGCGGCTGGGCGACCGGCTGAAGTCGCTGGGCCTCTCGGCGACGGCCGTCACGGTGATGGGGTCGACCGACATCAACCCGATCTCGGCCGACGCGAAGTCGCGCGACGCGGCCGTCGCGTACCTCGACCGCGTGCTGGAGTGCGGCCAGCACTTCGGCTGCGAGATCCTCTGCGGCCCGCTCCACTCCACGATCGGCCATTTCTCCGGGACCGGCCCCACCCAGGACGAGTTCAAGCGCGGGGTCGAGACGATGCAGCGGGCCGCCGAGAAGGCCCAGGCCCGCGGGATCCGCCTGGCCGTCGAGTACCTGAACCGCTTCGAGAACTACTTCCTCACCACCGGCCAGCAGGCCGAGGCGCTGGTCCGGGCGGTGGATCATCCGTCGTTCCGGATGATGTACGACAGCTTCCACGCCCACATCGAGGAGAAGGACCAGGCCGCCGCGATCCGGTCGTCGGCGGAGGAGACGATCCACGTCCACGTTTCCGAGAACGACCGCGGCACGCCCGGCACCGGCCAGGTCGCCTGGGACTCGTTCTTCGAAGGGCTCAAGCAGTCGAACTACGACGGCTACCTGACCATCGAGGCCTTCGGCCTCGCCCTCCCGGCCCTCGCCGCCGCGACCCGCGTCTGGCGGCCCCTCTTCCCCGACGCCGAGGGACTCTGCCGCGAAGGGCTGGCGTTCATCAAGAAGAACATCCGTTGATGCGCATGGATCCCCCGACCTGAGGAACTGGCCGCCGGCTCCGTCCCCTCCGCCCCCCCATGCCTTCCGCAAGCCGATACGGGCGGGGTCGGAGGCGATCCCCGCGCCGCGGTGAGGCCCGCCGCTCGCCCGAGTCGCGTCAGAAGAGGCCGAACCACCGCCTCTTCTTCGCGACGTTGGCGCGGCCGACGTCGAGGACGAAGTCGATCCCGCGGGCATCGAACAAATCGTCCAGGGGCTCGGCCCCCTTCGCCAGCTTGAACGCCATCTCCTCGGGATAGAGCGGGGTCATCTGGTAGAAGCAGACGCCCTCACCCTCGCTCAACTCCAGGCGGAAGAATTCGGCAGGGAGCCAGGCGGCGAAGTTCAGCATCACGCCGGTGAACCTCGTGTCGGCGATCGGCTCGGCCGGGTCGCCGTTGGGGACGGTGTGGCCGTATCCCAGCCAGGTCTGATACTCGTGAGGCAGCCGGCCGAGCGTTTTCAGCCATCGGATCGGCCAGTACGCCCGCTCGTCCTCGAACCGAGGGCCTTCGAGCGGCCAGTCGGCCGGCAGGGCGATCAGCAATTCGGCCCGCCGGAAGAACTCCATCCCCTCGGGGACCGTCATCGCCAGGTCGCTCATCCCGCTGGTGACCAGGACGTGGAACGGCCGGTCGACGGTCGGGGGGATCATCAAAATGTCCAGATGGACGAGGTCCGAGACGAGCTCGTGAAAGACGTTCTCGACCGGCGCGATGTACTTCGCGAGATGCGCCTCGACGGCCTTCAGGTTGGCGCCGGAGGACTCGGGGGGCGTCCAGTCGCGGTCGGCGGCCTCATGACGGTAGATCGGGCTGCCGGACTTGCTTCGTTCCGTGGGTTCGTCGGGCATCGTCGTCGGGCTCCGCGGGTGTCGGCCGGTCGCATGCCGAGGATATGCCCGATCCCGGCCGAGAGGTCAACCGGCGAGCGACCCCGCGGCATGCTTTATAATCATCCGTGACGTCGCGTGAGCGCGTCGGCCGTCCGTCCTTCGCCCCAGGGTCCCAGGCCCATGCCCGTCATCCCGACGAACTACGAGACGCTCTCCGCCATGATCACCCCCGCGCTGTTCATGACGGCGACGGGGTCGCTGATCATCTCGACGTCGAACCGGATGTCGCGGATCGTCGACCGAATCCGGCAGCTCAATCACGAAGGGGACGAGTTGAGCCGGGGCGCGAAGAAGGACGTGGATTTCGTCGAGGATCGGATGGAGCACGTCTCGGTGCAGCTCGACCGGATGGTCCGGCGCAGCGACCGAATCCGCTCGGCCCTCACCCTGCTGTACTCGGCGATGGCGATGTACGTCGGGACCAGCCTTACCGTCGCGCTGGTCACGCTCCTGGGGGGCTCGCTGCTGTTCATCCCGACGACGACGGCGATCCTCGGCGTCTGCCTGATGCTGACGGCGTGCATCCAGCTGCTCCGCGAGACGCACATCGCGCTGCGGAACAATCGGCTGGAGATCCTGTTCTATCAGAAGCTCCGCAACCTGCGCGAGGCGCGGGCGGCGTCCGACGCGGAGGGGACGCCGCCCGAAAGCTCCTGATCCCCGCGGTCAGACGCCCACCTTCTTGCCGCTGCGGCCGGAGCGCTTGCGGGCCTCTTCGGTCAGCCCCTTCTTGCGGAGGCGGATCTTGGAGGGGGTGATCTCGACCAGCTCGTCGGCCTCGATGTATTCGAGGGCGATCTCGAGGCTGATCTCGCGGGGGGGCTTGAGCAGGATGTTCTTGTCGGAACCCGACGCCCGCATGTTGGTGAGCTTCTTCTCCTTGCAGGGGTTCACCACCATGTCGTCGTCGCGGGCGTTCTCGGCGATGATCATGCCCTCATAGGTCTCGTCGCCGGGGGCGACGAACATGGTCCCGCGCTGCTGGAGGTTGTCCAGGGCGAAGCCGACGACCTGGCCGCGGAGCATGCTGATCATCACGCCGTTCGGTCGCGAGGGGATCTCACCCTTGAACGGCCGGTAGTCGTGGTAATTGTGGTGCATGATCGCCTCGCCCTGCGTCCCCGAGATGAGGCGGTTGCGCAGGCCGATCAGGCCGCGGGCCGGGATGAGGAACTCCAGGTGGGCGTACGCACCCTTGACGTCCA
The DNA here is from genome assembly GCA_001898385.1 of Planctomycetales bacterium 71-10. Lineage (GTDB taxonomy): Bacteria > Planctomycetota > Planctomycetia > Isosphaerales > Isosphaeraceae > Paludisphaera. The sequence goes on from MKTT01000108.1 coordinate 87,859, forward strand.
TCTTGCTCATCTCGCCGCGACGCCCGCCCACCAGCTCCATCACCGGGCCGATGTGCGTGTGCGGGACGTCCACCACCAGGAACTCATACGGCTCGTGGTCGACGCCGTCGATCTTCTTGATGATGACCTCGGGCTTGCCGACCGAGAGTTCGAACCCCTCGCGTCGCATCGTCTCGATGAGGACGGAGAGGTGCAGCAGCCCGCGGCCCGAGACCTTGAAGGCGTCCAGGTCCTCGGCCTGCTCGACGCGGAGCGCGACGTTGGATTCCAGCTCGCGGTCCAGGCGGTCCTTGATGTGGCGGCTGGTCAGGAACTTCCCCTCGCCGGCCAGCGGCGAGTCGTTGACCGTGAACAGCATGCTCAGGGTCGGCTCGCCCACCTCGATGCGGGGGAGGGCCTCGGTGACCTCGGGCGAGGCGATGGTGTCGCCGATCTCGACCGTGGAGAGGCCGACGATCGCCACCACGTCGCCCGCCTCGGCCTCCTCGACCTCGACGCGGCCGAGCTTGTCGAACAGCAGGACGCCGGTGACGGAGCCGTTGGAGGTCGAATCGCGCTTGATGAGGTTGGCCTTCTGGCCCCGCTTGACCTTGCCGGTCGCGATCCGGCCGATGGCGATGCGGCCGACGTACTCGGAGTAGTCCAGCGTGGTGCAGACCATGCTGAACGGCTTCTCCAGGTCGACCTCGGGCCCGGGAACCCGCTCCAGGATCAGGTCGAAGAGGGGGCGCATGTCCCCCTCGGTGGCCTTGGGGTCGTTCGAGGCGAAGCCGGTCCGGCCGGAGGCGAAGATGTAGGCGAAGTCGGCCTGCTCCTCGTTGGCGCCCAGCTCGACGAACGTGTCGAAGATCTCGTTGAGCACCTCCTCGGGCCGGGCGTCCGGGCGGTCGACCTTGTTGATGACCACGATCGGCTTGATGTGGCATTCGAAGGCCTTGCGGAGCACGAACTTCGTCTGGGGCATCGGCCCTTCGAAGGCGTCGACCAGCACCAGGGCGCTGTCGGCCATCTGGAGGGTGCGCTCGACCTCGCCGCCGAAGTCGGCGTGGCCCGGGGTGTCGATCAGGTTGATTTTGACGTCGCCGTAGTTGATGGCGATGTTCTTCGCGAGGATCGTGATCCCGCGTTCCCTCTCCAGGTCGTTCGAATCCAGGATCCGCTCGCCCTGCAACTGCGAGGCGCGAAACTGGCCGGACTGGCGGAGCATCGAGTCCACGAGCGTCGTCTTGCCGTGGTCGACGTGCGCGATGATCGCCACGTTCCGGATGTCGTCCCGTCTCTTCATCGTGATCGTAGCTCGCGTCCCATGTATCGAGGCGTCAGTGCGGCCGATCCCAAATCCGCGGCCGTCCGGAGGCCGTCCCGGGGCGCAGGCTCCGCGCCCGGTCGGCCCTCGCCGCCGCTCTACCCACTTGGAAACCCATGCCCGCGTCCCAGAAATGGTACGCGAAAGACCCCGGTTTCATCCAGAAGGAAAATGCAATCGGCACGGACGTTCACCGACCGAGGGGCGGTTGAGAAGAATCCGGGCCGCGATAGAATACCCGGAGGAGTCGGCCGGCGCGGCCGTCGAAGCCTCATCGTCGTCCCTCCCCTTCCTCGGCCCGCGAGTCCGCCTCAACCGATGCCCATCTACATCGATGCCGACGCCTGCCCCGTGAAGGAGGAGACGTATCGCGTGGCCCGTCGGCACGAGATCAAGGTCTTCGTCGTCGCGAACGCCTCGATGTACGTCCCGAAGGAAGACCTGATCGAGCTGGTCGTCGTGAAGGGGGGCTTCGACTCGGCCGACGACTGGATCGTCGAGCGGATCGGCGGGAGCGACGTGGCGGTGACGTCGGACATCCCGCTGGCCGAGCGTTGCCTGAAGGCCGGCGCGCGGGTGTTGAGCCCCAAGGGGAGGCCGTTCACCGAGGACGCCATCGGCGACGCCATGGCCACCCGGGCGCTCATGGAGATGCTGCGCCAGGGGGGCGATTTCGGCGGCGGCCCCGCGCCGTTCTCCAAGGCGGATCGCTCGCTGTTCCTGTCGAAGCTCGACGAGGCGCTGCACGCGATCCGCCGCGGGAGGCGCTGAGCGTCAGGCCGAGGCGACCCGGCGCGGGATCAGGCGGCCGACGCCCGGCTTCTGCTCGTCGTCGGACGGGCCTTCCTCGTGGTACTCGGCGTCGGTGTTGACCTTCCAGGTGTCGTAACTGCCGTGGCCCAGGATGTTCCGGGCCGCCAGCAGCGCGGTCATCATGGAATGGTCCTGGTTGTTGTACTTGTGCATCCCGTTGCGGCCGGCCAGCTCCAGGTTGTCGAGCTTCGACAGCCAGGCGCGGATGACGGCCAGGTGCTGCTGGTAGACGTCGTCGTACACCGGATACGCCTTGGGCATCCGGACGACGCAGCCGTCGACGACCGCCTCGGCCGGGACCAGGCCCATGGCGTCGATCTCGCGGCGGCCGAGCGCGATCAGGTCGGCGTCCGACATCGCCCAGAGGTCGTCCCCCTCGAAGCAGAAGTATTCCAGGCCCAGGCTGGTCTTGCCGGGGTCGGGGACGAGGTCGGGCGACCAGTTCTTGAAGTTCTGGATGCGGCCGACGCGCACGCCCGGCTCATGGACGTAGATCCAGGTGTCCGGGAACGTCTCGGCGCGATCGACGATCAGGACGACGGAGAGGAAGTCGCGGTAGCCGAGCGACTCGGCGGCCTTGCGGACCTCGTCCGGCGCGGCCGGGTTCATGGCCCGGATCAGCTCGCGGACGGGGAGCGTGGACAGGAAGTTCTTGCCGGTGTAGCGGTAGGACTTGCCCGAGGCGTCGCGGGCCAGGACCGAGGTCACGGAGGAGCCGTCGTGGTCGATCCGGACCACCCGGCGGTCCATGTGGACCGCGCCGCCGAGGCCGCGGATCTTGTCGCGGGCCGCCTCCCACATCTGGCCGGGGCCGAGCCGCGGGTAGTGGAACTCCTCGATCAGCGTCTTGACGACCTCCCCCTTCCCCGGCTTCTTGAACGCGCTGAGGACGGCCTCGACCAGGCTCAGCCCCTTGATGCGCTGGGCGGCCCAGTCGGCGGAGATGGCGTTCGTGGGCATGCCCCACACCTTCTCCGTGTACGACTTGAAGAAGGTGTCGAACAGCACCCGGCCGAAGCGGTTGACCACCCAGTCCTCGTAGCTCCGCTCCGGTTTGATGGGGAGGAGGCGGGCCTTGATGTAGCTGAGGAGGATCCGGGTCGACTTCGCCACGCCCAGCTTGGAGAGGGCGTCGAACGGCTTCAGGGGATAGTGGAAGAACTTGCGGTCGTAGTAGATGCGGCTGAGGCGCGGCCGTTTGACGAACTGGTCGCCGATGATCTCGCGCCAGAGGGCGTTGATCTCGCCGCTCTTGGAGAAGAAGCGGTGGCCGCCGATGTCGAAGCGGTATCCCTTGTACTCGTCGGTCCGGCTGATGCCGCCGACGAGGCGGGGGTCGGCCTCGAGGACGGCGCAGGAGGCCCCGTGCTTGGCCAGCTCGTAGCCGCCGGTGAGGCCCGCGGGGCCGCCGCCGGCGATGACGGTCTCATAGGCCGCGACCACCGCCTCGGCGCCCGGCTCCTCGACGCGCGTCCAGCGGTGGGGGACGGCCCCCGCGCGGGTCGTCGGCGATTGCGGCGCATCCATGCCCATGAGCGGCTCCTGGTTCGGCCCGTCGGTCGGGCGCCGCGTTCGCGACGCCCGGTGAAGGCGCGGATCCCTCGCGCCCTCGGTTCTCCAACTATCGGCGGAGGGCGGGCGGAGTTTTGGCATAAATGTCCGGCAGGGTCAACGCCGATCAAAATCCGCACGACCTGTCGCCCTTGACCGGCGGGTCGCGATCCCCAGAATGGCCCGACCGATTGACGAGATGCATGCCCGCCTCGACGACCGGCGCCCGCCGCGAGACTCCCCGTATGGACGGGGGCGACGACTCCGGCGGGCGGAATCCCCCAGGAATCCCAAAGCCATGACTGCCGAGAAGTTCGAGACGGTCCTCGACGAGATCCGCCTCCGCCAGGGGACGCGCAACCCGGTGGTGCAGCTCGACACGGCGGGGCGCACGATCCGGGGGCGCGTCGGCGACTTCGTCGTCGATCGTTCCTCGCGCCGGCCGCACTCCCCGTTCGGGATCGTCTCGATCGAGCAGCCGGGCCTCGTCCCCGGGCCCCTGCTGCTCGTCCAGGTCGCCGACATCCTCGAAGACGGCGTCCGCGAAGTCCCCGCCCGCCGGGCCGCCCTCGCCGGCTCCGGCGTCTGATCCCGGGCCCGACGGCCGGGGACCGATCACTCCCGGCCGTCGGCCTCAGGGCCTCCAGCCCAGCATCCCCGGCGCGACGTCCAGCCGGGCGGCAAGCCCCTGGAACGCCTGCTCCAGCGCCCCGTCCACCTCGCCCGCATCAGACAACTCGACGAAGGCGTCGAGGAATTCATTCTGGGCCTCCCACAACTCCGGGCGGATCCCCAGCACGGCCGCCGCGTCCAGCAGCCGCCCCGCGTGCCCGGCCGCCGCGGCCAACTCGCCCCGGCGGAGCCCGCGCATCGCCAGCCGGAGGCCCTCCGACAGGATCTTGCCCAGGACCTTCGCCTGGGGCTTGTAATTCCACGCCCGTCCGCGATCGCACAGGTGCTCGATCTCGGCCAGCCGCGATTCGTCCCCCGCCACCAGCTCGCCGACCTGCTCCTCCAGGTTGACGTCCAGGAAGGTCGTCGCCGCGGCGCGGAGGGGGCCGGGGATCGGATAGTCCAGCTTCCCCAGCCGGTTCAGGACCTCCTCGTCCTGGTTGGCGAGCCGGGTGAACGCCCGGCGGTAGTCCTCGAACCGGTCGGCCAGGACGATCCGGATGATCCGCCGCTGCTCGTCGCGGAACAGGTCGTCGAGGCGGTGGGCGACGCCGGGGAAGTCGCGGGCCAGCAGGGTCATCACGTCGGCCATCGAGCCCGAGCGGTAGGTCGCCAGCAGTTCCGAGCTGAACGCCTGGAACCGCGCCGGGTCGAGGTCGCGGCAGAGGACCGTGTGAAAGTCGAGCCCGCCGAAGTGGACGACGACGAAGTGGCTCTCGGTGCGGACCCAGGTCCGTCGCGACCGGCCCGACAGCTTGCCCACGGCCAGGTGCCCGGCCCCCCGCGACCGGATGGCGACGTCCGACGCCGAGACCTCGTAAGCCTGCGCGTCGTCCTCGGCATGGTCGCCGTTCTGATAGAGCAGGCTGATCGCGTGGTGGGCCAGGACGCGGTCGAGGTCGACGACGGCCGGCTTGACGCACTGCTCCCACACGCCCTCGCCGTCGCCGTAGAGCGGCAGGTTGCTCGGCGCCTTGGCGAGCCGGGCGACGAACTCCGGCTCCAGGTCGCGGCCGAAGTGGCGGGCCAGCGTGATCGACCGGGCGGCGTACTGGAGGCACTGCGTCGTCTCCAGCCCGCTGATCTCGTCGAAGAACCAGCCGCAGGACGTGTACATCAGCATCGAGTCGAGCTGGATCTCCAGCAACCGGAGCGCGTCCGTCGTCTGCTGCTCGTCCAGGTCGGGATGGGCGAACTCGTCCAGGAACTTGCGGGTCGTGGCGGGGTCGTATCGGTCCAGGATCACCCGGATGTAGCCGTCGCGGGCGGCCCACGGATCCGGGAAGCAGACGCGGCCCCGGGTCCCGAACAGGTGGTCGAGATGCTCCTTCAGACCGTCGAGCGCCTTGCGGAACGGGCCGCGCCAGCGCTGGTGCCAGTCGCCGCGGGTCTTGCAGCCGCAGTCGGACCGCCAGCGCTCGACGCCGTGGGCGCAGCTCCAGGACGATTCCTCGTGGATCTCGACCTCCCACTCGGGCGGGTGGAGTTCCAGGAACTCGCCGTAGTTCGTCAGGCGGACGTTCGGGTCGTTCGACAGCCGCTCCAGGGCGTAGGCCAGGGCCATGTCGCCGTGGGGATGGTGATGGCCGTAGGACTCGCCGTCGGTGGCGATGTGCATGAGCTGGGCGTGCTGGCGGCCGTCGTCGAAGCCGCCGTAGAGCCGCGACAGGAACTTCTCGCCGTCGTCCAGCAGGCGTTCGAACGCGACCTGCTGCGAGACGATGCCGTCGTAGAAGAACAGGGCGATCGAGCGGCCCGAGGGGAGTCTCTGGACGTACGCGCGGGAGGGGTCGACCCCCCCGTGCTCCGTCCACGCCCTGTCGCCCTTCTTCCGCCACCGGCGGGCCTGTCGGGGGGCCAGGACGGTGAACCGGATCCCAGCGTCGGCGAGGGCCTCCAGGGTGGCGGTGTCGACGGCCGTCTCGGCGACCCACATCCCCTCGGGGTCGCGGCCGAAGCGGCGGCGGAAGTCCTCCACGCCCCAGAGGACCTGGGTCTTCCGGTCCCGCTCGGTGGCGAGGGGCATGATCATGTGGTTGTACGCCTGCGCCAGCGCGTTGCCGTGGCCGCCGCGGCGGTCGCGGCTGAGGCGGTCGGCCTCGGCGATCCTGTCGAGGACGTCGGGCGTCTCGGCGGCCATCCAGTGGAGCAGCGTGGGGCCGAAGTTGAAGCTCATCCACGCGTAATTGTTCAGGATGTTGATGATGCGACCGCGGTCGTCCAGGAGCCGGGCGCGGGCGTTGGGCGCGTAGCTCTCGTGCGTGATGCGGGCGTTCCAGTCGTGGAACGGGGCGGCGGAGTCCTGGACCTCGACCGCGCCCAGCCAGGGGTTCTCGCGCGGGGGCTGGTAGAAGTGGCCGTGGATGCAGATGTACCGGGGATGACGCGGCATCGTTGGGCTCGATTCCGTTGCGGACGCGCGGCGCCGGGCGTCGACGTGGCGGCCCTGGTCGGTGGATTCCGGGTCGTCGGGCGGGGCGCCGGGGAGGGCGGCCGACCGCTCGGTTCAGGGGCGAGACGGGAGCAAGGGAGGGTCGTCCACGGCCAGGATGAACGCCTCGGTGTCGCCCGGCCGCTTCCACGTCGCGGGCGCGCCAGGGGCCGAGTGCGAGACGCGGACGATCCCCAGCGCCACGCCCGCCCCGCGGCCCGGCGAGGCCGCCGACGAGGTGATCGTCCCGACGGGCTTGCCGTCGGCCTCCAGGGTCGCGCCCGGGGGCGGGACGGGGTCGCCGGGGCGGGAGACGAGGCGGCGGAGGATCTTGTTGACGTGCCCCAGGGCGTCGAGCCGCGCGACGGTCTCCTGCCCCAGGTAGCACCCCTTCACGAACGAGATCGCCCGCGCGTCGCGGTCCATCTCCTGGGGGAGATTTTTCTCGTTGACGTCGCGGCCGAACGCGGGCGTCCCGGCCTCGATCCGCAGGGCTTCGTACGCTTCGCCGTCCAGCGAAGCGAGGCCCGACCCGCGGAGGGCTTCGAACAGCGCGGGGGCGTCGGGTTCCGGAGCGATGAGCGTGAAGCCGGGGACGCCGGCGGGGGACTCGCGGAGGAGCAGGACGCCGACGCCGGCCGCCGTCGTCTCGATCGACGCCAGGTCGTGCGATTCGGGGAGCGTCGCGCCGACGCCTTCCAGCCAGGCCGCCGCGCCGGGGCCGAGGACGTGGAACTCCGCCGTCTCACTCGTGACCTCATCGAGCCGGACGTCGTCGAAGATCCCGTACTTCTGGAGGTGCGGCAGCGCGAGGCCGAGCCCGCCGGGGTCGGCGCGGAGGAGGACGGCGTCGAGGAGGGCGTGGGCGACGACGAAGGCCAGGGTCTTCCCCTGCGGGCTGGTGACGAACGCCTCGCAGCCGCGGCCGACGGCCAGCCGCTTGATGTCGTTGGTGGTGAGGTTGTGCAGGAACTTCGCCCGATCCGGTCCGGACACGCGCAGGCGGGCGCGATCGCTGCGATCGATCCACGCCGCCCTTTCGCGGGCCGCTCGATACTGTTCGGAGGTCGTCATGATCGGGTCGCGGGGTGAAGGATCGTGCGCGGGCCCGTTCGCTAAGCCCGGCCCGACCTTCGATTATAGCTCAATCCGCCGCCGGCGTCGCCCTCGGCTCAGGCAGCGTCCGGGTCGCGGACCTCGGCGAAGACGCGATCGGCGCGGCTGACGAGGTGGCACGAGGAGGCCCGGGACGCCAGGCGGGCCCCTTCTTCGGGCCGATCGAGGGGGATGAGGCCCAGGTTCTCGACGGCGTCGGGGTCGAGGCGGCTGAGCAGGTAGACGTCGGCCCAGTCCAGGACGTCGAGGAGCCCGCGGGCCAGGGCGTAATCCGCGTCGGCCTCGTGGCCGCGCAGCACCTTCCTCGTGCGCTCCTCGTCGCCGGCCGAGGCGAGCCGGCCGAGGGCCGGGCCCAGCTCGCCCCCCACCCGCGAGAGGGCCACGATCCGGCCGCCACGGCGGACCAGCTTCGTCGCGACCATGAGCGCGGCGACCAGGTCGTGCAGGTCGCCCGGGGAGTCGGCGTCGCCCACGCCGACGACCACGGCCTCGGCCCGCGCCTCGGGGCGGAACGACCAGGCGCGTTCGACGGCCGCGAGGCCGGCGTCGCGGACGTCCTCGGCCACCCCGGCGACGAAGCCGGCCGGGCCGTCCGAGCCGGGGACGACCCCCACCTGGAACTGCGAGCCCAGCAGCCAGCCGACCTCGAACGCCTCGTCGTCGGCCGTGGCCCCCGCGTCGCGCGAGAGCCGGTGCGACGCCCGCGTCTCGGCGTCGCTGAGCCCCGGGAACAGCACGCTCCAGGGCCCGTGCGAGCCGACGAGCGGGTCGCGCCGCAGGAGCCCCACGGGGATGACGACGTCGGCGTCGGTGAGGGTCCGGTTCAGGTAGACGCGGCTCCCCTTCGCGGTCGTGGCCAGGTAGGCCAGGCGGTCGCGGTCGGAGGGGTCGTGGACCTCGAAGACCTCGCCCCGCTCGCCCGAGACCGGCGGGTCGTTGTGGCGCACCGCCTCGACGATCGTGATCGCGTCGGGCTCCACGCCCGCCGCCTCCAGGACGTCCGTCACGACGTCCAGGATCGCCCGCGGGCCGGCCAGGTCGGGATCCAGGGCGATCGCCACCCGGTCGCCGGGGACGACGTTCTGGCGCAGCGGCGGGTAGCCTTGGGGCGCTTCCAACGCCGCACGCAGGGCCGCCTCGGCGGCGTGCGCCGAGAGGCCGGCGGGGGGCGAGAAGACCTCGACCTCCGCGCCCTCTCCCATCTCGATCGCCACCCGCTCCGATCCGAACTCGATCACGTATCGCGACACGCCGGCTCGCTTTCATCCCTCGGTGACGGCCGCCGCGCGACCGGCCGCGGCCCTGAAACCCCACCCCGGAATGATAGGAAGTCCCGGCGGAGGGGGTCAACCGCCCGCGTCTTCCAATCGGGCCATCGCGGCGCTGACGTCCCAGAGTCGCCTGGCCGCGTCGTCGTCCCGGGCGGCCCGGGACGGGACCGCGGGCCTGGACTTCACGAAGTATTCGCCCGTGACGTCCGCGACGTCGGGCGAGGTCGCCAGGTAGACGGTCGTCGCGGCCCCCTGCTCCGGGGTGATGGCGAAGGCCCTGGCGAAGGCCCGCATGACGGCGCCTTTCCAGGTCGCGTCGCGGAAGATGCGGGTGTTCACATAGCCGGGGTGGAGGCAATTGACGGAGATCGAATCCCCCTTCAGCCGGCCCGCCAGCTCGCGCGTGAACAGGATGTTGGCGAGCTTGGATCGCTGGTAGGCCCGCCAGCCGTTGTACCGGCGTCGGCCTTCCAGGTCGTCGAAATCCATCGCCACGCCCCGATGCGCCCCGGAGGCCACGTTCACGACCCGCGCCGAGGGGGCGGAACGCAGCGACGCCAGCAGCAGGTTCGTGAGCAGGAACGGGGCTAGGTGGTTGACCGCGAACGTGGTCTCGACCCCGTCGACGGTGTCCGCCCGGTCGAGCCAGATCCCGCCGGCGTTGTTGACCAGGACGTCGAGGCGATCCGTCGCGGTCGCCACGTCGCGGGCCAGCCTCCGAACCTCGGCCTGCGAGGCGAGGTCGGCGGCGAGGGGCGCGACGTCGGCGTTCGGGATCTCCTCGCGGATCCGGCCGGCCGCCTCGGTCGACGTCTGCGGGGATCGACCGGCGAGGAGCACGCGGGCCCCGGCGCGGGCCAGTTCGCGGGCCGCGATGAAGCCGATGCCGGCCGTTGCGCCGGTGACGAGGCAGGTCTTGCCGTCCATCGAGGGAGTGAGAGCTTGCGAGGTCATGTCGACGGCTCACTCCGGGTCGCGACGGGCGGAGTCGAGCGTGAAGGCGGGGAGGCAGACGGCGATGTACTCGGCTCCGTCGACCTCGGGCGTGCTGTAGCGCACCCACTCCCCGGCCGCCACCTTCACCGCCTGGCCGCCGCAGACGTCGAGCACGCCGTCGCGATGCTCGACCCGCAGCATCCCGCGCAGGACGAGCGTGTACTCGTCGAACGTCGGCGTCTGCCCCGGCTCGACCCAGCCGCCGGGGCTGCGCATGTGGGCGATGCTTACGCCCGCCTCGCCGCTGTTGACGTTCCCGACGTACTCGTCGATCAGCTTCGGCTTCGTCCCGGCGGCCTCGACCCGGCTGGGCCTGGCGATCAGCGTGGGCATGGGTGCTCCTTCCGACTGGGATGGATCGCCGCATGCTACAGGCGTGGCGAGGGGGGCGTCAAGCGACCGGGATGGGGCGCAGACTCACGGCCAAGACCCGGGATTCCTGGACGATCCCCGAAGGTCACTCTTATCTCAAACTTCGCTTCCTGGCCGCATCCAAGGCGCATTACCATCAAGAGAAACCAAAAACAAAATCTGACGCCCTTGACCCCGCATGCAATCTGCCCGCGCCCTTTAAATAAATGCCGTGAGAACCAGGGATTGGCTGTCGGATAGCCATACAGAACCAGCAATGCGCTTTACTTGGATGGAGGAAGGATTGATGGAACTCGGCCCCCATGCTGGAGACGTCCTGGACATCGTCGATCTCGTCGAGTCCGGCGTGATCTTCCGTCATCCCCGGCCGCCTCTCGACCCGGACGTGATCGTCATCAACGACATGGCCAAGGCCGGAAACTACAGGTTCACAGATCCCGATGTCAGGGAAGGCAGGGTTTGGGAATGGAGGGAACTTCTCGATTTCGCTGGGGAACCTTACTCCAGAAGGGATATCGACGAGAAACATGATGATGTATTGGATTCATTTCCAGACTTACTTGACAATCTGATCAAGCTGATGGAAGAAAGGATCGGCCCATCCCTGGACTTGCAATTTGGATCGAAATATACAGAAAATGATATTATTCATATGTACGGCAATTTAGATTTTATAATATCTTTTCGTGCTACATTCGGCCGTACTCTGCCGTTTATAGAGCGTCTCGTCGCGATCTACCGTCTCGGCGGCCACCCTTGCGGCTGGAGCGGCCCTTACCCCGAGGGTCGACTGGTGGCATATTTCCCGCCGGGGGACGGCGCCTTGGAACACGCTCCCCGCACGGAACAATAGGATGCCCGGGACGGAGACCTGCGGAGCGTCGCGACGCTCACTCCGAAGACCGCCTGGCTCGCCGGACGTGGCCCCGCACCGCCTTGACGTCCTCCGGCTTGAACGCGCGGGGTTCGGGCTGGAGTTCGACCGTGCGGACCGTGAAGCGATCCTCCGTCGCCTCTCCCATCCGCATCGCCTCCAGGAATGCGTCGGCCCCCGCGACCATGCTCCGGCCCAGGGGCGAGAGGCCGTCCGAATCGACGTCCCGCCGCCCTCCCTTTCTCGCCTTCTTCATGACTTGCGCCCCGATCGCCCCTTGAAGAATGCTTGACCGTCACGGATTTCGGAAGGCGATATGTGTTATGACAGCCCATTTCTCATTCAAAAATATAGGAACGTGAGCATGTCACAATCTCCTTCTCCCGCGAGGGGAGAAGGATGCTTGTCATCACCCTCCTCTCACTCACCTTTTCGACGGAGCAACGGCCCCCTCAAAATCCGTGACGGCCGAAGGCATGCCTTTCAGGAGGCATCCGCGGGCTTCTCGGCTCCGGACTTCTCGCCCTTCTCGCGGGCGGCCTTCGCCTTGGCCCGGAGGGCCTTGAGGTCGGCCTTGTCGAGGTAGCCGTTGTGGTCGGCGTCGAGGCGATCGAAGGCGGCGGGCTTGCCCTGGAACTCGTCGCGGCTGAGGCGGCCGTCCTTGTCGGCGTCGTTGGTGCGCAGCTTCTCGACGACCGTCTTGATCCTCTCGCCCCCCTTCTTCTTCGCGGCGGGCCTGGCGTCGTCGGCGGGCTTGGCGTCGTCCGGGGCCTTCTTCGCGGCGGCCTTCGCCTTGGCCTTGGCCGCGGCCTTGCGGGCGGCGATCACCTTCTCGCCGAGCGCGTCGAATTCCTTGGAGTCGATCTTGCCGTCCTTGTTCGCGTCGCCTTCCTGGAGGACGGTCTTGAAGGCCGGCTTGGAGGGGGCGTCGACCTCGGCCTGGTCGAGGACGCCGTCGTGGTTGGCGTCGAGATCCTGGAAGACCTCGGCGAGCTTCTTGGCCGCGCCGGCCTTGGGCTGGTCGGCCCGGGCGGCGGCGCCGAAGGCGAGGCCCAGGGCGAGGGAGAGGCCGCCGACGATGAATCGCGTGAACATCCGAAAGCTCCTCGAAACGGCCGCGAAGCCGGCGCGCCGCCCCGGGTCGGCGGGGCACGGCGGATCGGCGCGGCCTTCGAGGGATCTAACCCCGGGACGAGGCGGGGGTGTCGCGGAAATCACGCCCCGGCGACGGCGGGCTCCGGCGCTGCGGCGGCGAGGGCGGGCGCGCCGGGGATCAGGAAGTCCTTGATCTCAAGCTGGACCTTGCGGTAGCCGTTCCACTCGTCGATCGAGGGGTGGAAGACGACGCTGAACTCGACGTCGTGGGCCAGGTCCTTCCCCTTCTCGGCCATGTTCCAGCCGATCGCCTTGAAGACGGAATCGCCCTGGCCGACCTTGAGCTGGAGGTGCTTCTTCCCCTCCCCCACGCCCCGGGGCTCGCCCACGACCCGCGCCCGGCTCGCCAGGAACAGCGGCCGGGGGTTCCCCATGCCGTGCGGCTCCAGCTTCTCCAACTCCTCGACGACCTTCAGGTTCAGCATCCCGAGCGGGACCTCGGCGTCGATGTTCAGGACGCGCTCGCGCAGCTCGGGCGTCATCAGGGTGCGGCAGCGGGCGTCGAACCGCTCGGCGAAGATCGGGAAGTGGGACTCGTCCATGCGGACGCCGGCCGCCGCGGAGTGGCCGCCGAAGCCGATGAGGCCCTCGGAGCACTCCTGGATCGCCTGGTACAGGTTGAACCCGGGGACCGACCGCCCCGACCCCTGCGCGAACTCCTCGCCGAACGCGACCAGGATCGTCGGCCGATGGTACATCTCCACGAGCCGGCTGGCGACGATCCCAATGACCCCCGGGTGCCACTCCTTCCGCCCCAGGACGATCGCCCCTCGGTCCTTCAGGCCCCCTTCGGACTTGATCTGCTCGGTCGCCTGGCGGACGATCTCGCGCTCGACTTCCTGCCTGCGGCGGTTGACGGCGTCCAGCTCCTCGGCGATCTGGTCCGCCGTCGACTCGTCGCCCGTCGTGAGCATCTCGACGGCCCGCATGGCCCGTTCGAGCCGGCCGGCGGCGTTGATCCGCGGGGCCAGGTTGAACCCGACCGTCCCGGCCGTGAGCTTCGAGCGGTCCAGGCACTTGGCGACCCGCATCAGGGCCTTCATCCCGGTCGTCGGCGCGCCCTTGACCCCAGCCAGGCCGTGGCGGACGAGGATCCGGTTCTCCTCGCGGAGCGGCACCACGTCGGCGACGGTCGCCATCGCGACGAGGCCCAGCGACTGGACGAGGTAATCGCGCAGGTGGGGCGACGCCTTCTTGCCGTCGCCGAATCCCTTGCAGACCTGCCACGCCAGCTTGAACGCCACCGCCGCGCCGCAGAGGTCGCCGAACGGGTACGAGCCGCCCGGCAGACGCGGGTGGACCAGGACGTCGGCCGCGGGCAGGTCGGGGCCGATGGTGTGGTGGTCGGTGACGATGAATTCCAGGCCCAGTTCGCGGGCGAGCCTCGCCTCGGCCACGGCGGAGATGCCGCAGTCGACCGTCACCACGAGCGCGCCGGGGTTGTCCGCGGCGATCTTGCGGATCGCGTCGGGGTTGACGCCATAGCCTTCCTGGACGCGGTGCGGGATGTAGTAGTCGACCCGCTTCGCCCCCGCGAGCTTCAGCGCCGCCCAGAGGACGCTCACCCCGCACACGCCGTCGACGTCATAATCGCCGTAGATGACGATCGGGCGGTCCTCGCGGATCGCGCGGACGAGTCGGTCGGCGGCGTCGACCACGCCGGGCAGCCCCTCGGGGTCGTTCAGCCCGTTGAGGCGGGCGTCGAGGAAGGCGCGCGCCTGGGCGGGATCGGTCACGCCCCGGTTGAGGAGGACCTGGGCCACGAGCGGGGAGATCCCCGCGACGCGGCTGAGGTCGGCGATCCGGTCTCTCTCGAAGGGTTGGACTCGCCACCGGGTCGACATGGCCGCCCTCCCATCCGTCGGATCCGCCGCCGCTCCGTCGCCTGGCCTACCGCGGATCCTCCCCAAGTATACACCACGCCCAGGATCAGGGCTCGTCTGTTCAGGGGCGACGCCGGGATCGCGGGATCGGCCCCGTCGCGACGGCTCCGATCAGAGCCACCCGCGGCGTCGGGCCAGGATCAGCATGGCGATCGGCGACACCGCCATGAGGCCGAGGCAGCCCCAGAACAGGGCCCACTTGGGCATCAGCGCGTCCAGCGCCATCGTCGAGCCGAAGAAGTTCATGCCGAAGAAGCCGGAGAGGAACGACATCGGCATGAACATGACCGTGACCATCGTCAGGGCCTTCATGATCTCGTTCGTGCGGTTCGACATGACGGAGAGGTAGGTGTCCAGCGTGCCGGCGATGAGGTCGCGGAGGCCCTCGGAGACGTCGTGGATCCGGACGATGTGGTCGTAGACGTCGCGGAAGTAGACGCGGTGCTCCTCCTTCACGACCTTGTACGGGTCGCGGGCGAGCTTGTTCAAAACGTCGCGCTGGGGGCCGAACGTCTTCTGGAGCTGGATGGCCGATCGCTTGATGCGGAAGATCGCCTGGAGGTTGCGGGGCCCGTGGCGGGACATGACGGCGTCCTGGACCCGGTCGATCCGCTCGTCGAGGGTCTCGATCGTTTCCAGGGATTGATCGACGGAGCGGTCCAGGAACCGGAACAGCAGGTGGTCCGCCCCGTGGCGCATCCGGTCGCGCGGGTCGTGCTCGATGGCCTGGCGGCCCTCGACCAGGAACTCTAGCGGTTCTTGATGGTAGGTGACGAGGTAGTTGGGCCCGAGGAAGACGTCCAGCTCCTGGAGCGACAGGTCGCCGGTCTCCGGATCGATCCGGCTGGAGTGGAACACGATGTAGATGTAGTCGTCCCAGTCGTCGATCTTGGGGATGTGCGACTCCCGCAGCGCGTCGTCCACCGCCAGGGGGTGGAACCGGAACACCTCGCGCAGCAGGTGCTCGGCGAACGCGCTGGGCTGGCCGGGAGGATCCTCGACGTCGATCCAGAGCGTCCCCTTCGCGTCGCCGGTCGCCTCCGGGATCCGGTCGACGGGCCAGTCGAGGTGCATCTCGCCGGCGCCGTCGCGAAAGAGGGCGCGGACCTTGCAGCCCGAAGCCTCGGGGGGGGCCGTCATCGCGAGCCTTCCTTGAGCTTCTGATACCGCATCAGCTCCTCGACGACCTCGATGGTCATGGGGGGCCCCGGCGGGGATTGGGTCGTGCGACGGATGGGCGAGTTGTTCCGGAAGACCCAGTAGGCCCCGGTCGACCCGAGCGGGACGTCGACCAGGCGGACGCAGACCTCGCCGACGGGTGCGCGCTCGAACCGGAACGTGCCGTCGGGCCGGAGGCGGGTCGAGACGAGGTCGCCGAGCGTCCCGTCCACCGGCTGGAGTTCGACCCAGCCGCGATCAACCGGCCGCCCGGAGAGGAGCACGACGCCGGTCGCCGAGGTGTGGGGGATCGCCTCCGGCCCCAGTTCCTCGGCGCAGCCGGGGAGGGCCAGGCAGCCGGCGAGGGCCGCCGATCCGAAGGCCCGTCGCGCCCGGGGTCGCGCCATCGTCTCAGCCTCCTCCGCCTCGTCTCCGGAGCAGCGACCGGGCCGCGTCGAACGCGCGAAGGGCTTCGGGCTCGGCGTCGCCCGGGGTGCCCCGGAACCGGCGACCGCCGACGGCCTCGCGGCCGGCGTGCGGGACTTCGGCCTCGGCCGGGAGGAAGATCCGGCCGCCCGACTGGCGGTCCCCCGCCATCGGCCCGACCGCCCCCAGCAGCACGAGGTCTCCGCACGACATCCCGAGGCCGGCCCGGGGGCCGACGGCGTCGGCGGCGACGATCGTCCCTCCCGCCAGTCGGCAGCCGACGGCGGAACCGGACGGGCCCAGGAGCAGCAACGTCCCGGAGCGCATCCCCGCGCCGGCCCCGTCGGCCGAGCGGCCGGAGCAGACGACGACGACGCCGGGCGCGTCCATGCCGGCGGCCAGCTCGGGGCCCGCGTCGCCGGCGACCTCGATCACGGCGTCCCAGCCGCCGGCCAGGCCCGCCAGCAAGAGGCGGTGACCGGCCGGCCCTTCGAGCTTGATCCGGCGCTCGCCGCGCTGGAGCCGGCGGACGACCTCGGCGTTGATCTGGTGGTAGTCGCGCAGCTCCGGCACCGGGATCGGCGTGGCCGGCCCGCCGGGGTCGTCCTTATCCACGAGGGGCGCCCGCCTCGGCCTTGGGGGCCGCCTCGGCCTGCTTCGCGGGCTCCGCGGCGGCCGGGGCGGGGAGGGCCGGGCCGTTCGGGAACAGGGTCCCGTCCGCCGGCGCGTTCTTGTCCAGGAACGCCTTGAAGGCGTCGACCTTGGCCCGGAGGTCCTTCCGCGCCGCCTCGATCTGCCCCGCCGGCGCGCCGGCGAGGGCCGCGGCGGCCTTGGCCGGCGTCTTGAGCGCGTCGAAATACTTCTGGACGTCGGTCTTCACGGCCCCGCTGGTCGAGTTGAGCAGGCCGCTCTCCCGGGCCCCTTCCTGGCCCTCGAACGCCTGGAAGACCGGGCCGACGAGGGTCGCGGTCAGCTCCTGCGACCGCAGCGGGTTCTCGGAATGGCCGTCGGCGATCTTGTCGAGCATCGTCGCCGCGAGGCGGGCCGTGGCGTAGGCGACGAGGGTCTGGCTGTACTTGGGGACGGCCGTGCCGATCTGCATCGAGCCCAGCGCCCGCGCCGCCTCGGCCCGGACGTCGAGGCCCAGGGCCTCGTCGGTCAGGTACTGGAAGGCGGCCGACGCCATGTCCGCCGTGCGGGGCGAAGACGGGAGGAAGCCCTGCCGCAAGGCGGCCAGCGCCTCAAGCGCCCGGAACTGGACCCAGCCGGGCCAGTCCTTCCCCTTCAGGAGCTGGTCGGCGATCGTCTTGGCCGCGTCGGCCTCCTGCGCCGCCGACAGCCGGTTCGTCAGCACCTTGATGTTCGTGACCCCGCGGAAGGCCCACAGCTTCACCCAGTACGTCTGGGTCGGGCTCTTGATCTCGTCGAGCAGGACCTTGAGCGCCTCGGGGTTGGCGCTCTGGGCCAGGATGATCATCGCCTGGATCCGCGGCACGAAGTGGTGCTTGAGCAGCGGCGGGAGCTTCTGGAGGAGCGCCTGGTTGTATTTCGCCTGGAACGCCGCGTTCTTGGCGGCCCGCGCGCTGAAGACCGGCTCCAGCAGGTTCTGGGTCGCGGTCTGGACGGCCGTGACGACGGCCAGGTTCTTCTCGCCGGAGGGATCCAGCGCGGCCTGGATGTTCCGCGGGCTGGACATCTGCGCGACCATCGCCCCGACGACGTTGTTGATGACGTTCTGGTCCGCGGGGGTGATCGGGCTCGCGGCCATCGCCTTGAGCTGGTTGATCTCCTGCGCCTGGACGGGGTTGGCGCGGATCTCCTGGAACTTCTTCGGGTCGCGGATGGCCTCGATGTTGGGGTCCTTGAAGACCACCAGCGAGGCCGCCTTCTGCGACGCCGAGGGGTCCACGGCCTCCTTGGGGGCGTCGTCCTCCGCCGGGGCGGCCGGGGGGGCGTCCTTCGCCGTCTCCGCGGCCTTCGCGGGCTCCTGCGGCGCCTGCGCCCGCGCCGGGACTGGGCCGGCCCAGGCCCAGGCCAGCAGGGCGGCCGCGCCGGCCCGGACGAGCCCCGCGGGAGGCGCGATGCGTCTCTCGACGACGGACGACTTGCTGCTCATTTCGGCAGACCTCGTGTAATACCGCTGGGACGCGGGCTCGGCGACGGGGGATCGGCCCACGCCCGGACCGGCCGGCGTCGGGCCTTCGAGGCCCGCGGCGTCGGCCGTGGTTCGGGGCGAGGAGGCTTCGGCTGGCGGGCGCGGGGAGCGATCGATCCGCGCCCTGAAGGGGCTCGCCGCCGTCAACTCATCTCGTCTGGTTCCCGGAACTTCCAACGACGGAGCCCGGATTTCAACCTACCCCGCCCCCCGACCCCTGTCAAGTCGCCGCCCGCGCCCACGCGGCCTGGGCGAGGTCGGGTTGAGCCGGGCCGCCGCCGGCCCTAGAATCTAAGTCGCCACGTCGCCGAGTCACCCCCGCCCCCGCACCCGCGGAGGCGTCCCGACCCCGGACCCGCTCCCATGCTCCAGCGTCGCTACCTCTTCCCCAACGTGATCGAGATGAACTACCAGGCCCGCCGCCGCATGGGGGTCAACGTCTATCTCATCGACGGGGGCGACGAGTACGTCCTCATCGACGTCGGCTTCCTGGAGGACGCCGTCGCCGTCCTCCAGCTCGTCCGGGAGCTGGGCTACAGCTTCTCGGCGTGCAAGATGATCGTCGCCACCCACGCCGACGTCGACCACACCCAGGGGCTCGCCCGCGCCCGCGACGTCCTCAAGTGCCCGGTCGCGGCCCACCCCCGCAGCGTCGCCGCGATCGAGTCGGGCGACGAGCTGTTCACCTTCGCCCGGATCGACGCCCAGGGGATCAGCATCCCCATGCCCAAGTGCAAGGTGGACGTCGAGATCGACGAGGGCTCGAAGATCCAGGTCGGCGACCGCACCCTGGAGGTCTGGAGCACGCCCGGCCACGCCGCCGGCCAGCTCGCCTTCAAGATGGACGACCTGCTCTTCTCCGGCGACAACCTGTTCCGCGACGGCTGCGTCGGCGCCATCGACGCCCACCACGGCTCCAACATCCCCGACTACATCGCCAGCCTGAAGCGCATCCGCGCGTCCGACGCCAAGTTCCTCCTCCCCTCCCATGGGCCCATCTTCCGCAAGGACGACGCCCTCATCACCCGGACCATCGAGCGCCTGGAAGGCTACCAGCACATGTCCGACTTCGGCACCTGCGCCGTCGACTGGCCGCTGATGGACGCGTGGGAGGACGAGCTGATCCGCGGCGACGCCGACTTCTGACCGCGGGCGTCGACGCCGGGCTCAGGCCCGGTCGGTCGCCGCCGCCACGCCCGCGCAGCAACCGACCGCGACGAACGCGACGGCGAGGAATCGCGCGGTCGCCGTCGCCGCGGTCGGGTCCGTGGTCCCGTCGACCGGCAGCAAGATGCCGCCGACGACCTGGTAGGCCAGCGCCCCGAGCAGCCCGCCGACCGCCCCGCCGATCGCCCAGCGCGCGCCACGGCCCGCCGGCCCCCCCGCGCCGAGCCCCAGCGCCGCGCCGGCCGCCGCGCCGATCGCCGCCGCGATGGCGGCGTGCAGGGCGAGCGCCGGGATCAGGTCGCTCTCGAACGTCTCCACCTTCTTCGTGTAGTACGAGACCGACGGGTAGGTGACCGCCCCGGCCGCGAGCCCGCCCAGGACGGCCCCGGCGACGGCCCCGCGGATCGAGGCGGATCGCGCCCGCCCGGCCAGGCCCCCCGCCGCGCCCAGGGCGAGCCCCAGCAGCGCCCCGAGGGCGATCCGGCCGCGGGTCGCCGTGACGACGGCGGCCGTCCGCTCGGTCGCCGGGCTGGTCCCCATGTGCTTCGTCCCCATGGTGACCATGGGGACCTGCCTCGCCGGCACGCGCACGATCCCCGTCTCGCCGATCGCCCAGGCGAGGACGGCGACGACGAGGCCCGCCGCGATCACGATGGGGCGGAGCCTGCCTCGCGGGCCTTCGGGGGGCCGGGCCGGCGGGGGGAGTGTGGTGGGGGTCGCATCGAGTTCGCCGTTCGGGAGTTCCATTCTGGGACCCATCGTTAAGAGGAACGGGGCGGGCGCGGCGTCGGGTCGGTTCAGCGACCCCAGGGGCCGGGCAAGGGGGAGGGCGCGGGGTCGCCTTCGCGGAGGTGGTATCCCCGGCGGGCGTCCAGGCCGCCGTAGCGGTCGATGCGTCCGGAAGGCCAGCGGACTTCGACCTCATCGACGCGCTCCGCGGCGCCGACGCCGAAGCGGAGGCGGGGATCGGACGCCGAGACGAAGCTCCCGCCCCCCGTCCGCCAGGCGCGGAGGCGACGCCCGCCCACCGTGACGGTCGCGACGGCCCCGACGGCGTCGCGGTTGGACGCGGTCCCCTCCAGCGCCAGCGTCAGCGACCCGCCCCGCTCGCCCCGGTTGTGGAAGTAGCCGAGCGGCGACTTCTGGGGCAGGACGACGAGGTCGGCGCGGCCGTCGTTGTCGAGGTCGCCGGTCGCGAGCCCGCGCGAGATGCGGGGGACCGTCCAGGGCTCCCCGGCCGCCTGAGTGGCCTCCACGAGACGGCCGTCGGGGCCCTGGATCATCAGCAGGGTCGGCATGTCGTAGGGATAGTCCGGCCGGTCGTCGTTGACGTGGCCGTTCGCGGCGGCGAGGTCGAGGCGGCCGTCGTTGTCGGCGTCGAGGAGGCAGAGGCCGAAGCCCAGGAGGAAGCGGGTCGGCCCGGACAGGTTGATGGCGGCCCCCTGGTCGGCGAAGGCCCCGCCGCCCAGATTGCGGAAGTAGGTCGTCGACTCGCCGTAGAAATTGGTCACGAAGAGGTCGGGTCGGCCGTCGCCGTCGATGTCGCCGCAGGCGGTCCCCATGCCGGCCTGGTAGGCCCCGCCGGCGTTGCAGGCGACGCCGGCGATCAGGGCCGTCTCCTCGAACTTCATCCCGCCCAGGTTGCGCCAGAGGAAGTTGGCCGTGGTGTCGTTGGCGACGAAGAGGTCGACGAGGCCGTCGTCGTCCACGTCGGCCGCGACGACGCCCAGCCCGCGACCCTCGGACTCCACGATCCCGGCCTCGGCGCTGACGTCGACGAACCGGCCGCCGTCGTTGCGGAACAGGTGGTCCGGGAGCGCGGAGAAGGCGCGGGGGGTGCAATAGTTGTAACGCTGGCCGGGCTCGGAGAGGGTGTCGGACTTGGAGACGGTGACGCGGGGGCACAGCGTCGGGTTCTCGGCGTCCCAGGCGAGGTAGTGGGCGACGTAGAGGTCGAGGTCGCCGTCGTTGTCGAGGTCGGCGAAGGCGGCCGAGGTCGGCCAGTCGCGGTCGCCGTCGAGGCCGTAGGCGGCGGTGACGTCCTCGAAGGTCCCGTCGCCGCGGTTGCGGTAGAGGGCGTACGACCGCCATCGGGTGATGAACAGGTCGGGGCGGCCGTCGCCGTCGACGTCCCCCACGGCGACGCCATGGCCGTAGCCGCGCGGCATGGCGGCGATCCCCGAGCGCTCGGTGACGTCCTCGAAGGTCCCGTCGCCGCGGTTGCGGAACAGGCGGTCGCCGTCGTGCGGATGCGACGGGACGGGGGGGAACGTCCCGCCCTGCACGGCGTAGACGTCGATCCAGCCGTCGCCGTCGTAGTCGAGCAGGCCGACGCCGCCGGCCGTCGTCTCGGGGAGCTGCCGGCGCGGCGATCGGCCGTTGTCGTACTCGAATCGGAGGCCGACGGCCTCGGCGTCGTCGCGGAAGCTCGGGGGCGGGCCCATGCGCGACGCGTCCCAGGCGGACGAGGCGTTCGCGTCGGCGGACCCCGCGACCCGGACGAGGCCCGTACCGGCGCCGCCCGAGGCGAGCGACTCGGCGAGCGTCCCCGCGGGGGGGGCCTTCGGGGCCGGCGGCTTGCGGCCGAGGACGGCCAGCGCGCGGGCGGGGGCGGGATCGGTCGGGACGTAGGCCTCGCGGAGCACCCACCAGCCGCGGGCCTCGAACGTCCGGCCGAGCGTCTGCGCGAGGCCGGCCAGCTCGGCGAACTTGTCGGGCGAGATGGTCTCGTCCAGGATGAGCCGGTAGCGATCCTTGGCGGCGTCGCAGGCCGCCTTCCGCCGACGAAGCTCGCGGGCGCGCTCCGGCTGGCCCGCCTCGGCCGCGATCACGGCCAGGCGATCGAGGGCGGGGAGGTCGCCGGGGGCCTCCTCGATCAGGCGCTCCAGCGCCGCCCGCTCGGCCGCGGGATCGCCGCCGCGGCGGGCCAGCCAGGCCCGGAGGTCCAGCCGCGCGGCCTCGGTGAAGAGGAACGCCGGGAGGTGCGGCAGGCAGGCCCGGGCGGCTTCCAGGTCGTCGTTCGCGCGGGCCAGCTCGAGCCTGGCTCGCCAGGCGGCCGGGTCTTCCGGGCGGGCCTCCAGGCAACGCTTGAGGATGGCCTCGGCGTCGGCGACCCGGCCGGTCTGGGCGGCGACGGACGCCTGGGCCAGCCAGACGCGGTCGTCGTCCGGGGCCAGGCCGGTCGCGTGATCGACCTCCGACCGGACGACGTCGATCAGGGTCGCGGCGTTCTCGGCCTTCCAGTGGTCGCGCAGGTCGCCGACCGGGTCGGTCGTCTGCCGCCAGGCGTCCTCGATGAGCCGGCCGACCTCGGCCCGTCGCCCCTGCCAGAAATAAAGCTCCGCGAGCGTGCGGCGCACCTCGTCGCGGTCGGCACCCGCGGGGGTGGACTTCAGGAGCGATTCAAGGATGGCCTCGGCCTCGCCGAACCGCCCCAGGTCGCCGACGAGCGTCCGCGCGCGGGCCAGGCCGATCCGGGCGGCCCAGGCCGCATCGGGGGGCGTGGCCGTCCAGGTCTCCAGGGCCTCGCGGACGTCCCCCTCGGCGTGCTCGCAGACGCCGAGGCGGTAGCCGACCTCGGCGTCTGCCGGCCGGGCGGAATGCAGGCCGGCCAGGAGGCGGCGGGCCTCCGGAAAGCGGCGCTCGTCCATGAGTTCGCGGGCCCGGCCCAGGGAGGCCGCGAATCGCCTCTCGTTGAACGCCCAGGCCCCGAATGCGGAGGCCGTCAGGGCCGCGAGGGCCAGCCAGGCGACCCATCGCCGGGTCCATGCCATGTCCATCACCTCCCAGGGGCTCGCCGGGCGATGGCCGTCGTCTCGGCTCGTCGCGCCGCGGCGTCGGGGGCCGGTTTCGGGCCGGCCCCCGAATTCGACGACGTGGGCCGGCCGGTCACTCGGTCGGCGGTGCCGCGTCGGGCGCGGGCGTCGGCTCGGCCGCGGCCTTCGCCTTGGCCGACTTCTGGCTCTTCTTGTCCATGCCGGTGTTGGCGGCCCGCATCATGTCCGCGGTCTTCTTGGTGAAGTCCTCGTTGACGGCCTCCGGCGGCGTGGAAGCGTTAGGCTGGTCCTCGCCGTCGCAGCCGACGGCGAAGAAGGAGATCGCGCCGCAGAGCATCAGGCTTCCGAATCGTCGCATGCTCGTCAGGTCCTTTCCATAGATCAGGCCCCGCCGCCCGGCCGCTCGCGGGCCGGACGGCTAGGGTCATAGCGGAAGGGGGAGGAGGTCAGAAGGCGTCGGAGCCGACGACCTCGCCGCCGTTGCGTGTGCCGATCGCCCACCAGGTCTGGGGGGCGATGGTGTCCTTGATGAACTTCACGGAGCCGTCGATCATCACGACGTTGACGCCGCCCGAGTGGTTGCTCGTGGCCGTGATCGCGTCGTTGAAGCCGCCCGGGGCGCCGCCCCAGGAATTGGCCGCCACGCAGGACAGCCCGTTCGGCGTCATGAGGTGCCCGTAGGAGTTGAAATGCAGCGTGCCGGCGTGGCTGCCGGTCCAGCAGGCGCCCGACCACTGGGTGGGGTTGGTCGGCGCGGTGGTCGACGGCATCGACTTGCAGGCGTTCAGGAAGGCCAGGGCGTCGGCCGTACCGGTCGCGGTATCCCAGTTCAGGCTGTTCGAAAGCTGGAATGAGACCCGCTTGCCATTCTGCGACCCCGGGAGGGCCGAAGCGACGAAACCGTTCAGGCCGATCAGCTTCTCGCTGATCATCGCCGTGTTGCTCGTCCCGTCGGTCACGGCCTCGAAGCCGAACGTCATGCAGCCGGGGGTCTGCACCGCGTTGGTGTAGCCGGGACGGTCGCCCGGGTCGCTGCGGAACGGCACGAAGGCGCCGCTCCAGGAGTTGATCGAGGCCGGGCCGCCGAAGCTGGCGTGATAGTTCGTGAACGCCGAAGCCACCCACGGCCCGGTCTTGAGGCTCTCGGAAGGGCAGACGAAGGAGTTGACCTTCGTCGAGCTGAGGGTGTTGACGTTCGGCCCCGCATATGCGCCGAACGAGAAATTCGCGGAGTTGTAGAGGGCCTGCTGCTCCATGTAGCCGAGCAGGTGCACCATCCAGCCCAGCGGCCAGGGCCCGCCGTCCTCGCTCGGCCCGTTGGGAGCCGTGCCGAAGTTCCCGAACAGCGGCGGCAGGGAATTGATGGACGAGTGGTAGTTGTGGACGGCCAGGCCCAACTGCTTCAGGTTGTTGATGCACTGCGACCGGCGGGCCGCCTCGCGCGCCGCCTGGACGGCCGGCAGCAGCAGGGCGATCAGCACGGCGATGATGGCGATCACCACCAGCAGCTCGATCAGCGTGAAGGCCGATCGGCGAGCGAAACGTGTTTGCATGAACTCACTCCTTCCGCCCACGGCGTTCCGGGGCGGGTCGTCTGGGATGACGGATTTGATGCACGACCGATGCGAAGGGCTTTGAACGTGTGCGCCACAGCGACCGACGGGGCGATTCAAGTCGCCCGGCCGGACCATCATCCATCGCGGTCTGCGGCCCCGAGGGGGACCGTCTCGAAACTCGCGACAGACCGCTAGGGTTGCGACGCGGGTAAGAGAATAGATCGGCCACCCGGATCCGGCAACGAAAAAAACCTCCTGTTTTCCGGCCTCGGGCCGCAACACTGCACCGATTCGAGCCGGACCTGAAAACATGCATGATTTCTGAATTCATTAGGATTTCGGCCCGTCTTCGCGGCCGGACGATCGCATCGCCGCAGGCCGGTTCTTTGATGCCATGGACTTGCGAAGATGAATCACGACGGGGATCGTCCCGGGCGAGGCCCGGGCATGGAGGTTGGCCGAGGTCGGCCGCGGTGTTAAACTCTTGTGGGATCGCCGCCGCCCCGCCCGCCGCCCCGCCCGGAGTCGATCTGATGCCGACAGGACCGTCGCGAGAATCCGCCGCACTCGTCGCGATCGCGTGCGGACTCGCCTGGCTCTCGCCCCTGCGCTCGTCCGCCGACGAGGGCGACGCCGCCGCGCCCGCCCGCGCCGTGGTCGAGAAATACTGCCTCTCGTGCCACAAGGGGGAGGAGGCGGACGGCGGGCTGGACCTGGTCAAGCTGATGGCCAAGGGTTCGCCGTCGTCGAACCGGAAGCCCTGGCGGCGCGTGAAGGAGAACGTCGAGGGGGGGACGATGCCGCCGGACGACCATCCCCAGCCGTCGGAGGCGGAGGCCGGGGCCCTGGCCGCCTGGATCGACGCCGAGGTCGAGAAGGCCGGCTGCGACGGCCCGGTCGATCCGGGCAAGGTGACGGTCCGCCGGCTCAACCGGGCCGAGTACGACAACACGGTCCGCGACCTGACGGGCGTCGACTTCCGCCCGGCCGACGACTTCCCCTCCGACGACGTGGGCTACGGCTTCGACAACATCGGCGACGTCCTCAGCCTGCCGCCGATCCTGATGGAGAAGTACCTCGCCGCCGCCGAGGCGATCGCATCGAGGGCGATCGACGTCGGCGGCGACGGGGAGCCCCCCGTCAAGGTCTATGAAGGCGACGACCTCGGGGCCGCGGGCGGCTCGCCCCACCACGACGACGGCCGCATGCTGTCCAGCGACGGCGAGGTCGCCGTGACCCACGACTTCCCCCGGGGGTCGGAGTACGTCGCCCGGATCGTCGCCTACGGCCAGCAGGCCGGGGACCAGCCGGCCCGCATGGAATTGAGGCTCGACGGTCGGCCGCTCCGCACCTTCGACGTCGCGGCGGTGGAGGGCGCCCCCGGGGTCTTCGAGCATCGTCTCCGGGCCCCCGCCGGTCGTCACCGACTTTCCGCCGCCTTCATCAACGACTACTGGGACCCGAACCACCCCGACCCGTCGCGGCGCGACCGCAACCTGATCGTCCGATCGATCGAGATCCAGGGCCCGTTCCGCGGCCCTGGCGACGAGCCGCCCCCGGGGCACGCCCTGATCCTCGTGAATCGGCCGACCAAGCCCGAGGAGTTCGGCGACTGCGCCGTGGCCGTCCTCGAACGTTTCCTCCGTCGCGCCTACCGTCGCCCGGTGACGGGCGGCGAGGTGGCCAAACTCGTCCGCCTGGCCGAGCTGGCCCGGGAGAACGACGAGAGCTTCGAGCGCGGGATCCAGCTCGCCGTGCAGGCCGTCCTGGCGTCGCCCCAGTTCCTCTACCGGGTGGAACTGTACCGGCCGAAGCGGGATCGGAAGGGGAAGGTCATCGACCAGCCCAACGGCGTCCCGCTGAGCCACGACGAGGTCGCCTCCCGGCTCTCCTACTTCCTGTGGTCCAGCATGCCCGACGACGAGCTGTTCCGGCTCGCGGACGAGCAGAAGCTGCACGACCCGGCCGTGCTGGAGGGTCAGGTCCGCCGGATGCTCCGCGACCCGAAGTCCGAGGCGTTCGTGGCGAACTTCGCCGGCCAGTGGCTCCAGCTCCGCAACCTCGACGCCGCCTCGCCGGATCCCGAGCAGTTCCGGGCGTTCGACGAGCCGCTGCGGGTCGCGATGAAGCGCGAGAGCGAGCTGTTCTTCGCCGCGATCCTCCGCGAGGACCGCAGCCTGATCGATTTCATCGACGCCGACTACACCTTCCTCAACGAACGGCTGGCGAGGCACTACGGCGTGCCGGGCGTGAGCGGCGAGGAATTCCGCGAGGTCAAGCTCCCCACCCGCGAGCGCGGCGGGCTCATCACGCAGGCGAGCGTCCTGACCGTGACCTCCAACCCCTCGCGGACTTCGCCCGTGAAGCGCGGGAAGTGGGTGCTGGAGCAGATCCTCGGCAGCCCCCCTCCCCCGCCGCCCCCCGACGTCCCGGCGCTGGCCGACGACTCCAAGGGCCCGCTCGTCGGCACGCTGCGCCAGCGCACGGAGCAGCATCGGGCCAACCCGAGCTGCGCGTCGTGCCACGCGCGTCTCGACCCGCCCGGGTTCGGCCTGGAGAACTACGACGCGATCGGGGCCTGGCGCGAGCGGGACGGCGGGCTCGAAATCGACGCCTCTTCAGAAATGCCGACCGGCGAGAAGTTCCGCGGGCCGGCCGAATTGAAGGCGGTGCTCCGGAGCCGGAAGCCCGAGTTCGCCCGGACCCTGGCCGAGAAGCTCTTGACCTACGCCCTGGGCCGCGGCCTGGAAGAGTCCGACGCCTGCGCCGTCGACAAGATCACCAAGGCCACGGCCGACGACGGCGACCGCCTCTCGCGGATCGTCCTGGAGATCGTCAAGAGCGACCCGTTCCTGCGCCGCAAGGGCTGATCCGACCCGACCCACCCCCTCCCCTCGAAGGAGCCAGACATGAGCCGACCGAAGATCTCCCGCCGGGCCCTGCTCTGCGGCGCCGGCGCGGCCGTCGCCCTCCCCTGGATGGAGGCGATGGCGGTCGCGCGCGGCCCGAGCCCCGAGGGCCCGCGCCGGATGGCCTTCTTCTACGTCCCCAACGGCGTCCACATGAAGGACTGGAGGCCGGAGAAGGAGGGCCGCGACTTCGACCTCCCCTGGATCCTGGAGCCCCTGGCCCCCGTCAAGGGCGAGCTGCTGGTCCTCTCCAACCTGGCCCAGGACAACGCCCGCGCCCACGGCGACGGCCCGGGCGACCACGCGCGGTCCCTCTCGTGCTTCCTGACCGGCGTCCACCCGCGGAAGACCGACGGCGCCAACATCGAGGCCGGCGTCTCGGTCGACCAGGTGGCGGCGCGGCACCTGGGAGCGGCCACGCGCATCCCGTCGCTGGAGCTGGGCGTCGAGCGCGGCGGGCAGTCGGGCAACTGCGATTCGGGCTATAGCTGCGCGTACTCGTCCAACATCTCCTGGCGCACGCCGACCACGCCGTCGGCCAAAGAGATCAACCCCCGGCTGGTCTTCGACCGCCTCTTCGGCGGCCTGTCCGCGACCGGGTCGGCCGACGAGCGTCGCCGCCGCAGCCTTTACGAGCGGAGCATCCTCGACTTCGTCCTGGAGGACGCCCAGTCGTTGCGCAACCGGATCGGCCAGAGCGACCGTCGCAAGCTCGACGAGTACCTGACCGCCGTCCGCGAGATCGAGAACCGCGTCGCCCGCGCCGACGAGGACGCTCCGCGCACGGCCGACGTCGCGACCCCCCGGCCTTCGGGCGTCCCGAAGGACTACGCCGAGCACGTCCGGCTGATGTTCGACCTGCTGGTCCTGGCCTTCCAGACCGACACCACCCGGATCGCGACGTTCATGTTCGCGAACGAGGGGAGCACACGCCCCTACCCGTTCCTCGACGTCCCCGAGGGCCACCACGACCTCTCGCACCACGGCGGCGACCCGAACAAGCACGAGAAGATCCGGAAGATCAACCGCTTCCACGTCGAGGAATTCGCCCGCATGCTCAGGCTGCTCAAGGAGAGCAAGGAGGGCGAGCGCTCGATCCTCGACAACTCGATGATCGTCTACGGCAGCGGCATCTCCGACGGCGACCGCCACAACCACGACGACCTGCCCGTCCTGATGGTCGGCAAGGGGGGCGGATCGATCGAGACCGGGCGACACGTCGCCTGCTCGCCGCAGCCGCTGAACAACCTGTACCTCTCGATGCTCGACCGCATGGACGTCCCGTGCGACCGCCTGGGCGACAGCACCGGGAGGCTTGAGAAGCTCTCCTGATCCCGCCCACGGCGCAACCTCGCGGCCCGCGCCGAGGCGCGGGCCGCGAGGTTGCGCCGAGTCGGGGCGGGGGTCGCGATCAGGCGCGTCGGGCCAGCGCCGCGCGGGCCCGGTCGCCGGCCAGGAAGGCGCGGGCGACGGCGAAGTCGTCGAACGGGACGACGCGGTCGGCGAAGATCTGGCAGGCGTGACGCCCCTTCCCGGCGATCAGGACGGCGTCGCCGGCGCGGGCGTCGGAGAGCGCGGACTCGATGGCGCGGCGGCGATCGGGCTGGACGCACACCCGGCCCGGCCGCCGGAACCCGCCGAGCATCTCGTCCATGCAGCGGTCCGGATCCTCGGAGCGGGGGTCGCCCAGCGTCAGCACGACGCGGTCCGCGGACGATTCCGCGACCTGGACCGCGGCCCGGCGGGTCTCGCGGTCCTGCCCGCCGTGGGCGCTCAGGACCAGATGGATCCGGCCGGCGGTCATGGACCGGAGCGCGGCGAGTGCCTGGGCCAGCGGCTCGGCGGTCCGGGCCTCGTCGACGCGGACGTCGAAGTCCTGCCCGGCGTCGACGGCCTCCAGGTGGCCGGCGGCCCCGCGGACGCTCTCCAGACCGGCGACGACGGCGTCGACGTCGACGTGCATCGACCAGGCCAGGGCCGCGGCGGCCAGCGCATGGGAAGCGTAACGCTGTCCGACCAGTTGCAGGTCGACCCGGGTCGGGCGGCCGTAGCCCAGCAGGAGGAGCCGCGTCCCCGAGGCGCCCACCCGCTCGATCACGCCGGAGACGTCGACGCGGTCCGGCCGCGCGAGGCCGAAGCTGACGCGGCGGGCGTCCAGGTTCAGGCCGCCGAGGATCTCGGCGTTCGGGTCGTCGGCGTTGACGATCGCCGCGCCGCCGGGGGCGATCTTGCGGAACAGCCGGGCCTTGGCGCGCCGCCGCTTGAGCGCCGCCTCGGGCGTCGTGCCCGGCGGGACGGCCAGGTCGGTCGCCACGGCGGCCTGGAAAGTCACGCCCTCCAGGGCCCGGCCCTCCAGGGCCTCGGCCCCGACCTCGATCACGCCGGCGTGGCAGTTGCGCTCGACCATGTAGGAGAGGATCGACGCCAGGCCCGCCGCGCCGCCGGGCCACGCGCCGCCGGGCTCGGCGACGCCCGAGGGCCGCTCCTTCACGCCGTCGGACCAGCTGGAGCCGCCGACCAGCCCGCACCGCAGGCCGGCCGCTTCGAAGATCGCGCGGGCCATCCGGCCGACGATCGCCTTGCCGTGGACGCCGGTGACGCCGAGCGTCGCCAGGCGCTCGGAAGGCTCGCCGGCCAGGGCCTGGCAGAGGCGGGCGTGGGCCGCGCGGGCGTCGTCGACCACCACCTGGAGCCGGCCGGCCTCCGGGACCTCGCGCTCGACGACCACCCCCGCCGCGCCCCGTTCCAGGGCCTCGCGGACGTGGCCGTGGCCGTCGTAGCGGGCGTCCCGCACGGCGACGAAGACCTGACCGGGGTCGAGCCGACGGTGGTCGGCGGCGCAGCCGGTGACCTCCCAGTCGGGGCATCCCACGAACCGCGCCCCCGGCAGCAGCCTGCGGAGGCTCACCGAGGGGATCCCCCGCTGAGGAAGACGATCGACGAACCAGCGTGCCATGGGCATCGCCTCCTTGCCTTGCCAGCCTGTCCCGCACCCCGCGCCCCCGGACCGCGGCGTCATCCCTTCCGCCCGCGTCCCCGAGCCGGCCGTCCCGGCGGACGTCCCGCGTCCTCGCGTCGCTCGACGTCGTTCATGCGTCTCGCGCCCCGAAAAACCTATTCCGCCCCGGCCCCTTGCGGGCCGCCGTCGACTTTAGGAAGGTGCATCCCGGCAGGTCGCGGCATTCTTGGCGAACCCCACGAAAAAGGCAATGCCAGGTGGGGCGGAATGCCGATGCAGTTCGGATGATCGCGGCCGGATTCGAGGAGGAACAGCCGTCGACGGGGGATCGATCGCCGCCGCGGGATTCAGCGGGCGGGCGCGGCGTGAGGGGAGGCTTCCGGGGCCGACGGCGTCGGGGCCTGGTGGACGTAGAGGTCGGTCTCGGGATGCAGCGATTTCCAACGACCCCAGGTCGTCCGCGTCGCCGGGAAGGAGGCGTAGGGGAACGGGGGGAGGGCCTTGACGACCGGATCGGCCACCTCGGCCGTGCGCTGGAAGTAGGCGACCCCGTCGACGCTGAGGAGCATCCCGCCGTCGGCCAGCCCCGCCAGCGCGATCGGGAGGGGGAGCGACGACTCATCCCCGCCGAACGCGCGGACGCAGTCGTCGAGGTCGCAGAACGTGACTGTCACCGCCCTGCCGCCGACGACGTCGTTGACCACGTGTCGGGCCTTCGCGGTCATGGAAGGCAGGTGATAGGCGCGGAACCGGCCGCCGGACTCGACGCCGACGACCGGGTCGTCGGCGTCGATGGTCGCCCGGTCGGCCGGGATGCTCGCGGGCGTCACGACGCCGGGCGAGTGGAAGACCTCGCGATCCGCCTTCTTGGGGGTGAATCGCTCGGCCTTGCGCGACCATTCGGCGAGGCTCGACCGCTCCGCCCAGTAGATCGCCGGCCCGGCCAGGGCCGCGAGCACGGCGAGGCCGGCCAGCGGGGCGAGGAGCTTCCGGAATCCCGGCGAAGGTCTGAAGGAGAACATCGGGCCTCCCCGGTCGAGGCGGCCGGAGGTCGTTGGAACGGTGACCGGACGGGCCCGGTCGCTCGGGATCTCACGCCGCCCCGCGGGCCGGGGGCTGGCTCAGTACGAGTCGGACGAGACGACCTCGCCGCCGGCCCGGGTCCCCAGGGCCCACCAGGTCGGGAAGGCGATCGAGTCCTTGACGAACCGGACGCTGCCGTCGCCCAGGGCCACGTTCACGCCGCCGCTGTGGTTGCTGGTGGCGTTGATGTAGTGGGCGTGCTGCGCATTGACGCAGCAATCCATCCGGCACGCGCCCCACAGGCTCTGGCCGCCGCCGTTGGGGGGGACGACCGTGTTGAGGATCGTGGCCCCGGTGATCCCGGTGGCCCAGTGGCCGCCGCGGTTGTTGGTCTGCCCGCCCGGGGCCCGGAACCAGGTGTCGCACTGGACCATGTCGGCCTTGATCTGGACCAGCATCCCCGAGACGTCCAGCCGATTGCCGGCCTGGCCGCCGCCGCCGCCGGAGTTGCCGGTCGCATTGCCCCGCTTCAGGGCGGTCCCGGCCCCGTCGCCCACGAGCTGCTCGGCGAACGCGATCGTGTTCGACGTGCCGTCGGTGCAGTCGGCGATGTCGTAGGACCGGTGGTAAGTGAACAGGCCGCTGCTCTGGCCCGTGCCCGTGGCCGGGTCCAGGTAGTTGAACGTGGTCGTCCCCTGGCTCGCGCCGTAGCTGCAGATATTGATCTTGCCGGCGTTGCCGTCGGACGGGCAGAGCAGGCTGTTGATCTTCGTGTTGTAGGCCGTCGAGTTGATGGCCCAGGAGAGCGAGTTGTACTGCTCGCAGGACCAGCTGAAGTTGATCGAATTATAGATAGCCGTCTGCTCCATGTAGGGGAGCAGCAGCGCCTGGGCGCTCCAGGCCGACCAGCCGCCGCCGGCGGTGTCGGCGTCGCCCGGGGCGAATACGGGCGCCTTCGTCGCCCCCATCGGGAAGCTGCCGACGCCCTGCTGGTAGTTGTGAGCGGCCAGGCCGATCTGCTTCAGGTTGTTCACGCACTGGGCGCGACGGGCGGCCTCGCGGGCCGCCTGGACGGCGGGCAGGAGCAGGGCGATCAACACCGCGATGATGGCGATCACCACCAGCAGCTCGATCAGGGTGAACCCCCGACGATGGGCGGACTTCAACGTCATGGAGAGCCTCGGAAGGTAAGGATCGGGAGGACGAACGTCACGCCGCGCGGAGCCAGCCGGGGCCGGCCTGGATCGCGAAGTTTGATCGGACGGGTTCAAGAACCCCTCCTGGCCTTGGGCAGCGGATTCTTGCTGTAGAACTGCCGCATGTCTTCCTGCCGCTTGACCGCCTCGGCGTCGGGCTCGGCCTGCGTCCCCGTGGTCTGATCCGCCCCGTCGCACCCGAGGAACACGGCCGATCCCGCGACGACGGCCGCGAACCAGGCGGCCCGAGCCGGGAGCCGGGCTCCCAGAACTTTTCCAACACCCATCAATCGGATCTCCTGGCGACTTGGCGCGGTCGCCCCCCCAGCGGCTACGCCTAGTAAAGAGGGGCTTGAGCCGCGAGCAATACGAAAACATTCAGATCGATATAGAGCGACCCAAGACGCGTAGCCCCTAGAGTTTCGGAAGTCTAGTCCGATCTCTTACATGGACGCGGCATATGTTGGACTTGGCACGATCCGGATACTCTATCGTCGAAGGCCATCCTGTTCAACAAACAAACAACACGGCGAAGTCCGAATTTTCTCGGATCTCGAATCCCGGCCTCGCGCCGACCCGCCGGGGACGACCGAAATCGACCGCAGCGCGAGCCGGCCGGCCGGCCGGCCACGCCGAGACGTGTACGAAATCAACACGTTATCAAATCGAGGTTCGATTCTCGCGAGGGGTCGCCGAGGGGCCGCCGAGAGGCCGAGGGCGCGCGTCGGCCCGC
Source organism: Planctomycetales bacterium 71-10 (assembly GCA_001898385.1). Lineage (GTDB taxonomy): Bacteria > Planctomycetota > Planctomycetia > Isosphaerales > Isosphaeraceae > Paludisphaera. Next base: position 121,357 of record MKTT01000108.1, read on the forward strand.
GGACTGCTCCGAAACGGCGACGATCAGGCCGTGGCCGGCGTGACGTTGGCGGCCGTCGAGGCGGGGGCGGGCGAGGAGGGGGCGGGCGAGGAGGGGCAAGCCGACTCCCGATCGACCCGGCGCAGGTCCGCGCCCAGCGTGAAGACCAGGAGCATCGCCGGGACGAACAGGTTGCCGTACGCCTGGGCGTAGAGCGGGAACGCCACGGCCGTCGCCGGCAGGAGCAGGACGAACGCGAGCCAGGCGCGTTCGAGGGTGCGGCCCCGCCTGCTCGCCGCGGGATGGGAGATCACCTCGTTCAACGCGACGGTGACCGGCAGGATCAGCCAGATGTAGGCATAATTGAATGACAGGGGCGAGAACATCACGATCAGGGTCGCGACGATCGAGAACTCCATCGCGTCGGTCCGGGGCGTCCGGTCGCGGTCGCGCGGCAGGACGGCCAGGGTGAAGAGGCTGAGGATCGCCATGCCGGCCAGTGTCGCCAGCGTGACCTCGCGGAAGTCCAGCGACGCGACGTTCACGCGCCAGGCCTTCTTCAGGTCGGCGTCGATCCCCTCGAACGCCTTCGCGATCGCCGCGGGCCCCTGCGGGCCGGTGGCCAGCATCGTCTTCAGGTCGAACGAGCCGTCGTTCCGGACGCCGTCGGCCTCGCCGATCTTGCTCGCCCGGCGGACGGCCGCGACCCGCTTCGAGAGGACGGCCTCGCCGTCGGCCGGGACGTCGCGCAGCAGGCGATGCGCCATCGCCATGATCGACTGATTCTTGTAGCTGTACGACCGGAACGGCCGCTGGGCGATCCCCTGCTTGTTGTAGGTGAACAGCATGCCGCCCGCCCACACCCGGACGTCGCGCACCGCCTGCGCGGGGGTCCGGAACGGCAGCGGCGCGACCAGCAGCCAGGCCGTCAGGGCGAGGACCGTCGCCGCCGAGGCCTTCCATCGCCGCCGGTAGACCAGGTACCCCAGCGCGAGGATCGGGAACGCCTTGATGGCCGCCCCCGTCGCCACTAGGACGCCGGCCGAGATGTCGCGCCCCTTCTGGAGGCAGAGGAACGCCGCCAGCAGGAGCGTCAGGAGCGTCAGGTTGGGCTGGCCCAGGAGGTAGGTGTTGTGGATCAGGGCCACGATCGCCAGCGAAGGGACGATGTACAGGAGCGGGTCGCGCCCCGTCGCGCGGCCGGTCGCCAGCCGGACGGAGAGCAGCACCGCGCCGACCCAGGCCGCCGAATGGATCAGGACGAGGAGGACCCCCGTGAGGTACGGTCCCAGGTAGCTCACATATCCCAGCAGCGCCGCGGCGGACGGGGGATACATGAAGGGGAAGAGCCGATTCGAGTCGGGGTCGGGATAGATCTCCAACCCCCCGCGAAGCGCCGCCCCCACCTGATACCAGAGGCTGTAATCCTTGTTCGGCTCGCCCCTGAACAGGTTGTAGAGGGGCGGGGCGGAGAAGACGACCATCAAGGCCGCCGCCAGGCCGATCAGCCAGGGTTCCCAGCGCCGTCGGCCGCCGGGCGCGGCGTCGCGGCGGACTCGCGGGGCCTTCTTCGACCCCTGCGACGATTCGAAGTCGTCCCGGTGCGGCATCATCCGTTCGCCCTCTCCCTCGCACCGGACGCGCCCCGCATGGCGCGGGGATCGCGGGGGCCGCGAGCCTGGTTCCGTCCAGAAGGAATGCGAATCCTAATCCACGCCGTCCGATCCGAGAACGCCAATCCGCCGAATCCGCAGCCCACACAACGCGACGAGCGCGTTGTCGGTGGCAGCGGCCGGGTCGCGGCGGTGCTCCGCGAGTTCCCCTCAGGCTTGCCGACATGCCAACGGACCTCCCCCGGCCGGGGCGTCGGCGCCCACGGGCCGTCGGCCGAATCCTCGCCACGACGCCGCGTCCGCCAGTATCCCTCGTCCTGGACGAAGGTCCCGTGGATCAGGATCGCGCGATCCGGGCGGGGCACCTCGTCCGCTTCCTCGGCCGAGGGGGACGACGCCTGCATTGGGATTCCTCCCGTCGGCGACCCGCCGAGCCCCCCGTCCCTGTCGCCGCCGGATCACGCGCGAACCGTCGGCTTCGACGATGACGGGGTCGTGATCGGGGCGGCGAGGAAGGCATACGTCGCGAGCAAGCTCCCGACTCGGCCCCGTCGAAAATTTCGAAATGGACGAGGGCGGCGTCGGCTGCAGCAGTCGTGAACGAAACATACATATTGAAACTATCCGCAAAGCGCCGCAGGCGGTCTGGGCGGCCCTTGACGGGTGAGCGGGCGGCGGACCGGGCCCGTCGCGGCGCGGGGGGATCGCCCCAGGGGTCGCGCGAGCCGCCGCGAGGAAGTGTCGAGAAACGCCAAGGATATTCCGATATTTAGAGTTAGCCCGATCTTGGTGCGACTCCGTTCGAAGTCGGGCCGGGCTGCGTCGCTGATTCTTGGGAAAACCGCGCGATTTCCCCTTCCGACGCCGGCCGGATTGTTGTCTAATCGAATGCAGATTACAGGCGGCCCCCCCCGCGAATCGACGCGAGGAGCGACCGGCCTACCCAGGTGAGGAGCCGGCCCCTCCGGCGGCGAACGGCCGCCGAAACCGGGCTGGACGCCACCCCCCCGCAACTCTTCAAGTTCGCGAGACCTAGGCCTGCAACGGGCCGCGGGCGGCAAAGCCCACACCAAATCGACGCGGTCGACGAGAGACCGCGACGGTTCAAAACTCTTGGAAAAATTCGGAGAAGGGATCATGCACCCCCGCATCGGCTTCAGGTCGCTCGCCCTGGCGGCGGCGATGTTCATGGGCTCCGCGCTCGTCGCCGCGCAAGAGCCCGCGCCGGCGGCGCAGCCGGCCGCGGCCCCCGCGGTCGTCGCGGCCCCGGCGGTCGAGGGCCACGAGGTCGAGCTGTTCGAACCGCTGACGAAGTACGCGACGGGCGAGAAGGTGGGGCTGATCCTGACGCTGCTGATCGCGGTGGCCGGGCTGGCCTACGCGGGCATGCTGGTGGGGCAGGTCCTCGGCGCGGACCAGGGGACGCCCAAGATGCGCGAGGTCGCCGACGCCGTCCGCGAGGGGGCGTGGGCCTACCTGATGAGGCAGGCCGCGGCGCTGTTCCCGCTGATCTTCCTGCTGACGCTGATCCTCTACTTCACGGCCCAGGCGTCGGGCGCGGTGCAGGTGGGCCGGGCCGCGGCGTTCTTCGTGGGCGCCCTGTTCTCGTGGCTGGTCGGCTTCGTGGGGATGAACCTGGCGGTGCGCGGGAACCTCCGCGTGGCCGCCGCCGCCCGCACCAGCTACGGCGACGCGATGCAGCTCGGCTACCGCACCGGCACCATCACCGGCATGCTGACCGACGGCCTCGGCCTGCTGGGCGGCACGGCGATCTTCATCATCTTCGGCGAGAAGGCCTATGAGGTGCTGCTGGGCTTCGGCTTCGGCGGCACGCTGCTGGCCCTGTTCATGCGGGTCGGCGGCGGCATCTACACCAAGGCGGCCGACGTCGGCGCCGACCTGGTCGGCAAGGTCGAGGCCGGCATCCCCGAGGACGACCCGCGGAACGCGGCGACGATCGCCGACAACGTGGGCGACAACGTCGGCGACTGCGCCGGCATGGCGGCCGACATCTTCGAGAGCTACGAGGTCACGATCGTCGCGGCGATGATCCTGGGCTACGCCAGCTTCGGCCACAAGGGCGTCATCTTCCCGCTGCTCGTCCGGGCCATCGGCGTCCTGGGCTCGATCATCAGCACCTACAGCGTCCGCGCCGGGGCCGACAGCACCAGCGACGAGGCCCTGCACTCGGTCCACCGCGGGTTCGTGATCGGCTCGGTCATCAGCGTGGTCGGCTTCATGCTGCTGGGCCTGGGCTACCTCCACTTCGACGACGCCTACATCCACAGCTATCCCCAGGCGGCCTACGGCTACAACGTAACGCCGGAGTTCGCCCAGGCCCGCGACGCCGCCCTCGCCTCGGGCGTCTCGCTGAAGGACTTCACCGCCGGCTACACCGGCCCGATCCTCGCCGAGCAGCCCTTCTGGGCCGACCTCGGCATGGTGAAGGGCCTGGACATGCGGCCGGCCTGGACGTGCCTCATCGGCATCATCCTGGCGATCTCGCTGAACAAGGTCACCAGCTACTACACGCACACCCAGTACGCCCCGGTGAAGAGCCTGGCCAAGAGCTGCCAGACCGGCCACGCGACCAACATCATCCAGGGCCTGGCGGTCGGCTACGAGTCGGCCGTCGTGGCGACCCTGGTCATCGCCGGCGCGATCTTCCTCTCGGTGGTGATCTACGGCGGCGCCAGCCCCCTGTTCGTGGCCTACGGCGTGGCGATGTGCGGCATCGGCATGCTGACCCTCACCGGCAACACGATCTCGATGGACGTCTTCGGGCCGGTGGCCGACAACGCCAACGGCATCGGAGAGATGGGCTACGACAAGGACGAGATGGGCCAGGAGGGCTACGACCGCGCCCGCCAGATCCTGGCCGACCTCGACGCCGTCGGCAACACGACCAAGGCCGAGACCAAGGGGATCGCGATCGGCTCGGCGGTCATCGCCGCGGTCAGCCTGTTCTCCAGCTTCATCGCGGTCGTCGCGGTCGGCAGCGAGGACAAGGTCGCCACGATGCCCCTGTCCGACTACCTCAACGAGGCCGGCAAGCTCTCCGTCGCCGCCCCGATGGTCTTCATCGGCGCCCTGATCGGCGGCATCGTCCCGCTGCTCTTCAGCTCCATGCTGATCCGCGCCGTGGGCCGGGCCGCGTTCCTGATCGTCAAGGAGTGCCGCGTCCAGTTCCGCGACAAGGACATCTGGGCCGGCGTCAAGAAGCCCGACTACGGCCGCGTCGTCAACATCTGCACCTCGGCCGCCCAGGCCGAGCTGATCGGCCCGGCCCTGCTGGCCATCCTGGTCCCGATCCTGGTCGGCATCTTCCTGGGCGCCCAGGCCCTCGGCGGCTTCCTCGCCGGCATGATCATCGTCGGCCAGCTCCTGGCCGTCTTCATGTCGAACGCCGGCGGCGCCTGGGACAACGCCAAGAAGGCCATCGAGGACGAGCCCCGCACCGAGACCACCGGCAAGGGCTCCGAGAAGCACAAGGCCGCCGTCACCGGCGACACCGTCGGCGACCCCCTCAAGGACACCGCCGGCCCGGCGCTCAACCCGCTCATCAAGGTCATGAACATGGTCAGCCTGCTGGCCATCCCGACCATACTCGCCACCGCCCAGGGCGAGTACGCCTGGGCCCTCTACGCCGTCGGCCTCCTCTGCGTCGCCGGCGTCGCCTGGGCGGTCTGGCGCTCCAAGACCGAGAGCAAGGAACTCCGCGAGATGGAGTCCGAGTTGGGTGCCGGCTCGGCCGACGCGACCTTCGAAAGCGCCGGCGCCCGCTGACGCCCGCGACCCGACCTGATCCGTGAAACGACCGGGCCTCCCCGCTCCTCGCGAGCCGGGAGGCCCTTTTCGTCCCCGGATCGGGCCGCCCGCCCGCCGGATGACGCCGACCTCCCAGGGGCCCGCCGCTCGCCCAGAGTTGCGTTTGTCCGATCCAGGCCGATCGAGTAAGGTAAACCGCGGCGGGCGGCTGACGACGCGAGGCGGGAGGTCCGGCGGCGATGGAATCACGGCGAGGCCGGGCGGGCGCGATCGCGGCCCTGCTCGTGATCTGGATCCTGGCGACCGGGCTCATGCTCGCCCCTTCGCGGGCGGAGGCCCAGGACGCGCCGGCGGCCGGGGCCGTCGACAAGACTTCCGCCCCGTCGCCGGGGGGCGACGCCGAAGAGGACGGCGAATCCTTCCTGGCGTGGATGATCCGGGCGTCGGGCGTCATCGGGCTGGTCATCGCGGCGATGTCCTTCTACCTCGTCGCGCTGGTCGTCTGGATGTCGATCCACTATCGCGTCCCCGCGGCGGCGCCGCGCGGCCTCGTCCGCGAGGTCCGCGAGTTGCTGGACCAGCGCCGTTTCGGCGACGCCTTCAACCGGCTGGCGGCCGATCGCTCGCTGTTCGCCCGGGTGCTGGGGGCGGGCGTGCAGAAGCTTCCCGCGGGCGTCGGACCGGCGCGGCGGGCGATGGAGATGGCGAACGAGGACGCCACGATGGAGATGGAGCACCGGACGACCTACCTGGCCACCGTCGGCACGCTCGGGCCGATGATCGGGCTGGTGGGGACGGTGTACGGCATGATCAAGGCGTTCCGCGTCATCGCGACGAAGGGGACCGCCCCGCAGGCCAGCCTGCTCGCCGAGGGGATCTCGACGGCCCTCTTCGCGACCCTCGAAGGGATCGCGATCTCGATCCCCGCCATCTACTTCTACGCCTTCTTCCGCAACCGCATCGCGCGGATGTCGCTGGAGGCCGAGATGGCCGCCGAGCCGCTGCTCGAACAGTTCGCGCCGGGCGTCAAGCCGCAGGAGCCGGCCCACCCAGTGCCCGCCGGGCCCGGGGCGCATCCGCACCCGTTCGCCCTGAGCGCAGCGCTGGGGACGGCCGGCGGGGCCAGGCCCGTCCCCCCCCCGTCGCTCCCCGAGTGAACCCCGACGAGGCCGCCCCATGTCGCGCTCGTCGCCGTCGCACACCCTCAACCCGAACCTGACGCCGCTGCTGGACCTCGTGCTCCAGCTCATCACCTTCTTCATGATGCTGGTCCACTTCGGCAACCAGATCGAGGGCGAGACCCGCGCCGTGCGGCTCCCCGTCGCGCCGGCCGCGCTGCCGGGGGCCGACCTCGCGCTGGACCGGCTGGCCGCGGCGATCGACGCGAAGGGCTCGCTCCTGGCCGACGGGGCCGCGATGCAGGGTGACGAGGCCGCCGCCTGGTGGAAGCGCCAGGCCGACGCCCGTCGATCCGGCCTGGAGCTGATCCAGCCCGCGCCCGCGGCCCCCGGCGATCGCCCCGACCTGCCGGCCGTCCGCCTCCAGTTCACCGGCGCCGACCCCGGCGGCGAACTCCCCACCGTCGTCATCCTCCGGGCCGACCGCGAGGCGTCGTTCGGCGCGGTGCGGAAGGCGCTCGCCGAGGCCCAGGCGCAGGGCTTCGCCAACTTCAGCCTCGTCGTCCTCAACCGGGAGGAGCCGTGAGCATCGCCCCCGAGATGTCGACGACGCCCGCCGTCGAGGACGAGTCGCGGCGCTCGCGGCGCTACCGCCCGGGCCCGCCCGACGACATCTACTTCCCCGTCGCGCCCATGCTCGACATGGCGTTCCAGCTCCTGGCCTTCTTCATCCTGACCTTCCGGCCCCCCACCGCCGAGACCCACATCGACCTCCACCTGCCGGCCACCCCCGCCGCCCTGCCGAGCGCCCCCCGGGGCGTCGCCCGGCCGACCTCGCGGAACGTGGACGTCGACCTGGAGAACGACGTCCTCATCCGCGCCGAGGCCGACGACCTGGGCGACCTCAAGTCGCTCCGCCTGGGCGAGGCCCCCGTAGACGACCTGGCCCAACTGGGCCAGAGGCTCCGGCGATACGTCGAGCTGCTGGGGACGCGGCCGTTGCGGGTCCGGCTGATCGCCGACGATCGCCTGCTGTACGAGCCGGCCGCGCGGATCATCGCCGTCTGCTCCTCGTCGGGCGTCGCCGCCGTCCGGCTGGCCCCCCCGGGGACCGGGCCGTGATCCGCCGCATCGCCGCCCTCGCCGCGGCGCTCATGCTGCTCGGGGCCCGCCCCTCGCCCGCCCAGGACGACGCCGCGCTGGGGCTCGGCGACCTGGCCGCGGAGCACGACGCGCTCTCGGGCAAGGGAGACGGCGCGTCCCCCGTCTCGGCGACCTTTCGCGACCTCTGGGACCGGCCCGACGAATTCCGAGGGCGTCGCGTCCGGGTCGTCGGGCGGGTCGTCCGGACGTTCCGCCAGGACGCCGTCGGCAGCTTCCCGGCGCTCGTGGAAGCCTGGATCGAGCAGCCGCCCGGCGACCTCCTCTGCCTCGTCTTCCCGGCCCCGACGCGCGGGGCCGACTCGTGGAAAGGGGCGACGGTGCAGTTCGTCGGCGTCTCGCTCCGACGGGTCCGCTACAAGGCCGAGGGCGAGCGGCTCGCCCCGCTGATCGTCGGCCCCGAGGCCCCCACGATCGAGGAGCCCGCCCCGACCGCCATGCCGGAATCGCCGCCCGAGGGCTGGTCGGGCCCGATGGCGGTCGTAGGATTACTCGCGGGGATGGTCGCGATCTCGGCCCTCCTCGCGTGGCGGACCCTGGCCGCGCCCTCCCATCGGGGGGCGCGGGCGAGGGGCCGAAGGATCGACGCGGGGCCGGCGCCCGAATTCCTGGGACCGGAGGACGAGCATGGCGAATCGCGATGATCAAGGTCTGGGCCGGACCCCGATGACGGATCCGCGTTCGCTGTCGACCTCGGTCTTGTTCCATATCGCCCTCGCCGCGCTGGCCTCGCTCACGGCCCTCTCCGCCGTGATCGCGCCGAAGGATGAGGAGACCGGCCGGCGGTCGATGCGGGGCGAGTTGGAGCCGACCGACAACCGCGCCCGCAAGGATCGCGAATCGGGGGCCGGGGGCGGGGGCGGGCCGGGAGACCTCGGCGGCCTGGGCGACCCCGCCATGCAGGCCAGGCCGGCCGACCTGGCGATGGTCAGGCCCACCCACGACCCGACGGCCGACGCGCTCCTCTCCGAGATCCTGCCGCAGAGCGTCGTGAAGCCGGACGAGTCGCTCTCGCGCGAACTCCCCGAGCTGCCCACCCCCGGCGCCGGCCTGATCCCGGGCTCCGGCGCGGGCGGCGGAGGCGGCGAGGGGGGCGGCTCGGGCGGCGGCGTCGGGCGGGGGATCGGCCCGGGCACCGAGTTCTTCGGCAGCCGCGAGCACGGCCGATCGTTCGCCTACGTCATCGACTGCTCCGGCAGCATGAGCACCCGCAACGCGCTGGACATCGCCAAGGCCGAACTCCTCTCCAGCCTGGACCGCCTGCCGCCGGACGTGGGCTTCTCGGTCACGTTCTACGACCTCAACGCCCGCAAGCTGGCCGACTCCGCGGGCCGCCGCGGCCTCATGCCGGCGACGGCGGCCAACAAGGCGCGCGTCCGCGCCCAACTCGGTGCCGTCGCCCCGTTCGGCGGCACCGACCACCTCCTCGCCCTGCGGACCGCGCTGGTCGATCGCCCCGAGGTCATCTTCTTCCTCACCGACGCCGCATCGATGACCAACGACAACGTGGAGACTCTCCTGCGCGAGTCGAAGGGGGCGCGCATCCAGGCGATCGAGTTCGGCCTCGGCCGCGACATGGGGCAGAACACGCCGCTGCGACGGCTCGCCGCCGAGACGGGCGGGTCGTACCACTACGTCGACACGTCGCGCTTCCCGAAGAAGCCGCCGGCCGGATGAACCGGGTCAACGACGCCCCCCCTGGGGCTTGAAGCCGCGGCTGAGCGCCCGCTCCATGGATTCGGGGGCCTCCAGGCCGATGGCGGCCAGGTCGCGGTAGACGACGACCGGATCCGAGTAGCTCGTCTGGCGATTGCGGGAGGCGTCCCACAGGACGTAGCACTCGGAATTCCGGAAGTCGACGTGGGTGAGCAGCAGGCTGCCGTCGTCGTAGAGCCAGGCGGCCAGCAGCGTGCGGTTCCGGAACCCGGCGGTGCGCAGCGAGGGAGTCAGCATCTCGATCTGCTTGCTGGGCATCCCCTGGACGACCACCTGCCCCGCCGACGCCCCCCGGATGGACGGGATGACCGCCAGCCGATACGGCCCGAGCGGCGTGTGCCGTCGGCGCTGCTCGGCGCCCGGCCGGCCGGCGCTCTCGCGGAGGGAGGCGACTCCTTCCTTCCAGAGCTCGTGGAGTTCGCCCTGGGAGATGCGGATCGGGTCGACGTCGACCAGCGCGACGTGATGGTCCCCGCCGCGATCGTCGACCTCGCCGACGATCGCCCCCACGCGCGAGGGGTCGGCGGCGACCACGAGGCGCTCCGCGCCGGACGTCTCCAGCTCCTCGGCCGCGGCCGGCTCGTCCGGCTCCACCTTCGCCAGGACCCGTTCCAGCTGGAGGGCCGAGCGGTCGAGCTGCTCGACGACCCGGACTTCCAGGTGGCGCGTGAGCATCCGATGCAGCCGCTCGGCCGAGTCGGGGATTTGCAGCACGCGGCTGGTGAAGAGGCGGAGGCCGCTGCGCAAGGCCCCCTCGCGCGACCTCTGCCAGCGGGCGATCTCCACCAGCGGGTAGACGACCTCCGACCACATCGCGACGGCCGAGGGGTCGCGATAGGCCGCCCCTCCCGCGTAGCGCAGGACGGCGTCCCGGACGTCGGGCTGTTCGCGCCAGGCGTCGGCGAGCCGGTTCCAGCGCTCGACCAGGTCGTCGCCCACCTCGCGCTCCGGGGCCAGCAGGCGGAGGTCGTCCAGCGAGCGGGGGATGAGGCCGACGCTCACCGCGCCGCGCTCGTCGGTCATCCGTTCGCGGACGTAGCGGCTCGACTCCTGGATCGCCTTGCGGAACCGCCGGAGCGTCCGGCGCTGGCCGGGGGTATCGCGCCAGACCAGGAACTTGGCCAGGACGGCCGGGTTCAGGGCCGGGCGGACCTCGACCTGTTCGTCGAAGAGTTGCGCCGCCTCGGCCACGGCCGCCTCGGAGTCCGGGGCGTTCAGCGCGTAGGTCAGGCCCAGGACCAGCCGCGCGCGATCCGCGTTCAGGCGTTCCAGCTTCTTGCGGCCGAAGAACGCCTTGCGGCGCGAGCCGACGAGGAGGTAGGCGAGGTAATAGCCGTAGAGGTAGCGTTCCTCGGCGTTGAGGAGGACCGGCTCGGCGAGGATGGTCCGCAGCATCTTGCGGACGAGCGGCGACGACGCCAGGTCGGCCGCCTCGGCCCCGGAGAAGGCGGCGGGCTCGGGGGCGACGGCCGTGGGCGCCGGGCGCCGGGACGGCACCTCGGTGGCCGGCTCGGCCTTCCGGCCCTCACCCAGCTCGGCGAGGGTCCCCATGTCGAAGGCCGGCCCGGCCGACTCGGTGTCCGTCGCGCCGCTCGATGGCCCGGCCTCGGCCCGAAGGCGGGACGATTCGGCCCGGAGCACCGCCGCGACGATCGAGCCGCCGGCCGGGCGCTCCTCCGGCCGCTTCGACAGGAGGCTCGCGATCAGCCGCCCCAACTCGCGCGAGAAGCCGGGCGTATCCGGCGGGATCGGCGGCGGCGCGGCGTTGGCGTGCTGGGCCATCACGCTCATCGGGTTGCCGGCGAACGGCGTCGCGCCGGCCGTCGACTCGTAGACCATGACCCCCAGCGAGTAGAGGTCCGTCTTGTGCGAGAGCTTCTGGCCCCTCACCTGCTCCGGGCTCATGTAGAGCGGCGTCCCGCGCACCACGCCGCTGGCGTCGTCCTGCTCGGCCAGCAGCGAGAGGCCGAAGTCCGACAGCTTGGGGACGTCGGTCGAGGTCAGCAGGACGTTCCCGGGCTTGATGTCGCGATGGATCACGCCCTGATGGTGGGCGTAATCGAGGGCCTCGGCCACGCCGGCCAGGACGGCCAGGCGTTCGGCCAGGGTCAGGTTCCGCCAGCGCTTGACGTAGCTGACGCCGTCGACCTGCTCCATGACCAGGTAGCTGGTCCCTTCGGCCTGGCCGAAGTCGTAGATCCGCACGACGTTGTCGTGGAGGAGCCGGGCCGCGATCTGGGCCTCCAGCCGGAGCCGCTTGGCGACCTCCTCGCCCGCGTTCTGGTCGCGCAGGAGCTTGATGGCGACGTTGCGCTGGAGGACCTGGTCCACGGCGGCGTAGACCGATCCCATACCCCCGCGGCCCAGCTCCTTCTGGAGCAGGAACCGGTCGTTGAGCGTCGACCCTGGACCGATCACGCCGCGTTCCCCGCCGCCGAAGGGTGCATGCCGCGACTCGCCGCCGAGCACGCGCGCCTCACGCCATGATGCCCCTCCCATCGTCGCGAGTCAATCACGCAAGGACTTGCGACGACTGGAAAGCGGTCGCTACGGCCGCTACAGTCGAACCCGCGAGTCTCGACGACCGAGACGCGGACCCCAGCGATGACCGCTCGACGACTCCCCCTGCTCTTCCTGCCGCCCTGACCTCCTGCGTCCAGGCGCAGGCCCCGACGCCCGTCGTGCGGACGCCGCTCGCCGTCGCCCTCCGGCCCACCTCCATCCCGGACCGGATCATCCGGACCTTCGCCGCAGACCCGGCGCGGTCGATCGCCGTGACCTGGAGGACCGACCCGACCATCGCCGGGGCCATCGCCCAGGTGGCCCTCGCCGAGCACGGCCCACGGTTCGCGAAGAACGCGCGGACCGTCCCCGCCGCGAGCCAGGATCTGACGACGAACCTCGGCGTCGTGCGCTGTCACTCGGCCGTGATCGCCGGCCTGCTACTACAGTGGCGCTTCATTCTGATGGAGCCTGGGGCCACCACCAATGAGACTCCGGATGCCGACCGCCGCCCCGACCGAATGGCCGGAACGATTTGAGGACCTGGCCCCCACGGTTCGGCCGCAACGACCGCAGGCGGCGGGCCGAGGCGTATCTTCGCGGCCTGCTCGGCCGCGTCGAGCGGAAGAACTCCTGGCAGTTGGCCGAGTCGCTCGGCGACGCCACGCCGCACGGCGTCCAGCGGCTGCTCGGCCGTTCGAGCTGGGACGCCGACGCCGTCCGAGACGACCTCCGGTCCTATGTGGTCGAACGCCTCGGCGAGCCCGACGGCGTCCTGATCGTCGACGAGACCGGCTTCCTCAAGAAGGTCCACGAGGTTGTCCGCTCGCAGGGCGTGCGGACGATCGTCCCGCCCACGCGGGACCGGCCGTCGGAGAAGCCCCCCGCCGGCCGCTGGCGGCGGGTCATGCGGGCGCGATTCGCGGCCTTCGAGCGCAAATACGGCCAGCGGTGGCGGGTGGAGACAGTGGACTCGATGATCAAGCGTCATCCGGGCCCGGCCCTCCGCGCGCGGGCCGAGCCGTCCCAGTCCCGCGAGATCATACTCCGGGCCATCACCCTCAACGTGATGATCGTGCGACTACGGGTTTTCTACAGAGCAGCGACCGCTCGAAACGATGGCACGAGCCACCAGCGGCGAAACCCCCAGGCCCCGCCCCACGTCAGGATGGCGGCGACCGCGACGATTCGCATCAGGCGGCCGATGGTGATCTGTGGTCGTCTCACGTCCGCTCGTCGCCCCGCTCATCCGCGTTGAAAGCCATGACGAGCTCCAGGCGAGGCGTCAGCGAAACCCGCCGCCCATGCCGCCCATTCCCATCGCCTGCATCTGCATCTGCATGGGTGCCATGATTCGCCGCTCTTGGTAGAGCCGTTTATTGATGTCCACGACCTTCGTCTTGAGCCTGTCGTATTCCTTACGCGCCGCCTCGGCCTTCTCCCTGTGCGTCTGGTCGGTGCCGGCCGCAAGGTCGGCCGAGGCCAAGTCATCGACGGCCTTCGCGAGATCGGGCTGCAGGAGATTCGCCTGGGCTTGGAGCAGCTGGATCTCGACCTTCGCCTTCTCGTAACCTTCGATGAGATCCTGATCATCGGCGCCTTGAGGCGGGCGAACGGCTCTTGCGGCGGGCGCCTGCCTTCCCGCAGTTCGGTTTTCCACGAGCTTGGCGGCTCTCGCGGTGATGGCTCCCTTTTTCCGCGCGATGAAGTCGCGCAGGGCGGCAGAGTCTTCGGCCTCCTGCTTCTTCTCGACGTCGGTCCCTTGCGTCCCCTTCATGCCCTCCCGCGCCTGAAGCAGGAGCGCCTCTTTCAGAGCGGCCTTGTCGGCCTCTTGCTCCATCTCCAGGATTTCAGCTTCGATGTTCTGGGGCTGAGTCGCCGGGCGGCCGCCCATGCCTCCCAGCTGGGCCCTCGCTGGAACGCAGGCAAGAAACGCCAGAGCGAACGCGGCGAAGTACTTCATGCGGGGCTCCGGTTAGTGCATCGGGACGTCCCGATATTACCAGGGCGGGAATCGGGAATCCTACAAGGTTCGGGAAAACGCGAACTTACGAGATTGCGTCCACCCCGAATCAACGCTTCCGCCGCTTGAAGACGATCCCGCCGTTGATGTTCTCGGCGATGTCCCAGCCTTCCTTTCCTAGCTCGTTGAACTTGGCTTCGAGCGCGGCGGTCATCTCCTCCGGCTTCTGCTGCAGGTTGACGACCTCGGTGATGAGGATCACCCGGTATTCCCAAGCCGTGGGGACAGATGCCTGCGGCCCCTGAGCGGGCAGGAGGGTGGCGAAGACGGCGACCAGGACCAGGGCGGCGATCGCGAGAAAGACATTCCGACGCATTGTGCGCCTCCGATGGTTAGGCGTGGGATACCCAGGTGCTTCGCTGGTCGGACGCGAATCTGAAGTTTGCGTCTCTGATTAGGGCGGGTCGGTCCCGCCCCGAGCCCTCGACCGACATCAGCGATCCTGCCGCTCGCGGCAAGGTCGGAGACTGCGGCGATCGAGCGGGGCATCGGCGAAATTCCGGAAAGTTGGGGCGATTCGCCGCCGGGGCGGACACTATGGACGGGGAGGCCGGAGCGGAGGGCCGCCCGTGGCAGGATGGGGAGGCCGGCCTTTGCTTAGAGTCGCTTCTTCGGCCGTCATCAAGCAGGTCGCCGCATTGTTCGAGGCCGGGACGAACGCCGGGCTGAGCGACGGACGCCTGCTGGAACGGTTCGTAACCGAGGGGCCGGAGGAGGCCGAGGCGTCATTCGCCTCGCTGGTGGAGCGGCACGGGCCGATGGTCATGCACGTCTGCCGGCGCGTCCTGCGGAACGGCCATGACGCGGAGGACGCCGCGCAGGCCACCTTCCTCGTCCTGGCCCGGCGAGCGAGGTCGATCCGGCGCATGGATTCGATCGCGAGCTGGCTCTACGGCGTCGCCTGGCGGGTCGCCGCCAGGACGCGACGCGAGGCCGATCGGCGTCGGGCCCGCGAGCGCCGGAGCGTGGAGGCTTCGATGACGCTCCGGCGTACGGGCGGCGACGACCCCGAGGCCTACCGCGAGCTCTACGACGCACTGGACCGCATCCCCGAGCGATTCAGGCTGCCGATCCTGCTCTGCCATCTGGAAGGGCTGACTTACGAGCAGGCCGCGGAACGGCTCGGCTGCCCGGTCCGAACCGTCCAGTCCAGGCTGGCGCGGGGACGGAAGCGCCTGCATGACCGGCTGAGCCGCCAGGGCGTCGGTCCGGCGGTCGCGCCCCTCGCCGGCATTCTGAATCGGGACGCTTCATCGGCGTTCGCCTCCGAGAGTTGGGGGCGAGCCACGGTACAGGCGGCGGTCGGCTACGCGACGGGCGGCGCTCACGCGGCGACCGTCTCCGCGACGGTCGCCGCGATCGCCCAGGGAGCCACGAGATCCATGACCATCCATCGTCTGACGAAATGGGCGGCATTCGCCTCGATGCTCGGCTTGGCCGGCGCCGCAGCCCTGCCGTGGCTGCTATTCGCCCTCGGGTCCTCATCGAACGCCGCGCCTCCGACTCAAGGCAAGCTCTCCCTTCGAGTGCTTGAGGAAGGCGGCGGGACGCCGGTCGAGGGGGCCGAGGTCGGCCTTCGAGCCGACAAGCATACCCAGAACGCCCGTACCGACGCCCAGGGCGTCTGCACGCTGGACGTCCCGTCGCCCCCGCCTTCCTACTTCAACGTCTCGATCAAGAAGCAGGGCTTCGTCCCCGCGAGCGTCTCCTGGGAGCGACGCGGCGAGCGGGCGGCCTCCATCCCCGCGGAACAGACCGTCGCCCTCCAGAAAGGCACGACGATCGGCGGGATCGTCCAGGACGATCGCGGCCGGCCGATCGGCGGCGCGACCGTGTTCGTCCTGGTGCCCATCAACGAGCGGAGAGAGCCGGGCGTCGCTCGCCCGAGCATCTGGGACTATGAGGTCAAGACCGACGCCGAGGGCCGATGGCGCTGCGACGTGGTCCCCGCCAAGCTCGACGACGTCTGGCTCCGCCTGAACCACCCCGACTTCGCCGGCGACAGGATGTACGGCGACACGCCCAAGCCGACGCTCGAGAAGCTCCGCGACCTCAGCGGGGTGATGGTGATGAAGAAGGGCATCGCGGTCTCGGGCAGGGTCCTCGCCGCCGACGGCTCCCCCGTCGCCGGCGCCAAGGTCGCGCAGGGGGCGGACCGCTTCGGGTCGCACTATCCCGAGACGAAGTCCGACGACCAGGGCCGCTTCCGCTTCGAGAACGTCCGGCCCGGGGAGATGATCCTCACGGTCCAGGCCAAGGGGCACGGCCCGGACCTGAAGCGGCTCGCGGTGGGGAAGGAGTCCGTCGACGTGGAGTTCCGGTTGGAACCGCCGCACAGGATCGGCGGCCGGGTCGTCGACTCGCGCGGAGGGCCGGTCGCCGGGGCGTTCGTCGCGGCGGACACGTGGCGAGGCCGTCGCTCCCTCGAGTTCCGGGTCGACACCGACGAGGACGGCCGATTCGCCTGGGAGGACGCCCCGGGCGATGAAGTCCTGTTCGACCTGGGCAAGCAAGGCTTCATGTCCGTGCGCCAGAAGACGATCAAAGCCTCGGACGAGGAAGTGACGATCACCCTGCTCAAGCCGCTGAAGGTCGGCGGATCGGTCGTCGACGACGAGACGGGGAAGCCGGTCGAGGCGTTCACGGTGACGCCCGGCATCGACTGGGGGAACGGCCGGGCGCCTTACTGGGAGCTCCAGTCCGCCCGCCGCCAGTCCTCCGGCCGTTACGAATTCGAGTTCGGCGAACCGCGTCACGGCCACCTGGTGCGCATCGAGGCGGACGGCTACCTCCCCGTGAACTCGCCGATGTTCAAGGACGACCAGGGCGAGGTCGCCTTCGATGCGAGGCTGAAGAAGGGCGAAGGGCCGTCGGGGGTCGTGATCGGCCCCGGAGGAAAGCCGGTGAAGGGGGCCTCCGTGTGCCTCGTCACGGCGGGGGCGGGGGCGTACCTGACCAACGCCCGGCCCCCCGATCGCCGCGACTCCCCGGTCGTCGAGACGGACGACGCGGGGCGGTTCCGCTTCCCGGCCCAGCAAGGCAAGTTCGCCGTCGTCGCCCTCCACGACCTGGGCTACGCCATGGTGAAGGACGCGGAACTCGCCAAGTCCTCCGACGTGAAGCTCGAGGCCTGGGGGCGGGTCGAAGGGACCGTCCGCATCGGCTCGAGGCCCGGCGCGGGCGAATCCGTCCGGCTGTCGGTCCGCCAGGAAGGGCGCGGCGACGAACCCCAGCCCTACTTCGACTACAGGACGACGGCCGACTCGGGAGGCAGGTTCGCATTCGAGAGGGTCCGCCCCGGCAAGGTCGACATCGCCCGGGAGGTCAAGCTTTCCGATCGGATGACGGGATACAGCCACTCCACGCCGATCGAGGTCGGACCGGGAGCCACCGTCCGAGGGGATTTGGGAGGGACCGGCAGGCCGGTCGTCGGCCGGGTCGTCGCCCCCGGCGGCGAGAAGATCGACCTGACCTTCGGGCAGAACTCCTTGAGGGCCGCCCTCCCGCAGCCGGACGTCCCGAAAGGCCTCACCAACGAAGAGAAGGCCGAGTGGTACGAGGCCTGGACCAAGACCCCGGAGGGGAAGGCCTACGCGGAAGGGGCGAATCGCAACTTCACCGTGAAGGTCGAGGGCGACGGATCGTTCCGGGTCGAGGACGTCCCCGCGGGCGACTATGAGGTGAACATCGCGATCAACGAGCCGCCGGTCGGCAACGCCTGCGGAATCGGCGGCGACCTGCTGGCCTCCGCCCGGCGGAAGTTCACCATCCCCGCGATGGAGGGCGGGCGCAGCGACGAGCCCCTCGACGTCGGCACGATCGAACTCGCGATGACGAAGCGGGTCAAGGTCGGGGACCAGGCCCCGGGGTTCGAGGTCGCGGCCCTGGGGGAGGGGGTCGTCAAGCTGGACGATTTCCGCGGGAAGTTCGTCCTCCTCGACTTCTGGGCGACCTGGTGCGGGCCGTGCGCGGCCGAGACGCCGCACCTGAAGTCCGCGTTCGAGGCGTACCGGGACGACGACCGATTCGCCATGATCGGGCTGAGCCTCGATCAGGATAAGGAGGCGCCCCGGAAGTACGTCGACGGCAACGCGCTCGGGTGGCGGCAGGCGTTCCTCGGGAACTTCGGCGAGGCGAAACTGCCGAACGAATACGGCGTGCGAGGCATCCCGTCGATCTGGCTGATCGGCCCCGACGGGAGAGTGATCGCCAAGGACCTCCGCGGCGACGCGATCAAGGAGGCCGTCGGCAAGGCCCTGTCGTCGGCGAAATGAATGACCTTAGGGGGCGGACCGTGTGACCGGGGGCCGGCTCATCTAGGGGCGAGTTCCCGAATCCGCCACTCCAGAAACACCGAAGGCCGGGTAGGACTCGCCCGCCCGGCCTTCGGTTTTTGGCGCCTCGCCTGCCGCACGCGGCGGTATGCAATGCCGGGCGGCGGGGCCGCCGGGCAGCATGAGTTTTTGGGGCGGCGGACTGGCAAAGCACACCGGAGTTATCGGCTCGAGGTGGGCCGTTCTTGAGCGAGTCGCCCGACGGGCGTTCCTCAGGTTCCCCCCTGAATGTCCCCGCCCGTCTCCCGTTAAACCCCGAGGCACGGCCCGTGAGTTGCCTTGATGAATTCCGCTTCCCAGAGCGGACTTCATGGACGGACGGTGGGGGCGGCGTGGGAATCGCGCCGGGATCGCCACGAGATTACTTCTCGTCGAGGACATGGACGACCTGCGGGAGTCGTTCGCATGGCTGCTGCGATACGCCGGATGCGAGGTGTTCGCGGCTCCAAACGGCCAGGAGGCGTTGGGTTCGGTGCAGGGCTTCACGCCGGAACTCGTGCTTTGTCTGAACTGAGAGACAGTTCCATAAGGCTCAAGCGGCCGCCTTGGGCGGCCGCTTGTAGCGGTATTTCTTCCGGCCCCGCGGCGGCCTGGCGCGGCGGACCATGCGGTGGATCGCGCTGATCTTCACCATCGCCGCGCTCGTGGACGGCAGCCGTTCGAAGTCCCGCACCAGCCGTCGCCATCGCAGCAGGCAGCCGAACGCCTGCTCGACCACCCAACGCTTCTTCAGCGGCTTGAACCCCTCCTCGCCATCAGGCTTCCACGAGATCTCCAGCCGCAGCCGGTCCCGACCCGCCAGCCGCTCGTCCAGCTTCCTATTCCGATACTCCCGGTCGGCCCGCACGACCGACAGCCGCGGGAAGCTCGCCGCTGGCGGGCCGGCGAGCAGCCGAGGGGCCGTCGCCCCGTCATCAACGTTCGCCGCCGTCACCCCCACGATCAGCAGCGACCCCTGCGTGTCGGTGACGATGTGCCGGTTGCGGCCCCGCACCATCTTCCCGCCGTCCACCCCCACCTCGACGCCCCCGGAGGCCGTCTTGGCCGACTGGCTGTCGATGCACGCCCCGCTCGGCGTCGACTCGCGCCCGAGCTTCTTGCGACCCGCAGGGCCGCGACCATCGCGTCCCAGGTCCCGTCGGCCTCGAAGCGGCGGAAGAAGTTGTAGCAGGTCTTCCAGCGCGGGAAGTCGTGCGGCAACGCCCGCCACGTGCAGCCCTCGCGGTCGATGTACAGCAGGGCGTCCATCACCTCCCGCATCTCGTACTTCCGCGGCCGCCCGCCGGGCTTCACCGCCGGGACCAGCGGGGCGATCGGCCGCCATTGCGCATCGGTCAGGTCGCTGGGATACGGTTCGCGTGCCATACCCCCAGCCTACGGTCGCCGCCCGCCTTTCGGAACGGACTCCGAGAAAGTACATGAATCCATACATCCTTTGCTCTGAATCGGAAACAGAATACAAACACATGCATGGCCCCAAGGCCGCCTGGGTTGCTCGACGAGATTTTAGTGACGAAATCGACGCTTTCGTCCGATCTTTAGCTGCCGGGCTTGACGAATGGGCTGGATTGGCGGGTCGCACCGTTAGTGAGGTCGAGTATGCGAAAGCACTTCAAGTCGGGACGGATGGCTGGCCTCATCGTCCTCGCGACCGTGGGTCTAGCCCGGGGGGACGACTGGCCGTGGCGTCGCAAAGCGTCGCCGGACCTGTTGAATTCGCCCGAGCAGATCGCGCGGTCGATCGACGCGATCCAGGAGAAGATCCTGGACGACGGCGTGATCGTCGTGAAGCGGCCCGACGTCTGGGGCCAGAACCGGATGTCGACGTACCGCAACGACTTCGAAGCGAACATGAAGAAGTCGCTCAAGGACGAATTCAAGTTCAACGTCGCCGGCCGGGTCTTCCGCAGCGAGCAGGCCGCGTTGAGCAGCCAGGTGGCCCTGGGCGCCTCGCTGACGGCGCTGAAGACCGGGAACGCGACCAGCAATGCCATCAGCCTGGACAACGACGGAGTGATCGGCGAACGGAACACGCAGTTCGACCTGGCGAAGGGCCTGTTGCCCACGCAAGGGCCGCTCACGGCGACCGCCCCGGGGGCGATGTTCCAGGGGGGCAAGCCGTTCCAGAACATCGGGATGAACGAGAACCAGCTCGGCATCGAGCCGACGGTCTACCTCGACGAGAAGAAGCGGTTCCTCGACCACCTCAACGAGATCCGCCGGGTGAACCTCGGTGACGACGTCTCGGACTCGGCCGGCTACGGCCTGTACCTGTTCCGCGTCCCGGTCTCGATCCAACCTGGCGAATGCACCCTGAAGGGCCACGGCGGCGTCGTCACCGCCACCGTCCGCCCCGAGTTCGGCCCCAGCTTCCTCCGCGACACCTACCGCACCCTCGTCATCGCCGACGTCATCGACCAGCTCAGCCCCGTCGTGTATGAGATGATCCGGTCGGGGCTGCTGGATGCGAGGAAGAACCTGAGAGCCGAGTTGGCGAAGCAGCGAGACAAACTCGGAAAGGAGGAGGCCAAAAGGGACGTCGCCCGGAATGAGGCGAAGAATGCAATTGTCGCAACCTTCACGAAGATCTGCGAGTTCTACCAAGGGGGCGACCCTGAGAAGCAGGCCACCGCCATAAAGGCCGGACTGCGCAGGATGTCACACAACCCAATGGAGCTAAAATGCCATCTCGTGATCACCGACGCGTTAAGAAAGGTCAGGTCAAATGGGGGTCAACTGGAATTCAGTTGGTCCGAGGAGCAAGCGGCAAAGCAACTCGCTCTTCTAACACAGGGCGGCTCCGGCAGGGATGCCCTCGAATGGTATACAGAGGATGCTTCAGACGCCCTTCCGTTTGACATTGTGAAACATTTTGCCGGCAACAGGGCTTCGGCCTTGGCCGACACCGCCGGTGGCACCCCCCCGAATAAAAGGCCCGCACCGACGGGGTCAGCAGAAACGATAGCAGAGTCGGCCTTCGCAGTTCTCCAAGACGCTGTCAACTCGGCGGAACAGCAAAGGATCGACGCTGCGGTCGACGAATACGTCCAGGCTCTGAGCAAGATTAAGCCGGTCCGGCAGAACATCCCGCCTGAAGTTGACGAGGGCCGAGGAGCGTCACGGAGCCGGCCCATGTCCCCAGCCTCGAAGGTGTCGTCGAGAGTCGCCCCGAGGGGACTGCCCAGGCGTGACCAGCTCGCTCGCATCGCCCTGGCGGCGCCCATCCCGCTCGACTCCGAGCGGTACGTCAACCTCGGCGATTGCGCCTCGATCCCCACGCAGGTGGAGCGATTGCTCGCCGTCCCCGATTCAGATGCCAAGTTGATGAAGCTGGCCAACAGTATTCACACCATCGCCCGCTGCATGCTGTCTGAGCCAGTCGATCTTAAAGGTTACACCAACACGATCGCAGAGGCAGCGAAGATAATAAAGGAGAGCCAGGACAGGCTGGCCGACCTCACCTCCAACCTCGACAGCGTCGGTTCCGCCAGCCTGCCCTCGACGAGGGACAACACGCGGACGTATCCGATCGCGCCGTCGGACGTGGACGACGTGTTCCTGATCGACCAGCTGTTCGCCATCGCGGAGGACGTGGCGCGGGCGCTGCCGACGGAGCGGAAGAAGGCGGGGGACGTCCGGACGTACCTCCAGCACCAATTGGAGGCCGCTTACGAACTGCTGCCGTACTTCGAAAGCCATATCGCGCAGGTCACTTATGATGTGGACCGGCGGGAGTTCGCCTCGGGGAAGGGATTCTCCAAGCTCCGGGACGAGGACTATCCGCTGCTGGCGGGGTCGCTGCCGGGGGACCTCCGCGGCAACGTCGACAACCCCCTGGTCGCGCTCTGCTGGGCGATCGCCGTCGACGCCGGGCAGCTCGACAAGCGGCTGCGCCAGGACATGAAGACGACCTTCGAACGCACCCGCGCCGCCGCGCCGGACGTCGACGGCATGGTGTTCTACACCAGCCTGCCACTCCCCGACGCGCATGAGGCCTTCTGCCGCTACGTCAACGCCCGCTGGCCGATGGCGTCGTTCGCCCTCGACCCGGTCGTCGACCAGCAGAACATCGACGACGCGGCGTCCCAGCGCCGCGACCTCCAGCTCGCGCTGGCGTTCTCGTTCGCGGCCGGCCGCACCTCGTTCGAGAACCTGAATCGATACTCGAAGCGGCTGGAGCAGGACGCGGAGACGATCGCGCTGAACAAGACCGTGTCGTCCTTCGCGCACGGCGCCGACTCCTT
>MKTT01000109.1:0-48851 GCA_001898385.1 Planctomycetales bacterium 71-10
TCCCTTGACGCGTGAGTGGCACCGGGTCGCTCACATATATCAAGTCTCGGAAAGTGCAGTACCGCATCGAGAAAGGAGGGATTGATGTTCATGCCGACCGTGACCACCCCCAGTGCGATCACGCAGGAGATCCTCGACTTTTGCCGGGCAATCGAGCCCGCACACGGGCCCCTCTGGCTTGAGTTGGAGCCCCAGGGATGGGCGAAGCCGCAAAACGCCTTCTTGAACGTCGGGTTCCAGGTGTCGATGCACGGGGGGGCGGTCCAACACGGTTGGATCATCTGGCTCGCCGAGCACACGGGGCGACCCCTGTACGCCGAGGCAGAGTTCCACGCCGTCTGGGCAGCCCCGAACCGGGCGTTGATCGACATCACCCCCAAGGCCGATGGGGAGCGGAGAGTCCTGTTCCTGCCCGACAGCAAGATGTCGTTCGAGGGGTCCGTCGTGCCCAACAGGCTGCACGACATCGCCCGCACCGAGATCAGTCGCACGATGGTAGAGGGGAACCGCAGGATCGCCGAGGTGACGGCGGCCCTGTCCGACAAGGTTCGCAACGGCGAGTTGCCCATGGGCGTTCGAGTCCCCGTCGAGCGGATCATGCTTGAGACGATCGCCGCACACGGCGTGAGGCTCGGCTTCGGCCGGAATGACCTCTGCCCGTGCCTGAGCGGCCGGACATACAAGAACTGCCATCGGAGGATCACCGAGCCACTCCCACGATGAACGGCCCAGGTCGTGACCGCCCGAAAACGCAATGCCCACGATGGCATGGATGTAAGGTGCATCATGATCACAGAGTTCGTCCCACTGGCCATGCACGAGACGCTCAAGGCGCTCGACGAACACGAATGGATCGGCGTGCGTCGCCGGGAGGATGGCCCGCACGCCGTCCTCGAAATCTCGCCACCCGCCGAGATCCCGCCAGCGAGCCGGTGGTACTTCGAGATGCTCGACCGCTTGTCGAGCGACCCCGCCGTCCACCATCGCAAGGTCCACGAGATGATCCTGCTGCATCGGCTGATCGGGAGGGCCGTCGCCCAGGGGCCGAAGATCTTCCGGCCCTCCGTGGGCATCTGCACGACGATGGAGCACGTCGATCTGTGCATCCCCTGGGGTGACTTCCGCTGGCCATACGACGGGCTGATGGTCGAGTTCCCGCCCGAGTGGGGGGGCCGCTTCGGCAGCCGCCCTCGGGTCGCCATCGGCGGGTTCCTCGCATCCGGCCTCTTCTACGGAGAGGTGAGGGGCGGCGGTGAGAGGTTCGCATGGCCGATCGCCTGGGACGGCTTCCCGGACAGCGTGAGCGACATCCTCGCAGCCTGCGAATCGTTCGAGGAACGATCGGGGCTGGCGGGAAGCGATCGAGAGGCGAAGCTCATCAAGCGGGTGCTCCTCAACCTCGGGGTGATGCTGGCGGTGGCGGGCATGAGGGAGGCGGACGGCTACCTGCCGGGAACTTCGGGCGGCGAAGTCGGCGGGGCGGGGGCAACCGACGCCCGTTGGATCTCGTGGCCGTGGAACTTGCGAGGCCGATCGTGGTCGATCTCGACACGAGGGGCGGGACGAGGCCGAAGCCAGGGGGCGGGCGACATGCGAGCCCCCGCCCCCACTGGCGACGGGGACATTTCCGCAAGCAACCCTCCGGCCCCCGATCCGCACCCCGATACCGCACCGTCTTCATCCCCCCGATCCTGATCCGGGCCAGATACACGGGCAAGCCCGTGGACATCCCGGCCACCTACGTCGATGCGGGCGAGCACGTCTCGGCCCGATGACTTGCCCATTCCCAAAGGGAGCACCCTTTCTTTATGGAAGCGATGATGACGGCCCCCGGCGACGTGACCGGGGCGGAGGGCGTCCACGGGCGATGCGGGCCTCGACGCCTTCGAGGCGATGCGTGACCTGATCCGGGACCGCACCCGCAGCGTCTCCGAGCGGTATCAGGTCGGGGCCTATCTCGTCGGGCGACCCGGCTCCTCGAAGACCCACACCGTCGTCGAGACTCTGCAATCCCTGGGCTCGCCCTGAACGATCCGCAACAGCCGCATGAGTGCGATGGGCCTCTGGTGCCTGCTGGCCGAGCACCCGGAGCACACCGTCGTCCTCGACGACATCTCGACGCTCTTCGGCCAGAAGGGGGCGCTCCAGATCCTCCTGGCAGCCCTCGGGGGCTCCCCCGGCGAGCCCAGGGCCGTCACCTACGCCACGAAGGACGAGCGGAAGTCGTTCGAGTTCACGGGCGGGATCGTGGCCATCTCCAACGTCCCGCTGCGGCGTGACCCGCTGGCCGACGCCGTGGCGAGCCGGGTGGCGCTGCTGGAGCACGAGCCCTCCGACGAGATGCTGGCGGTGTTCATGCGGCACGAGGCCCTGAAGGGGTTCGAGGACATCCCGCCCGAGGAGTGTCGGGAGGTCGTCGAATTTGTCATCGCCGAGACAAGGGCCTGCGACTACCGCCTCGACCTCCGCTCCATGAAGAAGGCCTGGCAGGACTACCGGCTCGACCGGCACGGGAAGTCGCAACGCCCCTGGCGGGATCTGGTGCGGTCCAGCCTCAAGCGGCTCGTCGAGCCGGGCGTCCCCGATCCGGGATCACGGGGCGAGCGGGTCGAGTGGGAGCGGGCCGTGGCCCTGGACCTGTTCCGCCAGTTCCCAGCCGACAAGCGGGGCCGGGACGAGGAGTGGGCGAGGCTGGTGGGCAGCAGCCCGCACTCGCTCTACAGGAGGAAGCGGGAGCTTGAGCGGGCGGGGCGGATGTGATTGCGGTTTTGCGGTTTGCAAGCCCGCCGAATCGCAACGACGGCCGACGACGCCAGCCTCGACGGACCAGGGCGGCGGGCAGGCCCACGCCCGGACGCCACCATTCACGACCGAGGAGTCACCGCCCATGGATCAGCGTCCGCACCCCCTCCCCGGCATGTCGGCCTGGGAATACGACGCCCTGAAGGCCGACATCCGCCGCTTCGGCGTGGTCTATCCGGTCGTCAAAGACGAACAAGGATCGATCATCGACGGTCGCCAGCGGGAGAGGGTTTGCCGGGAACTCGGTCTGGCCAACTACCCCGTCCAGATCCTCGCAGGGTTGTCGGAAGATGAGAAGATGGACCGTGCCCTCGTCCTCAACCAAGCCCGACGCCGCCTCAGCCGCAGGCAGATGCGGGATCTCATCGCCGCCGAATTGCGACGGACGCCTGACCTTTCGAACAACTGGATGGCCCAGATCCTCGGCACGATGGACAAGACGGTCGAGGCCGTCCGTCGTGGACTGGTCGCATCCTCGGAAATCCCGAGGTTGGACCGGCTGCGGGGCAAGGACGGCAAGCACCGACCCGTCACGAGGGTGGCGACGAACACCGCCAGGGAGCATCGGATGGCCCAGGACGCCCTCCGGATGCTCGGGGACGACGCCCCCCGGAGGCGTGTCGAGTTGCGGCACCTGGAGAGGGCGGCGAGGTGGAAGGTCGGGCACGTCCCCCTCCGGGCGAAGGCCGTCCCCGTCGTGCAGGACGCCCAGATCCGCCTCCTGCACTGCCCCTTCCAAGAACTCGAACGGGTCGCCGGGCTTCAACCGGGCTCGGTGAGCCTGATCCTGACCGACATCCCCTACAATCAGGGCTTCCTGGCGCAAGTCCAGGAACTCGCCGCATTCGCCGCCCGGGCGCTCGTGGAAGGCGGCATCTTCGTGACCTACTCGGGGCAGTGCCACCTCGATCGGGTGATGCAAGCTCTTGGCGAGCACATGGTCTATCGATGGACATCCTGCTCGCACATCCGCCGCCATGCCAACCTGTTCCACCCCGCCCAGTGCCTGTCGTTCTGGAAGCCGGTCCTTATCTACTCCAAGGGCGATTGGCGGAAGCGGCGGCAGTGGCACGACTTCCTCTCCGTCGATCACGAGGAGAAGCGGTGGCACGCCTGGCAGCAGCCGCTCGAAGAAGTCGAGCGGCTGATCCGGGGCTTCAGCGAGCCGGGCGATCTGGTGTGCGACCCTTGCGGCGGCGGCTTCACGACGGCGGTCGCCTGCAAGCTCCTGGGGGACCGCAGGTGCGTCTCCTGCGACATCGACGAGCCCGCCGTGGCGAGGGGCCGGGAGCGGCTCGCCATCGAGGGCGGGATCGCCTAGTACTACAGTGGTAACTAATCCGGTGGCTTGGCTCCGCGGGCCCGGTAGTGGCAGCGGCGAGCCAGGGCCTGGTGGGCGCGACGCCAGCGGGACCAGGCGAGGACGGCGACCGGTTCGGGCGGCCGCTCCCAGAGGAGTCGCACCAGGAGGCGGCGGACCTCCGGGGACGAGATCCGGATCAGCTCGCCCTCGTCGTCCGACTTTTGGGGGGCGGGCCGTCGGCCAGGTCGCGGACCGCGGCCAGGACGGCGTGGGCCAGGAGCGACAGCGTGACGTGGCGGTGCCAGCCGGTCCAGCTCCGGACCTCGTAGTCGGCCAGCCCGGCGTCCTGCTTGGCCTGCTCGAACGAGCCCTCGATCGCCCATCGCGACCCGGCGACCCGGGCCAGCCGGGTCAAGGTCGTGCGGGCCGGCCCGGCGGCCAGGTAGTAGGCCTCCTCGCCGTCGTCGAGGCCCTTTCGGACCAGCAGCCAGCGGCGGCGACTCGGCCCCAGGTCGTGGTTGATCCGCACCCACGCCCAGGCGTAGGTCCGCGGCCCCTTCGCCCCGGCCGCGATCGTGACCCTATGCCACGGCCGCTTCGGCAGGGCCGCGGCGACGGCCCCGACCCGATGCTGGCGGAAGCCGATCCAGACCGGCTGGTTGCTGCGGACGGCCAGGACGTACGAGCGGCCCTCGGACTCCAGCCGGCGACGCAGATCGCCGTCGCCGCCGTAGACCTCGTCGCCCGTGACCCAGGCGGCCGGCACGCCCGCGGCGAAGGCCCGCTCGAGCATCTCGCGGCCCAGCCGGGGCTTGGTCGCGAACGCCGTCCCCGGCGACACGCCGGCCCGCTCGACAGGCGGTCGGCGCCGAGGCCGGCCTTGCTGCTCGTCGGGGCGGTGCTGGCCCTCGGGAGGCGGACCGTCACTACCTGGATCCGCGCCGCGGGGCTGAGCAAACGGTTTCAGTCCTGCTACATCGCCGTCGCCGCGGCCGGCAGGAAGGCCGACTCGATCGCCGTCCGCCTGCTGAACGAGGTCGCCGCACCGCTGGCGACCGGGGCGGGGCGGCTGACGCTGGCGATCGACGACACGCCGACGCGGCGTTACGGCCCGTACGTGCAGGCGGCGGGGATTCATCACGACCCGACGCCCGGCCCGGCCGGCTCGCCCCACGTCTACGGCCACGTCTTCGTCGTCCTGGCCTTGCTCGTCGAGCATCCCTCCTGGGGCGTGATCGCCCTTCCGCTCCTGTCGCGGCTGTACGTCCGGCGGCTGGACCTGCCGGCGGTCGCCCCGAAACGCCGGCCCGCGTTCCGCACCAAGCTGGAGATGGCCGTCGAGCTGCTGCGATGGGCGAGGCCCTGGCTCGGCCTGCTGAAGCGGCCGATCTGGGTGGTGGCCGACGGCGCCTACGCGAAGAAGGAGCTGCTGAGGCCGGCGAAGGCCCTGGGGATGACGGTCGTCAGCCGGCTCCGCAAGGACGCGGCGCTGCGGACCGCCCCCGGCCCGAGGCCCGCCGGCAGGCGTGGCCGACCTCGCGTCTATGGCGAGCGGGCGATCAGCCTGGCCAAGCGCGCCGGCCAGAGACGAGGCTGGTCGCGAGGCGTCTTCGACCTCTACGACGGGACCGCCGTCAAGCGGTGCAAGACGTTCCTGGCGACGTGGCGGCCGGCCGGCGGCGTGATCCGCGTCGTGCTGGTCGACGAGCGTCACGGCCGGCGGGCCTACTTCTGCACCGACCCAGACGCGACGGTCGCCGACGTCCTGACGGCGATCGCCGACCGCTTCAGCCTGGAGATCGCCTCCCGCGAGGTGAAAGAGGTCGTCGGCGCCGGGAAGCAGCAGGTCCGGTTCATCCACGCGAGCGTCGGGGCCTTCCACGTCTGCCTCCGGACCTTCACCCTGACGGAGGCCTGGGCCTGGAGGCGGTCGGAAGCCGAGCTGGTGGACCGCTCCG
Organism: Planctomycetales bacterium 71-10; assembly: GCA_001898385.1. Taxonomy (GTDB): domain Bacteria; phylum Planctomycetota; class Planctomycetia; order Isosphaerales; family Isosphaeraceae; genus Paludisphaera. Next base: position 6,064 of record MKTT01000109.1, read on the forward strand.
ATTCGCCGTGGGACGAGCCGACCCGCCGCCCCAGCCACGCCGACAAACGCCGGGCCTGGCGCCGCGACATTCTGGCCGAGGAAATTCTCGCGATCCTGCGGTCCGGCCCGTCCGAGGCCGAAATCCAGGCCGCGGCCGACCGTCTGCTGCGCCTCGCAGCCTGAGGCTCATGCAATCTCAGAAAGTGCAAGAACGGCGATCGAGCCCGGTTTTCTCGGGGAATTCACATGCTTAGGTGCTCAGAATCAGAAAACCCTGAAGAGTTCCACACGGAGATCAAACCTAATCTAAGTTCGAGGAGTCAGGACAAAGGAGGCCGTGAATATGGATGGGTTGCGACCTGGCGAAGCGGCCCGAATTTGCGGGATGACGCCGCACACGTTGATTAGATGGGAGAGGATGGGACTGCTGAAGGCCGTGCGCACGGTCGGCGGTCTCATGCGGTGGCGTGGGGTGCGGATAGAGGCCCTACTCCGGGACAACAGCAACATCGACAGCATTACAAAGGGGAGAAATTCAGCATGGCCGACTCGGCAATCAACTGGGTGAAGCTTAACGGGGGGTGAGTACCGCAGCGAATGCGGCCGCTATCGGATCACCAGGGAGGAAGGCCGACGCTATCGACCCTGGAGGGGAGAGCACGCCTTGCGGCCCGCCTGGCGGCCACAGGATGCCAAGGCGATCGTCGAGCAGGACAAGTTCCTCGCAGAATTCCTGCACGACATGGGAGGTGCTGGATGAGGATGGGGAGACCCCCAGGAGCCGTCCATCGGGGAGAATTCCCCATGATCCTCAACGTGTGCGGCACCTGGGCGATCGAGTGGGGGCCGGGCTCGCCCCGACCCGACCACTTCATGCTCTACCGATGCGGCGATCACGACGAGTACGTGGACACCTTCCTGACGTTGCGGGCGGCCATTCGGGAGGCGACGAGGTGGGAGGGGTCGCCCGCTCTCATGAGGTCGATACGGGTGCGAAAGGGGCTTGCAGGCTGGAGTCCGTGCTGACGCACCCCTGAGCTGCTCCCCGTTTTTGGTCCAGGAGAAATGGGAGTACGAATCAATGATCTATGACGTCCGCATGATTGCCCATTTCGATTCGGCCTTCTCCTCCCCGCAATCGGATTCACACTTGGCGGCGTATTCGCTGGGCGTCGCGTAGCCGAGCGAACTGTGCGGCCGGACGTGGTCGTATTCCCGACGGAACCACGACGCCTTCGCCTGCGCGTCGGCCACCGACTCGAACTCGTGACGCTCCAAGAACTCGTCGCGAAGCCGACCGTGGAACGACTCGACGAAGCCGTTCTGCCACGGGCTCCCCGGCGCCACCGGGATCGGCTCCGTCCCGATGCTCGGCAGCCAGTCGGCCAGGGCCTTGCACACGAACTCCGAGCCGTTGTCGCTGCGGATCATGTTCGGGGCGCCGCGGCGACCCGCCACCCGCCCCAGAATCCGCCGCACGTCGGCTCCTCCAAGCCGACCGTCGGCGTGCAGGACCAAACACTCCCTGGTGTATTCGTCCACCAGGCTCAACCACTTGAGCGGACGCCCCTCCGCCGTCCGGTCGTGAATGAAATCGCATGTCCATACATCGTTCTTGAATCGAGCCGGCCGCGCCTTGCAGCCATTGCCTCCCACGCCGGACTTGGGGCCGGTTTTCCTAGGTTTTCTCGGGCGGACCGGGCGTTTGAGGCCCAACTCGCCCCAGAGTCGATGAACCCGCTTGAGGTTCGTCGGCCAACCCTTGCGGACCAGCATCGCGTGGATCCGGCGATAGCCGAAGCGGGGATGCCGTCGGGCCAACCGCCGGATCTCGCGGACCAGCGGCGGCTCGTCCGCCGGTCGCCGACGACGGTAGCGGAGGGGCGACCGCGACCGCCCCAGCACGCGGCCGACGCGCCGCTCCGAGACGGCGAACGTCTCCTTGAGGAAGCCGGCCGCGGCCCGCTGCCGGCCGGGGCTCGCCACTTTTTTTTGGCGACCTCCTGGAGCATCTGCTTGTCGAGCATCAACTCGGCGACGAGTCGCTTGAGCCGCTCGATTTCGGCTTCAAGCTGACGGCATCGCCGATCGACGCCGATTCGGGCGGGGTCGTGCGTCTGACGCCAACGATAGTACGTCGTTTCGGCCACGCCGATCTTCCGACAGACGTCGCCGACGGTCAGCCCCTTGGCCAGATCGCGGTCGGCGTCCTTCAGCAATCGCGCCACTTCGTCGGCGCCGCGCCTCTTCCTCATGGAGTCCTCCTGGGCTCACTCTACCCGAGGACTCCCATTTCAGGGGACCAACTTTCGGGGGGCAGCTCACTTCGGCCGCGAGTTCATAGGCCGCTGCGTCGCCCTCCTGGGCGAGTCGTGCAGGCGAAAGGCGACGGCGGCGACCTTGAAGTACCCCCAGGTCAGGCTCAGGGACGCCATCGACCACGCCGAGGGGGTCCCGGCGAAGCGTTAGGCGTACGTCGAGGCGTGCCTGGAGGACACGTCGAGGGCGGCCGAGTCGGTCGCGCCGCCCCACCCGACGCCGGACCAGGACGACGACATCCCGTACTGACGTGAACTGGCGCATGCCTGTAGCATCCCCGCCCGTCGCGTGCGAACTTGGACCTCATCCGGTCCACGACCCCCAGGAGATCGAGTCATGGGCGAGCGAGCGAAGCCCGCGAGGATCCCCACCGTCCTGGCCGTCGCGTTGACGGCCGTCGCCTGCTACCTGCTGGGGGCGGCCGGCGCGAAGACCGGCCTGGCCCAGGACGGGAAGGCCGCGCAAGCGGGGGGGCCTGGCCCGTACCAGTTCACGGGGCAGTGGAATTACAACAGGCAGGTCATGGACGCCTATCTCCTGGACGCTCGGACCGGTGCGGTCTACTCGGCCGGGTATGACGAGGCGCGGAAGTCGTTCGTCTGGCATCCCTACGTCCAGCCCCTGCCCGACAAGCCGTGAGCCCATGCCCGAGGTCCCGACCCCTGGCCGGTTCAGGCTGCGCCTATGGCGTCGATCGGCTCGACGCGAGCTGCACGTCCCGCGTTCGTAGTGAATGCAATCACGCCAGATGTCGGCCTGTCGGGGACGCGGGCCCTCGGGCCTTCGATGAAGATCCGCCGGCACGAAGCCGATGCGACGGTGGCGATCCAGGTATCGGGAGGCGACGAATGAGCACCCCGGCCCGGCGTCAGGCCGCCGTGTCGGACGCGATGGAGGACGTCCGGACGCGACACTGGCCAGCCTACGTGGAGTGGGAGGACTTCGAGGAAGGGGAGATGTCGTATCGGGTCGAGCGCGACGGCCGGGACCTCGTCGTCGGCGTCGTGGTCGTGCTGGTGCGCGAGGACGAGGTCGTCCGGCGCGAGGAGTCGCACCGCTTCCCCGGCGACATGGACCCGGGGCGGATCGCGGCGAACGTCATGCGCCGCCTGGAGGAGGTCCACGACGCGGTCCACGGCTCGAAGATCCCCGAGGAGGGCGTCGGGCGGCTCATGCGGCCCCACCGGCTCCGGACGCCGGCCGAGCGGGCGTATCTGCACCGCGACGCCACAGCCCTGGGGGACTTCTTCGCGGTCGCCGACGCCGGAGGGGGTGCCTGACGGGCATGCGACATGCGTCGTCGGGGCTCGCTCCGCCCGAGGGGGATGACGAAGCGGCCGAGATCGAGGGCCTTCCAGGTGGACCCGTCCCGTTGGCGAGTGGACCGGGCGTTCGCGTCTCTGGGCAAGGATTACGGGCGGGCGACGGACGGCTGCGAAGCGTTCGTGAAGTCGGCATCGACCCATCTGCATGGACCGACGGTCGGTCGAGGCCCTAGCTTCCTCGAAGCCCTTTCAGGCTCACGCACCTTCCTCGGCCGACCGGCGGCCCCGGGTCCGGAGCCGACTTCGACGGCGTTTGCGGACTTGATAGAAAAGCAGCGGCAGAAACAGGTCGATGACTTCATCGGCGATCAGTATGCCGCCGAGCACGGGAGCGGCCATCGGCCGGATCACCTCGCCGCCCACGCCGCCGGCCCACAGCATCGGCGCGAGGCTTAGGACCAGCGTCGCCTCGGTCAGCAGTTTGGGCCTAAGGCGATGGACCGCCCCGTCGAGCACGGCCCGTCGGAGGCCTTCCTCGTCGACGGCCTCGATCCCTCCGGCATTCTCCAGGGCGGCCCTCAAGTAGACGAGCATGATGACGCCGGTCGAAGTGGCCATGCCGAAGCAGGCGATGTAGCCGACCCAGACGGTGACCGAGAACTTCGCCCCGAGCAGCCACTGGCAGATGACGCCGCCGGCGACGGCGCCCGGGACCGAGAGCATCATCAGGACGGCGTCGGCCAGGTCCCGATACGTCCAGTAGAGGAGGGCGAAGATCAGCGCCAGGACGACGGGGACGACCAGGACCAGCGTCCGGCGCGCCCTCAGCTCGTGCTCAAAGCGGCCCGTCCATTCCAGGAAGCAGCCTTCGGGCAGGGCCACCCGGTCGCGGACCGCGCGCTTCGCGTCCTCCACGAAGTCCGAAACGTCGCGGCCGCGGACGTTGAGCCGGACATAATTGCGGGGGAGGCCGCTCTCCCCCTTGATCGTCGCCGGGCCGTCCAGGACGCGGACGTGGGCCACCTCGTCGAGCGGGATCAGTCGGGGGGAGGCGTCCCCGCCCGGCGGGAGCGAGCGGACCAGCAGGCCCCGCACGGATTCCTCGTCGTCGCGGAACGCGCGGGCGTATCGGACGCGGACGGGGATGCGTTCCCGCCCCGCGACCACCGTCGTGGCCACCGCGCCGCCCAGGGCCGCCTCGACGACGGCATCGATCTCGCCGACGCTCACCCCGCACCTGGCGGCCCGCACGCGGTCGGCGCGGACTTCGACGACGCCTTTGCCCCGGATCGGGTCGGCGAAGACGTCGGCGGCGCCCGGGACCGTCTTCACCGCGGCCGCGACCCGGTTCGACAGCGCCGCGACTTCCTCGAGGTCGCGGCCCAGGACGCGGATGCCGACCGACGTGTTGACGCCGGTCGCGAGCATGTCGACCCGGTTCTGGATCGGCATGGTCCACACGTTCGTCCACCCGGGCATGGGGACCGCGAGGTCCAACTCGCCGCCGAATCCGATCAGGTCGTCGCGCGACTTCCTCCAGAGCACGAGGCCGCGCGCGAACGGGGCCGTCGCCTCCTCCTGGATCGCATCCAGCTCCGGCGCGGGCTCCAGCCCGGCGGGCATGGCCGCCGATCTGGACATGGCCAGCCCGGGCTCGGCGGCGACGTGGTGGGCGGCGGGCGCCGACGAATTGCGCAGGCGTTTCAGCTCGGCGACGTAGCGACCGAGCCGGGGATCTACCGGCCGGCCATGGGTCAGGATCTCCTCGATCGCGATCCGATTGAACAGGCCCGGCGCGCGTTCCAGCAGCTGGGAGTCGACCGCGCGCGCATGCTCCCGCCAGCGACGGAGCGCGTTCGCGGAGAGCCCGTTCAGCTTCCATGTCGCCTCGTCGAATCCCGGCGAGCGGAACAGCTCTCGATTGCGTTGATAGGCGTACTCTCGCATCTGGACGTCGAAGATCAGGCGGGTGGACGCGACGGCGTCCGCCAGCTCCCCCGCGTCGATCGGCGCGACGAGGCCTCGGTCGGCCATCGCCCTGGCCACGACTTTCACCTGGGCCTCCGCGACCCCGGCCGCCAGGGCGCGCGCGGGCCAGAACTCGCGGGGGTGGAAGTCGACCATCGTCTCGATCATGTCGAGGGGGGCCGGGTCGGTCGGGGTCTCCGCGCGGCCGAGCTTGCCCACCACCATGGCCACCTCGGGGAAGCGGCACAGGACCATGTCGCGCGCCTTGAGGTCGTCCACGCCCTGGGAGATCGGGACGCGCGGGATGGAGATCGGCATGTCCATGACCGTCCCCTCGTCGAGCGGCGCCAGGAACTCGCGCCCCAACGGTTCCATCGTCCCCTGGGCGATCAGGCCGATGATCGCCAACGAGGCCATCCCCAGCGACTTCCTCGCCCATCCCCGAGCGACCAGCCCGACGGCGATCAGCGCGCCGGCGAGGACCGCGAGGAAGGACGTAGGGGCTCCCACGGCCGCGGCGGCCACGACGAAGGTCGCCCCGAGGAGCCAGATCAGGGGGGCGGGGTCGTCGAGCAGGTGGCCGAGGACCGGGCGATAGACCTCGATCACGCCGCGCACGATCGGGCTGTCGGTCTCGGCGCGCACCCGGCCTCGGATCAGCATGGTGCATAGGGCCGGGACGAAGGTGATCGCCAGGAGGCCGGACGCGGCCATGGCCAGGGTCTTCGCCGTCGCCAACGGCCGGAACATCCGCCCTTCCAGGCCGCCCAGCGCGAACACCGGGAGGAACGAGAGGAGGATGATCAAAATGGCGAAGACGATGGGACGCCCCACCTGCCGGCACGCCGCCTCGACGATCGCGGATCGAGCGCCGCGGTCGAGGCCCTCGCCCCGCCGCTGGTGCAGCGCGTGCAGCACGTTCTCGGTCATGACGATCGACGAGTCGACGAGGACTCCGATCGAGATCGCCAGCCCCGCCAGCGACATCGTGTTGACCTGGACGTCGGCCAGCCCGAGGGACCGCAGGGCTTCCATGGCGCCGAAGGACGCCAGCACGGAGAGCGGCAGGGTCAGGGCGATGATGACGGCGGCGCGGGGCTGCCTCAGGATGAGGACGATGCATATCGTCGCCGAGGCCATCGCCTCGACGATCGCGCCCGAGACCGTCTCGACCGCGCCTCGTATCAAGGGAGTCCGGTCGTACATCGGGATGATTCGCACGCCTCTCGGCAGCCCCGTCGCCAGCTCGCGGATCCGGGCCTTGAGGCCCTCGGTGACCGCGAGCGGGTTGGCCCCCCTGGCCATCAGGACGACTCCGCCGGTCACCTCCACGCCGTCCTTCTCCAGGGAGCCCCGGCGCGGCTGGGGGCCGAACCCGGGGGTGGCGACGTCGGCGAGGAGCACGGTGCGGCCGTCGATGGTCGGCACGACCACGCGGGCCAGGTCGTCCAGGGCGTCTTCGATGCGGAACGCCCCATCGCGCAGGCCGACCCAGTTCACGCCCCGGACGACGAATTCCGCGTTGGCCCGATGCAACACGCCGCCGCTGCTCGATCCGTTGGCGGCGCCGACGGCGGCGACGAGGTCGGGCAGCGCGACGCCATGGGCGAGCAGCCGGTTCGGGTCGGCCTCCACCTGGAGTTCCGCGGCCATCCCGCCCACGCTCGCGACCTCCGCCACGCCGGCGACCGCCGCGAGCTGGGGCTTGACGTACCAGTCCTGGATCGCGCGAAGCCGGCCGAGGTCCAGCCCGCCTCCCTCGACCGTGTACCAGAAGATCTGCCCGGTCGCCGGGCCGTCGGGGGCCAGCCGGGGCCGGACGCCGGCCGGCAGGCGTCCGGCCGCGCCCAGGCCCGCGAGCCGGTCGGCCAGCGCCCGCCGCACCTCCGTCGGGTCGGCCGAATCCTCCAGGACGACCCAGAGGGTCGAGGCGCCGAAGTCGCTGGAGGACCGGATCGTCTTGACGCCGGGGATCCCGTTCAGCTCCAGCCGTAGGGGCGCGGAGACCTGATCCTCGATCTCGTTCGGGCCGTGGCCGGGCCATTCCGCATAGGCGATGACCTGGTTCTCGGAGAGGTCCGGGATCGCGTCGATCGGGGCGACGCGAGCGGAGTACACTCCCCAGGCCGCGAGCGCGAGCGTCGCGATCACGACCGCGGCCCGATGGCGGATCGACGCGGCGATGATGCGTTCGATCAAGGCTTCGTCCCCGCCCGGGGGATCTTCGCGAGGTACTTCTCCGGGTCGGCCTGGATCGCCGACGAGCAGCCGTCGCAGCAGATGAAGACCACCTCGCCCCGGACTTCGAGCCTCCCCGGCGTGCCCATCGATCCCAGCGGCTTGCCCGTCACGGGGCAGGTCTTCTGGCCGAGGGCTCGCGGCCGGTCGGCGCTCGACAGCGCCTCCAGCCACGCCGGCCCCGGGGCAGGAGCGGGCGCGAGCTTTTCCCCGCCGCCGCGGTCGCCGGCGCCGAAGTAGCTCGCGGCGAGGCTGGGGTTCAGCCGCGTCTCGGCATCGACCAGGAAGGCCCCCTGCGCGACCACGCGGTCCCCCGGCTGGAGCCCGGAGACGACCGGGAAGGCGGAGCCGCAGCGCGGGCCGAGCGCCACGGCACGGGCGTCGAACATCCCCGGGCCCGACTCCACATAGACGAGGGCCTGGGCCCCATCGTCGATCACCGCCGACGCCGGGATCGCCAGCACGGTCCCGGGGAGTCGGTAGGAGACCAACCGCGGCACGAGGACCATCCCCCCGCACGCGTCGCACTTCGATCCCGCCCGCTCGGACGTCACCTCGGGGTGCATGGGGCACCACCATCGCACCCTCTGGTTGTCTCGGAGGGGGCGACCCATCAGTTCCGTCCGGTCCTTGGGACAGGTCCCGGGCTCCGCCTTGACCACGTCGGGATGCGTCATGCAGGCGTAAAGCCTTCGCGGTTCGCCCGCGGCCAGGTCGGGCGGCCGACTGGGCTGGCTTCGGAACGGCTCGATTTCCTCGACGGGGCGGCGGAGCCTCACGGCGACGTGGTCGCCCGGCTGGAATCCCTCCGCGGCCGACTCGAGGTCGAGCGGCAGCCTCACGGCCGAGGCGCGGTCGGCGTCCGGGGGCGGGACCTCCCCGACCCGGGCGGGTCTCGCCCGGCCGGTCCGGTCGCCGGCGGGCGAGACCTCGGCGGCCTGGCCGGGCGTGATCCCCTCAAGCTCGCGCGGGAAGGCGACGGCTTCGATGCGACCCGGCCCCGTCGCCACGCCCGGCAGTTCGACGGATCGGGACAGGGCCTCATAATCGACGGGGGCCGTGGCCACCCCGCCGAGCCAGAGGCGGTAGGGGGTCAGTTGCATCCTCGCCATGACGCCTTCCGGCAGCGCCGCGGCTTCCCCCCGCTTCCGCAGGACCAGGGTCATGTTGCAGACCGGGCACTTGGACGGCCAGTCGCCGACGACGCCGGGGTCCATCGGGCAGAAATACTCCGTGTCGCTCGAGACGCCCGACTCGGGGGCCGACCGTCGCATCAGCCTGCTGCTGTAGGTGCTTATGACGTCCCAGCTTCCGATGATCGCGAAGACGGCCGCGAAGACGGCCAGGAACCTCAGCCGTGCAGCGGCGATGCGCAGCCCCACGACGAGCGGTCGAAGTCTCGAGGGCATGCGCCGGGCGGAAGACTTGGGGGGGGCGGGGCTTGGTTCCACGGTCGCTCCTCAATGAGCTTCGGGAGCGAGGTGGGCCTGCGCGGGCGGCGTCCCTTCGCTCTCCTCCGGCGTCATCTTGTGTTCCCAGTGGAGTATGAGCTCATAGTCCTCATGCCGGAAGACCCAGATGGGATCCGAGCCGAGCACCACGTATCTGGCCGTGACGACTTCGCGAGGCTCGTCCAAGGTCAGCCGGACGGCGAAAGGCCGGGCCTCGGCCAGCGGGAACAGCGGGCCCAGGATCTCGAAATCGGCGAGAGGCCGTTCTCTCTGGAGCGTGTCCACTACGCCGACCTTGGGCGCGGAGCCGATCAGCCCGCCCTCGGTCTTTCGACCGGCCGCCTTCCAGGCCCCGAGAGCCTTGGCGAGGGCGTCGCTCGCCGTGCGAGTCTCCGGGCGTTGCATCGGGCCCGGCTCCGCGCTGCAGCCGAAGGCGAGGCCCATCCCCAGGAGTACGGCCGCGGCCGGAGAGCGGCGTGTACGTCTCCATCTCGGCCGTTCCATGCCTACGGCCCCCCATTACATGGGACGGAAACATGTGAATTGTTCAGTGCCGACCTCCATGGTATACTCACGCGGCCTGACGGCCAACCGTCGCTCGGACTCGCCAGGGTTTCCAGACTCGAGGAGGGGACGCATTGCCAGCTCGCATCTTCGTCCGATCCTTCTTGAGTTGGTCGGCCGCCGTGTTGCTCCTGGCGGCCTGTCCCACCAAATCCGTCGCCTGCGGCCGGGACTCGCACGCGGCGAGCGACGACCCGCCGCGGGTCGTCCTCGAGGTCGTGGGATTGGGACTCAAGGGGCCTGGTACTCTGCCAGGGCCCTCTCGGCCTTGCGACGGCCCCGCTTGCTCCGGGCCCGTCGACGAGCGTCTGGCCCACGGAGACGCCCCCGCCTCTCGCCAGGTCGAGCGTCCGATGGGCGCGGCCGTGCCCCGTTGGGACGCCCATGAGTCGCGCAGGGCACCCTCGACGTCCCCACGAGGACGATACGCGCCCCCCACCCCCGATCGACCGTTTCGCCCCCCGGCCGCTTGAACTTCGGTTCGCGTCCTGTGGTGTATGAAGCGATTCGAGGGTACGCCCCAAGTTTAAGGCGGGACGGGGGAGGAACGATATGAACAAGCGCCGAGACGCCGCGTTCACGCTGATCGAACTCTTGGTGGTGATCGCGATCATCGCGGTCCTGATCGCCCTGCTGCTGCCGGCCGTCCAATCGGCGCGCGAGGCGGCCCGACGGTCGCAGTGCGTCAACAACCTGAAGCAGGTCGGGATCGCGATCCATAACTACGTCTCCACGCACAGCGTCCTCCCGTTCGGCAAGGGGCCGGCGTACGCCGCGAGCGTGCCGGGCACCCCGGTCTATGCCCGCTGGTCGGCCCACAGCCAACTCCTCCAGTTCGTCGAGCAGGGGAACCTCTTCAACTCCATCAACTTCCTCCTGCCCCCGGAGACCCCCGGGATGGCCGGCGACGTGCCGTTCATGCCGGCGTTCCCGGCCACCCCCGGCGCCAACGCCACCGCCAGCCGATCGCAGGTCGCCTCGTTCCTATGCCCTTCCGACGGCCCTACCGCCCCCAACTGGCCCGGCGGGACCAATTACCTGGGCAATTTGCAGTCGTGGGCGTGCGACCTCAGCGAGGGGAACCCCAGCACCGTCGCCCCGTCGGAGAAGATGTCGGGCGTGTTCTATTACCTGAGCGGCGTGCGCATGGCCGACGTCACCGACGGGTTGAGCAACACGGCCTTCTTCAGCGAGAAGATCCGCGGCACGGGCGTGCGGGATCGCGACGCCCGGTCGGACTCGCTCATCATCGCCGCCGTCACGACCCTGGAAGACACCATCCAGACCTGCCGCGCCATGAACGTCGCCACCGGGACGCGCCTGACGATGCGGCAGGGGATGAGCTGGGTCATGGGCGAGATGTGCTGCACCAGCTACAACCACGTCGACGTCCCCAACGCCAAGACCTGCGCGGGCACGGGGTTCCCCGGCAACATGGCGAACATGCCGATGCAGGTCCCTCCCTCGAGCCACCATCCGGGCGGGGTCGACACCCTCCTGGGCGACGGCTCGGTCCGCTTCGTCAAGAGTTCCATCGCCTTGACGACCTGGCGTGCGCTCGGCACCCGGGACGGCGGCGAGGTCTTGAGCGCGGACTCCTATTGATCGAGGGGGCGGACTTCGATGAGAGGCGGTACTCCGTTCCGTCGCGCGCTCGCGCTCGTCGCCTTAGCGGCCGGCCTGGCGTGCAGCGAACCCGGCGTGAATCCCACCGCGTCCGATGCGCGCGCCGCCCTCGAGGCGACGCTCTCGGCCTGGAAGGCCGGCAAGATGCCGGCGGATCTGGCGAGTTCCATCCCGCCCGTCCACGCGACGGACAGCGAGTGGGCGAACGGGCGCAAACTGGTCGAATACCAGATCCTCCGCGAGGAACCTTCGGAGTCGGACAAGCGCTTCGTCGTGAAGCTCGTCCACGCCGCCCCCGCGAAGGACGAGGAGGTCGCCTACATCGTCCTCGGCGCGGAGACCAAATCCGTCTTCCGGGCCGAAGATTACGACCGGACCATGAACATGGACAATAATCCGGCCCCGAAGAAGCGAAGATGACCGCGACGTCCCTCGCATCGCAGGTGGAAGCTCCGGCCCGGTCGTGGACGCTTCAGGGGAACGTGGTCATCATCCGCGGCTTATGAACCGGCCTATCCGGGAAGTCGGCCCAGGGCAAGGCTCGAAAGGCCTCCAGGGCTTCCTCCTCGCGCCCCAGGGCCCGTAGGGCGAACCCCAGGCGGATGCGGGACCGGGCGTCGCCGGGGCGTTTGGACAGCCTCGCTTCGGATTCGGCGCGGATCCGCTCCGCATCTCCCCGGTCCTGCATGAGCGCCACGAAGCGATCGCCGAACCACACCTCGGAGACCTTCAGATGAGTGAGCCGATCGGGCTCCGCCAGCGTGGCGTGGCAGGACTGGCACATCGGCTTCGGCCAGTGCTGGAGATGGTCGACGAGCTTGTCGACGCAGGCTCGCTCACGAACGGCGTCCCCCTCCAGCTGGGCGAGCCTGGCTTCGATCGCATAGCACCGCCGCTTTTCCCTCTCGTTCATGGATTCCGGGTCCCCCGCCTCGGCCAACTGAGCCCGGACCGCCGCGAAGTCGGCCGCCGCGAGGCTCGCCGAGGCCTGGAAGATCCGCTGGATCAGGACGAGCGCGAAGCGATCGGGGACGTTCCGGAGGGATTCCAGGCGGGCGCGATCCCCCCTGCGCAGCGCGGCGGTGCGGGCCAGCCTGAGCCAGTCCTCGCGCTCCCCCGTCTCCAACTCCCTGCGATCGAGCGCCTCCAGCCTTTCGGCGGCCTCATTCAAGCCTCGTGGGCCGGTCCCGAGGATCTTCGTGATTTCCGCCAACTCGGCCTTCGGCGTCGGGACGGCCTCGCCCGCCTGGGCCGCGACGGTGGCCTGGGGCCGGCCGGTCGCCGCGACGGCGAGGATGGCGCAGCAGGCCGCGACGATCGAGAGTCCCTGGAGCGCGCGGCGAGTGCCCATCATCGTCGGAAAGCTCCCGATCCGATTCATTCGAGTCGAACGCAAGGTGGAACAGTCGCCATGCCTATCATCGCCCGGCCGCCCTCGTCAAGGCCCCGCTCCTCGCGATCATCCGGCCCTGCGACCGGCCCGGCCGGCCGGCGGCTCGGCGACCGTCGAGTCCCGCGACACCTCCTCCTGGCGCTCCTGTCGGCCCTGTACGCCGCCGGGTGCGGAGAAGGCGACAAGCTCGACCTGACGGGCAATCCGCCCGCCCCCGACGTGCCCGTCCCGGCCAAGGTCCGAGGGAAGTCGACGTCCCAGCCGCTGGACATCTCGCCGACCCCCTGATCCGGCTCGCGGCCCGACCAATCCAGCCCGGCGAGGACGGACTTCGTCGGGAAGCGATCCGACTCCGCCCGACGCCCTCCCCGACGACCCTCGAACTCCAGGACCCAGGCCATGCGACGCCGCGCCTTCACGCTCATCGAACTGCTCGTCGTCATCGCGATCATCGCGATCCTGATCGCCCTGCTGCTCCCCGCGGTCCAGGCCGCACGCGAGGCGGCCAGGCGCATGCAGTGCGTCAACAACCTCAAGCAACTCGCCCTGACTGCGTCGAACTATGAGTCCGGCTATGGATCTTTCCCCCCCGGCTCCTATCGGTCGACCTCCTGCGACACGCGGGCCGCCAACGGGCGGGGGGCGAGCGTCTTCATCTCGATGCTCCCCCTCATGGAGCAGCCCGCGATCGCCGCCGCGTACAACTTCAGCTTCAACGCCTTCTGCTCCTGCAACGCCACCGTGTCGATGCTCCAGATCTCGACCCTGCTCTGCCCCAGCGACCCCACGATCTCCAGGCCGAAGATGCACAACGGCGCGAACTACTCCCTCGCGACCACGGGGAGCTACCCCCAGTATTCGAGCAGCTACGCGGGCATGTCGGGCACCTGGACGATCGGCAGCTCCCCGGGCGGCCCGAACTACATGATCGAGGTCTCCACGGGCAACGGCACGATCTACAACGAAGCGGTGGTCAAGCTGGCGAGCATCACCGACGGGACCAGCAACACGTTCCTGTTCGGCGAGCACGCACAGGCCATCTACACCGACGCGACCATCAACGGCAACGTCTGGCTCTACGGCTACCACTGGAACGGCGGCAATTGGTTCCACACGATGATCTCGACCACCTTCCCGTTGAATCCCCATCGGACTCTCGCGGGGATGATCGCGAACGTCGCGGGGGGGCAGAACATCCCGATCCGTTCGGCGTCGAGCATGCACCCGGGCGGGGCCAATTTCGCGTTCGCGGACGGATCGGTCCGCTTCCTGAAGGACTCGATCGAATCCTGGCCCATCACCTCGACCCCTGCCATCAACCCCGTCGGCATGTCCTGGAACGGGACCAACAACGTCCTCGCCCCCGGCACGCAACTGGGGGTCTACCAGAAGTTGTCGACGCGAAACTGGGGCGAGGTCGTTTCGGCAGATTCTTACTGATTGTGACATGCATATACGTGTTGGGGCGTCGTGCGCTCGGGGGGGGGCGGCGGCTCGTCGACACTTGCGAGCGCAGGCGATCTCCTCGTCGCGTTGGAGCGATGGTGCGGGGGGAGCGCGCGTGGAACTGGCCGAGCGGGCCTGACTCGGCGACGCGGCGAAAGACCGGTGCGGCGGCCTCTTCTCTTCGCCCACGGTCCGACGTTCGGACCGGATCCGGCCGTTGACGCCGGATATGCTCCCTCAGGGGCCGACGCCGGCCCCCAACCTCCCGTGAAGGTCCAACCCGCCATTGTGGGAATCGCTCCTGGTCTCCGCCCGCCCTCTACGGCGCCCTCGGGATCCTCCCGTCCGCGTTCGGCTACAAGCTCTTCGACCTCATCGAGACGAAGGTCGACTTCGCCGAGGCGCTGAGGAAGGGAACATGGCCGTCGCCGTCGTCGTGGCGGGCTTCCTGCTGGGCATCTGCTTCATCATCGGGAGGACCGTCGGCAGCTGACGATGCAGACCTCCATTTCCTCGAACTGGGGCGCTCGCATGGGATACGCCCGAGGGGATGGCCTCCGACGCGACTCCATTCGGATTCTGGGGCCTAGCGCTCCGAGACGCCTCGGCCTCCCCGCCGGTATGGGCTCAGTCGACGCCGTAGGCGCGACGACAGCGGTCGTAGATCCCCTGGGCGGCGATGAAGCCGGACCTGGCCGATTCGCGATCGCCCGAGGCCGTGAGGCGTCGCAGCTCTCGCAGGGCCGCCGAGAGGTCGGATGTGAGTCGGCGAGCTTCGGCCCCCGGGAAATGGAGCCGCAGGGCCGAGCCGATCGGGAGTCGCGCGGCGGCCCGTTCCCAAAGGTCGAGGTGGTGCATGGGCGCGGCCAGGTCGGGCAAGTTGATCTCGCCGTAGTAGTCGGCCTTGATGACCGTCATGTCGCGGAACGCCTCCTCCGGCGACGGGAACGCGACGCACGCGCCGGCCGCCAGGGCGGCGAACGCGGCCCCGCCGACCACGGCCCGGGCCGACCATGCCGGCAGCCGATGATCGAACAGCCCCGAGGCGGCCCGACCGTCGTCCGGGGTCGTCCAGTCCTCGAACCTCGACTTCGGTCCCAGACGGCCCGATCGCAGGGCCGCGCCGAGGATGACCGCGACGGCCAAGGCGGCCGGCGCGACCAGTCCCCCGGGGCCCGACCTCGCCAGAGCTTCGCCCATCCGACGGAACGCCGCCGAGGCGTGCTCGGGGGCGATGGGGGAGATCATCGCGTCGTAATGGTCGTTGTCCGGGTTGGCGACGCCGACCGGCGCGGCGATGCGGTCGAGGCCCCACGCCCCGACCAGGGTCGCGACGGCGACGGCGGCGGCCCAGCGCAGGGCCGCGGAGGGGCCGTAGGCGCGCGTCGCCCAGGTCAGGTGCCCGACGGACAGCCCGACGCCCAGGACGATCAGGGCGAGCATCGCGCCCGACGCCTGCCGGAACTTCACCATCTCGGGAAGCGCCGTGACGCCCACTTCCGGGCTGACGTAGGCCGGCGCCGCCACGACCGCCATGCGGGCGGCGGCCCGGGGGTCGTCGGCGAAGGTCCCTTCGGCCAGGAACGCCGGGCTGACGGTCGCGGAGACGATCGCCGCCGCCGCCAGGCCCGCCCCCAGGTCGATCCACACTCCGCCGCTCGCCTCCCGGAGCGCGTGGACGGCCGCCGCGGCCCCCCGAGGGCGTCCGGCGGCCGGGGGGGGCTCGTCCGGGCCGTCGGCGGAGCCCCCCCCGCCCGCGATCACGCCGGCCGCGATCGAGACCGCCGCCGAGGTGGCCACCAGCAGGCCCAGCAGGCCGAGGTCCATGTGCGACGAGGCGCTCAGGAGCGTCACAGGGTTGAACATCGGTGCGGCCAGGGCGAACGTGAGGACGGCGCCGCGGCGCACGCCCGATCGCCGCAACTCGCGGACGACCGGCAGCACGCCGAGCGAGCAGACCGGGAGCATGGTGCCCGCGGCCCACGCCCGGACCGGGCCCGACCATCGGCCATCGCCGAAGGACCGCCGCAGCCGCGCCGGGCCGACCGTCGCGCGCAGGAGGCCGGACGCCGCCAGGCCCAGCAGGATGTAGGGGGACGCTTCGACCGCGACCCGGACCGCACGCACCGCCAGGCCGCCGAGGAACGCCGCGAGGATGCTCATGGTCACTTCCGCTTGATCTTGTGGACGGTATGCCGACGGAGGCGCGGGCTGTACTTCCTGACGCCCTCGCGGATCGCCTCGGGTACGCCCCCGCGCGTGTTGATGGAGACGCGATAATTCATGTCGCCGGTCTCGCCGCACTGGAGCCAGACGAACTCTCGACCCTGGGACTTGGCCATCATTCCTCCTCCGAAGGTTCAGCGTGCGGGGACCGGGACCGAGGCCAGGACGTCCACGAGTACGCGACGGGCGGCCCCGGGCTCGACGTCCAGCCGGACGTCGAGCGTCGGGCCGGCGACGTCGCGGACGTCGTCGGGGGTGACGTAGCCGCGGCCGGCGAGGAACGCCCTCGCCTGGGCCATGCGCTGCCAGATCAGGAGCCCGCGCGGGCTGAGCCCCAGCGCCACCTGGCGATGGGACCGCGTCGCGCGGCCGAGGTCGACGAGATAGTCGCGCACCGTCGGCGCGACGGTCGTCCTCGCCACGGCGTCCTGGAGCGAGCGGAGCCGGCCGGGGCCCAGCGTCGGCTCGGGGGGCTCGCGGTCGTCCTCGACGTCGCCGACGGCCGCCTCCAGCATCGCCCGCTCGTCGTCGCGGCCCGGATAGCCGATGCTCAGCTTCACGGCGAAGCGGTCGAGCTGCGCCTCGGGGAGCGGGTACGTCCCGTGCTGGTCGACCGGGTTCTGGGTCGCGATGACGAAGAAGCCGTCGGACAGCTTGTGCCGCACCGAGTCCACGGTCGCCTGCCGCTCGGCCATCGCCTCCAGCAGGGCGCTCTGGGTGCGCGGGGTGGCCCGGTTGATCTCGTCGGCCAGCAGGACGTCGGCGAAGACCGGGCCGGGGAGGAACTCGAACTCGCGCGTCTTGGGGTCGTACACGCGGAATCCGGTCACGTCGCCCGGCAGCAGGTCGGGGGTGCACTGCACGCGGGCGAACCTCCCGCCGACCGCGGCGGCGAGGGCCTTGGCCAGCGTGGTCTTGCCCAGCCCCGGCATGTCCTCCAGCAGCAGGTGGCCTCGCGCCAGGAGGCACGCCAGGACCAGCTCCACCACGTCGGCCTTGCCCCGGAGGGCGGCGTTCAGGGCCGACCGCAGGCCGGCGACGGCCTCGCCGGCCTCGTCGACTGCGGCTCCATTCGGGCTCGCGTTCGCCATCGCAGACGCTGTCATGTCGACTCCTTCATGTTGCCGGAGGGGCGGCGGAAGCGGGCCCGCTTCCAGGCGCGGACGGCGCGGCGGCACGCGGCGATCGGGTCCGACCCGGCGGGCGAAGGGGCGTCGGCGTCCGGGGGGGCGTAGAGGCTCCATTCCGCGAGGGCCAGGAGCGATTCCAGGTCCCGGCCGACGTCGGCGGCCGGGGCGAGCGGCCCGTACCAGCTCCGGAGCGATTCGCCGGGCGGACGGGCGGCGTCGACCAGCCGGGCCCGAAGCTCCAGCAGGGCGACGGTTCGGATCACGCCGCGCCGCGAGGGCCCGCGGAGCGACGCCCGCCACGCCAGGGTGGCCAGGGCGTCGGCGGCCTCGCGGCGGAAGCGGACGGCGAGCAGGGCCAGGGCGGCGAGCGTCGCGCAGGCGACGGGGCGTCCGGCGACCCGACCGGCGGCCGATCGGAAGGCGGCCCAGATCCCGGCCAGGGCGGCCGGCGACGGCCCGGGCAGTTCGTAGCCGGGCGTGGGCTCGACCGGGATCCAGAGGCCGCAGGGGATCCGGACCTCGACCCAGGTGTGGACGTCCTCGCGGCGGACCGGCGTGTGCCGGGTCTTCGCGTCGTAGCGGGACGGGGCCGCGTACAGCCCGGTGACCAGCCGCGCGGAGTGGCCCGACGATCGCAGCATGGCCGCGCAGGCCGTCGCGAAGAGGTAGTCGGGCCCGCGACGGGCTGCGGCGAAGTGCTCGACGACGTCGCCGCAGTCGTCCGGGGCGACGGCTTTCGGGTCGGGCGCGGCGTCGCGTCGCAGGCCCCGGACGATCGCCTCGACCCGCGCCCAGCCCGGCGGCGTCCCTCGGGTCATCGCGTCCAGCCAGGCCGAGGCCGCGGGGCCGAGCGGGCGGGCGTCGGCGTCCAGCACGCGCGGTGGGAAGTCCAACGAGGCCAGGCCGTCGGGGTCGGGGGCGGCCGACTCGGTCTCGACGACGGTGCTCGACGGGATCGTCCGCCCTTCCATCGCGATCATGCCGTCGGCCGCCCAGCCGAAGAAGTCGACCCGGTCGACTTCCCCCATGCGGAAGGCCCGGAGCAGCGGCGGCGCCGGGAGCGCGGCCGAATCCAGCGCGGCGACCTTGATCCGATGGGCCGCGACCCCGCCGAGGGCGCGCGAATCCGGCGCCCCGATGCGGAACCACGGGCCCGCCCGCCGCTCCGGCTCGATCGCGACGCGGATGTTCGGCCGCGCGGCCTCCGACCAGTCGCGGCCGTCGAAACGGTCGTAGGCCGCCAGGCCGATGTGCAACGGGGTCGGGCCGTCGACGTACAGCAGGGCCTCGGCCTCGCGATGGGCGGGCCTCCCCGGGCGTCGAGCAACGCCGCGGCGGACGGCCGAGAACTGACGATTGGCCCGCAGGTTCTCCGCGGGCCGCTCGCGCTGTTCCACGACGTTCGGGTTGCTCAGGGCGACCATCCGCTCCGATTTCTTCGGCTTCGACGGCTCGCCGTACATATCGTTGAAGGCGTCGTAGAGCGAGGGGCGGTCGGTGTCGAGGTAGGCGTCGCTGTCGGCGAAGCCGATGCTCTGCGGATTCTCCGCCCCCTTCACCTCGTCGTCGCCGTCGCCGACGCCGCCGCGGGCGTCCGGGTCGTTCCAGTCGGTCCCGCCCGAGCTGGGGAAGAGGCCCGCGAGCGCGACCGCCGCCCGCGTGGGGCCGACCGCCGTGACGGCGACGGCCAGGCCGACCAGCGCGAAGGCCCCGGCCAGATGCCCGGCCGGCGAGCGCCGGGGGGCTCCCTCCCCGCGCATCGGCCGGAGGCCCCGCCAGTACGCCAGGGCCAGCCAGACGCCGCCGAGGATCGCGAAGGCCCCCAGCGCCCAGGCGGCGGCCGGCCCGTCGGCGATCGACGCCGAGGCGAGGACCAGGAACAGGCTCGCCAGCGCCGCCAACCGCCCCGCGGCCGGCTCGTGCGACGCCGCGGCCAGCCCCAGGGCCAGGTTCCGCAGCGAGCACAACAGGGCCTGCTCCAGCGGGGTCGCGCGGCCCGTCCAGGCGACTCTCGCCGCCGCGACGGCCACCGGAACCAGCGACGACGTCGCCAGCAAGGCCGCGGTCGTCGCCGAACGACCCTTCCCGTGGCGGCCGATCCAAGCGTGTGCCGCGATCGCGGCGGCCGTCCACGCGGCGACCGCCGCCAGCGGCCTCGCCGGCGAGACGCCCGGCTCGGCGATCGCCAGGGCGGTCGTCGTCGTGGCGACCGCCGCCATCGCCAACGTCGTCGCGCGGACGCCCAGGGGTTCCTCAGCGGTCATGCCCCGCCTCCTTCCGGCCCCGGTCCACCTGGCCGGCCACGTCGACGGGGCCGTCGATCCAGATCCAGGGCCGGGGCTCCGGCGGATCAACCGCCCTTGCGTCCCCCGCGAACCCGCCCGCGGCGAGGATCACGAACCGCTCGGTCGGACCCGGCGTCCGCGCCGCCGCGAGGTCGGATCGATCGGTCGCGACGACGACCCGCAGGCCGGAAGAGCGTCGCGAGCCGGAAGGGCCGGCGAGGACCTCGGAGAGCGTCCGGGAGTCGTCCGCCCGCAGCCGAGCCAGGGCGTCCAGCGCCGTCGCCGTGCGAGTCGCGACGGGACCGGCCGCGGCCGGCACGGTCGTCCCGCCGAACACAAGTTCGACCTCCGCTCCCTTGCCGATCCAGTCCTCCGCGAAGCTCGCCGCGACCCGGACGGCCCACTCCAGCGAACCGTCCCGCCCCGCGCCGGCGTGGGCGTCCGGGTGAACGTCGATCACCACCTGGACCTCGGGCGTGGCGCGCGACTCCAGCTCGCAGACGATCAGCGTCCCGTGCCGCGCCGACTGCGGCCAGTGGACGCGGCGGATCGAGTCGCCCCGTCGATACGGCCGGACGCCCGTAAGATCGCCCATCGTCCCGGCCCGGGGCGCGACCGCCACGCCGTCGGACTCGCGCGAGCCGGCGGCCTCCGGGATCGCCCCGACGGGGAACGTCGCCGGCCAGACGACCACCCGGCCGGCAGTCTTCAGTAGGCGCGAAGCATCCACCAGGCCGAAAGGGAAGCCGCAGGCGAGGCGCGGGGTGGATTCGGGATGGACGCCGCGGCGATCGAAGGTGACGGACCAGGACGCTTCGGTCGCCCGCCGGCCTGGAGCGACGGCCAGCCCCGGCGCGCGGATCGCGTCCGCCTCGGACGTCTCGCGGATCGTCAGCCCCCAGGCGTCCCAGAACGCGTGGTTCCGGACGATCAACAGCGCCGCAGTCGGCACACCCTCGCGGGCCCGCGGCACGGCGAAGCTCAACTCGCCGGTCAATGCGAGGACCGACAGCCACGGCCAAATCGCCCCGATCGCCAGCACCGCCGCGATCCCCGCCCCGAGGATCAACGCCCGGGGATGGATGAAGAGCCCGAACGCCAGGGACGTCGCGCCCGCCAGCGCGAGCGCGGCCGCCGGCTTGCGAGCCCACTCGAGATAGGGATCGAGCCGGCAGGCCCGATCCTTCGTCGCCGATTCGCCGAGGCGGACGAGCCACCCTCTCTCGCCCCTGGCAATTTCGCCTCTGGCCATAGCTCCCCCGTCGCTCGTCGCGATCCGATCCCGATCGATCCCCCGGCGGACTATCCGTCGCTTCGGGGCACTCCGAAGCGTGAGACGCCGAGGCCGGAAGCCGCGAGCCGACGGGCGGTCGGGCGGTCGGGCGGCTTCGGCGTCTCGCTCGCCGCTCGCTCATGTGGCGAGGCGGAGGAGGTCAGACGGGCGGTGGTGGCGCGCGAGGGGAGGAAACGATCGGGCCGCTCGGGCCCGCGACGGTCGTGATCGGCGCCGGCGAGGCCGCAGCGAAAATATCTGCGAGGGGAGATGGAACCGCCGCCGCGGCGATCGCGGGCAGCAGGCCGTGGACGCAGGCCGGGCACTCTTCGTCGACGGACCACGCAGCGCCCGAGGACGCGGACGTCGGCGGCTCTTCCCACGCCTTCGAGCTGAACAGCCCCACGACGCCCTCGAGTGCATGGTGCCCCGGGCCGCACAACGAAGCCGTCGCGTGCAGGGCGAGGAGCAGGCAGGCCGGGAGATGTCGTCGACCGTTTCGGGGCATTCGTCGCATTCGGATATGAGGACAGGGCGGCGGCGGGATGGCCCCGCACGCCCGCCGGAGCGACGCGGTAAGACTTCTCCCGCCGCGGTCGTTCCGTGTTTACGGTGCCGACGGCGCGTCCCGAGTTCCTTTCATCTCAACCTCGCGTCGGCGGAGCGACGCCGATGGTTCTGGATGGCCCGCAAGCGCGAGGGCGGCCGAGGGCGACGCCGGGGGGGGCGGCCGATCGTCGCGAGGCGATGGACGAGGGCTCGACGGCCCGGCGACTGCTCGCCCGCCCTCTGCCGGCGATGATCTCGGATAGGCCGGGCCCGCACCGTCGACGCACGCACCCCGGCTGCATCCCCGGTGCGGGGCGTCCCGAGGCCTCGCCGCGATCGGGCCTCACGCCCCGCGGCGTCCGCGAACGACGAGTCGCGACGCCCCGCCCCGGGGCACGAAGAGGATCCCGATGAGGCGGAGCCGGTCGTCGATCCGCTTCCGCCCCGGCCGGCCGGTCGGGCCGCTTCGGTTTCGAGGGCGGCAGGAGCGGGCGGATGCGGTCCCACGACGCGTCGCAGAGCAGCGGCTTGGCCATGGCGTCGGTCCTCGAGATTCGAGTCCTCGACGCCTATCGTTCCGCAAGCCCCAGGCCGACTCTGTCAGGGCCTCTTGATGTCGGAGCGATGAAGAACCCTCGCCTCGATCCGACGAAGTTCGCTCGCGACCTCGTCCCAAAAGGCTTGCAATTCCCGACGTTCCATGCTCGGAGGTTCGTTCGGACCGCCAAGGTCGCGTACGCTCGCCAAGTCGGGCGCGGCGGTCAAAATCGCAGTTCCATGAGCGCGTCGCGGAAGAAATCCGTCTCGCCCTCGTCGGGCCGACTTCGGATCGCCGCCAGCTCGGCCTCCAACCAGCCGAGCGCTTGCCGGTTCCGGCCCGCCCTCGCGGCGCACTGGGCGGCCTGTCGACGCAAGAGGCGGACCTTGAATTCGTCGGCGGGCGGACCTGCGGCGAGCGCCGTCGACAGGACGTCGGCCGCGGCGGCGAAGGCCCCTCGATTGCGGCAGGCGTCCGCCAGATCGGAAGCCTCGTCCGGATCGGTGGGACGATCGATTCCGACGGCGGCCCCGGGCACCCGCCCGGCCAAGGCGAAGTGTCGACTCAGGTCCGGCGACGAGCCGAACTCCCGCGCGAGCCTCGACGCCTCCTGCTCGTCCCCCCGAGCCAGGAACGCGAGGACGAGGCCTTTGCGGGACTCGGGCCGCGACGCCTCGATCGCCAGCGCGGCGCGGAATTCGGCCTCGGCCTCGGCGGATGCAGGGTCGAGGGCGGCCAGGACGCAGCCGAGCCCTTCGTGCATCGCCGCGGATGTCGGCGCGGCCTGGACGGCGCGACGCCCCGCCGCCTCGGCTTCCTCCAACCGGCCGAGCCGGGTCAGGGCGATCCGCAGCGTATCGAAGGCGAACGGCCACGTCGGGTCCAGGTCCACGGCCTCGCGCATGGCGTCGATCGCCGCGTCGATCCGCCCCTGTTCCCAAAATTGCCTGCCGAGAAATCCGCGGCAGTCTCCGCAGTCGGGATTCAGGCGGATCGACTCGCGCAGCGAGGCCTCGGCCTCCAGGAAGCGCCCCTGATCGCCGAGGGCCACGCCCAGGAGGAAATGCGCATAGTAGAAATCCGGCCTCAGGTCGATCGCCCTCCGATAGGCGGCCTCGGCGGCGGCCGGGTCGCCGTCGGCGACGTACGCGTACTCGCCGAGGAGCAGATGCGGCCCGGCGTATCGAGGGCCTAGCGCCGCGGCGGCCGTGGCGTACGGGACCGCTTCTCCGCGCCCGCCCGGCGAGGAATAAGTGAAGAGGTGCCTCGCGAGCCGGATGTTGATCCAGTAGTCGCCGGGGTGCGCCCGTTGGGCGCGACGCAGGATCTTCAGGGCTTGCACGGGCTGCTTCGTCAGGAAGACGAAGGATTGGGCCAGCACGCAGAGGTCGCCCGGGCCGCGAGCCTCGAGGCCCGCGTCTCCCGCGATCCGTTCAAGCTTCGCGGCGTCCCCGTCCCGGATGGCTCGTCGAAGCTCGTTTCGCCACGGGTCGGGGTCGACCGCCGAGGCCAGATCGAGGACCCGGTGGGCCGCCTCCGTGTCGCGGCCCGCCTGTTCCGCGAGCCGGACGCGCACGACGGCCCAGTCGTCCAGCGCGTCCGCGAACGACCTGGCCACGTCGCGGGGCCGTCGAATGGAGCGGCCGTCGCGGGGCGCGTCGGGATCGAGGCCGGCCTCGCGAAAGGCCAGGGGGTACTGGGCGTCGAGCCAGGCGGGGGTCGTCCAGTATTCGTCGGCGCGAAGGTCCCCGAGCCGGAGCAGGATTCGACGGTCGCGCTCCGCGCACGCGAATCCGACGTCGATGCTCCCGGCTAGGTCGTCGAGCCGTTTCGGCGCCCGCCGATCCAGGTCCAGGTCGAGCAGGGAGCGGGCGCGTCGGGCCGCGTCCCGGGCGGATTCCCATCGCGCGGGGTCGCCGGAAGGGTCGGACGCCGCGCCCCTGGCGAGGGTCTCGGCTTCCTGGATCGCGGATTCCGCCGCCGCGAGCCGCTGACGCCGCCCACGCTCCCGCAGATCCACGACCGCGACGCCGAGCGCGACCGCCGCCAGCACGGCGGCCGCCAGGGCGGCCGTGAGCCGCCTCCGCGACCGTTCCGTCGCGGCCTTCGCCTCGGCCGCCGCGCGAGCGAGCTCGGCGTCGCGGGAACGCTGCTCGGACGATTCGAGATAGGAGACGACGCGGGCCGCGACCGCGCCCGCGTCGGCGGGCCGGCGTTCGGGGTCTTCGGACAGGCAATCGATCCCGATCGCAGCCAGTTCCTCGCCGGCACCGCACCGGCGGAGGCGCTCGACGGCGTCTCGGACGTCGCCGCTCGCCGCCCGCTCCAGGACCTCGGCCGGCGTCTCGCCCTCGTGGGCCGGCCTTCCGGTGAGGACCTCGCAGAGGATCGATCCCAGGCTGAAGACGTCGACCCGGGCGTCGGTCGCCGGCTCGCCGCGGGCCTGCTGCGGCGCCATGTAGGCCGGCGTGCCGAGGACGGCACCCGAGATCGACGCCCCGCCGAACGCGCGCGGGTCGTCCAGCCCGCTGCGATCTCCGTCCCTCGAGCCCGCTTCCGCCCCGGCGTCGGAGACGACCTTGGCGAGGCCCCAGTCCATGACCTGAACCTCGCCGAAACGGCCCAGCATGACGTTGGAGGGCTTCAAGTCGCGATGGATCACCCCGCGCGAATGGGCGTAGGCCACCGCCTGACAGATCTGCACGAACACGTTCAGGAGTCGCGGCAGGTCCCGCGACGGGTCGTCGCGCCGACTCAAGGCCGACCCAAGCGTGTCGCCGGCGACGAGCCTCATCACGATGTACGGCCGGCCGTCGTCGGCTTCGCCCAGCTGGTACACGGGAATGATCCCGGGATGCTGGAGCCTCCCGGCGATCCGGGCCTCGTCCACGAACCGACGGGCCAGGTCGAGCCGGTCGTCGTGGTCGCCTCGCACCATCTTGACCGCGACCTCGCGGCCGATGCGATCGTCCAGGCCTCGAAAGACCTCGCCCATGCCGCCGCGAGCGATCGGCTCGATCAGGCGCACGCCCCCGACTCGCGTCTCCGGTGCTCCCGACGTAGCCGGACCGAGGTCGGCGGCGTCGTCGTGGTGAAAGAGGCCCAGGCCCATCAGGCAGCGCGGGCAAAGATCCCCGAGCGGCCCCGCGGGGAGGGGATGCTCGCAGATCGGACAGCGTCCGTCGTGGGCCATGGTGGTCACGCCTTCGGCCCGCCCCGGCGGCCGAGCGCCTGGAAGAGCGAGAAAACCTCCTCGTCGACGTCGGCTTCGCTCGGGTCGTCGAGCGTGGCCGCGACTTCCTCCCGCAATTTCTCCCGAAATCGACGGCGCAGGCGCGCGGCCGCGGCGCGAACCGCCCCGACGGTCGTCCCGGCCTCGGCGGCTATCCGCGCCGGCGAATTCGGCGGCTGGTACGGCGCGAGCAAGTCGCGCAGGAGTTCGAAGGGAATGCCGCGACCCGTGCGCGAGGCCTCGACGGCCAGCGACTCGTACGCCCGGGACAGCAACTCCATCGCCCACGCCCGATCGAAAACGGCCTCGGCGTCCTCGTCGTCGACCGGCTCCGCGAGGTATCGAGCCTCGGCCCTCTCGGCGTCGAGCGATAGATGAC
Source organism: Planctomycetales bacterium 71-10 (assembly GCA_001898385.1). Lineage (GTDB taxonomy): Bacteria > Planctomycetota > Planctomycetia > Isosphaerales > Isosphaeraceae > Paludisphaera. Next base: position 31,927 of record MKTT01000109.1, read on the forward strand.
GCGCGCCTCCGCCCCGCCTGGCGGCCCCCTCGCGATCCCGCCTGTCCGCCAGGAAGTAACCGCAGTCCCTCCGCAGCAGCGCGCGGAACCGCCCCCTGGCGCGCGAGGCGTTGAGCAGCAGGGTGCCCTCGATCAACCGGACGAAATAATCCTGGGTCGCATCGCACGCATCCGCATTCGACAGCCCGCGACGACGCATGAATGCATAGATAGGATACCAGTACGACTTGGATAGCTCCGCCATGGCGCGGCCGCTCGACGCCGCCTCCGACACCAGATTCCAACTCGTCGTCGGAAACGAGGACGAGGTGTGTCCGCCCGACCTTTCCGATGTTCCGTCACGATCCGGTGCCGATGTCATTTCCGATGGTCTCTCAAGCGAGGCCCCGGCCGTCTGGCCACGGCCGGCGCGATCCAAGATTCGGGGAAAACACCGTCGATCCGCGTCGAATTCCTCAAGAAATGCCTTACTACTTCACGGAGGAAGGGATTAAAGGGCAAAGAGAGTATACGCAGGCGACAACCTGAATGAGCGAGCCCCTGGAGGCTCATACCACCCGAGAGATCCCTCCTTCCGTGCGGCTTCTTCGTTCAGGTCGACTTCGGGAGTTCCGGCTTGATTCGCGACGAGTTTGGTCGTCTCGCCGCCTTCGCGTCGGCGTCCGCCGGATCGGCCCGAGCCGAGGCTCCGGACGTCGACGGGAGGTTCGAGCCTTCAGACGGGCTTGCAGCCGGCCGTCGAACCCACCGGCTTCCAGTCGGCGATCGTTCGGCTTTCGCAACAAGTCGCTCGGCTTACGCGAGCGGATCGGGTGCCGGCGTAAGCGAACGGCTTCTTGGCGGCATCGTGATCGGGATCGAAGCTCCCCGCTCACGTCTCACGTGGGAAGCACCCCGCCCGGTGGGCGTGTCATCCGTGGCTGCGCAATCCGGCGTCAGCCGGGGGCAATGGCCTACCTCCCCTCCAGTGACAAGGTTCCCTGACGCAGGCTCGGGTTCCGCAGCCCGTCAGGCCCTTCAACAGCCCCAGCAAAGAAGGACGCATCAATGCTTAGAAAGTGGCTTGTGGGCTCATTAGTCGCCGCGCTGGCGATGACGTTCGTGGGCGGTGCCGAGGCCGGCTCCGTGGTCGGCTCCGAGGCGATCGCCGTGGTGAGCACAGGCGTCGATCAGAAGCCTCTATACTTGTCGTCGACGTTCGATCTGAGCGGCGTGCTGACCGGCCTGGCGGTGGATGCCACGGGCGGCTTCACGGCGGCTCCCGAGACCAGTATGCTCACGGCTTCGCAGCTCGATCTGAGCGACCCCACGACCTTCGTGCTGGGAAGCGCGGCCTGGGGGCAGTTCACGGCGGTCGCGGTGACGGCGGACGTGAATCCGGGCGACGGCAGTCGCGCGTTGTACATCGAGGGCTTCTTCACGCCGGGCTCCTGGGCGGGGGCCGACACGGACCAGACCAGCGCGACGATCGTGCTGAGCCTGTCGCAGGCGGGCGGCGGCCAGAACGCGGTGAGCTCCACCCTCACGCTGGTCACGCCGGGCGGGCTGCTTCCGGCCGTGCCCGAGCCCTCCGCGATCGTCAGCGCTTTGCTGGGCACGGGTCTGGTGGGCGGCGCGGCCCTGCGCCGCCGCGCTCGCACGGCCTGAGGCCGCGTCCGATCGGGCCGAACTGAAACGACCCGCGACGGGCACGGGGCGACCTCCGTGCTCGTTCGCGCTTTCGGCCGTCGGGCGGGCGTCATCGAGATCGTCGTCGATCGCGTCATGTCTCGGCGATCCCGCGATCGGGCCGGTTCGGCGAAGGCTTCCACGACCTGCCCCAGGCTCCCGGCCCGTACCATCGCGGCTCCGGACCGGCCGTGCCGTAGCGGAGGAACCCGGTCGCGACGTCGGCGGTCGCCGCGTCTCGTAGATTGTCGAGCCTGACCCACACTGGGGGGGCACTCCGCGGGGCGACTCCCAAGCCGGTCATAATCGCCTCGGTGTCTCCTATCGCAAGTGCTCCTCGGTCCTGCTGACCCTCACCGGCGTGGCCGTCGCCTCGGCGGCCTGGTCCGAAGCTCGCGTCGCCTGCGGAGGCTGGACCGGCCCAGCTATGAACGGCCGGTCGAGGCGGCCAGGACGAGTGCCGCCCAGCACGTCTATGCGACCGGCTGGAAGATCGGCGGCGGGTCGGTCTGCCTCAGGGTCTTCGCCGACGAGCACGCACCGACCTACCGCACCCGCAAGAGCCGGGCGCATGACGTGAGCGTCGAGGTACTGGGCGCGGAGTTCGTCATGGGTGCTGTCGGCGAGGCGGATGCGGCTCATGCGGGATTACAGGGAAGCCCCCGGCCCAGGTGCTTGGTGACGGGGTTTACGGGCTTTCCATTCGGGAAGACGGTGATTTTCTGCATTTTACGGCCTTGGAACGCCCGCAAATGCTCAGGATTGCAGAGTGAGGCGACATGCCGTATGTCTAGAACCTGCTTCGCCCTGATTCACCTGAACAGGTGTCGATTCGATGGTTTCCCCAAGCTGGACGTCAGGGGTTCGAATCCCCCAGTCCGCCATTCGACGCAAGTTCTTCCAAAATCACGAGTTAGCGCACCCGGGCACAGAGGGGCAGTGCGGCGAAGAGGTCGGTCCAAAGACGGTACATGTACCGTTTCGGCCGCTCGGAGCTGCACGACGCCTCACACCAATCGTCCCCCGTCATACCGCCTGCACAAGCCCCGGAACTGTGCCGTCGTCACCATCGACGGCAAGAATTTCTACCTGGGCCCGTACGGCTCCCCCGAGAGCCACGAGAAGTACGCCCGGCTGATCGCCGGTCGGGATGCGGAAGGCCAGGCCCGGGCGAGTCCTTCCCAGCCCTAATCCCCGGCGACCTCTCGATCAACGAGCTGATCCTCCGATATCTGGAGATGGCCTCGTCCCATTACGTGAAGCACGGTCGGCCGACGGGGGAGTTCGACAACATCCGCTGTGCCCTCAAATCGCCGAAGGGGCTGTACGGCCAGACGTCGGCGGACGCCTTCAGGCCGAAGGACCTCGAGCTGGACCGGCAGTCCATGATCGACGGCGCGCCGGCCCGCAAGACCATCGACGGCCGGGTGGGGCGGATCAGGCGGATGTTCCGCCGGGCGGCCAGGGAGGGGATCGTCCCCCCAAGGATGTCCCAGGGGCTCACGACCATCGAGGGGCTGAAGCTCGGCCGGTCGGCGGCTCGCGAGAAGAAGCCCGTGACGACCGTCGCCGACGACACCGTCCGTCGAGAAGACCCTCCTCCGCCTGCATCCCCACGCGAGGATCATGGTCGAGGTCCAGGGGCTCGCCGGGATGCGTCCGCAGGAAGCCCCTCGTCGGCCTGATCGGGTCGATCGCGAGGCTGTTCTCGCGGGGCGGGGAGGACCGGGCCTGGAAGCTCCCGGGCGGGCCCGATGTGGTCCGGGACGGGGGGCGGAGGACCGGCCTGACGCTGGCGCGGCGGGACGACGGGCCGCTCGACGAGGCGACGGTCCGGTCGCTGTGGCCCGAGGCGACGCGAGTCCGCCGCCTGGGCGAAGGCCTGCTCCTCGTCCAGAGAGCCGGGGGACCAGCCGGCGGGGCGCACGGGGGCGGGACGCCCCGAGGCGAGGCCGAGCGGCGGGCCGGGGAGGCCCGTCTGCGCGGCGACCGTCGCGGCGAGGCCGCCGCCCTCGCCGGCCTCGCCGCGTTGCTGATGGACGCAGGCCGGGCCGCCGAGGCGGGCGACCTGCCCGGCGAGGCGGGGCGCTGAGCGACCTCGGCTATGCCCTGCTCACGCTCGGCCGCTGGCGTCTTGGGAGACCGAGTCGCAGGCCGGGCATAGCCCGATGTGGTTCAGTTCGAGGAGCGAATAAGAACGCTTGAGCGACCAGCAGACGGGTCCGGAGTCTGGACAATCGGGTTCGTGTCCGACACGGCCGCAGGCTCCGCAGACGTGCAACCATTTCTTCAGATAAGGACTGCCGGCGAGCAACGCATCTCCGGGTGGGATTCGATTCGCCATACCGGCCTCGGCTCGATTGGGCCACGATGCAGGCGGCCACTTCCGAGAGCCGACCTCGACACTCGTCGGACATGCCTTCCGAGTATCACCGAATCCGGCGCCGGCAGGCCGCGACTACGTCGGCTTCGCCGACGCCCCCGGCCGGTCGACGACTCGGTATTCGAGCGGGGTCAGGCCGATCGTCTTGCGGAACTGGCGGGCGAACGCGCTCTGGTCGGAATATCCGCACGCGAGGGCGATCTCGGCGACGGGCCGGTCTGTGCCGCGCAGGAGGTCGGAGGCGGCGTCCATGCGCAGCTTGAGGAGCAACTGCCCCGTCGCCAAGCGGAAGAGCTTCCGCACGCGGCGGTCGAGCTGGTAGCTCGACAGGCCGGACACCGCCGCGAGGACCCCAAGCGTCGGCCGCTCGTCCAGGTGATCGCGGGCGAACTGCACGGCCCTGGCGACGTCCTCGTATCCGTCCGCCTGCTCCGCCGGCGGGTGGACGTCCTGCGACGCGCCGACCAGCCCCACCACGCGCCCCCCCGCACCCCGGAGGGGGAGCTTGTTCGTCAGGCACCAACCCTCGTCGCGGCCCGGGTAGAGGTGCCGTTCGAGTTGGTTCACGACGGATTCGCCGGTGCGGATCAGGGCCTCGTCCTGCTCGCGGTAGGATCGCCCCAGCGGGCCCGGGAAGACCTCCTCGGCGGTCTTGCCGAGGATCTGCCGCTTGTCGCGCGCCCCGCAGCGTTCCATCAGCGTGCGGTTCACGACGACGTACTCGGCCCGCTCGTTCTTCACGAAATAGACCAGGTCGTTCAGGCGGTCGAACAGGTCCTCCCCGGTGAACGGCGAGGCGAGCGACCCGAACAGGTCCGAGACGGCCGACCTCGCCATGGCGACGCGCTCCGTTGCAAGCGACGGCCGCCCCGGGCCGCCTCCCCCATTATGCGCGGAATTCAGCCGGAGCCGCCCGATGCGCCAAGAACGGCCGACGCCGATGCGTTATGATCTGCGGCGGATGCGACGAACCCGATTGCGGAGGACGGTCGATGGGCAAGCGATGGTCCGGCGTGTTTCCGGCGATGACGACGCAGTTCCGCGAGGACCAGTCGCTCGACGCGGCGTCCACGGGCCGTCACATCGAGGCGATGGTCGCCTCGGGGGTCGGCGGCGTGGTCGTCTGCGGCTCGCTGGGCGAGAATCAGGCGATGGAGCCGGGCGAGAAGGTCGAGGTCGTCCGGACGGCGGTCCGGGCCGCGGCCGGCAAGGTCCCGGTCGTCGCGGGGATCGCCGAGACCTCGACCGCGAAGGCCGTGCGGGCCGCGCGCGACTTCGCCGAGGTCGGGGCCGCCGGCTTCATGATCATGCCGCCGATGGTCTACCGCCCCGACGCCGACGAGGCCGACGCCTTCTTCCGGAAGGTCGCCTCGGCCACCGACCTGCCGTGGATGCTCTACAACAACCCCATCGCCTACACGGTCGACGTGACCCCCGCCCGGCTCGTCGAGTTCGCCGACGTCCGCAACCTGGTCGCCGTGAAGGAAAGCTCGGCCGACCCGCGGCGGATCGTCGAGATCCGCCTGCTGCTGGGCGACCGCTTCGCCCTGTTCGCCGGCGTCGACGACCTGATCGTGGAATCCTCGATCCACGGCATCGACGGCTGGGTGGCCGGCTCCGGCATCGCGTTCCCGGCCGAGAACCAACGGCTCTGGGACCTGCTGAAGGCCGGCGCGTGGGACGAGGCCCGCGCCCTCTACCGCTGGTTCTCGCCGCTGATGAAGCTCGACACCTATCCGAAGTTCGTCCAGTACATCAAACTGATGGTCCAGGAGGCCGGCCTGGGCGCCGAGTGGGTGCGCGAGCCTCGCAGGCCGCTCGTCGGCGAGGAGCGGGAACGGATCCTGGCCGTCATCCGCCGCGGGATCGAGAACCGTCCGGGGGCCTGAAATCGAGGGGGCCGCGATGCGACGCATCCATGTGATCGATTCCCACACCGGCGGCGAGCCGACCCGCGTGGTGGTCGGCGGCGGGCCCGACCTGGGCGACGGCCCGCTCTCGGCCCGCCGCGACCTGTTCCGCGAGCGGTTCGACCGCTTCCGGTCGGCCGTCGTGAACGAACCGCGAGGCTCCGACGTCCTGGTCGGGGCGCTGCTCACGCCCCCCCATGAGCCGGGCTGCGTCGCGGGCGTGATCTTCTTCAACAACGTGGGCGTGCTGGGGATGTGCGGCCACGGGACGATCGGCCTGGCCGTGACGCTGGCCCACATGGGGCGGGTCGGCCCGGGCCGCTACAAGCTCGACACCCCGGTCGGCGTGGTCGGGTTCGAGTATCACGGCGGGGCCCGGGTCTCGGTCGAGAACGTGCCGAGCTACCGCTTTCGCAAGGGCGTCGCGGTGGACGTCGAGGGCGTCGGCCCGGTCGTCGGCGACGTGGCGTGGGGCGGCAACTGGTTCTTCCTCACGCCCGCGGGAGGGCGCATCGGCCTGGACGACGCGGACGCCCTGACCGCTCGCGCCGCGAGGATCCGCCGGGCCCTGGAGGCCGAAGGGGTCGCCGGGGCCGACGGCGCCGAGATCGACCACGTCGAGTTGTTCAGCCCGCCGGAAGATCCGAAGAGCGACGCCCGGAACTTCGTGCTCTGCCCCGGCATGGCCTACGACCGCAGCCCCTGCGGCACCGGCACGAGCGCCAAGATCGCCTGCCTCGCCGCGGACGGCAAGCTGGCCCCGGGCGCGACGTGGCGTCAGGAAGGTGTCGTCGGCAGCATCTTCGAGGGGTCGTATCGGCCCGGCGAGGACGGCCGCATCCATCCCGTCGTCGCGGGCGAGGCGTTCGTGACCGCAGAGGCCACGCTCTTGATCGACCCCACGGATCCGTTCCGGGAGGGCCTCCGGCCGTGAGCGGACCGAGGAAGGCGGTGGTCGTCGGCGGCGGGGTCGTGGGGGCCTGCTGTGCGTATTACCTGGCCCGGGCGGGACGGTCGGTCACGCTGATCGACGCGGCCGGATTCGGCTCGGGGTGCTCGCACGCCAACTGCGGCTACATCTGCCCCAGCCACGCCCTCCCCCTGGCCGCCCCGGGCGCGCTGCGGACGATCCTGGGAGTGATGGCCCGGCGCAACGCGCCGATCCGCCTCAAGCCGGGCGTCCTGCTGCGGAACCCCGGCTGGTTCATGACGTTCGCCCGCCGCTGCAACGAGCCGGACATGCTGTCGGCCGGCGAGGCGATTTCAGCCCTGCTGCGCTCGTCGCGGTCGCTCTACGACGAGCTGATCCGGGACGAGGACATCGATTGCGACTGGCAGACGAAGGGCCTGCTGTTCGTCTTCCGCTCGCCAAGGGCGATGGAACACCATGCGGAGGTCGACCACCTGTTGCGCGAGCGGTTCGACATGCCCGCGCGGCGGCTGGACCCCGCCGACCTGTATGCGCTGGAGCCCTCGGTCCGCCCCGGCCTCCCCGGCGCGTGGCTCTACGAGCACGACGCCCACCTGCGGCCGGACCGCCTGATGGCCGAGCTGCGCCGCGTGCTGACCGGCCTGGGCGTGACCATCCACGAGCATCGCGCGGCGACCGGCTTCGTCCGCGAGGGGGGCCGGGCGGTCGCCGTCCGCACGGCCGCCGGCGACGTCCCGGCCGACGACGTCGTCGTGGCGCTCGGGGCCTGGACGCCCGCGCTGGAGCGCGAGATCGGCTGCCGGATCCCGATCCAGCCCGGCAAGGGCTACTCGGTGACGTATCGCGACGTCGAGGCCCCCCCCGCCCTGCCGATGATCTTCGAGGAAGACCGGGTGGCCGTGACCCCGTTCGCGGACGGGTTCCGCATCGGCTCGATGATGGAGTTCGCCGGCCGCGACTCGACCATCGACCGCAGGCGGCTCGGCGTCCTGTCGGAGACCTCGGCCCGCTACCTGAAGACCCGGCCGATCGGCGAGCCCGAGGAGGAATGGTTCGGCTGGCGGCCGATGACGCCCGACGGCCTCCCGATCATCGGCCCGAGCCCGGCGCTCGGCAACGTCCTCGTCGCCGCCGGGCACAACATGCTCGGCATGTCCATGGCGACGGCGACGGGCAAGCTCGCGGCCGAGATCGCGAACGGGGCGAGGCCGCACCTCGACCCCGCCCCCTACTCGGCCGATCGCTTCCAGGGCCGCTCGCGCCGGCCTCAGCCGCGGAAGTAGACGTAGGCGAACAGGATGCAGGCCAGGACGACCGCCGAGGCCGCGACGTCCACGCCGTTCCAGCTCGCCCGCGTCCGGGCGCGGTCCTCGTCCGTGGCGGTGCCGAACGTCAGGCCGCGGATTCGGTCGTAGTCCGGGGCCGGCGTGAGGTAGCTGACCGCGACCAGCACCACCGCCGAGACGATCGTGATCAGCACGCTGAAGTACTGGAAGTAGATGTTGTTCACGACCCAGAGGAACGAGCCCGGCGCGTATCCGTGCTCGTATCCCTTCAGGCCCAGCGTGACCGGGGTGTCCACGATCATGCGGAACGCCCCCATCAGGAAGCCGACCGCCATCGCCCAGAAGCATCCCTGGGCGGTGAGCCGCTTGAAGGCCACCCCCATGAAGAAGACCACGAAGATCGGCGGCGCCAGATAACCCTGCACGGCCTGCAAGTAGTTGTACAGACCGCGAGCGCCCTGGATGACGGGGATCCACGCCAGCGCGATGACGACCATGGCGATCGTCGCCAACCGGCCGACGCGCACGATCTGCGACTGCGTCGCCCGGGGCCGCCACTTCTGGTAGAGGTCCACGGTGAAGAGGGTGGAGCAGGCGTTGAACACGCCGGCCAGCGACCCCATCAGGGCGGAGAGCAGCCCGGCCACGACGAGCCCCCGCAGGCCCGTCGGCAGCAGGTGCTTCACCAGCATCGGGAACACGGCCTGGGCCTCGTGCGGGACCGGCCGGCCGTCGGCCGTGACCATCGCCTCCAGGCCCGGAACCTTGCCGCTCTTCGCCAGGGCGAACCCGATCATCCCCGGGATGATGAACAGGTAGACCGGGAACAGCTTCAAAAAGCCGGCGAAGATGCTGCCGCGGCGCGCCGTCCGCTCGTCCGGGGCCCCCAGGGCGCGCTGGACGATGTATTGATCGGTGCACCAGTACCACAGGCCGATGATCGGGGCGCAGAACAGCATGCCCAGCCACGGGTAATCGCCGTGGAAGTACCACGCCTCCTTGACGATCTTCCCCGCGGCGTCCTTCTCCAGCACGGGAGCCCAGGTCCATTCGACCCCCTCGGGGATGAGCGGACGCCAGAGGTTGAACATGTCCGATCCGCAGAGCTGCCGAAGCTCCTCCCAGCCGCCCAGCGTGTACAGGCCGTAGATCGTCAGCGTCCCGGAGCCGAGGATCAGGATGACCGTCTGCACGGCGTCGTTGTACGCCACCGCCCGCATGCCGCCGAGCGCGGTATAAAGGCCCGTCAGCACGATGACGAGGATCGACCCGATCCAGAAGCTGTCGATCGTCGCGCCGCCCAGCTCCAGGCGGACCTCCGGGAGCAGCGTGGCGAAGACGACGCCGCCGGCGAAGATCCCCACGGCGATCTTCGACACGATGAACGTGATGATCGAGACCACGGAGAGGACGTATCGCGAGGCGGGCGAGAACCGACGCTCCAGGAACTCCGGCATGGTGAAGACCATCGACCGGCTGTAGAACGGGACGAAGACCCAGGCCAGAACCAGGAGGCACCAGGCGTGCAGCTCGTAATGGGCCATCGCCACGCCGTCGGCCGCGCCCGAGCCGGCCAGGCCGACGACGTGCTCGGAGCCGACGTTCGAGGCGAAGATGGAGGCGCCGACGATCCACCAGGAGAGGTTGCGGCCCGCAAGGAAGTAGTCGTCGGCCGTGTCCTTCCCCTTGCCGATGACCCACCAGGCCATGGCGATGAGGAGGCCGAAGTAGACGGCGATCACCAGCCAGTCGAGGCCGGAGAGGCTCGCGGCGGCGTGCGCTTGGGCGATCAGCATGGGGAGGGTATCCGCGGAGGGTGATGATGAGTTAGACGATCAATGCGGGCGTCCCCGCCCGGTCGGCCAGGCGTCGCAGGTCGGGAAGCGAGTCCGCCTCCAGCAGCACGACGACGGTCCCGCCGCAGCCGCCGCCGCTGACCCGGGCGCCGTAGAAGCCTCGCGACGGCCCCAGGCCGCGGACGGCCTCGACCATCGCGTCGGTCTCGGGACGGCCCAGGCCGATCGAGCCGTAGCCGGCGTGCGAGTCGTACATCAGCTCGCCGACCTCCCGCAGCGTCCCGGCCCGGTCCGCCCCGCCGTCCCGGAGCCAGCTTTCGGCCAGGTGGCAGCGGGCGTTCTCGCCGACGGGGAACTCGACGGCCGCCCGCACCGGGTAGGGCCGATCGGGGACGACGGCGGAATGCGGGTCGTCGACCGAGCCGTACGCGGCGAGGAAGTCCGCGCCCGCGAGCGAGGCCGGCAGGACGTCGGCCGCCTCATCCAGCAGCGATGGAGATAGCTCCGTCAAATGCCCGAGCTTCCGGCCGAGCGCGCCCTCCAGGATCCGCTTGCCCATGAACGAGGCCGTCCGCGCCGTGCCGTACTCGGCCCCGGATACGGCGTGCTTCACGCCGCTGGGCCAGCCCGCGACGATCGCGCCGTCGGGGAGCGGGACCGGATCGCGGAGGACGTCCGGGCGGCAGAGGATCGGCAACAGCGCCCCGCGGACGCCGTGGGCCGCGGCGAGTTGGTCCATCAGGCCGCAGGGGGCCCCGACCACCTCGTTCTCCGCCCGCTGGGCCAGGCGAGCCAGGGCGGTCCCCTCGAACCGACGCCCCGCGGCTTCCTCCAGCGCGCGGAGCGTTGCGACCTCCAGGGCCGCGCTGCTGCTCACGCCCATCGAGGTCGGCACGTCGGTCGCGATCTCGATCGCCAGGCCGGACGCCGGCCGCCAATCCCGGGCGTGGCAGAACAGGAAGAGGCAGCCGAGCGGGTAGTAGGCCCAGTGCGGGACGTCGCGCGCCCGGAGCCAGTCCTTCAGCGGAGCGACCCCGCCGGCCTCGGCGACCATTTCGCGCGGGTCCGGCAGCGGGAGATCGACGGCCCCCTCCTGCTCGCTGACGACCCGCAGCCGCGGCGCGGGCGTCGGCGCGATCGTCACGCGGGTCGTCCCGCGGATCGGGGTCTGGAGGACCAGCGATCCGCTGTAGTCGGACACGCCGCCCAGCACGTCGAGGCGGCCGGGGGCTTCACCCTGCCAGGGGGGTCGGCTCATCGGAGGTGTTCCTCCATCAGCCGCGACAGGACCGGTCGGACCAGGTCGGCCAGGCCGGGGTTGGCGTAGCCCATCCACGACACGGGCGAGGTCGTGTCCAGCGGCGCGTCGAGCGGCCGGCCGTCGGGGGCCTCGACCACGCCGCCGGCCTCTTGCAGCAGCATGGCCGTGCAGATGTCGTAGGGGTGGCAGACCAGGGCCGAGTCGATCCCCAGCGTGCGGTGGGCCAGCGGGCGCAGGTCGCCCAGCATGCGGTCGTGGCCGACCATCAGCTCGTAGAGCTGGCCGCCGGTCGAGAGGTATTGATCTTCGAACACCACCGGAGAACTCCCGCCCCGCCCGTGCAGCACCTCCCAGATCCGTTCCTCGACCCGCGCCAGCAGCTCCTTCCCCTCGGGGAAGAACCGCGCGAGGGCGGCGAAGCCGTGGCGGAAGTCGGCCGCGCGGGAGGGGCGGATCGGCAGCGGGCGCCGCCCGCCGTCGCGGATATCGACCCGCTCGGCGACCAGCCCCTCGGGCCCGCATCCTCGCACGCCGCTGACCTGGTCGGACGCCCATTGCTTGGTCGTCGGCAGCTCGGTCATCGCCGCGACCCGCACGTCGCCCAGGTTGGTGCGGTCGCCCCGCTGCGGCGCCAGGGCCGCGAGGATCCACGCGGACCTCTTGTCATACATGAGCCCGCGCGTCCCGTCGATGGGGTCGAGGATGCACTTGAGCGCGGTCCGGTCGACGGGCGTCCCCCTCGGGAAGGTCGGGACCTCATCCTCGACCCCCTCCATCACCAGCTCGACGGGCCATTCGCGGGGCCAGCGGGACTCGAACCAATCGAAGACGGCCGACTCGCTGATCTTGTCGATACGGTAGATGGTGTCGGCGGCGGTGACCACGGCGACCTCGGCCAGGTCCTCCGCGGCGTGGGCGTGCCGCGCGGCGATCACGGCGTCGCGGATGGAATCCTGGAGGCCGCACAGGAGCGATCGGGCCCGATCCTCGTCCGCGGGGGTCATCGCGCCATCCTCTTATAATGGGGGCCGGCGACCGCTCGCAGCTCGGCCGCCTTCTCGTCCGGGTCGGACTCGTTGGTCATGGAGCCCCCGCCGACCTCGGGCCCCGCCAGGTATTTCATCGTGTCGGGCTTCCGCAACGGCGGGTGGAACTCGACGTGGAACGGGTACGTCGCGTAGTCCCCGCCGTCGGTCGGGGCCTGGTGGATGGCCATGACGTAAGGCATGGGCATCTTCCAGAGGTTGTCGTACCGCGTGGCGACCTCGCGGATCATCAGGCCGAGCGACGCCCGCTCCGAGGGCGACAGATCGGCCAGCGAGGCGACCGGCCGGCGCGGCAGGATGAAGACCTCGTAGGCGTAGCGGGCGAACCAGGGGACGCACGCCAGGAAGTCGTCGTTGGCGGCGATCACCCGAGGTCCGGCTTCCTCGCGCTTCAGGATCGTCCGGCCCAGGTATTCCCCGGTGCGTTCGAAGTGGCGGCGGGCGGTCGCCGCCTCGCGTTCGATGTGGCCGTAGATCAGGCCGCCGGCGTAGATCTGGCAGTGGGGGTGAGGGTTCGACGTCCCGACCAGCGACCCCTTATTCTCGAAGATCAGGACGTGGTCGACGTCGGGGCGGGCACCCAGGGCTTGATAGCGATCGGCCCAGAGGTCGACGACGGCCGCGGCCTCGGCGTCGGTCAGGTCGACGAACGTCTTGCCATGGTCGGGGTGATAGCAGACGACCTCGGCCGTGCCGCGGGCGCTCCGCGTGCGATAGAGGTCGTCGCCGCCGGAGACGTCCGGGGCGTCGGGGCCGAAGCACGGCAGGTCGTTGGTGAACCAATACGCCCCGGCGTAGGGCGGGTTCTCGCCGCGGAGGCGCCGGTTGCCGGGGCAGAGGGCGCAGGCGGGGTCGTAGGCCGGCGGGTCGACGTCGGCGGGGCGATGGGTCTCGCCGATCCAGGGCCGGCCGCCGCGGTGGGGGGTGTAGAGGATCCACTCCTCCCGCAAGGGGTGCCAGCGCTGCTCCCAGGCGACGCGCGGTTCGGGGGGCATGGCCTCGGCGGTCTCCGTGGCTGTCGGGATGCGGAGGGCGGAACTCCCCATGAAGATAGGCGAGCGGAGGCGGCCGGGCGAGGCCGCATCCGCGCAGAAAAACGTCGATTCCGCGCAGGCGTCCGGGCATGATGGACGATGGAGGGGGTGCCGTCATGGGGACGCCGCGAATCGCGCTGCTGATCGAGACGTCGCGCGGCTACGGCCGCGAACTGCTGCGGGGCGTGGTGCGCTACGCACGGTTGCACGGGCCCTGGGGCTTCTACGTCACGCCGGGCGACTTCCTTCAGGCCGTCCCGCGGATGAAGTCGTGGGGCGGGACCGGGATCATCGCGCGGGTGGAGACGCCGGCGGTCGCCCGCGCGATCCTGGCGTCGGGGCTGCCGACGATCGCCCTCGGGCTGTCGGACGAGCAGTTGCGTCCGGAGAGCCCGCTGTCGCGGCTGAGCGAGGTCGTCTCGGACTCCCACGGGGCCGGCCGGATGGCGGCCGAACACCTGCTGGAGCGGGGCTTCCGGCATTACGCCTACGTCGGATCGAGGGGGCGCGTCTGGTCGGGGCGGCGGCTGGACGGCTTCCGCTCCCGGCTCCGCGAGACGGGCTTCGAGCCGCACGTCTACGCCCAGCCGCGGCCCCGGCGCGCCGCGGCCGACTGGGAGCGCGAGCAGCCCGCGCTGGCCGCCTGGCTCGCGGGCCTCCCCCGGCCGGCCGGGGTCATGGCGTGCAACGACGACCGGGGCCGCGAGGTGCTGGTCGCCTGCCTCCACGCCGGCCTGAAGGTCCCGGAGGAGGTCGCCGTCGTGGGCGTCGACGACGACGAACTCCTGTGCGAGCTGGCCGACCCGCCGCTCTCCAGCGTGGTCCTCAACGCCGAGGCCGGGGGCTACCGCGCCGCCGCCCTGCTCGACCGGATGATGCGCGGGGATTGCTCCGAGCCCCAGCGCCTCCTGGTGGAGCCGCTGCACGTCCACGCCCGGCGGTCCACCGACATCGTCGCCCTGGACGACCCGGAGGTCGCCGCCGCGTTGCACTTCATCCACGACCACGCCGCCGGGCCGATCGCCGTGCCGGACGTGGTCGAGCAGGTCGTGATCTCGCGGCGGGCGCTGGAGCAGCGATTCCGCAAGGCGACCGGCCGGACGGTCCACGACGAGATCCGGCGCGTGCGGCTGGAGCGGGCGTGCCGCTTGCTGATCGAGACCGACCTGCCCGTCGCCCGGGTCGCCGACGCCTCGGGCTTCGGCCGCGTCAGCTACCTCGCCCAATCCTTCCGCCAGGCGTTCGGCGTCACCCCGGCCCGCTATCGCCGCCGCCTGCGCGACGGCGTGCCGGACCCTCCCGATAGGCCGTGAAATCCGGCCCGGAATTGGGTTCGATCGCAGGAAATCATGTTCCTGGCTTCACAACACAATCCATTGAATTATCACGAGTTGCGCCTCGCGAAATTTGGGTCCGATCGTCGTTTTCGAATGCCTCGTCTCATCTCCGCTCCCGCATCGATGGCGTCGACTCACCCGGCCCCTCGCCGGCCGATGCGCGCGAGGGTGCCTGATCCGCCTTCGGCCGGGATGGAAAATCCCGGGGGCGGTTCCGATGCTGTCGAGTTGTCAAAGAACGATGGAATCACCCGTCTCCTGGATGATCCGCGGCGGTGGCGTCGCGATTTCAGGAATCCCGGAGAATGGGGACGTCCGGGCGGGCCGCCCGGACCACCGTTCAGGACATCCGATGCTCATACCGAGATCCGACGACGGCCGTTTCTCGCCCAGGGTCATCGTCCGGTCGTCTTCAAGCGGAGGATCGTGAACGAGTGCGGCGGGAAGGCGTGTCGGAAGGTTTTGGCCCCTGGGATCGTCTCGCGCTTCGGGGCGACCTTCGTCGGCTCGTCGATCGTGTTGACCGCGCCGGGGTCGCCGGCGAGGACCAGGGCGGTCGCGTCGGGCTCGACGCCCGCGACGCCGAGGAGTTCGACGTCGGCCTCGATCGGGACCTTGCCGGCGTTGACCACCTTGAGGAGGACCGCGCCGTCGGCCTTGTCGAACGTGGCCGTGGCCACGGCGGGGGGGGCGGCGGGCTCGGGGGCGTAGGAGGCGTCGGTGACGAGCTTGCCGTCGATGAAGCCGCGGGCGCGACGGCCGGCGACTTCGAGCCGGAGGTCGTACCAGCGGCCCGCCTCGACCTTGAACGGGGAGGGTTCGCCGAACGGGCTGCGGGCGCCGCCGTCGGCGGCCTCGGCCTGGGTCCGCGAGTTCTCCCAGCCGCCGACGTTCCACCAGCGGTAGTGTTCACCGTCGGCCGCGTGCCAGATCACGAGGAAGCCTTCGCGCCCCTTCAGCTTGCGGGCCCGCACCTTGACCGTGTAGTCGGTCCAGGCGGGGTCGCCGATGAACGCCCAGGTCTCCGAGTCCCACGCGCCCGGACGGATCGCGCCGTCCTGCACCTTCCACGGGGCTCCCACCGAGCGATACGCGCCGGCCTCCCGCGAGCGGGCCGTCGGGAGCAGTTCGCGACCGTCGGGCGCGGTGACGGAGAGGTCCGCGTACTCGACGTCGGTGCGCCACGCGCCGAGGCCCACGCCGCCCGCGGGCGTTTTGGTCGCGGGGTCGACGGGCGGGACGTCGAACTCGACGGGGAGGACGAGGTCGCCCGCGTTCTGGGCGAGCATCGCCTGCGCGTGGTAGCTCGGCGACCCGAAGCTGCGGAGAGCGTCGTAGCCGATCAGGTTCGTAGGCCACTGCCAGCCCTTCGGGTAGCCCTTCGCCGGGTCGGCCGGGCTGACGTTGGTCAGGAGCGGGGCGTAGCACTGCATCGGGACGGCGTCGGAGTTCCGCTCCAGGCCCATCGCGAAGGCGGCGTCGCCCAGCGCGGCGTTCAGGTTCGGCGTCGGCTGCCCTTCCTGCGCGGCCCACTCGCCCACGAACGTCCGGACGCCGTCGCGCTGGCGGCCGTCATGCCCGCCGCCCGCGAAGCTCAACGGCGGCGCGTCAGGACGATCGTCGTAGAGGTTCGTCATCTGCACCATCTGGCGGGCGCTGCGATAGAAGTGGTCGTCGTACAGGTCGGGCTTGAAGCTCGTGACCGGCGCGGAGGCGATGATCTTGAGGTGCGGATAGCGCTCGCGGATCGCCTTCGCCATCTGGGTGAAGCGGCCGTCGTAGCTGTCGGATTTGTCGAACCAATCCTCGTTGCCGATCTCGACGTAGCGGAGCGGGAAGGGCTCGGGGAAGCCGTCGGCCGCGCGCTTGCTCCCCCACGCGCTGTCGGCGGGGCCGGAGACGTATTCGATCTCCTCCAGCGCCTCCTGGGTGTAGAGGGCCATCTCGGGCGTGCCGGCCTTGAAGTGGTCGCCGTTGAGGACGTAGCCGGCGAACAGTCCCAGGACGGGCTCCGCGCCGAGTTGCTTGCACCACAGCAGGTATTCGGGCAGCCCGAAGCCGTCGGACGAGCGGTAGCCCCAGCAGCCCATGTGCCCCGGCCGCTGATCGGCGGGGCCGATCATCTGCTTCCAGTCGAAGCGCTCGGAGAAGCGGTTGCCTTCCAGGTAGTTTCCGCCCGGCAGCCGGATGAACTTCGGCCGCAGGCCGGCCATCAGCTCCATCAGGTCCGGCCGCAGCCCGTTCGTGACGCCCCGGTAGGTCGGCGGGAACAG
>MKTT01000109.1:48883-54880 GCA_001898385.1 Planctomycetales bacterium 71-10
CGCCGGTCGTCAGCGTCACGGAGTACTTGCGCCACGAACCCGAGACCGGCCCGGCGTCGGCCTTCGCGACGACGTCGCCGGCGTCCAGGACGAGCGACGCCGTCACCGGCCCGGCGAAGCCGTCGCCACCCCGGGCGTAGAAGGTGGCGGCGTAGGTCGTGCCCGGCCGCACCGGCACGCCCCAGTAGCCGTCGTTCGCGACGCCGGCCTCGCCCCCCGCGAGGTCCAGCCGGAGGCTGACCGGCAGCGCGGGGTTCACCGGGTCGTCGCGGTCGAGCGCGACCTTCCCCGCCCCGACGGCCGCCCAGTGGATCGGCGCCCCGTCCGCGACGGGCCCCGGGTCCTGGAACGTGCGGTTTTGGATCAACTCGGCGAACAGGCCGCCGTCGTAGGCGTGGTTGATCTCCTCCGTCATCAGGCCGTACAGGTCGGGCGAGACGGCCACGCCGGGATGCCCCGCGTCCACCCGGAGCTTCGCCGACGGCTGGGCCTGCGCAGGCCCAGCCGTGGTGACGAGGGCGACGACGACCAGGAGCCTCGATGCCGAAACTGCACGCGATCGGACTGTCGCTCGCACGATGGTCGCTCCCCCGCCGTCGGACTCGTCGAACTCGCCGGCCCCGTGGCCGTACCTTCCAGCCGCGACGATAGGCGGTCGCGGAGGCGTCCGACAGACCGGGACGCGCAAAAAAACACCACGATCGCGCACCCGACCCGCGTCAGGCGACGATGTGCGGCGCGCCGTAGAGCAGGACGTTCGGGTCCCGGCTGACGAGCTTGATCCCCTCGTGGACGGCCTGGGCGACGAGGAGGCGGTCGAAGGGGTCGCGGTGGACGTTCGGCAGGGCGGCGACGGCCAGGGCGTGGGAGACCGTGATCGGCAGCGGCAGGAAGCGGTTCGCGGCCATCGCCGCGCCGAGGTCGTCCGGGGCGTCGAGCTTGCCCAGCGCCTTCTTGATGACGATCTCCCAGACGACGGCGGCGCTCACATAGACGGTGTTGCGGCCGTCGCCGATCGCCTCGCGAGCGGCGTCGGAGAGGAGCGCGGGGTCGTCCAGCCACCAGAGGAAGGCGTGGGTGTCCAGGAGGAGCGTCATCCGGGCCCCATCCCGAACGCCTCCGCCACGTCCTCCGGCAGGGAATCGAAGTCCTCGGCGATCCGGACTCGGCCCTTCCACTGGCCGCCGACCCGCGGGGAGGCGTCGGCCTCGATCGGCACGAGCCGCACCAGGGGCTTCCCCGCCCTGGCGATCACCACCTCCTCGCCCCGGAGCGCCTGCTCCACCAGCTTGGAGAGCCGCGACTTGGCGTCGTGGATGTTCGCGATTTCCATGACGAAGACCTCCTACAGATTAGCTAAGTCTAGCCCGACCCCCATCCGGTGCCAAGAGTCGCGCCGATTCAGGCCGCGCCGTCCGGTCGTCCCGATTGCACAGGAGCCGCAGGATGGGGCGCAAAATCGGCCTGAGAAACGGGGGATGGCCGGGGGGAACGGCTGCGCGGGGTGATACAATCCCCTCCAGGTCGCACATCTTACCGAGACGCACCGAGGCCCCCATGAGCCAGGACGCCCGATCGACGCCGACGGCCGCGCGCGGCGACAACCCGGTGCTGCAATTCGTGGGGTTCCGCCTCGGCGACGAGGATTACGCGATCGCGATCACCAAGATCCAGGAGATCATCCTGATGAAGCCGATCACGCGGCTTCCCCAGGCGCCCGACTACATTGAAGGGCTGATCAACCTGCGAGGGGCGGTGATCCCGGTGGTCAGCCTGCGGAAGCGGTTCGGCCTGCCCGCCCGCGAGTTGGACGACGAGACGCGTACGATCGTCGTGAACGTCCACGAGAAGACGGTCGGCTGCGTCGTCGACGCCGTGACGCAGGTGATGCGGATCAACCGCGACCAGATCCAGCCGTCGCCGCTGGGCTCGGCGGCCGGCTCGTGCCGGTACGTCTCGGGCCTGGCCCAGCTGGACGAGCGGCTGCTGATCATGCTCGACGTCGAGAAGCTGTTCCAGTTCGACGAGCTGGCCGCCGCGACGGCGTCCTGATCGTCCCGGCCCCCTCCCCCCGTGCATCGCACCCCATCGAGGTCCCGCTTGAGGCGAGATCCCAGACTCCCATGAACCCCGACCCTCACGAGCCCGGCGCCGAGGCCCCCCAGGAGAAGCCGGCGCGGCGGCGGCCGACGAAGGCCGCCCCTTCGAAGACGCGGCGCGCGATGGCGGCGACGGCCGCCGTCGAGGATCGCGCGGCCGACCCCAACCCGCGGGCCGACGCCCGCGCGCTGATCTCGGCCGTCGCCGCCCTGGGATCGGCCGAGACCGCCGAGGAGGCGATCCGCGCCCTCCTCGACGTGGTGCGCGAGTCGTTCGGCTGGGAATACGGGTCGTCCTGGAAGCTGGACTCCTCGGGGCGGGCCCTGGGGTTCGACGCCGACGCGGGCCGGGTCTCGGACGAATTCGAACGCACGGCCCGGGGCGCACGGCCCCGCGAGGGCGAGGGGATCGCCGGCCGCGCGTGGGCGACGCGGGGCGTGGCGACGTCGGACGGCCTGGCCCCGCGCGAGGACCCGCGGTTCGCCGCCGCCGCCCGCGCCGGGTTCCGATCGGCCCTGGCCGCGCCGATCGAGGTCGACGGCCGCGTCGTCGGCGTGGTCGACTTCCTGGCGACCGCCCCGGGGCCGATCCCCGCCGAGCGGCTGGAGGTCGTGGGGACGCTGGCCCGGCTGGCCTCGGAAAAGGTCGAGCGACTCGCCCGGGACGAGGAGTCGCTGCGGATCCTCCAGATGGTCGAGAACGCCCCGGTCAACATGATGTACGCGGATCGGGAGCTGAAGATCCGTTACATGAACCCCTGCGCCCGCAAGACCCTGGAGGGGATGCAGGCGTACCTCCCCGTCGCCGTGGACCGCATGATCGGCGAATCGATCGACATCTTCCATCGCGACCCCTCGCATCAGCGCCGGCTCCTGGGCGATTCCGGCAACCTGCCGCGCACCCGGACGATCCAGGTGGGCCCCGAGCTGTTCGAACTCCAGGTCTCGCCGATGAAGGACGAGGCCGGGCGATACCTCTCCCCGATGGTGACCTGGGAAGTCGTCACCGAGAAGATCCGGGCCCGCGAGCGCGAGGCCGAGGCCCAGGCCGACGCCACGGCGACGGTCCGGCTGCTCACGGCCCTGGGCGGCGCGACCACGGCCGTCGAGGCGGCCGACGTGGCGCTGCGGACGGTCCGCGAGGCGTTCGGCTGGTCTTACGGCTCGTTCTGGGAGGTCGACCCGGCCGACGGCCGCCTGCGGTGGGCGTCCGACTCCGGGACGGTCGACGAGGAGTTCCGACGGACCAACGCGGTCTCGCGATTCCGCGAGGGGGAGGGCCTCAACGGCCAGGCGTGGCAGTCGCGCGATCTGGTCTTCGTCCCGGACCTGGGCGAGATGGCGGGCTGCTCGCGGGCCCCGTCGGCCAAGCGGAACGGGCTGAAGTCGGGCGTCTGCTTCCCGATCGTGCTGGACGGCCGGGTAATCGGGACGATGGACTTCTTCACCCGCGAGGAGATCCGTCCGTCGGCCGCCCGGCTGGACACCCTGCGCTCGGTGGGGCGGCAGGTCTCGTCGGCGGTCGAGCGGGTGAACAGGCAGGCCAAGATCGACCACGCCAAGCGCGACCTGGAGGAGAAGGTCGGCCGGCTGATGGCCGTGGCGCGGGCGGCGGCGGCCGGCGACCTGACCGTGACGATCGACGTGAAGGGGGACGACGACCTGGGGCGGCTGGGGGGCGCGCTCGACGAGATGATCGTCGACCTGAAGGACGTCATCGGCCAGGTGGTCGAGTCGGCCGGCCAGTTCGCCGAGGGGGCGCGGGTGGTCGCGGAGAGCGCCAGCTACCTGAGCGAGTCGGCCCAGAACCAGGCGGCGACCGTGGAGGAGATGTCGGCGTCGGTGCAGCAGCTCTCGCACGCGATCGGCGACATCGACCGCAATGCGGCGTCGGCGGCCGGGATCGCCGAGAAGACGTCGCACCTGGCCCGCCAGGGGGGCGAGTCGGTCGAGCAGGCCGTCGAGGCGATGGTCCTCATCAAGAAGTCGAGCGAGCAGGTCAGCGACATCATCCAGGTGATCGGCGAGATCGCCAGCCAGACGAACCTGCTGGCCCTGAACGCGGCCATCGAGGCCGCCCGCGCCGGCGAGCACGGCCTGGGCTTCGCCGTCGTGGCCGACGAGGTCCGCAAGCTGGCCGAGCGCTCCAGCGCCGCGGCCAAGGAGATCACCGCCCTCATCAAGGAGTCGACCCGGCGCGTGGCCGACGGTGCCGCGCTGTCGGAGAAGGCGGGCGAGGCGCTGTCGCGGATCGTCCAGGGGGTGGAGGAGACGGCGGGCAGCATCGCCAAGATCGCCGCCGCCGCCCGCGAGCAGTCCGAGGCGTCGGCCGAGGTCGGCAAGGCCATCCAGGACGTCTCCAGCCTCACCGAGACCAACGCCTCCAGCTCCGAGCAGCTCTCCGCCAGCGCCGAGGAGCTGGGCGCGCAGGCGGCGTCGCTCAAGCAGGCCGTCTCCGGGTTCAAGGTCTGACGCCGAACCCTGGGGGGCCGACCGCCGTGGACCTGATCGAGCTGACCGAGGCCGAGTTCGCCCGGTTCCGCGACCTGGTGTATCGCACCTGCGGGATCCGCGTGGCCGAGAACAAGCGCGTGCTCATGTCCAACCGGATCCGGCGACGGCTCCGCGCGACGGGCATCGACGGCTATTCGCGATATTACGACTTCCTGCGCTCCCCGGCCGGCAAGGCCGAGATGCAGCCGTTCCTGGACGTCGTCACGACCAACGAGACGTACTTCTTCCGCGACGACGCCCATTATCGCTGGCTCGCCGACGAGTTCCTGCCCGAGATGATCCGCGAGGCCGGCGAGCGCCGGCGGCCCCGCTCGCTGCGGCTCTGGTCGGCCGCGTGCAGCACGGGCGAGGAGCCGTATTCCATCGCGCTGAAGGTCGCCGCCCGCCGCCCCGACCTGGCCGGCTGGAGGCTGGAGGTGTTGGGGACCGACCTGAGCGCGACGGCCCTGGCCGCCGCCCGCGCCGCCGCCTACGACGAGCGGGCTTTGCACCGCGTCGGGCCGGAAGACCGCCGAGCCTTCTTCGACGAGGGCCCGCCGGGGCGCTGGACGGTCCGGCCCGACGTCCGCTCGCTGGCGACGTTCCGTCCCCACAACCTCCTGGACCGCATGACCGGCGAGCCGTTCGACTGCGTCTTCCTCAAGAACGTGCTCATCTACTTCGACGCGGCGAGCAAGCAGAAGGTCGTCGACGTGGTGCTGGCCGCCCTCGCGAAGGGGGGCCGATTGGTGGTGGGGCCGACCGAGGGGATCCACGGGATGCTCGGCGGGCTGGAGAAGGTCAAGACCTGGCTCTATCGGAAGGGGGGCTGAGGGCCGGCATGGCGGACTTCAACCTGGCCGAACTCCTGCCGTTCTACCTCGACGAGACCGACGAGAACATCGCGGCCCTCAACGACGCCCTCCTGCGCCTGGAGCAGGACCCGGCCGACGCCAAGGCGCTGGCCGAGGCGTTCCGGATGTTCCACAGCATCAAGGGCGCCTCGATCGTCATGGGGTTCGAGTCGGTGAACCGGCTCACGCACGTCCTGGAGAGCCTCTTCGACCAGCTCCGCAACAAGAAGCGCGAGCTGGACCGGCCGATCCTGGACCTGACCTTCCGCTGCCTCGACGAGCTGCGCGACTACCACCGCGAGCTGCGCTCCGAGGGCCAGAGCGGGCGCGACCTGGCCGGGCTGGTCTCCGAGGTCGACGCCGCCCTGACCGGTGCGCCGGCCCCGTCGCCGGCCCCGGCCCCCCCGACGGCGCCGACGCCCGAGCCCGAGACGGCCCCCGCCCCGGCCGACCTGGAAGGGGCCGCGCGGGTGGTCGTCCGGTTCGAGGCCGGCCTGCCACTGGCGGACATGAAGGCCCGGCTCGTCGCCGAGCGCCTGGCCGGCAAGGGC
>MKTT01000109.1:54902-133604 GCA_001898385.1 Planctomycetales bacterium 71-10
CGCTGGACCGGCTCGACGAGGCCGAATCGCTCGCGACTTTCGTCGCCTGGGTCGCCGAGGCTTCCGACCTGGACGAGCTGCGCGCCCTGGCCGACGTCGACGGCGCGGCGAGCGTCGTCGTCGAGCCCCCGGCCGGCTCCGAGGAGCCCCTGCCGGCCGTCGCGGAGCCGGCGGTCGCGGAGCCGGCCCCCGTCGAGCCGACCCCGGCCGATCCCGAGCCGGCCCCGGGAAGCGGGCGAAGGTGGTGGAGACGGTCCGCGTGGACAGCGACCGCCTCGACGACCTGATGAACCTGGCCGGCGAGCTGGTCATCAACAAGGCGCGGTTCGTCGACGTGGCGAGGGGGCTCGACGACGCCCTGCGCGGGTCCGACGCCCGCGGCCTGGCCGCCGAGACGGAGGAGCGGCTGGAGGTCATCCTCCGCGGCCTCGACCAGTTCACCGCCGCGGCGGGGGGCAAGGGCGACGCGACGGTCGACCGCTGGGCGGGGCACGTCCGACGGCTCCGCGAGGACTTCCGCGCGATCCGAGGCGAGCTGGACCGCCTGCGCCAGGGCCGCGAGCGGCTGAAGTCGCTGGGCGACGCCATCCACAGCCTCGGGCGCGTCGCCGACGGGCTCCAGAAGGGCGTCCTCGAAACCCGCATGGTCCCCATCGGCCCCCTCTTCGAGCGCTTCCGCCGCGTGATCCGCGACCTGACGGTGGCCTCGGGCAAGGAGGTCGTCCTCAAGATCGACGGCGAGAAGACCGAGCTGGACAAGCGGATGATCGACGAGCTGTCCGACCCGCTGATCCACATGGTCCGCAACTCGGTCGACCACGGCCTGGAGCCGCCCGAGGCCCGCGAGGCCGCCGGCAAGCCTCGGGCGGGGACGGTGTCGCTCCAGGCGTCGCACCGGGGGAACCGCGTGGTCGTCACCGTGGCCGACGACGGCCGCGGGATCGACTGCGAACGGCTGCGGAAGAAGGTCGTCTCCAAGGGCCTCGTCGGCCGGGACGAGGCCGCCGCGATGACCGACCGCGAGCTGATCCCCTTCATCTGGCACCCCGGCCTCAGCACGGCCGAGGCCGTGACGGAGATCTCCGGCCGCGGCGTGGGGATGGACATCGTCAAGGAGCGCATCGACAACCTCAGCGGCGGCGTCGACGTCCGCTCGACGCCCGGCGTCGGGACCGTCTTCACGATCCGGCTGCCGCTGACGCTGGCGATCATGTCCAGCCTGCTCGTGCGCATCTACGACGAGGCGTACGCCCTGCCGCTCGACCACATCGACGAGATCGTCGAGGTCCGCGGCGACCGGATCGCCCGCGTACAAGGACGGCCGACGATCGAGATCCGCGGCCGGTTCCTGGCCCTGGCGACGCTCGGCGACATCTTCCGCTGGGGGGGCGGCGCGCACCCGTCGGCCCTCGAACCGCCCCGCTTCGGCGACGCCTCGGAGTCGTTCCGGATCGTGATCGTCCGCGACGGCGACACGTCGGTCGGCCTGGTCGTCGACGAGCTGATCGGGATGCAGGAGGTGGTGTTGAAGTCGCTGGAGCGGAACTATCGGCCCGTCGCCGGCCTCTCGGGGGCGAGCATCCTGGGCGACGGCCGCGTCTCGCTGATCCTCGACGTCGACGCCGTCATCGGCGCGGCGTCGCACCGTCGGGGGGCCCTGGCATGATCGAGCTGACCGACGTCCAGAGGCGCATGCTGCGGACCGTGCTGGGCCTGGGGGCCGAGGGGGCGTCGCGGGCGCTCTCGCGCTGGCTGGGGATGGACGTCCGCCTGACGCTCGGCGAGGTCGAACAGGTCGACCTGGAGGCGGCGGCCGGGGCGCTCGGCCCGCCCGAGTCGCTGGTCGCGGCCTGCGCGATGGGCCTGACGGGGGGGCTCGGCGGGTCGATGCTCCTCTGCTTCGAGGACCGCGCCGGGCTGGCGCTCGCGGACCTGCTCCTCCGCCAGCCCGTCGGGACCTCGGCGGAGTGGGGCGAGGTCGAGCGGTCGGCCGCGATGGAGACGGCGAACATCGTCGGCTGCGCGTACCTCAACGCCCTGGCCGCCCACCTGCCGGCCGGGGCGGATTCGGGCCTGGCCCCGACGCCGCCGACGTTCCTGCACGAGTTCGCCGGCAGCCTGATCGAGTTCGCCGTGATGGGCCAGGCGGCCGAGCTGGACCGCGTGCTCCTGGCCGGGACGACGTTCGAGGCGGCCGGCGCAGGCGACCTGGGCTGGACGCTCCTGTTCGTGCCCGACGCCCCCTCGCTCGCGGCGCTGGCGGCGGCGCTCGACGGATCCGCCTGATCGGGAGGACGACCGGCATGCCGAACGACCCCGCCGCCCCCGTGGTCCCCGTGGCGATCGGCCGATGGGCCGTGGCCGCCGCGCCGGCGCAGCTCCGGACGCTGCTCGGCTCGTGCGTCGGGGTGGCGCTCCACGACCGGGCGGCGAAGGTCGGCGGCCTGGCCCACGTCGTCCTGCCCGACTCCCGCGGGGACGTCGCGCATCCGGGGAAGTACGCCGACACCGCGATCCCCGCCCTGATCGCCGACATCGAGCGGGCGATCCGCGGCAAGGCCGCCGGGCGGCTCGTCGCCAAGCTGGCGGGGGGGGCCAGCATGTTCCAGACGGGCCCCGACCCGCCGTCCCGCAACATCGGCCGGATGAACCAGGAGGCGGTCGAGGCGATCCTCGCGGCCTTGCGGATCCCGATCCTGGGGCGGGACCTCGGCGGCGAGGGGGGCCGGAACATGATCCTCGACCCGGCGACCGGCCGCGTCTGGATCCGGTCCCCGGGGGGCGACGGGCGCGAGATCTAGCGCGAGGATGGTAGACTCGTTCGGCCCCGGTCGGGGCGCTGGAGGGCGGGATGAAACGGCTCCTGATCGTCGACGACGCGCTGTTCATGCGGCGGCTCATCGCCGGCGTCGCGCGCGAGGCCGGCTGGGACGTGGCCGGCGAGGCGGGCGACGGCGCGCAGGCCGTCGCCATGTATTCCGAGCTGAAGCCCGACCTGACGACGATGGACCTGGTCATGCCCGTGATGGGCGGCCTGGAGGCCCTGGCGCGGATCCGCGAGCTGGACCCCGACGCCCGGGTCGTCGTCATCACGGCCGTCGACCAGAAGCAATCCGTAATGGATGCGATCCGCCTCGGCGCGCTCGACTTCGTCGTCAAGCCGTTCGACCGCGACCGGGTCGCGTCGCTGCTCCGCAAGGTCGCCGGGCGAGAGGAGCGGCCCCCCGATGCGTGATCCCGACCCGCGCCCGGTCCGCGCCCTGGTGGTCGACGACTCGGCCCTGATGCGGCGGCTGATCTCCGACGTCCTGAACGCCTCCGGGCGGATCGAGGTCGTCGGCGTGGCTCGCGACGGCCGCGAGGCGGTGGCCCAGACGGCGAAGCTCAGGCCCGACGTCGTCACGCTCGACGTCGAGATGCCCGAGGTCTCGGGCCTCGACGCCCTCCCGACCATCCTGGCCGTCCACGAGGTCCCCGTCGTCATGGTCAGCGCCCTGACGCAGGAGGGGGCCGACGTGACGCTGAAGGCCCTGGAGTTCGGCGCGGTCGACTACCACCCCAAGCCGGCGAAGAACCAGCTCGCCGAGATGCGGGCCGAGGGTGACCTCCTCGTCGCCAAGGTCCTCGGCGCCGCCCAGGGCCGCGTCTTCCGCCCGCGTCGCGCGACGGCCGCTGCGCCGCCGTCGCGCATCTCTCCCGCCCCGCCGCCGGGGCCGGCGGCCGGTTGCATCGCGATCGGGATCTCCACCGGGGGCCCGCAGGCGCTGGCGCGGGTGATCCCCCTGCTCCGCCCCCCGACGCCGCCGATCCTCATCGTGCAGCACATGCCGGCGCAGTTCACCGGCGTCTTCGCCGCGCGGCTCGACCGATCCTCGGACCTGGAAGTGAAGGAGGCGGCCGATGGCGACCTCGTCGAGCCGAACCGGGTGC
Organism: Planctomycetales bacterium 71-10; assembly: GCA_001898385.1. Classification (GTDB taxonomy): domain Bacteria; phylum Planctomycetota; class Planctomycetia; order Isosphaerales; family Isosphaeraceae; genus Paludisphaera. Next base: position 58,833 of record MKTT01000109.1, read on the forward strand.
TGGTCGCGCCCGGGGGCCGGCACCTGACGATCGTCGGCCGCGCGGCTCGCGCCCGCGCGTCGCTCTCCGCTCCCGACGACCCGGCCGTCAGCGGCCACAAGCCGTCGGCCGACGCTCTGTTCCGGTCGGTCGCCCGGGTCTTCGGCGCGGAGGCCGTCGGCGTCATCATGACCGGCATGGGCCGCGACGGCGCCGACGGCTGCCGCGCGATCCTGGACGCCGGCGGCACGACCATCGGCCAGGACGAGGCCACGTCGGTCGTCTACGGCATGAACAAGGCCGCGTTCCTGGAAGGCGCCGTGAGGCTCCAGTTCCCGCTCGACGACCTGCCGGACCTGATCCGCAGCCTGTCGACGGCGCGCAAGGGCTGAGGGCCGCCTACTAGGATTCGCGGCCCCGTCGGCGATATCCTGATGACATATGGGAATCCCTCCGCCGCGGCGTGGCCCTTGATCGTCGCCACCCCCCGGAGGGCCCGGGAGGCCGCGCATGCTGAAGCTCTCCAGCGACGGACGGACGACGACCTGCGACGGCGTCACCCGTCGCGACTTCCTGAACGTCGGGGCCCTGGGCGCGCTCGGCTTCGGGCTCCCCCAGTGGTTCGCGGCGCGGGCGGCCGGGGCGGTCCGGCCCGAGGCCAAGGACCGCTCGTGCATCATGATCTTCAACCTGGGCGCGCCCAGCAACATGGACCTCTGGGACATGAAGCCGGACGCCCCCACGGAGGTCCGCGGCCCGTTCAAGCCCATCGCCACCAAGTCGACCGCGATCCAGTTCTCCGAGATCCTCCCCCGCCACGCCGAGATCGCCGACAAGGTCTCGCTGGTCCGCTCGGTCCACCACGGCGGCGCGGCCGTCCACGACGCCGGCTGGCAGATGATGCAGACCGGCCGGCTGTTCACCGGCGGCGTCAACACGCCGCACATCGGTTCGGTCGTCGGCTACCTCGAAGGCCGCCGGACCGACCTGCCGCCGTTCGTCGTCCTCCCCGAGCTGATGGGCCGGGGCGGCGGCAACCTCCCCAACGGCCAGGCGGGGGGCTTCCTGGGCAAGGCGCACGACCCGTTCGTCCTCAACGCCGACCCTTCCAAGCCCGATTTCCGCGTCCCCGACCTGCTGCCGCCGAAGGAGATCGGCGAGATCCGCCTCGACCGCCGCCGCAAGATCCGCAGCCTCGTCGACGACGCCGTGGCCACGTTCGAGGCGTCCGAGAACGCCGCGCTCCTGGACGACAACTTCCAGTCGGCGTTCCGGCTGATGACGAGCCCGGCGGCCCGCGAGGCGTTCGACCTCTCGCGCGAGCCGTCCGAGGTCCGCGAGCGCTACGGCATGACGCGGTTCGGCCAGTCGTGCCTGCTGGCCCGGCGGCTGATCGAGGGGGGCGTCCGGTTCGTGACCGTCAACGCCTTCCTGACCGTGTTCGACGAGATCACCTGGGACATCCACGGCTCGAAGCCGTTCACGTCGGTCGAGGGGATGCGCGACATCGTCTGCCCGATGTACGACCAGGCGTATTCGGCCCTGATCGAGGACCTGGACCGTCGCGGGATGCTCGACGCGACCCTCGTCTGCAACCTGGCCGAATTCGGCCGGACCCCGCGCGTGAACCCGGCGGGGGGTCGCGACCACTGGCCGCTCTGCTACACGGTGGGATTCGCGGGGGGCGGCGTGCAGGGCGGGCGTGTGGTGGGGGCCAGCGACCCCATCGGGGCCGTGCCGGCCGACCGGCCCGTCGGCCCGGGGGACGTCGCCGCGACGATCTTCCACAGCCTGGGCCTCGACCTGGAGGCCACCCTCCCCGGCCCCGCCGGCCGCCCGTTCCCGCTGGTCGACTTCGGCTGCCGCGAGATCCGCGAGCTGTTCTGATCCGCCGCCCCTCCCCTCCCCAGGTGATCCGGACCATGATCCGAACCCCGCTCGTCCTCGCCGGGCTCCTCGTCGCGAACGCCGCCGCCCGCGCCGAAGGGCCCATCGCGGCGCTGCCCGCCGAGGTCTCCCTGAGGACGCCCGAGAGCCGACAGCGGCTCATCGTCCAGGAATCCGCGGGCGGCGAGGCGGGCCGCCAGGTCCGCGAAGGGATCGCGTGGTCCTCCAGCGATCCGGCGATCGCCCGGGTCGACGACGGCCTGGTGACCCCCGTCGCCGACGGCCGCGCGACCATCACGGCGAAGGTGGGCGACCGGACGGCCGACGTCAAGGTCGAGGTCGCCGGCATGGGCGGCCCCTTCGAATGGAGCTTCCGCGGGCACGTCGAGCCCGTGTTGACGAAGCAGGGATGCAACTCGGGGGCCTGTCACGGCGCGCTGGCGGGCAAGGGCGGATTCCGGCTCTCGCTGCTGGGCTACGACCCGGACGCGGACTTCTTCAACATCGTGAAGCAGGACCGCGGCCGTCGCGTCGAGTTCGCCGACCCCGGCCGCAGCCTGGTGCTGGCGAAGCCCTCGGGCGCGATCGCCCACAAGGGGGGCGTCCGGTTCTCGACCGACTCGCTGGAATACCGCATCCTCTCGCGGTGGATCGCCGCCGGGGCGCCTCGACCGACGGCCGACGACCCGCGCGTCGAGCGCCTGGAGGTCGCGCCGGAGCGGTCGATCCAGGAGGTCGGCGCGGCGCAGCAGGTGCTCGTCCGGGCCTATTACTCGGACGGCCGGGCCGAGGACGTGACGCGGTGGGTCAAGTGGTCGTCGGCCGACGAGTCGGTCTGCCGGGTCGACGACCGGGGCGAGGCCCAGGTGATCGGGCCCGGCGAGGGCGCCGTCTCGGCCCGGTTCGGCAGCCGGCTGGCGATCGCGCGCGTCACGGTCCCGTACAAGAACGAGCCGCCCCCCGCGGGCGTCGCCGACGACCGCAAGCCGCGCAACTTCATCGACGAGCGGATCGACGAGCAGCTCGCGCGGCTGAACCTGCCGGCCTCCCCCGCGTGCAGCGACGCCGAATTCGTCCGCCGCGCGTACGTCGACGCCGTCGGCCGGATCCCGACCGTCGACGAGTCGCGGGCGTTCCTCGCCGACCCCTCGGAGGGCCGCCGCGACGCCCTGATCGACCGATTGCTGTCCATGCCGGAGTTCGTCGACTACTGGACCTACAAGTGGTCCGACCTCCTCACGCTCAACGGCACGCGGCTGCGGCCCCAGGCGCTCAAGGCGTATTACGAGTGGATCCGCCGGCAGGTGGCCGAAGGCGTCCCCTGGGACCGCTTCGTCCGCCAGGTCGTCACGGCGACGGGCGAGAGCGTGGAGAACGGGGCGACCAACTTCTACGCACTGAGCCAGTCGCCCGAGGAGATGACCGAGAACGTGAGCCAGGCGTTCCTGGGGCTCTCCATCGCCTGCGCCAAGTGCCACGATCACCCGCTGGAGAAGTGGACCAACGATCAATATTACGGCATGGCCAGCCTGTTCGCCCGGGTCCGCGCCAAGGGCTGGGGGGGCGAGGGCCGCGTCGGCGACGGGCTCCGCACCGTGTACGTCGCCGAGTCCGGCGAGCTGGTCCAGCCGAGGACCGGCAAGCCCCGGCCCCCCGCCCCGCTCGACGGAGAGACGTTGAGCTTCGACGACCCGGCCGACCGTCGCGAGGCCCTGGCGAGATGGCTCACCGCGCCGGAGAACCCGTACTTCGCCCGGTCGATCGCGAACCGCGTCTGGGCCAACTTCTTCGGCGTGGGCCTGGTCGAGAAGGTCGACGACATGCGGGCCTCGAACCCCGCCAGCAACGAGACCCTCCTCTCGGCCGCGGCGGCGTTCGTGGTCGAGAACAAGTTCGACCTGAAGGCGCTGATGAAGGCGATCCTCCGGTCGAACGCCTACCAGCGCACCAGCAAGCCGCTCCCCGGCAACGAGGCGGACCGGCGGTTCTACTCGCGATACTACCCGCGCCGGATGATGGCCGAGGTCCTGCACGACGCGATCGTCCAGGTCACCGAGGCGCCGACGAAGTTCGAGTTCATCGGCTTCCCGGGCAACGACCGCGAGAAGACCGACTTCTACCCGCTGGGGACGCGGGCGATCCAGCTCTACGACGCCGCCGTGGACAACTACTTCCTCCAGTCGTTCGGCCGCAACGCGCGGCGGATCGTCTGCGAGTGCGAGCGGTCGGACGAGCCGACGATGATCCAGGTGCTGCACCTCTCCAACGGGTCGACGCTCAACGAGAAGCTGCACGCGCCGGGGAATCGGCTGGCGAAGCTGATGAAGCTCCGCCGCGCCGGCATGTCCCCCGCGGCGATGGTGGACGACCTGTACCTCGCCTGCCTCTCGCGCTACCCGACCGACCCCGAGCGCGGCCGGCTGCTCGACCTCCTGCCGCCGTCGGGCGATCCCGCCGAGGCGGAAGTCCTGGAAGACCTGTTCTGGGGCGTGATGAGCAGCCGGGAATTCCTGTTCAACCACTGACGGAGCCGTCGCCGTGCCGATCCCCCTCGTGGCGACGCTGATCGCCTCCGCCACCGTGGCCCTCGCCGACGACGCGAAGGCGCCCGACTATCAGGCCCAGGTCGCGCCAGTCCTCAAGAAATACTGCGCGGGCTGCCACAACGACGAGGACCGCGAAGGCTCGTTCTCGGTCGAGACCTACGCCTCCCTCCAGCGCGGGGCCGAGCACGGCCCGGCGCTGCTGCCAGGCGACCCGAAGGGGAGCCTGATGGTCCGCGTCCTGACCGGCGCGGCGAAGCCCGTCATGCCCCCGAAGGACGAGCCGAAGCCCTCGCCCGAGGAGGTCGCGATCCTGGAAGCCTGGATCGCCGCCGGGGCGCGCGGGCCGGACGGCGCGGAGCCCTCGCGGCTGACGCTGATGGTCCCGAAGGTCGCCTCGCGCGCGACGATCCGCCCGGTCGTCGCGATGGACGCCTCGCGCGACGGCCGCTGGACGGCCGTGGCCCGCGACGACGGCGTGACGCTCTACGAGGGGAACGGCGATCCCGTCACGCGCGGCGAGCGTCCCGGCCGGCCGATCGGGACCTACCCGGGCAAGGTGACGGCCGTGCATTTCTCGGCCGACGGCTCGCGGCTGGTCACGGCGTCGGGCGTCGCCGGCCTGGGGGGCGCGGCGGCGGTCTGGGACGTCGCGTCGGGCTCGCTGGTCCGCTCGTTCGAAGGCCATCGCGACCTGCTGTACGACGCCGAGCTTTCGCCCGACGGCCGCCTCCTGGCGACGTGCAGCTACGACAAGACGATCGAGATCCGCGACGCCGAGTCCGGCTCGCTCCGGCATACGCTCGACGGCCACACGGGGGCCGTCTACGACGTGGCCTTCAGCCCCGACGGCCGATTCCTCGCGAGCGCCAGCGCCGACGGCACCTGCAAGGTGTGGCGGGTCGAGGACGGCTTGAGGATGGACACGCTGCCCCAGCCGCTCAAGGCCGAATCGTGCTGCCTCTTCAGCCCGGACGGCCTGTCGATCGTCGCCGGCGGGGCCGACGCCAACATCCGCGTCTGGCGGTTCGTCTCGCGGGAGAAGCCCGAGATCAACCCCATGACGACCGCGCGGTTCGCCCACGAGGGTGCCATCGTCCGCATGGCCTTCTCGCCCGACGGCTCCACGCTGGTCACGCTGGCGGAGGACCGCACGATCAAGGCGTGGCGGGCCGACGACTACACCGAGATCCACGCCTGGGACGACCAGCCCGACGTGGCCTCGGCCGTCGCCTTCGCCCCCGACGGCTCGCGGATCGACGTCGGCCGGATGGACGGCTCGCTGGCGACGTACGCGGTCCCGAGGCCGGGGTCGATCTCCGCGCCCGCCGCGGATCCCCCGCCGGCGAAGCTCGCCGGGCAGGTCGCCGAGACCGTGCAGGAAAGCCGCGAGGTCGAGCCCAACGACGCCCCCGACCGCGCCACGCCGATCACGCTCCCCGCCCGCGTGGCCGGGACGATCGCCGAGGGGAAGGACGGGGCCGTCGACGTCGATTTCTTCCGGTTCTCGGCCCGCGCCGGAGAGCCCTGGATCTTCGAGGTCGACGCGGCCCGGTCCAGGTCGAAGCTCGACTCGTTCATCGAGGTCCTGGATGCGCGGGGCGGGCGCATCCCTCGGGTCGCGTTGCAGGCGGTCCGCGATTCCTACTTCACGTTCCGGGGGAAGAACGGCACGGAGACGGGCGACTTCCGGGTCTTCAACTGGGAAGAGATGTCGATCAACGACTGTCTCTATGCGAACGGCGAGGTGGTCAAGCTCTGGCTGTTCCCGCGGGGGCCCGACTCGGGGTTCTTCGTCTATCCGGGCCAGGGGGATCGCTGGGGCTATTTCGACACGACGCCCCTCGCCCACGCGCTGAACGATCCCTGCTACATCGTCCGCCCCCACCCGCCGGGCGCGAAGCTCGTGCCGAACGGGCTGCCGGTCTTCACGCTGAACTACGAGAACGACGACGACGCCCGGCGCGAGCTGGGCAAGGACTCGCGGCTGCACTTCACCGCCCCGGCCGATGGCGAATACCTGGTCAAGCTCCGCGACGTGCGCGGGCTGCAAGGGCCGGACTTCGGCTACACGCTCGTCGCCCGCGCGCCCCGCCCCGACTTCCACGTCGCGCTGGCGGGGGCGAACCCGACGGTCGGCGCGGGGTCCGCCCGGGAATTCAAGGTCTCGGCCAAAAGGACCGACGGCTTCGACGGGCCGATCCGGCTGGAGTTCCGCGACGTCCCCGCCGGATTCCACGTCACGTCGCCGCTGGTCATCGAGGCGGAACAGCTCGACGCCTTCGGCGTGGTCTACGCCGACGCGGTCGCGGCCGCCCCGGCCGCCGACGCCCCGCCCGTCCGGGTCGTCGCGACGGCCGAGATCGACGGCCGCGAGGTCGCGCACGACGTCGACCCGCTCGGCGCGATCAAGCTCGACCCGGCCCCGAAACTTCGCGTCGCGATCGAGCCGGCCGACGACGGGCCGAAGCCGTCGACGTCGGAGGGCGGGCTACCCGAATACGTCGTCGAGGCCGGCGGGCGGATCACGCTCAAGCTCAAGGTCGAGCGGGTCGACCTCGCCGGCCCGATCCCGTTCGGGAACGAGGGGGCGGGCCGGAACCTGCCGTTCGGGACGATCGTGGACGACCTCGGCCTGAACGGGCTCCTCGTCGTGGAGGGGAAGGACGAGCGGACGTTCTTCGTGACCGCCGACCCGATCGTCCCGGAGCAGGCCCGGCCGTTCCACCTGACCACCGCCGCGGCCGGCGGCGCATCGAGCCGTCCCGTCCTGATCCGGGTCGTCAGGCCCGGGGCCCGGTCGGCGAGCGTCGAACCATCGAAGGGCGATTAAACGTGGACGACCTCCGGCGCGCATGCCGATCATGAAGAGACGGGCTCTCGCCGACGGTCGAACGCGTGCGGCGGGGCCCGGCCATGCGGACTCGGGATCCATGCGACGACTTCCATCCTCGCGAGATAGGACGGCTGCGATGCACAGGAGAGCTTTCCGACCGGAGTTCTCCGGCTGTCTGGAGGGCCGGGCGTTGGCGTCGGGCTTCGCTCGACCGTCCATGCATTCCGTGGAGTTCTCACGCGAGCGGTTCGAGCAGGTCACGCTGGGGGTGCAGCTCCGTTTCTCGACCTTCGCCCGGCTCCGGCAGGTCTCGCTGCTTCGAGACGGCCTGGCGGACGTCGTCGTCCTCGTCCCCTTCCGGCGGGAGGACGGCCTCGGCGAGTCGATCGAGCGCATCGTGGACCGGATGGAGCAAGGTCTCGCCTCCGGGGCGCGAGGGGCCATTCTCTCGGCCCAGCGCGAAGTGATCGCGACGATCCATGCGGACGTCGCGGCGCGCGTCAGGGCCGGAGACGTCTCCCTGCGGTGATCGCCCCGGGGCGTGCGGGGCGGGTTAGATCCTGTCGACGAGGCTGGCGACGACGGCCGTGATCTCCGCCGGCTCCACCGGCTTCGCTACATGAGACTGGAACCCCGCGACCAGGGCCCGACGACGGTCCTCCGCGCGGGCGTAGGCCGTGAGGGCGACCGCCGGGCGTCGCGGGCGGCCCGACGCGGCTTCGATGGCCCTGAGCCGGCGGATGAACTCGTAGCCGTCGACCGTCGGCATGCCCACGTCGCTGACGACGGCGTCGAACGCGCCGTCGCGATAGGCGGTGAGGGCCTCGTCGGCGGTCGCCGCCGCGACGACCGTGGCGCCCCGCTCCTCGAAGACCCTGCGCAGCATCTCCCGCGCGTCCGACTCGTCGTCCAGGACGAGGAGGCGGACGTCCCGCAGGTCGAAGGCGTCCTCCTCCATCGCGCCGGCCGGTGCCCGACGGTCGCGACCGGCCCGCGACACGGCGCGGAGCGGCAGGGAGACGACGAATTCCGCCCCCTTCCCCTCGCCGTCGCTGCGGGCGTAGATCGTCCCGCCGTGCAGCTCCACCAGGTTGCGGACGATGGAGAGGCCCAGGCCCAGGCCGCCGTGGGTGCGATTGCTGGCCGCGTCCTGCTGGCGGAAGCGGTCGAAGACGTGGGGGAGGAACTCGGGCGCGATCCCCCGCCCCGAGTCGGCGACGATGACCTCGACGTGCGAGTCCACGCGCTCGATGACGACCTGCACCCGGCCCCCCTTCGGCGTGAACTTCACCGCGTTGGAGAGGAGGTTCCAGAAGATCTGCTGGAGCCGCGTGGGGTCGCCGGTGATCTGGAGGTCGTCCCCCGGGTTGAAGATGCGCTCGATCCGCACCCCCTTGGCCGCGGCCGCGGGGGAGACGGTCTCGACGGCCGCGGCGACGGCCCCGGCCAGCGCGGTGGGCTGGACGTCGATCCGAAGCTTGCCCGAGGCGATCCGGCTGACGTCGAGCAGGTCCTCGATCATCGCCACCTGGGCGCGGGCGTTGCGCTCGATGACCTCGCAGGCCGACTCGACGCTCGGGCCGTCGCCGCCGCGGCGGAGGAGGTGGACCCAGCCGAGGATGGCCGCCAGCGGCGTGCGCAGCTCGTGCGAGAGGGTCGCCACGAACTCGTCCTTCAGGCGGTTGAGCCGCTCGGCCTCGCCCCGCGCGGCGCGCTCGCCGGCCAGCATCTCCTCCTTCTCGTCGCCCCGGCGCTGCAGCACTCGATTGCGGCTGGCCAGCTCGCCGGCGCGAGCGGCGAGGATCTCGGCCAGGTCGCGGCGGAAGTCCAGGGCCGCGGCGACCTCGCCGGGGCTCCAGGGCCGGCAGCGTCCCCGGACGACCTCTTTCCACAGGGCGAAGGAGCCGCGCGGGCTGAGCCGCGCCGCCCCCTCGCCCTTCGTCACGGACTTGGCCGGATCCCCCGCCCAGTTCACCTCGCGCACCTGCTCGGGGCGGAACCACATGACGCGGTCCCGGCCGTCGACCGCGATCGGCACCGTCAGGAGCCCGGCGGCCACCGCGCCGACGGCCTCCAACCCCAGTTCGGGCCCCAGGCGGTCGGTCGCGAAGACCTCGCCGACCTCCCGGCCCGCCAGCCGGTCGGAGATCTCCAGGATCTCATCCTCGCCGGGCGTCGCCCCGACGCGATGGACCTCGCCGCCGGCCACGACGGCCGCCCCCGTCGCGTCCAGGAACTCGATCAGCGCGGCGTCGGGTTCGGTGAGGGCGAGGGCCACGTCGTCCATCCGGCCGATCCGCGCCGCCAGGCCCGCCCGGATCGACTGCATCCGGGCCCCGTAGCGCGACCGCTCCTCCTCCTCCCGCGCCACGAGCTGCATCGACATCACCTGGGCGAGCAGCTCGCACGTCGTCCGGACGTCGTACGGGACGTAGCGGGGCGACTCGTGATGGCAGGCGATCAGCCCCCAGAGCCGATCCCCCTTCAGCAGCGAGATCGACATCGACGCGCCGACGCCCATGTTCCGCAGGTACTGGAGATGGACCGGCGAGACGCTCCGCAGGACCGACCGGCCCAGGTCCAGCGGATCGGGCGAGCCCGGGCCGCAGGGCGGCAGGATCTCGCGAGGCGTGTAGTCGCGATCGGCGATGAACCGCAGCCAGTTGCGGGCGTACAGCTCGCGGGCCTGGCGGGGGATGTCGGAGGCCGGATAGTGGAGGCCGAGGAACGGCTCCATGTCGTCGCGCCTCGCTTCCGCGGCCACCACGCCGTTCCAGTCGTCGTCGAACCGATAGACCATCACCCGATCGAAGCCGGAGATCTCCCGCACCCGCCGGGCGCACTCCTCGTACATCCCGGCCAGCGACGGCGCGCGGCGGAGCGCGGCGACGGCCGCCCGCGTCCCGTGGTGCAGGTCGGCGGCCGAGCCGTCCGACCGCCCGCGGCCGGGCTCGAACTCCAGGATGATCCTCCCCCCCGCCCTGTGGACGATCGCGTCGCAGCCCGCGCCCTCGGGTCCGGGGAGCGCCGTGAAGAGATAGGCCGGGGGCGGACCGTCCTCCAGGCCCCCCACGTCCCTCGCGCCCGGCCCCAACGCGGCCTCGCCGACGAGGTCCGAGAGGCGACGGCCGATCGCCTCCATCGGTCCGATCCCGAGGAAATCGGCCAGGTTCTCGCTGGCGTGAGACACCACGCCGTCGTCCGCCCCGGCGGCGATCAACGCCCCATGGGGCTGGATCACGCCGGGGATGCGGATCGGCTCGTCCTCGCAGTTGGTCAGGTCGATCGCGGCGATGTCCATGAAGCGGGCTCGATCGGTGATGCCGTGGGGCCGACGCACGCGGCCGTCATCGAAGAGCCACACATGGCGTGCCAGTCGCTCCCGAATCGGCTCGCCCACCATGCTATGCGATCTCCCGGCCCGCCCGCCCCCCACCGATGCCCGGGGGAGGATTTCCCGGGCCCCGAATCGCCCCATCCCGCCCCCCCATCGCCCCCATCCGGCGTCGATCGTCGCGGGGCCGGCGTGCGCCTTCCAGGTCCGAAATTCGACCGATATCCCGGGGAGGAACCACCGATATCCCGGGGAGGAACCACCGATATCCCGGGGAGGAACCACCGATATCCCGGGGAGGAACCACCGATATCCCGGGGAGGAAATTTTCCGTAAGTCCTTGCAGGGATTGCTTCTTTTTCTGACTAACTATATAACCTTGTAACCCTGTAAAACTAGCAACAACAGGCCGCAGGGTGTTGTTGCTCTCTTGAAGGGCCCAGGAATGGACGATTCTCGCGATCCGGACGGCCCTCGCACGACCCCCGACGGGACGCCGGACGAGCGTCTCCTCGGCAAGGACGAGATGAACCTGGCGGAGTTCCCGATCACGCTGCTGGCGGATCGGAAGGGGGTGTCGATCATCGTCCGCGAAGTCCCGACGCGCGACGAGCAGACGGGGAAGATGGTGCTGCGGAAGGTGACGGTGTCGGGGTCGGAGCTGTACGGGCTCCCCTCGGCGCAGGACAACCTGATCCTGCTGGGGCTGATCTACTTGACCAAGAGGGCGAACAACTTCCGCGAGCGCCGGGTGGAGTTCAGCCGGAGCGAGATCATCAGGGTCCTGGGCTGGCCCGACTCCGGCCAGTCGTACACGCGGATCGAGCTGTCGCTGAAGCGCTGGGCCAACGTCTTCGTGCTGTATGAGAACGCCTGGTGGGAGAAGCCGCGGCAGACGTACTCGTCGAAGGGCTTCGGGATCATCGACGACTTCGAGATCCACGACGGTTCGGCGGTGCGTTCGTCGGGGGCCTTGAAGTCGAACATCGCGTGGAACGAGGTCTTCTTCCAGAGCCTGGAGGCGGGCTTCGTCCGGACGATCGACCTGAAGCTGCTGCTGCGGCTGAGATATCCCAGCTCGCAGCAGATGTACCGATTCCTGGGCAAGCACTTCTACCACTCGCCGACGCTGACGCTGGACCTCCGGACGTTCGCCTGCGAGCACGTCGGCCTGGACCGGGGCTACAAGGACAACGGCAAGCTCAAGGAGAAGCTCCAGCCGGCCATCGAGGAGCTGGAGGGGATCGGCTTCCTGGAGCCGATGAGCCGCGAGGATCGCTACGCCAAGGTCGGCCCCGGCCAGTGGACGATCACCCTCCGTCGTCGCGCCGACCTGGAACTGGCCGACGACCCGATCGACGCCGCCCCCCTGTCCGGCCCCGAGCCGACCGAGCAGGAGAAGGCGCTGATCGAGCGCGGTGTGACGCCCGCCACCGCGGCGGAGCTGGCCCTGGCCCACCCGGCCGACCGGATCGCGGCCAAGGTCGAGGTGTTCGACTGGCTCGTCGATCGCAAAGACCGGCGGGTCTCCAAGAACCCGGCCGGCTACCTCGCCGAATCGATCCGGAAGGACTACGCCCTCCCCCGCGGCTTCGAGTCCGAGGCCCACCGCCGCGAGCGGGCCGCCGCCTTGGAGGAGCAGCGCCGCAAGGTCGAGGAGGCGCGGCGCAAGGCCGCCGAGGAGCAGCGCGCGAGGGACGACGTCGACGCCGCCCGGGTCCGGGCCTACTGGGACGGACTCTCGGCCCCCGGCCGCGAGCGCCTGCAAGCCGAGGCCCTGGCCTCCCCCGCCCTCGCGTTCCTGGTCAAGCGCTATCGCGCCCAGAAGGACCCCGAGGCCGCCGCCCGCAGCCTCCGCACGATCCTCGACGGCTACATCCTGGAACTCCTGGATGCGAAGGCGTCGCGCTAATCGGGCCGAGGGGCTTTCGCCGTGTCAGATCATCTGATAATCTCCCGGCAGGACCGAGCCGAGGGGGGGGCGATGCTGGACACCGTGGGAAGGCCGAAGCTCAGGGACGTCGTGGCGGACCGGCTGAAGTCGTACATCGTGGACGAGGACCTGAAGCCGGGCGACCGCCTCCCCACGGAGTCGGACCTGGCGAGGCGCTTCGGGGTCAGCCGGCTGAGCCTGCGCGAGGCGACGAAGTCGCTGGAGTTCCTGGGGATCCTGGAATCCCGGCCGGGTCGCGGGCTGAGCGTGGGCCAGGTGGACATGGACCGGGTCACGGAATACCTGGGCTTCCACCCGGCGTTGCAGGACCTGCCGTCGCGGGTCCTGATCGACACGCGGGTCGTCCTGGAATCGGGGGTCCTGCCGCACGTCGCCCGGCGCATGGCGGCCGACCCTTCGCTGTTCGAGGCGCTCGACGCGACCAATCGGCGGCTCGCCTGTTGCCGCGGCCTGGCCGAAGGGGTGGAGCTGGATCGCCGGTTCCACCACCAGCTGGTCGCCGCCAGCGGCCTGACGCCGTTCCTGGCCTTCGGCGACCTGCTGGCGGTCTTCTTCCGGCGCTTCGGCGAACACCTGGACGTCGACGCCGCGGTGAGGGGCCATCGGATCATCATCGACGCCCTCCGATCCGGCGACGTCGCCGAGGCCGACCGGGAGGTCCGGGAACACGTCGAGTTCTACCTCACGCTGCTGGAGACGCCGGAATGAGCCTCCTCGCAAAGGTCGCCCTCGCCCTGGCTCTGCCGGCCGCGCTCGCCGCGGCCGACGAGCCCGACTCCTTCGACGCCCTGGGCCGCGACTACGCCGGGACGGTCCGCCCCCTGATGGCGCGCCTCTGCCTGGGCTGCCACTCGACCGAGGACAAGGAAGGGGACCTCGACCTGGAGGCCCTGGCCGGACTGCCCGAGATCCGCAAGTCGCCCGGGGTCTGGAAGAAGGTCGCCGAGCAGCTCGATTCCGGCGAGATGCCCCCGAAGGACGCCGACCAGCCGACCGCCGACGAGCGCGCCGCCGTCCGCGGCTGGGTCGGCCGCTACCTCCGCGCCGAGGCGTACGCCAACGCCGGCGACCCCGGCGCGGTCGTCCTGCGACGGCTCAACAACGCCCAGTATGCGTACACCCTCCGCGACCTGACCGGCCACGACTACAACCCCACGCGCGACCTTCCGGCCGACAGCGCGGCCGGCGAGGGGTTCACGAACACCGGCGACGCGCTGGTGATGTCCCCCGCCCTGCTGGGCAAGTACTTCGACGCCGCCAAGCGCGTCGCCGCCCACGCCGTCCCCTTGCCCGACGGCTTCCGGTTCTTCGCCGGCGAGACCCGGCGCGACTGGACGGAGGAACTGCTGGCCTCGATCCGGGCGATCTACGCCCGCCACGCCGACGCCGACGGCCGCATCCCCCTGGGCAAGTACCTGGCCGCCGCGCTGGAGGGCCGCGACGGCGCGCACGGGACGCATGAAGAGATCGCCAGGCGTCACGGCCTCGACGCCCGCTACCTGGCGGCGCTCGCGAAGGTGCTGGAAGGGGGCGATCCTTCGCCGGTCCTCGACCCGATCCGCGCCCGCTGGAAGGCGGCCGGGCCGGACGACCTGCCTGGCCTGGTCGCCGAGATCGACGGCTGGCGCAACGCCCTGACGCGGTTCCAGAACGTCGGCCACATGAAGCCCTGGATGGTGGACGTCGACCCGGTCGTCCCCCGTCAGGAGCTGCGGGCCAAGTTGCCGGACGCCCCCGAGGGCCGGGAGGTGGTCGTCCATCTCGCGGCCGGCGGCGGCGAGCGTCCCGGGGTCGTGGCGTGGGAGAACCTGCGGCTCGTCCGCCCCGGCCGGCCCGAGATCGCGATCCGCGACGTCCGGGCCATCGCCGAGGGGATGGCGGCGCGACGGGCGAAGGTCGTCGGCTCGGTCGTCCCCTGCCTCGCCGCCGCGGCCGAGGTCCTCGCGAAGCCGGGAGACGGCGACCGCGACGCGCTCGCGGCCAGGCACGGCGTCGACCCGGAGATCCTCGGCGCGTGGCTCGAAACCCTGGGCGTCGGCCCCGGCTCGTCGGTCCACCTGGACCTCTTCGACGGCCGGCTGGCCAAGGTCGGCGGCTACGACGCCGCGGCGGGGTGGGGGACGAACGAGACGCCGCTCGTGGTCGCCAACGCCTCGGACGAGACCTTGCACATCCCCGGCGAGTTGAAGGGCCGGGGCGTGGTGGTCCACCCCTCGCCGACCCTCCGCGCCGCCGCCGGCTGGGCCTGCCCGATGGCCGGCGAGTACCGGCTCGAGGCGAAGGTCCAGCATGCGCACCCGGCCTGCGGCAACGGCACCACCTGGCGGCTGGAGCTGCGCCGGGGCGCGGTGCGGATCGCCCTGGGCGAAGGCGCGACGGCCGGCCCCGCGATCGTCCCCGTCGGGCCGTTCGGGCCGATCGCCCTGAACGCCGGCGACCTGGTGTCGCTGACCATCGGACCCCGCGACGGCAATCACGCCTGCGACCTGACCGCCGTCGACCTGACGATCGCGGGCGGGGACAAGACGTGGGACCTGGCCCGCGACGTCTCGGGCGACGCCCTGGCGACCAACCCGCACGCCGACGGCCACGGCAACGCCGACGTCTGGCGGATGTTCCGCGAGCCCGACGCCCCTTCCGCCGGCCTGTCGATCCCGGCCGGCTCCGTGCTGGCCCGCTGGCTGGAGGTGCCCGACGCGGCCGGCAAGGCCGGCCTGGCCGAGAAACTGCGGGGGCTGCTGGCCGACGGGCCCGCCGGGGCCGATCCGGCCGACGTCGCCCTGCTCCAGAGCCTGACGACCCCGGGCGGGCCGATCATCCCCGCGAAGCCCTCGGCCGGCGTCGTCCTCGACGATTCGCCCTGGGGCGTCGCCCCCGCCGCGTTCGGCGCGGACGGCGTCGGGCCGAACGACCTGGCGACCCGCGGGGCGTCGACTCTCGCGATCCGAATCCCGGCCGAGCTGGCCGCCGGCGCCGAGCTGGTCGGCGCGGCGAGCCTCCGGCCGGTCGAGGGGGGCGACGACTTCGCCCAGGCCCGCGTCGCCGTCGGCGCGCCGACGGCCGTCGCCGGGATCCGGCCCGACGTCCCGGTGCTCGCCGCCGGACCCGACGCCGAGGCCCGCCTCAAGCGGGCGTTCGAGGAGTTCCGCGGCTGGTTCCCGGCGGCCGTCTGCTACGGCAAGATCGTCCCGGTCGACGAGGCCGTCACGCTGACCCTGTTCCACCGCGAGGACGAGCCGCTCCGCCGCCTGATGCTCGACCCCGCCGAGGCCGCCGCGCTCGATCGCCTCTGGGTCGAGCTGCACTTCGTCAGCCGCGACGCCTTGACCCAGGTCGAGGCGTTCACGCACCTGATGGAGTACGCCACCCAGGACGGCGACCCTCGCCTGTTCGAACCTTACCGCAAGCCGATCCACGACCACGCCGAAGCGTTCCAGAAGGAGCTGGCCGCGACCGAGCCGAGGCACGTCGACGCCCTCGTCGCGTTCGCGCCGCTCGCCTACCGCCGGCCGTTGTTGGATCGCGAGGAGAAGGAGCTTCGAGGGCTTTACGCCCGGCTCCGCGCCGAGGAGCTGCCCCACGAGGAGGCGTTCGCGCTGACGCTCGCGCGGATCCTGGCCGCGCCGGCGTTCCTGTATCGGCTGGAGAAGGCCCCGGAGGGCGTGGCGTCGGCCCCGGCGTCGGACTGGGAGATGGCCGGCCGGCTCAGCTATTTCCTCCGCTCGTCGGCCCCCGACGCCGAGCTGCGCGAGACCGCCGCGGCCGGCAAGCTCCGCGACCCCGACGAGCTGGCCGCGCAGGCCCGCCGGCTGCTGCGGTCGCCCGACGTCCGACGGCTCGCCGAGGAGTTCGCATGCCAGTGGATTCATATCTACGACTTCGACGCCCAGGATGAGAAGTCGGAGCGCCACTTCCCCGCGTTCAAGGCCCTGAAGGGGGCGATGTACGAGGAGGCCATCCTCCTGTTCGCCGACCTGTTCCGCTCCGACGCGCCGGTCTCGGCGATCTACGACGCCGACCACACCTTCCTGAACCAGGCGCTCGCGGAGCATTACGGGATCCCCGGCGTGACGGGGCCGGAGTGGCGTCGGGTCGACGGGATCCGCAAGCACGGCCGCGGCGGGATCCTGGGCCTCGCGGCTACGCTGGCCAAGCAGTCGGGCGCCTCGCGCACCAGCCCGATCCTCCGCGGCAACTGGGTGGCGGAGGTCCTGATGGGGGATCGCGTGCCCAAGCCGCCGAAGGACGTGCCGATCCTCCCGGACGAGGCGGAAGGCGAGGGCGGCCTGTCGGTCCGCCAGCTCACCGAGCGCCACACTCGGGACGTCCGGTGCTCGGGATGCCACGCGAAGATGGACCCTTACGGGTTCTCGCTCGAAGCCTACGACGCCGTCGGCCGGTTCCGCGCGAGGGACGCCGCCGACCTGCCGATCGACGCCCGCGCGAAGCTCGCCGACGGGACCGAGTTCGACGGCCTCGACGGCCTGCGGTCGTTCCTGCTGACGCAGCGCCGCGAGGCGGTCGAGCGTCAGTTCTGCAAGAAGCTCCTCGGCTACGCGCTGGGGAGGGGCGTGCAGTTGACCGACGAGCCGCTGCTCGACGAGATGCGGCGTCGCCTGGATTCCGAGGGCGGACGGATCTCGACCGTGGTCGACGCCATCGTCCGCAGCCGCCAGTTTCGCGAGGTCCGCGGGGCCTCGCCCGTCGTCGCCGAGGCCCACTGACTCCCTCCTCACCCCCTTCAAGCCGAGGTGAACCATGCCCGCCCCCGATCTCTCTCGCCGCATGTTCCTGCGAGGCGTCGGCGTCACGATGGCGCTCCCCTGGCTGGAGTCCCGCAACGTCTGGGGCGTCGAGGCCCCCGCGGCCCGGCCGTCGAGCGAGGCCCCGGTGCGCGTCGGGGTCCTCTTCGCCGGCAACGGCTTCCACGGCAAGGAGTGGTGGGCGAAGGGGAAGGGCCGGGACATGGAGCTGGGCCAGGTCCTGGCCCCGCTCGCCGACTTCCGCGATAAGCTGGTCTTCATCCGCGGCCTCTACAACGAGGAGGCCCTGAAGGGGAACATCCACAGTTCGCAGACGGGGAACCTCCTCTCCGGCGCGCCGCTGGCCTCGGGCGGCGAGATCCGGTCGGGGACCAGCTTCGACCAGCTCATCGCCCAGAGTCACGCGGGGTCGACGAAGGTCCCCAGCCTGGTCCTCGGCTGCGAGCAGCCGAACCCGGCGGTGCACAAGAATTACTCGATGCTCTACAGCTCGCACATCTCCTGGTCGTCGCCGACCAGCCCGACGCCGCTGGAGCTGTTCCCCGCCCTGGCGTTCGACCGCCTGTTCAAGGACGAGTCGGCGAAGGGGGACGAGAGCGTGCTCGACGCCGTGCTGGCCGATGCGCAGGACTTCCGCCGCGACGTCAGCGTCTCCGACCGCCGCAAGCTCGACGAGTACCTGGACTCCGTCCGCGAGGTCGAGCAGCGGCTCGCCCGCGCCGGCGAGCGGGGCGAGCTGCAAGGCTGGAAGCCGACGCTCGACAAGCCCAACATCCCTCGCCCCGCCGACGGCATCCCCCAGGACATCGCCGAGCACATGAAGCTCATGTGCGACATCCTGGTCCTCGGCTTCCAGACGGACACGACCCGCGTCAGCACGCTGAAGCTGAACAACGACCACAGCTCGCTGCGGTTCCCCCAGCTCGGCGTGGACTACATGATCCACCACCTGCTGTCGCACACCGACACGCCCGACTGGCTGAAGGTCAACCAGCTCTTCACCGGCCAGCTCGCCTACATCGCCCGCAAGCTGGACGCGATCCAGGAGGGGGACCGCACGGCGCTCGACAACACCATGCTGATGATGTGCTCCAGCATGCTCTCCGGCGGCACCCACGACGCCACCCAGCTCCCCGTCGTGCTGGTCGGCGGCGGCGGCGGCAAGCTCCAGGGGGGCCGCGTCCTCGACTACCTCAAGTCCGACAACCGCAAGATGTGCAGCCTGTTCCTCTCCATGCTCGACAAGGCCGGCCTGCACGTCGACGCCTTCGGCGACTCGACCGAGCCGCTGGGCGAGGTGTGACTCGGAGGCCCGACCATGCGCGTCACATTCCGCGCCGACCAGGTCGTCGTCCAGGAAATGGACGGCGTCCTGGTCGTGGGGGGCTCCGCCTCGGAGAGAGCCGGGGTCGGCGATCTCGACTGCATCGTCTTCCAGCGGATGGAAGGTGATGAGGACGGCCTCCACTTCGAGTACCGGGACCAACGGCACGGCGGCTATGGCCTCGTCGCCGCCTGCAGGCTCCGTCGCAACCGGCTCGAAATCGACCTGTCGCACTCGATCGACGGGCTTGAGGGCGTCGATGGCTTCACCGTCGATCTGGACATCGACGACGAGGCGTACCATCGCTTCCAGGACGGTTTGAAGCGAATCCTCGACGGCACGGGACCGAGGCTGACGGTCGACTGAATCCGCGCGTGCGGCCGACGGCAGGCGGGGGTTATACCCCGCGTATAGGCCAGGACTCGATGAGCTGAGGGCCTCGATCAGAAGAGATCCGAGTGCGTCCCGGTCCGGTGGAGGATCAGCTCGGTCGGCGTGACTTCATAGATCAAGATCCAGTCGGGCTCGACGTGGCAATCGCGGCAGCCCGACCAGGGGCCCGTCAAGGCGTGGTCTCGCAGGGCCGCCGGCAGGGTTTGCCGCGCGACGAGAAGCCGCATGACGGCCGCGAACCGCCTCGGATCCCTGCCTCGCCGTAGTTGGCGTTCGAGATCCTTCCCGAACCGCGAGGTTTCCACCACGATGAGGAACGGTTGTGGTTCGGAAGGCTGGGGAGGGTTGGAATTCGGCGGTTTCTTCCGTGACATGATCGGCTACAGGCCGTGGGCCGCGAAGAAGTCGTCCAGGCTCTCATACCGGGTGAGATTCTTCCCCGCCCGCGCGTCTTCGATCACCTTCCGCGTCTCCTCGTTGAAGTCGGGCTCGTCGGGGAGGGGACCAGACTTGTCGATGCGGAGCTTGGCCTTGGCCTGGGTCATCCGGACGAGTTGATCGGCCAGGGTCTCGCCCTTCTTCGGGCGGCCGGGCTTGCGCATGGCGGCCAGCGACGCGACGACCTCGGCCGAAAGGCGGTCGAGGACGGCGTCGAGCAGGTCGTCGAGCGTCGGGATTTCCTGTCGCGCGGTAGCCATAGGGGCATCTTATCCGAGGTCGTCCCGATCGTCGAGGGTCAGAACAGCAGTTGCAGCCGCGCCCAGTAGAGGTCGCTGTTGACGTAGAACCGGCCGGGTCCGAAGGTGACGGGGCGGCCGAACTCGGTGTGCTGCCAGTCGAGGTAGACCTTCAGGTATTGATTCAAATACCAGTTGAATCCGATGTCCGTCACCTGGGCGTCGTTCGACCAGAGGTTGCGGTCGGCCAGGCCGGCGGTGAAGACCTCGTCCCCGACGCGGAGCGTGGCATAGCGGGCGGCCAGCTCGACGGCGCCCAGGCCGAAGTCCTCCCCTCGCTTCAGGTTGAACGGCCGCTTGACGTCGAACGGGCCGCGACGGGTGACGTTCTCGCCGGTCAGGAAGAACCCGGCCTGGACGTAGTAGGCGTCGACCGGGACGTCGACCCGCGCGAACGGCTGGGCGTTGGGCGTGGCGACATAGTTGACGACGCCGCGGTCCCACTCGGCCAGCAGCGAGAGCCGCTTGTAGAACCAGGCGGCGTGGACCGATCCCATCGCCCGCATGCCGTTCTCGCGGACTCCGTTGTTGAACGACAGGAAGGCCGGCGAGGCCGTCGACGCGCCCGACGCCAGCGAGGCGTTCACCGAGGTCCGCAGCGCCAGCGGGGCCTGCGTGTTGTTGCCCTGGTTGCCGACGTCCGTCGAGGCCCCCACGTTCAGGTAGTTGAGGAACGGGAACCGCTCCGAGTGCCGGAACGGGCGGGCGTTGAAGAAGCCCACGAAGCTGGGCTCGTCGTTGAAGTCCTCGAAGCCGTTGCGGACGCCGTTGAAGATCCCCGCCGCGTAGTCGATCCGGTCGTCGGCCAGCAGGCCCCAGGCCATGGCCCCGATCTCGCGGAGGTTGCTGAAGTTCAGCGCGAAGACGGACCGCTCGGGCGAGATCAGGTCCATGTTCGCGACGGCGTAGAATTCATAAGTGTAGGGGACGCGGTAGCGGCCGACCTTGATCATCAGCCGGTCCTTCTCCAGGACCTTGAAGTTGACCAGGGCGTCGCGCAGCTCGAAGGCGCCGAGGCCGCGCTGGAACGAGGCCAGGTACTCGACGTTCCTCGTGAACCGGCCGTTGAAGGTCCAGATCTGGCGCGGGATGAAGAACCCGTTGTGGACGGTCCCCTGGCCGGTGTGGTCGAAGAGGCGGTAGTCGACCTGGGTCTCGTTGTGGAACTGGAGCTGATACTCATCGTCCTCGCTGGCCAGTTCGAAGCCCTGGCCGAGCCACGCATTCAGGGGGATCCGCTTGCGGGCGCCGCGGGCGTTGAACGCGGCGGCCGTGGGGCCGACGCGGGCCGTCGGCGCGCCCGAAGCGCCGGCCGCCGCGGAGTCTCCGGCCGTCGAGGGGTTGGGGTTCGGCGTCGTCGCGGACGCCGCGCCGGCGGATGTCGTCCCGCCCGAGGCGTCGAGGGCGACGGCCTTCGATTCGGCCAGCTCCCGGACCTGCTCGCGGAGCGCGCGGTTCTCGTCCTCCAACGCCTTGAGGCGTTCTTCGAACCGCTGGAGGGCGTCGGCCGGCGGCGGTTCCTGGGGGCGGGCGACAGCCGGCATGGACAGGGACGCGAGGGCCAGGATCAGCCCTCGCGTCGGCCGGTTCGCCTTCTTCATGAGATGGGAGAGTCGCATCGAGGATCCCGAGGGTCGTCGTTCAGGCGGCCTGTTCGGCGCGGGTTTCGAGCTGGGCGAGGGCGTCGCGGAGGGCGGCGACGAGCGTCGCGTCGTCGACCCCCTTCTTGCACTCGACCGTGACCTTGCACCCCGCGGCGCGGAGGGTGCGGACGGTCGGGAGCTTGGCCGCGGCCTTCGCCCCCCTCCCCTTGCCGACGGTCGACGGCGCGCGGCGGGCGGCGACCTTCACAGCCTCCACGGCCTCGGCGCGGCTGAGGCGCTCGGCGACGACCCGCTCGGCCAGCTCGCCCTGGATCGCGGGGTCCTGGACCTTGCCGATCTCGTAGGCGGTGGCCGGCGAGAGCGCCCCCTGCTCCACCTTCTCCTGGACGGGCTCGGGGAGGTCCAGCAGCGCGAGCGCACGGACGACGGTCGGCTGCGCGACGCCCAGGGCCTTCGCCGCCTGGTTGCCCGACCAGCCGTTGCGGTCCATCAGGGCGCGGAACGCCTTCGCCTGTTCGATCGGCTTCAGGTCTTCGCGCAGGCAGTTCTCGATGAGTTGCAGCGCCCGCAATTCCCCCTCGTCGACGGGGCCCTCGGAGACGACGCACGAGAGCGTCGCCAGGCCGGCGAGGCCGGCGGCGCGCCAGCGGCGCTCGCCGCAGACGACGACGTAGCGGTCGCGGGCCTCGTCCCAGCGGACGCGGATCGGCTGGAGTTGGCCGCGGGTCTTGAGCGACTCGGCCAGCCGGGCCAGCGCGTCGGGCTCGAACTCCTCGCGGGGCTGGTCGGGGTCGGGGACGATCTTGTCCACGGGCACCTCGACGGCGTTCTTGCTCTTGGCGACCCCCTGCCATCGGCTGGGGACGGCGGACGTGCGGACCTCCCCCGCGGCCGGCCGCGACAGCCCCGCGCCCATGCTCTCGGCGATGTTCGCCCCGCCGGCCTTCAGCAGCTCGTCCAGCTTCCCCATGTCAGGCGGCCTCCCCCGCGGCCGTCGGCTCGTCGGCCGCGGCCAGTCGCGCGAAGATCTCCTCCCCCAGCGCCTTCATCACCTTGGTCGCCGCCCCCCTGGGCTTGTACTGCGCGACCGGCTGGCGCTGGACGATCGCCTCCTTGAAGTCGGTGGAGATCGGGATCGTGGTCGTGAACACGGCGTCGCCGTAGTGCGTCCGCAGGAGTTGTTCGAACCCCTTGTGGACCGACAGGCGGGGGTTGGACATCGTCACCAGGAACCCCAGCAGCCGCAGCGCGGGGTTGGGGCCGGAGACGACGCGGTCGATGGACTCCTGGACGTCGGCGATCCCCTGCGCCCCGAAGTCCTCGGGCTGGAGCGGGACGAGGAGCCCGTCGGAGGCGACGAGCGACGTCCACGACGCCAGGTGGAGGTTCGGCGGGCAGTCGATCAGGACGAGGTCGTACCCGCCGGAGACGTCCGCCAGGAAGTCCCGCAGCGAGGTCTGGAGCGGCCAGTCCGTCAGGTGGGGATCCGGGACGTTGAAGCTCCCCGCGGCTCGGCCGCCGCAGAGGAGGTCGACGCCGGGGACGTGCGTGCCCCGGATGACCTGCTCGGCCATCGCCTCCTGGTGGTAGACGGCGGCGATGGTCTCCGAGGGATCCAGGGCCCGCGTCGCCTGGGGCCCGAGGAACCCCTGAGTGAGGCTGGCCTGGGGGTCGTTGTCGACGAGCAGCACCCGCCTCCCCCCGAGGGCCAGCGCCCCTGCCAGGTGGTAGCAGGTGGAGGTCTTCCCGACCCCCCCCTTCTGGTTCAATGCCGTGACGACCGACATGCGTCCTCCTCCCCCGGAATGGTTTCCCGACGGGTGAGGTATCGGACGGGTTATACCCCGCGTATAAGCCTTTCCCCGGCGCATCCGGAAGCCCCCGATACGCGGGGTATAATCCCCGGCCCGCGGGGCCTCAGGCGTTGGGTCCGTTCGCCGCCGTCGGGCCGTCGCGGGACGATGGTGTTCGGTGTCGCAAGTCGTTTGCGGATCGTCGATTGACGCCTGGACGAAGCGGCCGGGAAGTTGGCTTTGAACGTCGAAATCGATCAAGTTTTCGAGCGTCCCCGCCGACCGTCTCTGGTGCGTGGGCCTGGAATGGACCATGGGGCGACGATCGCGCGGCGCGGCGGCCTCGGCGCAGGCGCGGACGACCGCCGACCAAGCGCCTGTTTCGCCGCCCCCGTTTGCGATCGTCCACCGTCCCATCTCAAGCCTCCGGGTCCCGCCGTGCTCCATTTCCGAGTACGATCGCCGGGACGAGATCGGGGATTTCAGGATTCCGCGGAATCTTGAGAGAGGGCTCGAGGTCGGCCCCTGCGCTGTGCCCGCTAGGCGGCCCGACGGCCGGTTATACCCCGCGTATAGCCCACCGGGGCGACCAATCCAATCGACGCACCGACTGTCGACTTCATCGGATTATGACAGATGTGGTAGGGTGGACCGGTACGTCGGTTCGCGGTGGAACGCGCCCCTACCTCGGGCCCGGGGCGTGAGGAGCCTACGGCCATGCGAGAGACGTTCGCACGCGGATCGTGGAGGCTCCATCGGGGGCTCACCCTGGTCGAAGTCCTGGTGATCCTGGCGATCCTGGGGGTCTTGATCGGCATACTCTTGCCCGCGAGGCGGACCGCCGGAGAGGCGGCGCGGCGGGCCCAGTGCATGAACAACCTGAAGAACATCGCCCTCGCCGTTTCGAACTACGGGATGGCCCACGGCGTCTTGCCGCCCGCTTCCACTGTGGATGTTGATGGACGTCCGCTGCATGGCTGGCGGACGCTGACCTTGCCCCACAACGAAGAGGATGTGCTGTATAGCACGATCGACCTCGCGAAGCCCTGGGACGATCCGGCGAATGCCCGAGCCGGCGAGGAGCGCCTCTCGGTCTTCATCTGCCCGAACGCGACGACGCCCAGGAACGCGACGACTTATCTCGCGACCCTGGAGCCGGGCGGATGCCTGATCCCAGGAAAGTCCCGACGGCTCGCCGATGTGTCCGACGGGACGGCGAATACCTTGTTGATCATCGAGGCCGGCGACGACCGGGCGGTCCCCTGGATGGCTCCGAGGGATGCGGACGAGTCCGTCCTGACGGGCTTCGCTTCGGCGAAGCTGCACCATTCGGGAGGGGCCCACGCCGCGTTCCTGGTCCGCGAGGGGCGGGAGGTCGTCCGGGATCCCGAGGAGCCCTATCCTCGAACCGCCCTCGGGCTGGACAGGAGCCGGGATCGCCTCTGGCTGGTCGTCGTGGACGGCAAGCAACCGCGATACAGCGAGGGGATGACCCTCCGCGAACTGGCCCGGTTCCTCGTCCAGATCGGGGTCGAGGACGCCATCCAGCTCGACGGCGGCGGCTCCGCGACGATGGTCGCGCGCGATGGGGCTGGCGATGCGATCCTCCTCAACCGACCCTGCCACACGAAGGTCCCCGGCAGGCAACGGCCGGTCGCGAACTTCCTGGGGGTGATCTTCCCGAAATGACGCCCGCGCGTTCGGCCCGGGACCGTCGGGGTCGATCAAGGGGAGGGGGCCGTGCGGGCCTTCATGCGCGCGACCGCCTCGTCGCAGAGGACGCGGAAGATCCGGTACGCGGGGCGAGGCGTTGCGAAGGGCAAGAGCGGGGCGAACCGAGTTTGCTATGTCCTCTACCCCGAGTTCGGGACCGTAGCTCTGGTGGCTGTCTTCGGCAAGAATGAGAAAGCCGATCTGAGCGCCGTGGATCGACGCGCCGTCGCGAAGATGGTCGATGCGTTCCGCGACGAGTTGAGGGATGTGGCGAGTCGAGGGCGCGGGAGGGGACCGAACGATGGGTAAGATGCTTGACGGTCGGTCCCGAGGACGCGGAGGAAATCGGTCGCTCACGGCCGCAGGCTCGAAGATCGTCGCGGCCTTTGAGGAGGCGATCGAGGTCGTCCGCGCGGAGGGCGAAGGGCCCAGGCTGACGGCGCGGACCTACCCGCTGGCGTTCGCGCTCGTCGACTACGGCCCGGGGGACGTGCGGCGCGTCCGCGACCTGCTTGATATGAGCCAGGTCGTCTTCGCCCGCTTCCTGGGGGTCGGCCCGAATACCGTCCGCTCCTGGGAGCAGGGGACGCGACCCCCAAGCCCCATCGCCCGCCGATTCATGGTCGAGATCGAGGCCGATCCCGACTACTGGCGTCGACGCACGGCCTCCCCTATACGCGGCGTATAACCCCCGTCAGGGGACGTTGCGGCCGAGCTTCAGCAGCAGGCGTTCGACGCGATAGACGACCTCGACGTCCTTGTCGCGGAGGGCTTCCTCCAGCGCGGGGACGGCGGCGGGGCCGAGGGATTGGAGGCGGGATTCGGCCTCCTCGCGGGCCTTCCACGAGTCGTCGCCGAGCTGCCGCACCAGGGCCTTCGCGCGGTCTTGCAGGCGCGGGTCGACGCCGCGGACGACGACCAGGGCGACGCGCGTGAACTTCTTCGGCGTCGGGAAGACGTCGAGCGGGACGGCCTCGTCGATCGCCTCGCGCGAGAGATGGGCGACGACGATCAGTTCGCCAGGCTCGAACAGGTCCTTCGCGTAGGCGTCGAGGATCGTCGCGACGACGTCCTTGCGGACGCCCCGTCCTTCGAGCCGGCGGGCGAGGGCGTCGCGGGTGAACTCGCGGTAGGATGGGTCGGCCGCCTTCAGGGGCTGCGACATGCCGACCTTCACCGGCGGGCCCTCGATCGGCCCCCCCTTCTTCTCCGAGGCGGCGGCCAGGCGGGCGGCGGTGGTGATGTAGAGCCGGCCCTCGTCGGTGACGCGGTAGCTCAGGTTCACGGGGCCGAGGAGGTCGGCCAGGGCGTCGCGCGCGGGGACCTCGGCCGCCTTCAGGCTCGTCGGCTTGGCGAGGTCCACCTTCTCCTTCGCCAGCGTCTTGTCGTCGAACTCCAGCCGCAGCCGCGCCTGCGAGGCGGCCATCCCCAGGAGGTCGCGCCGGGGGGCCGACTCGACGGCCGCCGTGACGCGACGGTTCAGGAACTGGTCGACGCGAGCCTTCATGTCGGCGTCCCCCTCGGCGGGGAGCGGGGGGGGCTCGTCGTCGGCCTTCTTCTCCTCGGGCTTCTCGGCGTCGGCGAAGACGGCGTCGGCCTGCTTCGCCGGATCCGGCTTCGCGGCTTCGGCCTTCTTGGCCTCGGCCTCCTTCTTCGCGGCCTCGGACTTCTCGGCGTCCGCGTCGGCGGCGGCGGACGGCAGCTCGTCGAGCCAGCCGACGCGCAGGCCGGCGTCGGCCGGGGCGACGACGGCGACGTCGATGAGGCGACGGTTCGTCATATTCTGGATCGTATATTCGTCCGGGCCGCCGCGGACGCGCACCGGGGAGGGGAGGGCGGGCTCGGCGTCGTAGGCGAGGAAGCGTTCGAAGCGGGTCTCGTTCTTGAGGTAGAGCGCCCCGGGCGCGGCGCGGAGCTTGCCGAGCAGGCCGCCGTCGTCGGGGAGGTAGCTGGGGGGGATGTCGGCGGGGGGCTCCGCCAGCAGGTCGGAGCCGAACCAGCGGACGCGGCCGGCGTGCTCCTTGCCGGCCGGCCAGTGGGCGAGGAAGCTCCCGGACTTGATCTTGAGGTCGACGTCGACGTCGCGGCAGGGGTCGCCGAAGAACTGGACGAACGAGATCGGGGCGATCGGGAAGAGGCCGTCGGCCTCCTTCCCCTCGCGCCGCGGGCGGCTCGTGCCGACGACGCCCGGCATCGCGTTGCGGTAGACCTTGGCCGTGTTGAGCGTGGTCTGCGCGGGGTCGGCGACCCAGACCGAGACGTCGCTCACCTCGACCGGGATCTGCGCCGCCTCGTCGCGGGGCCGCGCCGGCGGCTCTTCGGCGACGGCCGCGGCCAGGACGAGCGCGAGGGCGACGAACGTCCCCAGGGGGCGGATCGGGCGGCGGGTCATCGCGGGGGCTCCGGGGCGTTCGCGGCCGTGGCGGGGGCGTCGGCGCGGAAGAGGCGGGCGTCGGCGAAGATCACGCGATCGCCGGCGTCCTGCCCCGCGCCGAAGTCGACGACGATTTTGAGCTGCGAGGCCCCCGCGACCTTCAGCTTGAGCGGGACCGGCGGGGCGTCGCCGCGGAGGTCCGGGTTCGCGTAAAGCTCACGGTCGTCGGCGAGGACGCGGCAGTCGACGCGGCCCCGGCCCCGGGCCTCGTCGTCGAAGCCGACGAGGGCTTCGAAGGTCTCGTACCGGCCTTCGAGGTCGTAGGTCAGGACGCATCGCGCGTGGACGGCGACCCCGCGCTCGTAGAGGCGGCCGTCCATCTTGAGCTTGCCGCCGGCGAGGTTGACGTCGCGACGCCAGGGGGCGCGGCGGCCGAAGAACGCGGTCTCCTCCACCTGGCTCGGCTCCAGGTCGGACAGGTACGTCATCTTGCCGCCGCGGAAGCGGACCTGCTGGACCTCGGCGGCGGGGATCTTCAGCTCCTGGCCCCAGGGCGCCTCCACCTTCCACGAGGCCCCCTCGATCGCCTTCCAGCGGCCGGGGACCGAGACGTCGCCGGCCAGGAGGAACGTCGACTGGAGATCGGCCGCCGAAGCGGCGGGGCGGGCGGCCAGGACGATCCCCTCGACCTGGCCGACCGGCAGCGACCGGGACTTGCCCTGATAGGTGAACTTGAGCCGGCCGGCCTCCACGCCTTCCAGCACGCCGGCGATCGGCACGACCTCGCCGTTCTTCGCGCGGGCGAGGAGTAGGTCTTCGGTCCCGCGGGCCTTCAGCCGGCGGCCGAACGAATCGGGCGATTCCTTGCGGTCCGCCAGGACGACGTGGACGCCGGCGATCCGCGCGAGCGGGACGGCGAGCGTCTCCTTCCAGGGGGTCGCGAGCTTGAGGACGTCGCCGGCCACGCCTTCGAGCTTGCCGAACAGCTTCGCGTCGCCGTCGAGGAAGACCCAGGCGTCGGGGGCGTCGGCGGGGGCCTTGTCGTCGAACGCGAGCTTGGCGTCGGAGTGGCCGTCGGCCTGGAAGTTGGTCGCCGCGGCCTGGCCGTCCTCATAGTTCACGTTCACCGTGAATTGCTTCTGGTGGCAGTCGGCGGGGGGCGGTTCGAGGAACACGTCGGCCGTGGGGTCGGTCCCCGCGCGGCGGAGGACCAGCGGCCAGCCGCCGGCGCCGTCGAGCTGCCACGACGTCTGGCCTTTGTCGGTCTGGCAATTGATCTGGATCTGCTGGATCTTCGCCGGGCGGAGGCCGGAGAGGGAGAGCTGGATGTCGCGGATGCCGTTCTTCTTCGCCTCGATCTTCGGCGGCGGCTTGACGGCGACCGTCCCCGGCGGCGGCGCGGCGACCTCGTCGGGTTGGTCCTTCTTCGCTGGCTCGTCCTTCTTCGCGGGCTCGGCCGCCTGGCCCGGGGCGGGGGCCCCCTGCGTGACGTCGACGTTCGGCTGGCCGACGAACCGGGCCGCGAACGCGGCCTCGCGCTCGAAGCGCACCCCCTCGACCTCGGCGAGCGGGATGACGGCCTTCGGCTTCGGCGGCTGGGGCGCGGCGGCCGGGGCGAAGACGTCGGCGGGCAGGGCGCCGGAAACCGGGGGCGTCGGCGGGGCCTGCGAGGGGGGCGCATTCGGTGCGACCTGGGCCGGGGCCGCGGCGACGACGACGCCCGCCGGGGGGGCCGGCGCGGGGGCCGTCATGATCGCGAGGCCGGCGGGGGGCGCGGCGACGACGACCGACGGCGCGGCGACCGCGACCGCGACGCCCGGCGGGGCGGCCCCCGGCGCGGGCGCGGGCGAGGCGGAAGGCGGGCCGCCGATCACGAGCTTGTCGCCGTCGATGGCGGTCGGCTCGCCGTAGATGACGCGGTCGAACACGGTGCGGACGGACGTCCCCAGGCCGGTGATCCGGTCGGCCCGGATGGACAGCCTCTTGAAGACGACGTCCACGGGGCCCGCGCCGCTGCGGTTCGCGGCGAACAGCTTCACCGCCGCGACGTCCTGCGGCTGGAGCGTCGCCTGGCCGAGGTATCGGGGCTCGTCGGACTTCGCGTCCGTGACGAGGAAGCGGAGGATCTGGCCCTCGCGTTTCAACTCCAGGCGGAAGGTATCGCCGGCGGCGGGGAACATCTTGCGAGGGGGCGGGCCGGGCTTGGCCGCGTTCGGCATCCCGCCTCCCATCATCACCATGCCCATGCCGTTCACGAACATCATGCCCTGTTGCATCATCATCGCTTGCGGCATCCCGCCGCCGCCGGCCTTCTCCAGCGTGCGATAGACGGCCGAGCCGTCGGGCTCGACCTCGCGGAGGAAGGTGGCGTCGGGCTGGTCGATCGACTGGAAGGCGAGGGCCAGGCCGACGGCCACCCCGTCCGCGGCGCCGGGCTTGGGCATCGCCTTCACGACCATGTCGGCCGAGACGGTGAAGTCGCCGCCGAAGCGGAGCTGCTGCGGCGGCTTCCAGCCGGTCTCGTCGGCGCCGGCCGCGATCGCCACGCGGAGGCCGTCGTCCTCGCGCTTCAGGGCCTTCTTGTCGCCGAAGCCCTCGGCGTCCAGCGCGGCCTGGTCGAGCGCCTTCGCGTCGAGCGCGCGGACGTAGTCGCCGGTCCCGGGGCCGGCGGCGACGAGGCAGCAGAGCAGGGGGGCGAGCCAGGTGAGTCCGCGGGGGGCGTGCATGGGCTTCGGGCCTCGTCGCGACGGTCGGTCGAATCAGGGGGCCTCGGCGGCCGGGGCCTCGGCGGGCTTGCCGGACGCGGCGGATTGCTCCTCCGCCAGCCGGCGATAGTAGCGCTCCAGGACGGTGCGGTACTCGGGCGGGAAGCCCTCGGACATCGATTGCAGGATCCGGTCGCGCTCGCGGGGAGTGAGCTTGGCCCACTCCTTCTCGCTCGCGCCCGGATCGACGAGGTCGCCGACGCCGCCGGTCCCGCCGTGGATGTTGGAGTCGGCGGCGGGCTTCTTCGGGCGGTTGGAGGCGATGCCGTTCTTGCAGCCCTGGCATTCCTTCTCCAGCGCGGCGATCAGCGCGTCGAGGTCGCGCAGGACGGCCTTCTGGGGCTTCTGGGTGCGCTCGCCGGTGTGCGAGGTCGAGAGCGACTTCATCACGCCGTTCATCTTGATCGCGATGGCGGACATGGTGGGCGGCGTCGCGGACTTCTCCGGGATCGGCGCGGCGTGGGCGGCGGCCCCGGTCGCCAGGGCGACGGCGAGTATGCGTAAGAACTTCCGCATGACAAATTCCTTTCGATGGGAGCCGATCGGAGCCCGGTCACGGCCCTGATTCGGAAGGGGCCTCGTAGCGTTCGACGAGCCGGGACAGGGCGGCCCGGATCTCGTCCTGGGATAGGGACAGGCCCGCGATGTCGCGGCGCAGGGCGGGGGAGAGGACGGCCTCGTCGGGGCGGCCCTGGTCGACCTTCACGGTGTCGTCGTTCAGGCGCGACTGGAGGAGGCGGATCATCTTCAACTCGGCGATCAGGCGGTTCAGCTCCTTCTCGCGCTCGCGCAGATCCTTGGGGAGCGGCGTGCCGGGCTTGGGGGGCGAGGAGGGGGGGAGCCGGCGCATGGCCTCGGCGAGGGCCATCAGGTCCTCCTCGATCCGCTTCTCCAGGGTCACCGTGGGCTCGGTCGGGTCGCCGGCCTTGAGCAGCTCGGCGGCGCGGGTCATCTCGCGGCCGATGACGCGGAGGGAGGTCGGCAGGGCGACGCCGAACTCGGTCTCCTCGGTCAGCGCGCGGAGCTGATCGATACGATCGGCCAGCTCGGCCTCCCTGGGGGCCATGCCGGTGACGATCAGGGTGGCGGCGCGCGACTTCTGGGCGACGCGCGGGGCCTGGGCCTCGGTGGTCTCGCGGATGGTGACCTGGATCTCGTGCATCTCGTGCAGCTCGGCGAGGATCCGCGCCTGGAGTTCGGTGCGAAGCTCCACGAGCAGGGCCTCGGCCGCCTTGTTCAGGTCGTCGCGGCCCTTGGTGAGGTGCTTCAGGGCCTCGTCCTGCTTGACGGCCGCGGGGTCCGCGGCCTCCTTGTTGAGCTGGCCCTCGGCCTCGCCCATCGCCCCGGAGGCGCGGATGAGGTCCTTCTGGAGCGCGACGCCCTGGCCGCCCAGTCGCGCCGAGGCCGAGGCCAGCATGTCGGCCGCCTCGCGGTTGCGCGCCTGGTCCTTCTCAAACTTCTCGAACTCGGCCTTCGGGGGCTTGGCCTCGGTCGCCTCTTTCGCGGACCTGGACCACGCGAGTTCCCGCTTCTCCTCGTGGACGATGCGGTCCAGGTGCTCCAGCGTCTCGCGGATCTGGCGGAGGCGGGCCAGCTTCATCTGGAAGTCGAGGTCCTCGGCGAGGAGCAGGCGGCGGAGGTGTTCGAGCTTCGCGAGCATCTCGCGGACCTCGGTCTCGGCGCGGGCGAGCTGGGCCTCTTTCAGGAGCTTCTGGGAGTCCTTCATCTGCTGGAGGATCAGCTCCTCGCGCGAGAACTTCAGCGCGAGCTTCAGGCGCGAGGCGTTCTCGGGCTCCAGGCTGCGGAGGGCCTCGGAGAGGCGGAACATCCGCTCCTCCAGCTCGTTCATCTGGGCCGCGACGTTCTCCTGCGTGAACTCGATCGTCTCGCGGTCGGTGACGTTCGGGTCGGCCCCGGCGTCCTTCTTCGGCGTCGGCGCGGCGTCCTTGGGATCCGCCTTCGCCTCGTCCTTCTTCTCGGGCTCCGGGGCCTTGTCGTCCTTCTTCTCGGCGTCGGCCTTGGCGGCCGGCTCGTCGTCGAAGACGTCGGCGGCGTCCTGCGCGCGGGCGACGGACGGGGCGGCCCAGAGGAGCGCCAGGGCGAGGAGGACGAGCGGTCGTCGCCGGTCACGGCTTGTCATCGAAGACCTCCTGGGCACGGGTCTCGCGGGCCTTCTCGGTCTGCTGGAGGACCTTCTGCTCCATCTTGATGACCTCCGCGACCTGGTTGACGACGTCGACGAAGCTCTCCCACTGCGACATTTGTTCGAGGATCTGTTTCATCGTTGTAACAACCTCGGCGTGCCGGCGTCGAGCTTCATCCTTGGCGGGCCCCCTGGCGTCGGCCGCGGCGAGGGCCTGGAGGGCGGCCTGGAGCTGCGGCAACGGCCCGGCGGCCAGGGCGCGGAGCGGGTCGACGACGCCGTCTTGCAGCAGGCGGTGCGACTTGGGCGAGCCGATCTGGTTGAGCTTCATCTCCTGGAGCGCGTCGGCGATCCGGCCGGCGATCTGGCCGACCTGCCGCGTCGCCGACTGGCCGGCGCGGGCGATCGCGACGACCTCCTCGGGCTTCGCGTCGCCTTCGAGGGCGGGCGTCTGCTTCTCGGCGGCGTCGACGAGCGCGACGAACTTGGCCCGCTCGGCGCGCTGGCGGATGAGGATCTCGTAGAAGAGCTCGTCCGGGGAGACGACGGAGAAGGCCAGGACGCCCGATCGACCGGTCTGCGCGCCGCGGGCGCAGCGGTCGTCGGCCTCGCCGGTGAAGCGGAGGAGGGTCCCGACGGCGGGCGGGTCGGCTTGCAGGGCGACGTCGTGGCGGGCCTGGTGGTCGAGCGTCGGTCGGGCGGGGTCGGACTCGAACGGGATGGGGATCGCGGCCCTCTTCGTCTGCGGCTCGGGCTTGTCGGAGTCGGCGACGACGACGCTGCGGTCGGCCTGGATGCGGAGCGCGGCCAGGCCGAAGTCGTCGGTCGCGGCGAGGGCCAGCGGGATCGTCGCCGTGGGCGTCACCCGGCCGCCGACGCCCGTCGCGCGGAGCGTCACGCGGGGTTCGCGGTCGCGCAGCAGGCCGACGGAGAGGAACGACGGCTTCGACGTCAGCCCCGTCTCGGATGAGGTCAGGACGATCTCGAAGGTCACGGCCTCCTTCAGCGTCCATCGCGTCGTGAAGGTGCGGGGGCCGGTGCGCGTGAGCGCCGGCGGCGGGCCGGGGTTGGCGGTGAGCTTCGCGGCGGCGAGGTCCTGCGTCCCTTCGAGCGTCAATTCCACCTCGGAATCGGGGAGGAACATCATCCGCGAGGGGGAGTCGTCGACGTCGCGGAAGTCGGGGTCGGCGGTGCCGGGCTCCTTCACGCGGATCCGGGTTTTCGCCAGGGCCGGTCGGTCGACGCGCTCCAGCGTGATCGGGCCGAGCCAGTCGTCGCCGCCGGCCAGTTCGAACGTCGAGGACTCGAACGCGGGCGGGAACTCGTACTGGTAGCGGGCCGGCGAGGTCTCCGTCATGTTCGCCGAGCGGGTCGGGGCCTTCGGCGAGCGTTCGCGGACGGCGACGACCTCGGGGTTCTGGAGGGCCTGCGGCCGGCGGCGGAGGAGCAGGGGGGCACCGCGGCCGCCGACGGACCAGCGGTCGCCGATCGGTTCGATCAGGGGGAGGTCGCTGCGGACTTCGAGCAGCGCCCGCTCGTCGCGAGGGGCGACGAGTCGGCCGCGGGCGTCGAGGTTCATGACGGACAGGTAGGTCGATTGCGGCCAGCGCTCGTCGGAGCCGCGGAGCCAGCGGGCGAGGCTCAGGCGGGCGGCGTCGGGGGCGATCGCCGCGAAGGCGGCGGGGAGGGCCAGCGCCGCGATCCCCAGCGCGACGTGGGCCGCGGTCCGGCCGCGGTTCCAGAGCCGGGTCCAGTCGGACGAGCCCAGGGCTTCGGACGCGCGGCGCACGGCCAGGCGGATCATGGCGGGGGACGCCGAGCCGGCGGGGTCGTCGAGCTGGCCCGGGAGCTGGAGGACGTCGGCGACCTGCTGGCCCAGGCCGGGGCGGAGGCGGTCGAGCGTCAGGGCGAGCGACAGGTCGTCCAGCCTCGCCGTGCGCCAGCGGCTCGCCGCGCGGACGGCGAGGAACGCCAGGATCGCCGCGGAGGCGACGGCCAGCAGCGCGCCGCGGGCGGGGAGGCCGGGCCGCAGCCGCCAGTCGAGCGCCGCGAGCAGCGCGCCGGCCGCCGCGGCGACGGCGAGGGCCTCGGCCAGCACTTCCAGGCCGAGCTGGAGCCGCAGCCGTCGCCGCAGCCGCGCGAGGTCGGCGCGCAGGCGGGCGCGGGCGTCGGCCAGGTCTTCGGTGGTCGGGGTCGGGATCGACACGGCGGCTCCTCGTTCACACCAGCCGGAAGCGTTTGCGCAGGATCCATTCGGCGGTCAGGCCGGCGACGACGAGGCCGTAGAGCAGGGGGGCGTCCCACAGCTCGTCGCGCTCCTCGATCGTGCGGGCGACCTCGCGGGTCGGGATGGCGGCGTCGAGCTGGTCGACGTCGGACAGCTCGAAGACCCGGCCGCCGCTGAGGCGGGCGAGGTCGGCGAGGAGCGGGCGGTTGAGCGCCGGCTCGTCGATCTCGCGGCGCGGGGGCTCGACGCGGAACGCCGTGGTCGAGACCCGGGCCGTCCCCGCGGCGAGGTCGGGCGCCGAGGCCGGCGCGACGCGGAGCGAGTACGCGCCGGCCTGCGTCGCGGGGAACTCGGCCGTCGCCAGCGCGGGGTCGTCGGGCGACTTCTCGAACCGGATCGGCTCCGGGGGCTGGCCCGCGCCTTCCAGCTCGGCGACCAGCTCGGACGCCTCGGCCAGCGCCGCGGGGTCGTTGTAGCGGACGGAGGCGTGGACGCGGTCGCCCACGCGGTATACGCCCTTGTCCAGGCCCACCAGGAACGGGAACCGCCCCCCCAGCGCCTTGTTGCGGCCCACGCGGTCGACCAGCCGGGCCCAGAAGCCGTCGAAGAAGTCCTCGCCGAGGTAGCGCCATCGATAAGTGCTGTCGAACCCGATGAACACGGTCCGGCCCGGCCCGTAGAGCTGCGAGGCCAGCAGGACGTGCCGGCCGTGCTGGTTCGACATCCGGGGGTCGCCGTGGCGGGACAGGACGACCGCGCCGGGGCGGGCGCGGGTGACGGGGAAGCTCCAGTACATGCCGGGGAGGCTGGTGAGCATGGCCCGGTTGCGGATCGGGTCGGGGTTGAACTCGAAGACCGGGTCGCCGCGGCCCTCGGGGGTGAGGTCCAACGTATAGGTGTTCTGCGAGCTGAGGCGGACCTCGGCGTCGGTGCGGAAGAGGCCCGCGTCGCGGACGATGGGGAGGATCTTGGTCCAGTCGCCGCCGGGCGTCTTCGAGTCGGCCGCCTCGAAGAGCTGCTGCGAGAAGAGTTCGCCGGCGACGAAGATCAGCCCGCCGCCGTCGCGGCCGACGAAGTTGAGGATCATCTCCGGCCACTGCGGGCCCATCGAGCGGACGTCGGGGTCGACGAGCAGGAGGGCGTCGTAGCGGCCAAGCTCCTCGTCGTTGGCCGGGAGTCGCGTGATGGGGCGGTCGCCGGGCTGGCGGAAGCCGGGGTCGGCGTGCTGGAGCCAGCCGGCGAACTCGACCTGCTGGTCGCGCATCAGCGCGTTGCGCAGGAACTGCATCTCGGGCGACGGCCCGCCCGCGACCATCAGGACGCGGATCTGCCGGCGCACCACGCGGGACGTGGCCGTGGCCTGGTTGTCGTCCTCGGTCAGCTCGGGGCCGGCGTCCTCGACCTTCGCGCGGTACTCGTACTGGCCGATCACGGCCGGGGTCACGCGGAACGTGGCGCGCGTCAGGACGCCGTCCTCGCCGAGCGCCACCCGCTGCGTCCCGACGGGCTCCCAGGCGCCCTCGTTGACCCGGCGCTCCAGGACGACGTTCGCCTCGGCGTCGCGGAGGCCGCGGGAGTCGACGACGACGGCGACGGTGGTGGGGTCGCGGGCGAAGACGACGGGGTCGACCTGGAGTTCCGCCAGGCGGACGTTGCGCGGGCCCTCGTCGGCCCCGGCGGCGACGGCGTAGATCGGGATCCGCTGGCGGGCCGCGGCCTCGACGACCCGCGCGGGATCCTCGCCGGCGTTGGAGCGGCCGTCGGTGGCGATGACGATCCCGGCCACCGGCTGGCCCCGGAGCGACGACAGCACGCCGGCCAGGGCGTCGCCGATCGGCGAGACGGGCCGCTTCGGCTGGACGTCGTCGAGCTTCCGCGATCGCGCCGCGTCGCCGCCGCCGGGCTTCGCGGCCGAGTCGAGGTCGTAGATCCGGAGTTCCCGCCCCTTCGCGAGCGCCTCCAGGTTCGTTCCGAGCGCCTTCTGCGCCAGCGCCAGCCGGGGCGACTCGCGGAGGCGGTCGACGGCCGACTTGCCGTCCTTCGCCTCGACGCCGAGTTTGCCGGCGATCGCGGCGGCCTTCGCGGCGTCGGTGTAGGGGTCGGAGAAGCGCATGCTCTCGGAGTCGTCCAGGATCACCGCCAGCCGCGACGGCGTCTCCTCGCGGCGGACGAGGACCAGGACGGGTTCCAGCAGCATCGCCGCGAGCGCAGCCAGGGTCAGCAGCCGGAGCGCGGCGAGCGTGGCCCGTTGCGGCCCCGTCAGGTCCTTGCGACCCCAGTTGGTCAGCTTCCAGACGAGCCATGCGACGGCGACCGCGGCGAGCGCGAGCCAGACGGCCGACGCCCCTTGCGGCAGCGACGCGAGGTCCAGCCGGACGTCGTCCGGCGGCGGGGCGCCGGGCGAAGGGGGCTCGATTCCCAGGAGGTGTTGCCAGAAGCGGTTCATGCCGCGTGCGATCCTCGTTCCGGGTTGATCCTCATCGGGACCGGCTCGCCCACGCCGCGAAGGCCGCCTCGGCGACGAGGAGGACGAGCAGGCCGGCGGCCAGGTCGCGCCAGATCTCGCGGCCGACGGGGCCGAGGGATTCCACGCCGCGGGCCTCGACGACGTCGACGTCCAGCGGCTCCATCAGCTTGCGGACCTCGTCGGCCGGGATCCGCTCCAGCAGGCTCTCCCGCGGGTCGGGGTCGGCGGCGAAGACGTCCTCGCGTGCGCCGAGCGGGCCCTCCTCCCACGACAGCCGGTAGACGCCCGCGCGGCGGGTGTCGGGGACGTCGATCCGCGTCGCCGGCCCGCGGTCGTCGGCCGGGTCTTCCGGCATCGGGACGGGCGAGAGCGCGACGGGGTCGGAGCCGTCGGGGGGCTTGAGCTGGGCGTTGGCGATCTCGTGGCTCGAATGGACGACGCGGCGGATCGGATCGCCGGCCGCGACGGTGTTGGTCATGGGCGTCGCGCGGGCGGCGCCCTTGACGGCCTCGCGGATCGCCATGACGAAGCTGGGCTCCACAGGCCAGTCGTTCCCGGCGCGGTCGGCGGTGGTCGTCCAGAGCAGGACGCGGCCGTCGCCGACGACGCGCTCGGCCACGGCGGGGGAGCGGTCGGGGTCGTTCCAGCGGGCCAGCGTGCGGGCGTCGTCGGCCCCCTCGCCCGAGGTCCCCGCCGCCTCGTCGACCGTGGCGATCCAGCGCACCGGGACGCGCTCGAAGGCCGACGCCTTCAGGTCGAGCAGCTTCTCAATCGGCGAGGGCCGGGCGGGCTCGATCGCCAGGCCGCGGAACGGCTGGTCGGACGTGGCCTTGAACGGGAACGGGAGGAGGCGGGCGTCCGGGCGGAAGAACAGCTCGTTGTACAGGCCGAGGTCGGTCCGCGCGCCGGGGAAGATCATCAGGCCCATCCCCTCGCGGACCAGGCGACGCAGCCGGTCGGCCTGCTCGGGCGTGGGGGCGGCGACGTTCGCCAGGACGAGGACGTCGGGCGTCTCCATCCGGGGCGAGAGGAAGTCCTGATCGGTCACGACCTCCACCCGCCACGCCTCCGCCGAGCCCACGCCGATCGACAGCGGCGCGGCGAGGAAGTCGACCTCGGACGCGAACGGCTCGGTCGAGGGCTCGCCGTCGACCAGGCGGATCAGGAGCGAGTCCTTCACCGGCACGGCCGCCCATCGGCGGGAGTCGGCCGGCAGCTCGTCGTCGGGGAGCTGCAAGGAGAACTCGTGCGGGCCGGCACCGGGGAAGGCGACCGAGAGGGGGACGCGGATGATTTCGCCCGGGGCGATCTCGGGCAGGGGGACCTCGCCCGGCTTGTCGTCTACGCGGAGCACGGCCTTCGCGCCGACCAGAGCCCGGGGCGAGTCGTTCTTGACCACCGCTTCCCACGCCGACGGCGCGCCGGCGAGGATCGTGCGGTCGAGCGGCGCGAGCGACTGGAGCGACACGTTCGCCGTCCCTTCCGCGCCGACGTCGACCAGGCGGACGACGATCTTGTCGTCGGCCCAGCGTTTCGCCACGTCCTTCACGGCGGAATCCCAGCCGCTGCGGCGGAGATCGGTGACGATCGTGAGGCGACGGCTCGGGTAGGTACAGGACTTCAGGACGTCGTCGAGGCCCGCGAGGACGGTCGGCCAGGAGGCGTGCGTGGCGGCCTGACCGACGCCCGCGACGGCCGCGGCCAGCTCCTCGCGGCGCGACGCCTCGACGTCGTGGATGACGGGGGCGTTCGGGGCCGAGGCCGTCGCCAGCGTGCAGCGGTCCTGCGGGGGCGTGGCGTTCAGCAGGGCGCCGGCGACCTGCAACGCCTTCTGCAAGGCCGGGCCCTCGTCCGAGGCGTAGCCCATGCTCAGGGAGTCGTCGATCAGGACGACCTCGCTGGATCGCCCGCCGCGGCCGATCCAGCGCTCCAGGCCGGTCGGGCTGAGGACGGGCCGGGCCAGGGCGAAGAAGAGGAGGACGGGGAGCGCGATCCGGAGGAGGAGCAGCAGCAGCTCTTCGAGCTGGATCCGCCGCCGGTTGCGCTGGACGGTCAGCTTCAGGTACTTCATGGGGGCCCATTCCACGCGGCGGAACCGGCGGCGGTTCAGCAGGTGGATGATGACGGGGATCGCGCCGAGCAGGGCGCCCCAGATCAGCAGTGGGCTCAGGAAGGTCATGGCGTGGCGGTCTTCCCCGTCGTGGCTTCGGTTCGCGTCAACGGCCGCGGCGGTCGAGCCGGCCGGACTCCAGCCGGGCGTGCAGGAATCGGCTGAGGGCGTCGGCGAGCGGCTCGTCGGTCAGGAACCGGACGTGGTCGTAGCCCCGCGCGCCGCTGGCCTTGCGCACCTCGTTCAGGAAGTCGTCCATCGCCGCCCGGTAGGAACGCTGGAAGGCGCGGGGCTCGGCGAACAGCTCCTCGTCCCCTTCCATGTCCTGGAACAGCGTCGGGCCGTCGAACGGCAGGTCGATTTCGTCGCGGTCGAGCACCTGCATGAGCAGCACTTCGTGCCCGCTGAAGCGGAGGCGGTCGAGGCCCTGGTACAGCGCGTCGAGGTCGGTGAGCAGGTCGGAGACGATGACGATCATGTTCCGCCGCCGGAACTGGTCGCCCAGGGCCAGGAGCATCGAGCCCAGCTCGGTCTTGCGCGCCGGACGGCACTTCTGGAGCATGCCGGCGAGGAGCTGGACCTGGGCCTGGGTGGCGCGGGGCGGGACGTTGGTCGTCGCCTTCTCGTCGAAGAGGACCAGGCCGACGGGGTCCTGCTGGCGCGTCAGCAGCATGGAGAGCGCGACGACCATCGTCGAGGCGTACTCGAACTTGCTCAGGGCCGCGCGCGTCCCCTTGTAATTCATGGAGGCGCTGGCGTCGGCGAGGAACGTCACCCGGACGTTGCTCTCCTCCTCGTACTG
The DNA here is from genome assembly GCA_001898385.1 of Planctomycetales bacterium 71-10. Lineage (GTDB taxonomy): Bacteria > Planctomycetota > Planctomycetia > Isosphaerales > Isosphaeraceae > Paludisphaera. The sequence goes on from MKTT01000109.1 coordinate 98,581, forward strand.
CTTGATGTAGTGGCGGTCGGAGCGGGCGAAGACGCGCCAGTCGAGGCGGCGGAGGTCCTCGCCGGGGGTGTACTCGCGGTACTCGGCGAACTCGACGTTGAAGCCGTGGAACGGGCTGCGGTGCAGGCCGCTGATGGCGCCCTCGACCAGCCGGCGCGACCGCAAGGTCAGGTCGGCGATCCGCGCGACGGCGTCAGGATCGGAAAATGGCCGAGGCGGCGGCATCGGGCGCTCCCTTCCGGACGGGGACCTCGTCGAGGAGCCGTTGGACGATCGCGTCGCTGGTCAGGCCGTCGGCCTGGGCGTTGTAGTTGACCACGATGCGGTGCCGGAGCACCTGCGGGGCGACGGCGCGGAGGTCGTCGACCGACACGCTGGGGCGGCCGGCGAGCGCGGCCTTCGCCTTGGCCGCGAGGATCAGCGACTGCCCCGCGCGGGGGCCGGCGCCCCACGCCAGGTACTCGTCGATGAACGTCGGCCCGCCGTGTTTCGTCCCCCTCGTGGCGCGGACGAGGTCCATCGCGTAGTCGATGCCGTGGTCCGACACCGGCACCCGGCGGACGAGCTGCTGGAGCTGGCGGATCCGCTCGCCGTCGACGACCGGCTTGACCTCCTCGGTCTGGACGCCGGTGGTCATGCGGTAGATCCGGCGCTCCTCGTCCGGGGTCGGGTAGTCGATGAAGACCTTGAACAGGAAGCGGTCGAGCTGGGCCTCGGGGAGCGGGTACGTCCCCTCCTGCTCGATGGGGTTCTGGGTCGCCAGGACGAAGAACGGGTCCGGCAGGACGTGGCGACGCCCGCCGGCCGTGACCTGGCGCTCCTGCATCGCCTCCAGGAGCGCGGCCTGGGTCTTGGGGGGCGTGCGGTTGATCTCGTCGGCCAGGATCAGGTTCGCGAAGATCGGGCCGTGGACGAAGCGCAGCTCGCGGGCGCCGCTCTGGCGGTCCTCGTGCAGGACCTCGGTCCCGGTGATGTCGCTGGGCATCAGGTCGGGCGTGAACTGGATGCGGTTGAACTCCAGCGAGAGCGAATCCGCCAGCGCGTGGACCATCAGCGTCTTGGCCAGGCCGGGGACGCCCTCCAGGATGCAGTGGCCGCGGGCGAAGACGGCCATCAGGAGTTGTTCGACGACCTCGTCCTGGCCGACGATGCGCAGGCCGATCTGGCGGCGGATCTCGTCGTGGATCGTCCGGAGCTGTTCCAGTTCCGAGAGGTCGGGCTCGTCGACGGCGGTGCTCAAGGGGGCGTCCTTTCTCTCGCTCTCTCAGCGCTGGAAGACCGGGAGGAACTTGAACGGCAGTTGGAGGATGATGGCGGCGACCGAGGTGCCGAACACCTGGCCGATGCCGTCGCCGTTCCACGAGCCGTCGGGCTGCTGCTGGGCCAGGAGCTGGTCGCGGGCCCTGGGGAAGTACTCGTCCCAGTAGGCGTCGCCGGCCATGTAGAAGCCCTGGGAGGCGTAGAGGTGGGCGTAGTAGTCGTGCCCGCCCCCCTTGCTCCAGCCCTCGACGGTGCGGAACTGGTCCCAGACGTATTTGAGGCAGTCGGTGGCGATGGGGCCGTCGAACTGGCCGGCGTTGTACAGGGTGGCGACGGCCGCGGCGGAGATCGGCAGCCGGGGGCCGGTGGGGCTGGAGAGCGAGTACTGGATGCCCCCCTCGGGGGTGCGGCACTTGTCCAGGTACTTCACGGCCTCCTCGATGACCGACCGCGGGACCAGGAACCCGGCGTTCTGCGCGGCGCGGAGGCCCTGGACCTGGGTGACGGTGACGGAGCCCTCGTCGCCGGTGCCGGGGGTGTAGGTCCAGCCGCCGGCGCCGCTCTGGCCCTGGCTCGTCAGGACGACGGCCTTGCGGACGACCGTCTGGACCTGCTTGCGCAGCGCCTCCTTGGTGATCATGCCGTAGACGCTGGCCAGGAACAGGAGCGCGAAGCCGTGCCCGTGCATCGGGATGCCGCCGTCCTGGCCGGGGCCGGTGATCAGGCCGGTCTCGGTCCCGCAGCGCACCAGGTATTCGACGGCCCCCTGCACGTTGCGGGAATACTTGCCGCGCGTGGGGGTGTCGCCGTGGGCCAGCAGCGCCATGCCGGCGAGTCCGGTCATCGCGACGGGGTAGACCTGGCCGCCGCCGGTGATCCACGAGCCGTCGTCGGCCTGCTGCGCGGCGAGGTAGTCGAGCCCCTTCACGACGGCCCGGATCGTCTCGGGCGTGACATGCTTGGGCAGGACCTCCTCGACCGCCAGGGCCGAGACGACGCCGGCGAGCCAGCCGCCGCCGGCCGCCAGCGCGGGGGCTGCCACCCCGCCGAGCCTCAGGAAGTCGCGACGGGTGGCGACGCTCACGGCCTGGCCCCCGCCCTGGGCTTGATCGCGAAGCGGATCGACAGCTCGACCCGGATCGGGACCTCCTGGAACTTCGGCGTCGTCAGGCGATCGCGGGGGTCCTCGCCGTCGGCCTGTTCGGGATAGCCGTTGTAGTAGATCACGTTGGGGCCGCCGGGGCCGGAGACCTCGCGGACGGCCTCGACGGGCCCCAGATCGACGCCGCTGAGCCGGGCCAGGCGCTCGGCCTTGGCGCGGGCGTCGGCCGCGGCCCTGGCGTAGGCTTCTTCCTTGATCTTGTCGTAGTCCTCGACGACGAAGCGGACGAGGCCGCTCGACGGCATGTTGCCGTATCGGTAATACATGTATGGATTGTTCTGCGGGCCGACGTGGGCGCCGGCGTCCTGGGCGACGTCGAGCAGGCGGCCGACGAGCTGGAGGACCGCCTCCTCCTCCATCCCCTCGATCTTCGTCGCCTTGACGACGAGCTTGCGGGAGAGCTGGACCTCGGCCTTGGACTTGGATTGCATCCCCATGTCCATCATGTAGGGGTTGAAGGCGGCCCCCTTCTGGTCGACGGCCAGCCCGCGCTCCTCGACGGCGACGTCGGGGAGCTTGAGGGCGGCGAAGGCGTCCTGCACGCGCTTGCGGGCGTCGCGGAATTTGACGATGGCGTCGCCGGTCAGCTCGGCCGCGGCGGAGACGTCCAGGTCGATCTCCGCGAGCGTCGGCTTCGCGCGGGCGGTCCCCTTGCCGACGACGGTCAGGCCCTCGTCGCGGCCGTCCTGGGCGGCGGCGGGGCGGGGGGCCGTCGCCGCGAGGGCGAGCGCCAGGGCCGCGGCGAGGCCGAGGCCGTTCCGGCATGGGCGGTGGGGGCTCATCGCGGGGCGTTCTCCTTGGGGTTCGCCGGGGCGTCGGCCGGCCGCCGGGGGTAGGCAGTGATCGCGCGGTTGGAGACGGTCAGGAGCCTGTCCGGGGTCGTCAGCAGGTCGGCCGATTCGGCCCCGAGGTCGTCGCCGCGGAAGATCCGGCGGACGGTCCCGTCCCCCGGGTCGAGTTCGAACACGCCGCGCGGCGTGGCCTGCCAGACGCCGTCGGGGCGGGCGACGACCGTCTCGCGGAAGCTCCCGCCGGGGAGTCGCGTCGCCCAGCGAAGCTCCCGGGTCTTCGCGTCGAGCGCGGCCAGGTCCTCGCCCCCGAGGTAGATCGAATCGCCGTCGACGGCCGCGACGCGCGCCGCCTTGCCGATGGGGCGTCGCCAGGCGACGGTCATGCGATTGGGATCGATGGCGTAGATCCGGCTGGACTGCGCGCCCTTGAAGATCAGCGCGTCGCCGCGGTCGACCGGGGGCTCGCCGGCGGCCTGGGGCTCCTGCGGCTGGTAGCCGTAGAAGAAGTATTGCTGGGTCTGCAACGGCGCGGTCTCGTAGCCGTATCCCCAGTCGAGCGAGCCCGAGTCGGCGTCGAGCCTGGCGAGGATCCCGGCGTGGGTGTCGACGTAGAGCGCCCCGGCGAGGAGCAAGAGCCGGACCTGGGGCTTCTGCTCGCGTCGGGCGTAATAGTAGTACTGGTTCTCGGCCTGGCGGGAGACGGCCACCTCGGCCTTCCAGATCGGCCGGCCGTCCTCGGGCCGGACGGCCAAAATCCATTGCTGGGGGAGCGGCTGATTCTGCTGGGATTTGGCGGGGATGAACAGCTTGCCGTCGGCGAGCAGGGGGGGGCCGGTCGGCTCGTACCCCGCATATTCGGGCAGGTCGGCCAGCTTCCAGAGGATTTCGCCGTCCTCGGCGCGCCGGCATTCGAGCTGGAAGGGGGCGGAGTAGTTCTGGTCTTTCAGGTCCCGCGTGACGGTCCAGATCCGCTTGCCGTGCGCGAGGATCGCGTAGCGCGAAGGGTCGAGCATCTGCGCCGCGGGCTGGCCGGCGAGTTGCCTCGTGTCGTGGAACGACCCCGTGCGCCAGCGGAGTTTGCCCGTCGCCAGGTCGAGGGCCATCAGCCGGCCGAGGTAGTTGAGGTAGAGCGTCCCGCCGTCGACGGCCGCCGCCGGGGCCGCGGAGGACAGCGGACCGGCCCGCCACTGGTTCAGCTCGATCACGCCCATCCCGGCCTCGACCGTCTCGGCGATCTTGAGCTGCCAGAGCGGCGCGACGGCCTCGGCCGGCGCGATCGGCCCCGCGTCGGCGCCGGCCGGCCGGTTGTCGTTCGAGGTCGCGGCGTCGGCGCCGAGGATCCGCCGGAGGGCTTGCGGGGCCGTCTCGGTGCGGCCGGCGACGTCGACCGTCTCGTCGCGGTGGCGATCCTCGATCTCGGCCCGGATCTGGTCGAACTCCGAACGCCTCCCGGCGCGGGACAGGGCGACGGCCGCCTTGGTCGCCAGCGGGGCGGGGGGGAGGTCGACGTCGTTGCGCCGGAGGATGGCGAGCCAGCAGTCGGCCGCCCGGTCGAACCGGCCTTCCTCGAAGTAGAGGTCGCCCAGCCGATCGGCCGCCGCCGCGCCGACCGTCGTGGTGAAGTAGGCCGAGAAGAGGCGTTCCAGGTTGGCCTTCTCGGCGTCGCCCCGCGCCTGGTCGTAGAGCTTGCGGGCCTCGGCGTCGTAGAACAGGCGATAGGCGGCCTGGCCCTCGGGGGGGAGGGCGGAGAGGACCTCGCGGCGCTTGCGGGCGACGGGGACGATGAAGCCGTCGGCACCGTCGACGAACCGGAGGGCCTGGTCCTCGTTGATCGTGTACAGGGCCTTCAGGGCCCGCTCCCACGCCCCCCGCTTGCGGAAGCGTTCGAAGTCCTCCAGCGCCTCCTTGACCTCGGTCGTCGCCGGGGGCATCTGGAGGGGACGCGCGGGGTCGTCGTTCGAGACCTTGTCGGGGTCCGGTTTCGGGGCGTCTTGCGCCCGGGCCATCCCCGGCGACGCGAGGCAGGCCAGAGAGAGGAAGATCCGGTGCCAGACCCGCATGTCCCCTCCGTCGATTCGACCGGCCTTCGGGGTTGTCCAGGCGCGTGACGGCCAAGAACTGGGCGCGCCATGGACAAATCCTGTCCAGGAACAAGACATTTGTAGTGCTACCAATTCCCTCGTGCAAGCCTGAACCGATCGGAACTCGGCGCGGGCCGTGCGAGCGAAGGGCCGGGAGTTCGACTTTCCATCGATCCTTCCGAGATGAACGCGCATGATCCGCCTGGGCCTTTGCTGCACGTTCCGCGACGAGCCGATCAAGTTCCGGGTGGCGACGGCCGCCGCTCTTTCGCGCCTGGACCGGGCCGAGGCGGATGCGCGACTTGTCGCCCTGTGTCTCGCGAACGCCGACTCCCTGCTCGCCGCGCTGAGGTTCTGCGCCAGGGCCGGGATCGGCTGCTTCCGGGTCAACAGCCAGGTCTTGCCGCTGAAGACGCAGCCGACGTTCGCCTACGACGTGGCGGGCCTCCCCGACGGTGATGCGATCGTCGCGCGCTTCCGCGCGTGCGGGGAATTCGCCCGCGTCAACGGCCTGCGGACGTGCTTCCATCCCGACCAGTTCGTCGTCCTCAACTCGCGCAAGCCCGAGGTCGTCGCCGCGTCGATCCGCGAGCTGGAGTACCAGGCCGAAGTCGCCGAATGGATCGGGGCCGACGTCATCAACATCCACGGCGGCGGGGCCTTCGGCGACAAGTCCGCGGCCCTGGCGGATTTCGCGCGGGCGCTGGACCTCCTGTCGCCCCGCGCGCGGTCGCGGCTGACCGTCGAGAACGACGACCGGGTCTTCACGCCGACGGACCTGCTGCCCGTCTGTCGGGCCGCGGGGATCCCGCTGGTCTACGACGCCCATCACCACCGCTGCAACCCCGACGGGCTCTCCGTCGAGGAGGCCACCGCCGCGGCCCTGGAGACCTGGGGCCGCGAGCCGATGTTCCACATCTCCAGCCCCATCGCCGGCTGGGACGGCCCCCGCCCCGAGCGGCATCACGACTTCATCGACCTCGCCGACTTCCCCGCCTGCTGGCGAGGACTCGACGCGACCGTGGAGGTGGAGGCGAAGGCGAAGGAGGTCGCCGTCCTGAAGCTCAAGGCCGACCTGGACGCGATGGGGCGGTGACGGGTCAGACGGCCTCGACGGTCAGCTCGTTGCGGGCGATGAAGGCGTCGGCCTCCGCCCGGGTGAAGACTCCGGCCGTCGTCCCGACGGCGCGGACGCAACTGGCGCCGACGGCGCTGGCCAGGCGCAGACAGCCCAGCTCGTCCAGGCCGTCGAGCAGCCCGGCGATGTAGCCGGCGTCGAAGGCGTCGCCGCCGCCGGAGCCGTCGACGCAGGATACGGGGTAGCTCCCGAGGCGCACCCGCAACCCATCGGAGACGGCGACCGCGCCACGCTCGCCGCGGGTGACGACCACCCGCCGCGCGCCCAGGTCGCGGAACCCCAGCGCCTGGCGCAGCGGGTCGTCCTCGCCGAGGATCAGGGCGGCCTCGTCGGTGTTGGGCAGGAACACGTCGGTCTCGGGCAGGATCGGCCGCAGGCGATCCAGGTGGTCGCTCGGCCCCGGGGTCACGACGTCCAGCACGGTGATCGTCCCGGAGCGTCGAGCCCACGCGAACCGCTCGGCGACCGCCTCGGGATCCAGGCCGGGCATGACCAGGTAGCCGCCCAGGTACAACACGCGGGGAGGGTCGGCCAGGGCGTCGTCGAGGTCCTCGGCCGTGAACCCTCGGTTCGCCCCGAAGCTGTGGATGTAGCGCCGGTCCTCGCCTCGCACGTTGACGACCAGGGTCTGGCTCGTCGCCCGCTCGGGGTCGACCCGCAGGGACCGGACGTCGACGCCGTGCTCCGCGAGCGTCTCGGCCACGAAGCGGCCGAAGGCGTCGTCGCCCACCTTGCCGCAGATCGCCGAGCGGACGCCCAGTCGCGCCAAGTCCATCGCGGCGTTGGAGGCGCAGCCGCCGATGTTCAGGACCAGGTCGTCGGCCGTCATCAGCTCGCCGGCCGCCGGCATGCGCTCGATCGGCGTGCAGAGGTGATCGGCCACGACGATCCCCGCGCAGACGACGGGCGGTCTCGATCCGGTGGTGATGGGCATGGCGGCTGGCCCCCGGGGGTGGAACTCCTCGGCCCGCGGCCGAGGCGTGTCGTCACAACAGGCTGCGGATCCCCTCGACGATGCGGTCGACGTCGGGGCGATAGGCGTCTTCCAGGATCGGGGTGAACGGCACGGGGACGTCGGCCGACGCCACCCGAACCACCGGCGCGAGCAGGTGCTCGCCCAGCCGCTCCATGATCCCGGCGGCCAGCTCGGCCGAGACGCCGCCGGTGCGGGGGCCTTCCTCGACGATCACCACCCGCCCCGTCTTCCGCACCGATTCGCCGATGGTTTCGTAGTCGATCGGCGAGAGGCTGCGCACGTCGATCACCTCGACGTCGACCCCATCGGCCGCGAGCCGCTCGGCCGCCTGGAGGGAGTAGTGCAGCATCAGGAGCCAGCCGAGCACCGTGACGTCCTCGCCGCGCCGGCGGACGGCGGCGCGATCCAGGGCCACGACGTAATCCCCTTCGGGTACGTCGCTGGTGGCGTCGACGGCGCCGGGCTCGGCCCGTGCCCCTTTCGAGCCGTACAGCAGCTTGTGCTCGAAGATCAGGACCGGGTCGTCCTCGCGCACGGCCGCCTTGAGGATCCCCTTCGCGTCGTAGGCGTCGGACACGGCCACGACCTTCAGGCCCGGCACGCCGATGAAGTAGCGCTCCAGGCTCTGCGCGTGCTGCGAACCGCGCCCCGTCGCGCCGATCGGCGCGCGCATCACGAGCGGCACCTTCGCGGTCCCGCCCGACATGTAGCGCAGCTTGGCGGCGTTGTTGACGATCTGGTCCATCGCCAGGAACAGGAAGTCGCCGTACTGCACGTCGACGATCGGCCGCTGGCCGACCATCGCCGCGCCGGTCCCTGCGCCGAAGAAGCCCAGCTCGGCGATCGGCGTGTTGAGCATCCGGTCGGGGAACTCCTTCTCCAGCCCGAGCGTCACCGTGAAGGCCCCGCCCCACCCCCCCGGCACGGCGATGTCCTCGCCCATGCAGAAGACGGTCGGATCGCGCCTCATCTCCTCCACGATCCCCGCGCGTAACGCCTCGGCGATGCTCAGCCGCCGCGTCGGCGTCCCGGCGGGGAGTTCCGCGGGGATCGGGCCCGAGGGGCCCGCCAGCACGTCGGTGGTCAGGTCGGCGAGGGTGGGCATCGGCTGCCGCTTGGCCGCCGCCACGGCCTCGCGGAACTGCTCCTCCGCACGCGCCCGCACGTCGGCCACCCCGGCTTCGTCGATCAGGCCGCGGTCCATCAGCACCCGCGCGAAGCGGTCGAGCGGGTCGCGTTGGAACCAGGCGTCGCGCTCGTCCTGCGGCTGGTAGGCGCAGGCGTCGCGGCGCGAATGCCCGGTGCGGCGGTAGGTCAGAAGTTCGAGCAGGACCGGCCCCTTCCCGGCGCGGCATTCCTCCGCGGCGCGGAGGGTGGCCTCATGGACGGCCAGCACATCGTTGCCGTCGACCGTCTCGCCGCGCATCCCGTACGACGCCGCTCGCTCCGCTACGGTCTTCGCGCGCATGACCTGGTCGATCCGGGTCGAGGCGCCGTAGAGGTTGTTCTCGCAGACGAAGACGACCGGGAGGTCCCAGATGGCGGCGAGGTTGACGCCCTCGTGGAACGCCCCCTCGGCGACGGCGCCGTCGCCGAAGAAGCAGGCGACGACGTGCGGCTCGCCGCGCATCTTGAACGCCAGGCCCATCCCCGCCGCCAGCGGGATGCCGCCGCCGACGATCGCGATCCCCGGGACCATGCCCTTGCCCATGTCGCCGACGTGCATCGAGCCGCCCTTGCCGCGGCAGCAGCCGGTGGTCGCGCCGTAGAGTTCGAACAGCACCTCCTCGACCGTGAGCCCCTTCGCCAGCGCGTGGCCGTGGCCGCGGAACGTCGAGGTGATGAAGTCGTCGGGCCGGAGCGCCGAGCAGACCCCCACCGCGGTCGCCTCCTGGCCCTGACACTGGTGGATCGTCCCCGGCATCGAGCCTTCGAGGAAGAGGAACTTCACACCCTCCTCGAACTCTCGGATCAGGACCATCCGCTCGTACATCGACAGCCAGAGTTCGCGGTCTCCGGCGGCGACCGTCGGGGCGGCCTCGGCCCCCGCGGCGCGGGTCGTCTCGCTCATCGGTCTCAGCCTCCCAACGATTCCAGTTCGCCCACGATCGCGTTCAGGAAGCCGGCGGCGTACTTGCCGCTCGCGACGCGATGATCCACCGAGAGCGTGAGGTTCACCCGCTGCTGCACGACGACCTGGCCGTCGACCACCGCGACGACCGGCATCACCTTGCCCACGGCGAGGATGGCCGACTCGGGCGGGTTGATCATCGCGGCGAACGACTCGACGCCACTCCCCCCGAGGTTCGAGATCGTCAGGCACGCCGACCGGGAGACGCGCGCTTCGGGGTCGCCGGCTCGCAGCCGCTCCGCCGCGGCGACGATCTCTCGCGAGATCGCCTCCAGAGACTTGTCCCCGGGCCCTTCGATCGACGGCGTGAAGAGGTCGCCCTCGACGTCCACGGCCACGCCGATTGCGACGACCGGGGCCGGGATCAGGCGGTCGTCCTCGTAACGGCATCGGAAGCGGTCGAACGTCCGCAGGGCGCGGGCCGTCGCCCGCACGAAGAAGGCGTCCCAGGCGAGGCCGCCGGCCGCGGCCTTCCGCCGGGCGACCATCGGGCCGGCGTCGGCCGAGGTCTGGAGGTAGAAATGCGGGACCGTCCGCTGACTCTCCGCCAGCCGACGCGCCGCGACCTTCTGGGGGACGCTCAGCGGGGTCGCGGCGGGCGCGCCCGACGACCTGGCCTCGCGGTTGCGGGCGAAGAACGATCGCCGCTCCCCGATCTCCGGCGTCGCTACCCGCGTCGGGGGAGGCGAGGGCGCCCGCGCGACCTGGGGCGAGATTTCCGCGGCCGGCGAGGCCGCCGCGTCCCCTTCCAGGACGGCGATCGTCTCGCCGGCGTCGATCTCGGCCCCCTCGCCCGCCACGATCGTCTTCAACATCCCGGACGCGACCGCCTCGACCTGCATGACGGCCTTGTCGGTCTCGACCTCCAGGATCGGCTCCCCGCGCCGGACCGTCGCCCCGGGCGCGACGAGCCAGCGGACGACCTTGAGCGTCGCCCCGGTGGTCGCCAGGTCGGGCATCTTCAGGGGGACGTCCATCAGCGTTCCTCCGAGTGGGGCGAGGGCGCCCGGCCGCAGCAGCCCAGCAGGCCGATCCGCTCCATAACGGCCTCGCGCACGGCCAACCGCCCGGCCGTCATCACGTCGTCCTCGCCCCCCATGCCGAGCCTTTGGTGGGGATCGGAGCACTCGCGATCGAGGTGGGCGCGGACGGCTCGTAGGTATCGCTGCTTCAGATAGGTCCCGAAGTTCACCTTGGCGACGCCCCGCGCGATCGCCTCGCGGAGCGAGTCGGGCTCGATGCCGGTCCCGCCGTGCAGGACGAGGGGGACGCTCGTGCGCTCGCGGATTCTCTCCAGCAGCGCCAGGTCGAGCGTACGCGTCCCGTCCAGCTTGACGTGGACGTTGCCGACGCTGACCGCGAGCAGGTCGACCCCCGTGGCCTCGACGAACGCCGCGGCCTGGTCGGGGTCGGTGGCCTCCCCCGCGGCGCTGCCGTGCCCGGGGCTGCCGGCGGGCAGTTCCCCCAGCTCGGCCTCCACGGCCACGCCTCGCGCGTGGGCGATCTCGGTGAGCCGGGCGACCCGTCGCGTGTAGTCTTCGAGCGATGCGGCCGGGTCGGCCGGCATGACGAGATTGAACCCGAGCGTGATCGCCGAACGGACCTGCGAGTCGTCCGGGCATTCGTTGAAGATGAGGCCGCACGGGACCGCGGCGGATTCGGCGGCGGCCCGGCCCAGCGCCGCGTACCAGGAGAGCCGCTCCTCGCACTTCCGGCCCGGATCGCTCAGGAACGCGCCGTTGAAGCCGACGATCGTCGGCGACCCGGCCTGCTCCGCGGCGTCGATCACGCCCGCGAGCGAGTCGAGGTTCCAGCTTTCGAAGTAGCCGAGGGCGTACCCGCCCGCGACCGCCCTGGAAACCATCCCGCGCACGTCCTCAAGAGGCATGAATTGTCTCCTCCGGCCGGGCCGGCTCGCTCCCGGACACGATGACGCGTTTGCCGGCGTATTCCAGCCGCTTCACCTCCGCCTCGGGGGCCGCGGCATCGGTGACGACCGTGTGGATCTGCCCCGGATCGAGGGCCTTGCACAGGGCACGAAGGCCGAACTTGGTGTGATCGACCAGCAGGACCAGTTCCGAGCACCGCCGGGCGGCCGCCTGCTTGATCCGGATCGATTCGATGGCCGCCTCGAAGGTCCCCTCGGCCGGGAGGAACCCCTTGGTCGAGACGAACGCTCGGTCGACGAGGAACCGGTCGAGCCATTCCTCGCTCGCCAGGCCGACGAACGACCCGCTGGCCGGGTCGAACTGGCCGCCGACGCCGATCGTCGTGTTCCGGCCGCCTCGCCCCAGCTCCAGGCAGGCCACCGCGGAGTTGGTGACGACGGTCACGGCCTCCCGCTCCCGCGCGATCCGCCTCGCCAGCTCCAGGCAGGTCGTGCTGGGGTCGAGGAAGATGGTCTGCCCCGGCTCGATGAGGTCCAGCGCCCGCTCGGCGATCGACCGCTTCTCCGCGACGTTGACCGCGAATCGATCGGACAGGGCCGTCTCGTAGTAGCCCGGCGGCGCCGTCGCCTTCTGGATCCCGCCCAGGGTCTTGATTACCGCGCCCCTGGTGGCCAGCCGGTCGACCTCCCTCCGGACGGTCATCGTGCTGACGCCGAGCGCCTCGGCCAGCTCCTGGTAGCTGCACGCCCCGCGGAGTTCCAGCCGCTCAAGGATCGACCGCCCTCGATTCATCATCGGACGCCTGCTTAACTCGACGGGCGGACGACCCCCTCGCCGCTCCGACCAGACTTCCACGCATGATAAAGTGCCGGGACCGTCCTTGCAATCGCTCGACGTGATTTTTTCACACCTGCTCCGACTCGATGTGAAAAATTCACGACCCCGACTCGACGGCGAGGGCAGGCCGATTGCACCATAAACCATGGTCCTGTGAGCACTTTATCCATGTTGCGTGTATTTCACGCGGCGACGAGGCGTTTTCTTCTCGGGAGTCTCGCTCTTGAGCAGGCCCAACGCGGCGCGGCGGACGACGCTGGGGTCGGCGTCGGCCAGGCCCTTGCGGACGCGGCAGGGGTCCTCGCCGAAGGTCGCGTCGAGTCGCCGGTGCTGCGAATTCTCGATCCCCAGCGGCCCCGCACCGCGTCGACGAGCTCCTGCGCCACCAGACGGCGGCTGAGGATGTAGTAGCGCGTCGCGTCGGCCTGCTTGCCGTGGCGCGTGGATATGTTGATTGCCGCGTCGATCGTCGCCGGGACCCTCCAACGCTCGCGGTCGGCACGCATTGCATTCGCGGGCGTCGAGCGGGCGAGTGTGTCGTCGGGATCTTGCACCACGGCTAGGTCGCCGCGAGCCCTCGCCGCCCAGAGCCCGGCGGTTCCGTCGTCGAGCCTCCGGATGGGTCGGTCGGACCTCGCGAGCGGATCACGCGGGGAAGGTTCGGACGCCTATCGCTTGTGGGGAGGGTCGTCGGCGGATAACCTCGCTTCCGAGGTCGCCCCTCTCCGGCCGGCCGCGGGCGAGGTCCCCTCGCCCGACCTGATCCTTATGAAGGCTCCACGGAGTTCGCCCCAGTGATCGGGATCGACCTCGGCGGCAAGGTGGCCCTCGTGACGGGCGCGGGGCAGGGGCTCGGTCGCGCCGCCGCGACCCGCCTGCACGCGGCCGGCGCCGCCGTCGTCGTCAATTACCCGCCCGACGAGGCCGGCCGGAACGCCGAGCTGGCCCGGGACGTCGTCGCCGGCCTGGGCGACCGTGCCGCGGCCTTGTCCGCCGACGTGCGCGACCCGGAGCAGGTCGACGCCATGCTCTCGGCGATCCGCGAGCGATTCGGCGGGCTCGACGTGGTCGTGAACAATGCGGCCGTCATCCGAGACCGGACGATCAGGAAGATGACCGCCGAGGACTGGGACGTCGTCATCGGGACGGACCTCACGGGAGTCTTCCACGTGTGCCGGGCGGCGGCCGCGATCATGACGGACGGCGGCCGGATCGTGAACATCGCCTCGATCTCCGGCGTCGTCGGCTTCTATGGGCAGGCCAATTACGCGGCGGCCAAGGCCGGCGTCATCGCGCTCACCAAGGTGCTGAGCAAGGAGCTGGCGTCGCGGCGGATCACGGTCAACGCCGTGGCCCCCGGGGTGGTGCTGACGGACATGGGCAAGACGATCCCCGAGGAGGTCCGCGCCAAGATGCTGGCCCAGATCCCGCTCAACCGCTTCGGCGAGCCCGACGAGATCGCCCACGCGATCCTGTTCCTCGCCAGCGACCTGGCGTCCTACATCACCGGCCAGACCGTCCACGTCAACGGCGGCTGGTGGTCGTGAGCGGCCGCATCGGGCGCCTGCTCTGCTCCGCGTCCGAAGCGGCGCGAATCCTCGAGGACGGGCAGACCGTCGTGAGCGGCGGTTTCGTCGGCGCGGCCCACCCGGAGGCCCTCACGCAGGCGATCGAGGCCCGTTTCCTCGAATCCGGCCGCCCGCGCGGGCTGACGCTGCTCTACGCCGCCGGGCAGGGCGACGGGGCCGGCCGCGGGCTCAACCACCTGGGGCACCGGGGGCTCCTGGCCCGCGTGATCGGCGGGCACTGGGGGCTCGCCCCCCGGATCGGCCGCCTCGCCCTCGCCGGCGACATCGAGGCCTACAACTTCCCCCAGGGCGTCATCTGCCACCTGCTGCGCGACATCGCCGCGGGCCGGCCGGGGTGCATCACCGCCGTCGGGCTGGGGACCTTCATCGACCCGATCCACCAGGGGGGGCGGCTGAACTCGCGGTCCACGGCCGAGATGGTCAGCCGCATCGAGATCGACGGCCGCGACTGGCTCTTCTATCGCGCCTTGCCGGTCCACGTCGGGCTGATCCGGGCCACGGCCGCGGACGTCCACGGCAATCTCCTGATGGACGAGGAGGCGATCGTCGGCGAAGTCCTGGCGATCGCCCAGGCCGTCCACAACAGCGGCGGCACGGTGATCGCCCAGGTCCGGAGCCTGCTGCCCCATGCGGCGCCGCCGATGTCGGTGAAGGTCCCCGGCGTCCTGGTGGATCGCGTCGTCGTGGCGGCCCCCGGGCAGCACGACCAGACCTTCGCCGAGCGCGACAACCCCGCGTACTATCGCGCCGCCGGACGAGAAGGGCCCGGCCGACGGCCGGAGCTGCCGGCGGGGCCCCGCCGGATCATCGCGTCGCGGGCCTGCGACGAGTTGAAGCCCGGCGCGATCGCCAACCTGGGGATCGGCACGCCGGAGGGCGTCGCGCTCATCGCGGCCGAGCGCGGGCTCCTCGACGAGGTGACCCTCACGGTCGAGAGCGGGCCGATCGGCGGCGTCCCGGCCGGCGGCCTGAGCTTCGGCGCGTCGTCCCACCCGCAGGCGATCGTCGACCAGCCGTCGCAGTTCGACTTCTACGACGGCGGCGGCCTGGACTTCGCCGCCCTGGGCGCCGCCGAGATCGACCGTCGGGGGAACGTGAACGTCTCGCGATTCGGCGACCGCCTGGCGGGCGTCGGCGGGTTCGTCAACATCTCCCAGAACGCGCGAAGGGTGGTATTCTGCGGCACCTTGACGTCCGACGGGCTCGAGGTCGAGGTCGCGCGAGGCCGCCTGCGGATCGTCCGCGAGGGCCGGGTCCGCAAGTTCGTCGCCGACGTCGCGCAGCTGTCGTACGCCGCCGACGTCGCCCGTCGGAAGGGGCAGGAGGCGCTCTACGTCACCGAGCGGGCCGTGTTCCGGCTCGCGGACGAGGGCCTCGAATTGATCGAAGTCGCGCCGGGGGTCGACCTCGGACGCGACGTGCTCGACCAGATGGAATTCCGCCCGATCGTCCGGGAGCCGCGCCCGATGCCGGCCTCGTCGTTCGACCGGGACGCCGGAGGCTGATGATGGCGGGAGTCTGCATCGTCGCGGCGAGGCGGACCGTCCTGGGACGCTTCCTCGGGAAGCTCCGGGACGCGTCCCCGGTCGACCTGGCGTGCGCGGCGGCCCGGCCGGCCCTGGACGGCCTCGACGCCTCGGCGATCGACCAGGTGATCGTGGGCAACGTCCTGGGCGCCGGCCAGGGGATGAACATTGCGCGACAGGTCGGCGTCCGGGTCGGGCTGCCGCCGGAAGTCCCGGCGTTCACCGTGAACATGATGTGCGGGTCGGGATTGCAGGCCGTCCGCCTAGCGGCCCAGGCGATCCGGGCGGGCGAGGCGAGGGCGATCCTCTGCGGCGGGACCGAGTCGATGTCGGGCTCGCCGTATCTCGTCCCGCGCGCCAGGCAGGGCTTGAAGCTGGGCGACGCCGCGATGGTCGATTCCATCCTCCGGGACGGGCTGATCGACGCCTTCGACGGCCGGCACATGGGGGTGCTGGTCGAGGCGATGGCCGCGTCCCGCGGCATCGGCCGTCGTCGGCAGGACGAATGGGCGGTCCGGAGCCAGTCGCGCTGCGCGGCCGCCGAGGCGTCCGGGGCCTTCAACGACGAGCGCGTGCCGCTGGACGGGCTGGACGTGGACGAGCATCCGCGGCCCGGGGCGACGCTCGACGGGCTCGCACGGCTGGGCGGGGCCTTCTCGCCGGACGGCTCGGTCACGGCCGGGAATGCGAGCGGCATCAACGACGGGGCGGCCATGCTGCTGCTGGCCGATCGCGACTTCGCGCGGCGGGAATCCTGGCCCATCCTCTGCGAATGGGTCGATTCAACGGCCGTGGGCTGCGAGCCGGCGTCGATGGGGCTCGGGCCGGTCTACGCGCTGCGGCGGCTCTGCGAGCGGGGGCGCTTCGACCTCGCGGAATGCGACATGATCGAGATCAACGAAGCCTTCGCCGCGCAGGTCCTGGCGTGCCTCCAGGACCTCGGAGTCGACGAGGGCTCGGTCAACCGCTGCGGCGGGGCGATCGCGCTGGGGCATCCGATCGGGGCCAGCGGGGCGAGGCTGGTCGTCCACGCCGCCCATCGGATCCGGCGAGGCGCGGCGCGGCGGGCGGCCGTCGGCCTCTGCGTGGGGGGCGGCATGGGCGTCGCCGCCCTGTTGCGCAGCCCGGATTGATCCACGAACCGCGAGTCGGAGGGACGCCCGCCATGTCGATCGAGGTCGGCGCCATCGCCCTGGCCCTGGGCCTGCTGATGACCGTCGCGTATCGCGGCCTCCCGGTGATCGTCTTCGCCCCCCTGTGCGCCCTGCTGGCCGCGGGCTTGTCCGGCCTGCCGGTCCTGCCCAGCTACACCGATATGTTCATGACGGGGGCGGCCGGCTTCATCCGGGCCTTCTTCCCGCTCTTTTTGCTGGGGGCCGTCTTCGGCAAGCTCATCGATGGCAGCGGCTCCGCGGCGGCGATCGCCGCGGCGATGATCCGGGCGCTGGGGCCTCGCCGCGCGATCCCGGCGGTGGTGCTCGCCGGGGCCGTTTTGACCTATGGGGGCGTGTCGCTGTTCGTGGTCGCGTTCGCCGTCTACCCGCTCAGTGCCGCTCTTTTCCGCGACGCGGGCATACCCAAGCGGCTGCTCCCCGCCGCGATCGCCCTCGGGGCGTTCACGTTCACCATGGACGCGCTGCCCGGCACGCCGCAGATCCAGAACATCATCCCGACGCGCTTCTTCATGACGGACGCCTACGCGGCCCCGGTGGTGGGTTTGATCGGGGGGCTCTCGGTGCTGCTCGGCGGCCTGTACTGGCTGGATCGGCGTCGGGCCTGGGCGGCGGCCGCGGGGGAGGGCTACGGCTCCGGCCATCTCCACGAGCCCGAGCCCCGGGGCGCGGACGATCTCCCCTCGCTCGGCGCGGCGGTTCTGCCGCTGGCGCTGGTCCTCGCGATCAACTTCGTCCTCAGCCGGACGTCGTGGTCGATCGACGCGTGGTATCCCGAGGCCGCGCTGCGGCGGGCCTTCCCCGCGACCAACCCTCGGGACGCGGCGCCGACCTGGGCGGTGATCGTCGCCCTCTCGGCCGGGATCGCGGCCACGCTGGCCCTGCACGCGAGGCGGATGCGGCTCCCCCTCTCGACGCTGCTCTCGACGGCGACGGCGGGCGCGCTGCCGGCCGTCTTCAACACGGCCTCGGAGGTGGGCTTCGGCACGGTCGTCAAGTCCCTCCCGGGCTTCGGCGCGGTCCGCAGCCGGGTCCTCGACGTCAGCTCCAACGTCCTCGTCTCCGAGGCCGTCGCCGTGAACGCCCTGGCCGGCATCACGGGCTCGGCCTCCGGCGGCCTATCAATCGCGCTGGAGGTGATGGGCGGGCATTATCTGGAGGCGGCCCGGGCGCAGGGGATCGGCCCCGAGCTGCTGCACCGGATCGCCGCGATGGCCTCCGGCGGCATGGACACGCTCCCGCACAACGGGGCGGTGATCACGCTCCTGGCCATCACCGGCCTGACCCATCGGCAATCGTACCCGGACATCTTCGCGATCACGCTCATCAAGACCGCGGTGGTCTTCGCCCTGGCCATGTCGGCGGC
Source organism: Planctomycetales bacterium 71-10 (assembly GCA_001898385.1). Lineage (GTDB taxonomy): Bacteria > Planctomycetota > Planctomycetia > Isosphaerales > Isosphaeraceae > Paludisphaera. The sequence goes on from MKTT01000109.1 coordinate 116,499, forward strand.
CTGGTTGCCGGGCTGACGCGAAGAGCCGGGGCGGGGCGCGGGCCGGACATCTTCGCGAGTTCCGTGGAACCGGCCGAACCTCCGGTGGCGTTCGGCCCGCATCAGAAGGGTTTGAACGGCATCACGAGCCGAGGTCGTATTCGCGGATCTTGTTGAAGAGCTGGCGACGGCTGATCCCGAGCCGTTCGGCCGTCCGGGTGCGATTGCCGCTGCAGGCTTCGAGGGCCCTCTGCACGGCCTGCCGCTCGACCTCGGCGGGCAGGGCCCGCAGGGGCACGACCTCGGCCGGGTCGCCGGGCATAGGGCGAAGCTGGCGAGCCCGGCCGACGCCGGCCCTGCGTCCATCGCGGTCTCCTGGCCCGCGGGGCCTTGTGACCCTGGCCACGGTCGGCCTCTTCTTCGCCGGGGCGCCGATCGCGGCCTCGGCGCTCGTCGCGGCGGCGGTCCTGACGCTCGACCGGCTCCGTCCGGAGCGCGCGTACGAGGCCGTGGACTGGCCGCTGCGATCATGTTCGCCGGCCTGTTCGTCGTGGTCCACGCCTTCGAGGTCGACGTGGTCCGGCGATGGGACCTGTCGCGGCTTGCGCCGACGCACGGGTCGCCGGTCGGCCCTGTGAGCCTGGCCTCGGTCTTCCTGTCGAACCTGGCGTCGAACGTGCCGGCCGTCTTGCTGTTCCGGCCCGTGATCGAGGCCCTACCAGACCGCGAGCAGGCCTGGATCGCGCTCGCGATGTCCAGCACGATCGCCGGAAACCTAGCTCTGCTGGGGTCTGTCGCGAACCTGATCGTCGTCGAGAGCGCCCGCCGCGCCGGGACGGAGTTGGGCTTCGTCGAGTACCTGAACCCCTGACCGACGCGGGGGTCGCGATGGAGATGGGGCTCGGGGACGACGAGGGCTATCCTTACTCGGGGGTGGTCGACTTCATCGACCCGACCATCGACGCCGGAACGGGGACGGGCCGGCTGCGCGCCACGTGCGCGAACCCCGACGGCGTGATCGCCCCCGGCCTCTTCATCCGCGTCCGCATCCCGCACGGACGCCGGGCGGACGCGCTGGTCGTCCCCGAGCGTGCCGTCGGTTCCGACCAGGGGAAGCCGTTCGTCCTGGTCGTCGGCGAGGGGGGTCGGGTCGAACGGCGCGCCGCCCGCCCGGGCTCCGACCTCGGCGCGGGCCGGGTCGTCGAGTCCGGGGTCGGCCCGGACGACCGCGTCGTCGTCGAGGGCCTGTTGAAGGCCAGGCCGGGGATCAAGGTCTCCCCGAAGGATCGGCCCGCGGGCGAGGCCGCCCCGGCCGAGGGAAACGCCGCAACCCGGACGAGCGAGGCCAACGGCTCCTAACATGTTCTCGAAATTCTTCATCGAGCGGCCGATCTTCGCCAACGTCATCGCCATCTTCACGATGCTGGTGGGTGCCGTCACCGTCCTGTCGCTGCCGGTCGAGCAGTATCCGCAGATCCTGCCGCCCACGGTCCAGGTCGCCACGACCTACCCCGGGGCGAACGCCCAGGTCCTCTCCGACGTCGTCGCCTCGCCGATCGAGCAGGCCGTCAACGGCGTCGAGGGGATGATCTACATGTCCTCGTTGTGCTCCAGCAACGGGGCCTACGCGCTGACGGTGACGTTCGAGGTCGGGACCGACCTGGACAAGGCCCAGATCCTCGTCCAGAACCGGCTCTCGACGGCGCTGCCGCGGCTGCCCCAGGAGGTCCAGAGGCAGGGGGGGACGGCAACGAAGCAATCGCCGAACATCCTCCTGGTGGTCGGCCTCTACTCGCCCGACCGCCGCTACGACGACCTCTACATGAGCAGCTACGCCACGCTCCAGCTCAAGAACGCGCTGGCGCGGATCGACGGCGTCGGCGAGGTCCAGGTCTTCGGGTCCAGCAGCTACGGCATGCGGATCTGGATCGACCCGGAGAAGCTGCGGGCCCGCGACCTCACGACCGAGGACGTCCTGGTCGCGATCGCCGAGCAGAACGTCCAGGTCGCCGCGGGGCAGGTCGGCCAGGCCCCCTCGCCCAAGGGGCAGGAGTTCCAGTACACGGTCGCCACCCGGGGCCGGCTGAGCGAGCCCGAGGAGTTCGGCGACATCATCGTCAAGACGGCGAGCGATCCCTCGTCGCGCATGCGGCTGACGCGGATCCGCGACGTGGCCCGGATTGAGCTGGGGGCCCAGGACTACGACACCTTCACCGAGATCGACGGCGCCCCGCCGCCGGCCTGGGCGTCTTCCAACTCCCGGGCGCCAACGCCCTCAGCGTGGCCGAGGCCGTGATCGAGGCGATGAAGGAACTGAGCAAGTCGTTCCCCGAGGGGATGGCCTACTCGATCCCGTTCAACCCGACGACCTTCGTCGAGGAGTCGGTCCACGAAGTCTACAAGACCCTCTTCGAGGCCGGGGTGCTCGTCCTCATCGTTTCCTCCAGGACTGGCGGGCGGTGCTGATCCCCGCCACCACCGTGCCGGCGACGATCATCGGGGCCTTCGCCGCGACGGCGATGTTCGGCTTCTCCATCAACATGCTGACCCTCTTCGGCCTGGTGCTGGCCATCGGCGTCGTGGTCGACGACGCGATCGTCATCGTCGAGAACGCGGGCCATCACATCGACCGCGGCAAATTCGACCCCAAGACGACCACCATCAAGGCGATGGGCGAGGTCGTCGGGCCGGTCATGGGCATCACGCTGGTGCTGATGGCGGTCTTCCTGCCGACCGCCTTCCTCCTCGGGGTCACCGGCCAGCTATACCGCCAGTTCGCCCTGACGATGACAAGATCAGCGAGATCCTGAGGCGGACGCCGGGCGTCGAGGGATGGTTCGCGACCGGCGGCAGCTCGCTCCTGGACGGTGCCACCGTCCCGAACGCGGCCACGTTCTATCTGACGTTCAAACCGTTCGAGGAGCGCGGCGGCCGCGTCGAGCAGAGCGTCGAGGGGATCATCGGCCGCATCATGCAGGAGGTCCGGTCGATCCCCGAAGCGTCGATCATGGCCTTCCCGCCGCCCGCCATCCAAGGGCTCGGCGCCACGAGCGGTTTCGAGATGCAGATCGAGGACCGCGGCGTGACGGATTCGACCGAGATGCAGGCCATCGCCGACGAGATGGTCGCCGCGTGGAACGCCCAGTCGGGCCTCTCGCAACTGCAGACGACCTTCCGCAGCGGCGTCCCCCAGATCTACGTGGACGTGGACCGCGTGAAGGTGAAGAGCCTGGACGTCCCGCTCGGCGTCGTCTTCGGGACGCTCCAGGCTTCGCTCGGGTCGGCCTACGTCAACGACTTCAACAAGTTCGGCCGGACCTGGCAGGTGCGCGTCCAGGCCGACCAGCGGTTCCGGCTCAAGCCCGAGGACATCAAGCGGCTCGAGGTGAGGAATCGATCGGGGCGGATGATCCCGCTGGGGACTTTCGCCCGTGTCGAGAAGGTGAACGGCCCGCAGATCATACCGCGATACAACCTGTACCCCGCGGCCACGATCAACGGCCAGGCCGCGCCCGGCTTCAGCTCGGGCCAGGCTATGGCGCTCATGGAGCGGATGGCCGAGGCGAAGCTCCCCGGCTCGATCGGCTACGAATGGACGAGGCTCTCCTTTTCCGGCCTATTCTCATGACCTCCTTCGCGTTCATCCTCGGCATCCTCCCGCTGGTCCGCGCCCAGGGCGCGGGAGCCGGAAGCCGTCAGGCGCTGAGCGCCGCCGTCTTCGGGGGCATGCTCGCCGCCCGTATTCTTCGTCCCGGTGCTCTACGTGGTGGTCCAGGGTCTCGAGGAGTGACGCGGGCGGCGCGAGGGGCGACCGTTTCGTGATGGGAATGGCACCGCGGCGGTCGAGGCATCCTTTCGAAGAAGCGAACATTAAGGGCAGTACCAGGACGGTGGAGTTCGGTGCCCGCGTGGGAAGCGGCACATCCCATGCAACCGTCGTAGTTCCATTTCTTCAAACATAAACCCCATTATCGGACTCAAAGTGCACCCTCAAGCGGTCAGGATTTCCCGAGACGCCCGCGGAGCTGCAGACTCGCTTCCCGGCCGTCGCCTTCCCATTCGATCGCCCGGACGAGCAGGCGGGTGTGCGTGCGGACCCAGTCGAGGTCGGCGTCGAGTTCATGAGGAGCTTGGCGAAGTTGGCGGCGAAATCGTCGTCCTCGCGGAGGAACGTCCACTGCGGCAACCCCAACGCGTCGGGGACCGCGCCGCGGTCGAAGTCGCGGACGATGACCGGGACCAGGCGCTTGCGGTGACGGACGGCGTGGTCCAGCTTCTGGCGGGCGATGGTCGAGGCGATCGAGTCGTCGCTGAGCAGGAAGAGGAGCGCGTCGGCCCCCTCGATCTCGCGGACGTAATTGTCGGCCAGGGGGATGTCCTCCCAATCCACCCAGCCGTCCCGACCCGACTCGAGGAGGGCGGCATTGAGCCGCAACACGGAGCGTCTGTCGGACCGGGCGTACGAGATGAAGACGTGGGGCGTCGGCAACCCTGTCGCACCAAATAAATTTATTTGATATTAAACCTTCGATAATCACCCGAGAAAACGCCTCTGCCAACGCTTCCTGCCGGTTTCGTACCGCACCTCTATCGGCTCGGATGGGACGACTCCGGGGAGCTGCGTCGCTCATTCGCGATCAGGGCGGCAGCAGCGTCCGGAACACGTGCCGGTATCGGCGGTCGCGGTCGAGGGCGCGCCGCACATCGGGCGGGTAGAGCCCCACGGAGTCCGTCGAGTCCATCAGCGCACGGGCCGCCCCGCCGGTCGAGCTCACCAGCAGGGCCGTCGCCCACGGGTAACGCGCGGAACAGCCGCCACTTCGCCTCGACGCCGTCCATGCCGCCGATGAAGACGCCCGCGGCCGTACTCCTGACGGCCGGCAGGGTGGCCGGGGCCATCACGGCCGCCAGCCGGTCGGCGCGTGGCCCGGGTCGGCGATCCGGCTGCGCCGCCATGGCAGGCCGTGGCTCTTCTCGTCGCGGAACAGCTCCTCGGTCCAGGACCGCTTGGCGTAGCGGTGGACCGCCCGGTAGCCCCGCAGCCGGTCGGAGGCCAGCAGCCAGGGCCCGCGGCATCCCCGCTCCCGGACGGCCGCGACGTAGACGTCGCGGCCGCCGGCCTTCTCGAACGCCCGCGCGCGGCCGGCCCAGCTCCGCCCCGGCTTCCGGATCACGTCGGCGGCGGCGAGCTCGCGGCCGTCGCGGGTCTTCAGCTTGGTCGAGCCCTGGATGCGGCCGACGTAATGCCAGCCCAGGGCGACGGCCGCGTCGAGGACCTTCGGCCAGCTCAGGCCGCGGTCGGTCGGCAGCGTCACCTCGGCCCACTCCGGCAGGGCGACGGCCCCCCGGCGCAGCAGATCGGCGATCAGCCGCGGCATCCGCTTCGGCGGCCGGTCGCGGTAATAGCAGACGGCGGCGATCGGCACGGCCCGGCGGCGATAGGCGATCGAGAGCTTCATGCAGGCCATGCCGACGCCGTTGAAGGTCTCGTCGAGGATCAGGACCAGCGGGGCCCGGGCCAGGCCGTCGGCGACCCGGCGTCGGATCCGTTCGAACACCGTCGGCGGGTCGAGCCGCGGGTTGGCGACGGTCCGCTCGATGCGGCGACGGTTGCTGGCCGGCCGGGCCCGGCCGGGCAGGCGGCGGCCGGGCCGCTCTGGCACGAGCCGGCGGGGCCAGGAAGGCGAAGCTCACGTCGGCCAGCGCCTCGGGCTGGTGCTCGTGCAGGTCGGGCGGGAGCTTTTCAACTTCAGGCCTTGGCACCCCGCCGTGATGCGGGACAACGGCGGCTGGCGGTGTCCGGCGGAGGGGCTCAACCAGCACCGCTACCACGACGACTGGCTCCAGAACCTCCCGATCTCCGCCTCCCTGGGCGGATTCCGCCGATGAACCGCCCCGCCCCAAAATCCGGGACGGTCAGTTTCTTTTCAGGGTCAGGCCCAGGGCGTCGATCGCCCGCCAGAGGGTGGAGATCCCCAGGTCCAGGCCGAGGCGGCGGCGATGCTCCTCCAGGGGGGCGTCGGGGGCCTCGCTGACCGAGGCCCGGATGGCCTCGGCGTGCTCGGCCCACTTCGGCGGCGAGCCGTGCCGCTGCACCCGCGGGGCCGTCTCGCCGGCCTCGCGGCGGCGCTGCTTCAGGCGGCGGACCCAGCTGGCGCTGACGCGGTACTTGGCCGCCACCTCGGCGGTCGGCGTCCCGGCGTCGCAGTCGGCGAGCACGCGCTCGCGCAGGTCGGCGGAGTAGGCTCTTACGGCATGCCCTCGGGGTGGCGATGACCCGAGATTACCCATCCCGTCAACAGGGCGCTATACCTTCAAAGAAATTGCACTAATACTTCGTCACTCCTTGATTTTAGGATAGATCGAGGTGAGCTTCACGCGGGCGTCGTCGACCTTCATATGCCACTCGACGCCGCGTTGTCGGGCGTTGACGTCGGTCGACCAGGCCGCCGTCTCGCGCCGCAACGTCTCGACGTCGCCGAAGCGGCGGCCGGAGACGCACTGGCGGGTGAGCGAGCTCAGCTCGTTCTCGGCGATGTTCAGCCAACTGCCGTGCTTCGGCGTGTGGTGGGACTCGATGCGACGCACCAGGCGGCGGGCACGCTCGGGCTCGAACGCCTCGTAGAACGCCCCGGCGTGTGCGTGCTCAGGTTGTCGCACACCAGGATCACCCGATCGCAGGCCGCATAGCGGCCTTCCAGCAGCCGGGCGACTTCGACGGCCCAATCGACCTTGGTCTTGGTCGGACGCGCCGCCGCCTCGCGCCATCCCGCCAACGGCTCGGCGAACATGAAGACGTTCGCCGTCCCGGCCCGCTCGTACTCGTAGTCCACTCGCCGCCCGTGCTCGCGCGTCGCGGGGATCGGCGTGCGGACCTCCTTCAGCAGCTGGACCGGCTGCTCGTCCATGCAGAGCACCGGACGGGCCCGGTCGTAGGGCGTGGCGTAGACCTCCAGCACGTCCTCCATCGCGGCGGCGAACTCGGCGTCCGCCTTCGGCGGGATCACCCAGTACTCGATCTTCCGGCTCGTCATCCCCCCTTTTTGAGCGTCCGCCGGACCGTCTCGTGGCTGATCGCCGGCGCGATCCCCGGTTCGACCACCCCCGGCGGGCCAGCAGACGCAAGGTCCAGTTCGCATAGCCCGTCGGAGGCACCCCCAGCCGTAGGGCGATCACCTGCGCCTCTCGCTCGCCGTCGAGCTTCTTGGGGACGGGGGGATCGATCCGCGTGGCCCCGTCGAGGGCCTCGCGGAAGCCTCGCTCGCACAGGCGCTGACGCACGTTCTCGACCGTCTTGGTGCGGCACGAGAACGCCTCGGCGATCCGGGCGTCGGTCCAGTTCGGCCCGTCGGCGTCGGCCTTCAGGAGGATCTGCGCCCGGCGGACCTTCTGGCCCGTCCCCTTGAGCTTCTTGACCACCTGCGCGAGTTCGTCGCGCTCCTCGTCGGTCAGGCGGACGATGTACTTCTTCTGCATCGGTGGCCTTCTTGAGACCCCCAGCTTCGTCGACGGGAACAGACGACCGCAATCCTAAAATTCAGGCGTGACGAAGCACTAGGCCGTGTTGACGGATTCGGCGAGCTTTCGGACGTGGATGAATCCGAAGACGAGGCGGGCCACGCCCAGGTAGAAGTCCTTCAGTTTCTCATGTCTCGTCGCGAAGCGGCGGAACTGCTTCGCCTTGGCGAACGCCCGCTCCACCCGGTTCCGCTGCTTGTAGATCTCGCGCATCTCGTCGTCCCACGGCCACGGCTCCTTGCGGTTCCTCCGATTCGGGATCACCGGCAGGGCGTCGAGGTCGTCCAGGACCACGTCGCGGACCGCGTCCGAGTCGAAGCCCTCGTCGCCGAGGGCCTCGGCGACCCCGCCGACCGCGTCGCGGGCCTCGATCAGCACGCCTCTCGCCAGCGGGGCGTCGTTCCGCTGCCCTTCGGCCACGTCCGCCGCGACGACGCCGTCCTCGTCGCAGGCGACGGCGATCACCTCGGTCGAGAAGCCGCCGCGCGACCGGCCGAGCGCCTGCGCCGCGGCCCCCCTCTTTCGCGGCCGACCCCGGCCGCGTGCTGATGGGCCCGGACGACCGTCGAGTCGATCATCAGCCGCCGGGCGTCCTCGCATTCCGCCCGCTCGGCCATCCGCTCGAACAGCTTCTCGAGCCGGCCCGAGTGGATCCGGCGGCGGAGCCGGTTGTAGACCGCGTCCCAGGCCCCGAACTCCGCCGGGAGGTCGCGCCAGGGGATCCCGGTCCTCGCCCGGTAGAGGACGGCCTCGAAGAACATCCGGCCGGGCAGCTCGGGTTCCGGGCCCAGCTTCGAGCGGCAGTCCTCGACCATCGGGCCCAGGACCGCCCAGATCTCGTCGGTGATCAAGCATCGCATGGCGGTCGGCTCCGTCTTGGCCGTCGATCCGCCTTAAAGTCTTACCGCGGCAGCCTCCAGAACGTCAACACGGCCCAAAAGGGGCACCCAACATCAATTCCCCCATTGCCCTTCTCGTCGTCAGGGTCTATGATGTGCACGACAGCGCATGGGTGGTTCACCTGGACCATCCCCCATACGCGGGCGTAATTCAGTGGTAGAATGCCAGCTTCCCAAGCTGGACGTCAGGGGTTCGAATCCCCTCGCCCGCTCTCTTAAGTCTTCCCATGGCAAGGACTTGCGGCCCGGAAACTGGGTTACAGACGGGTGACAAGACTCGGTGACAAACCGGGTTACAAAACCGCCCGGTTTCTGGGAGCCTTGGGCCTCTAGGCTCCGGGCACCCAACCCCTTCGTCCGACCTGGACATTTCATTCACCGGCGAGGGTGTTTGGAGGTCCGAGGTCGCTGGATCATCCAGCTTCAGAGGCTCGCAGTCCCCTCAGGGCCTCCCGCCACGAGGGCGACAGGGGCCGGCCCGCCGTGGTCCACGAGGTCGGCCTGGCCGTCCCCATCCAGGTTCGCCCGGCCCAGGGACACCAACCCGGCGACCAATGTCTTGAAGAAGTCGCTCGTTCAGGGGCGATCATCGAGTCGGCGGCGGCCTCGGTAGCGTGATCGGCGGGCCGACCGGGATCGACGGCAGGACCGGCTGACGCACCCTCCCGACTCTCCCGTAACGCCCGCCGATGTCGGCCGGGGTCTCCTTCGTCCTCGGTCAACCGATCTGCTCGATCAGCCGGTCGAGCGCCTGATCGTCGAGCCCGGCGAGGACCCGGAACGCATCCGGGCGCTCGATCGCCCGCCGCCTGATCGACTCGGGGGTCTTCTCGGCCAGCAGCAAGAGTTCGTCGGGGTCCGCCCCCAGGACCTCGGCCAGCATCAGGATCGTCCCCTCGCTGGAATACCCGGCGAAGTCGAGCCTACCGTTCTCGATCTTGCTGCGGTATGTGAAATTGAGGCCGACTCGCTCGCCCAGGCAGGATACCTGACCAACACCAGGACGCTCACGCTCCAGCCGGTCCACGCTGCCCGCCCTCGAAGCGGTACGACACGCCGATGGCGAAGAAGTCCTCCACCGACTACATCGGCGAACTGGGGCGGTTCATCCGCTGGCTGCACCTGGGCGGCGAATTCCAGTGGCGGAAGCCCGAGGAGTACGACCTCATCCGCCGCCCGCACCGTGAACTCGACGACGACATCGAGAAGGAGGCCCAGGACGTCCCGGTCTGGGCCGTCAAGCAGTTGGCCGTGCTGAACAAGTACGCCACGCCGATCGAGCGGATCTTCCTGCTACTGGGGCTCAATTGCTCCTACGGGGCCGAGCAGGCGGGCCGCCTCAGGATCAGACACCTCCACCTCGACGGCAAATCGCCCCACATCCGCCGCATCCGCAACAAGAAGACCCTCTCGATCCACCTCCTCTGGAGGCAGACCGCCGACGGCCTGCGGTGGGCTTTGGATCGGAGGCAGAAGGTCGAGGACGACATCCTGCTGCTCACCGAGAAAGGCCAGCCCTACTGGCGGGAGACAAAAGGCGGCAACCGAGCCAATGCGATCCCCCGACTCTGGGCCGACCTTTTGTAGAGGGGCCGGGCGGATCACCTCGACTTCCCGATGCTCCCCTTCAACTCGCTCCGGGACACCTCGGCCGACATGGTGCGGCAGTTGGTTGGCGAGGAGGTCGCCCTGTTGCACCTCGCCCACAAGCACCAGAGCAAGGACGAGAACCTTCGTCGATACACCAACCCGGTCCGTAAGAAGCATTTCAATGCTTTACGTCGTCTGGAGCGGAAGCTGTCGGTGGTGTTCACGGCGTCCGGGGACGCCCCCTGGGTCCGTCCCCCAAGAACTACATGGGCAGGGCCAAGGCCGAAAAGTTAGGGAGCTTGGGCTACAGGGCGTGCCGCCCAACGTGATTGCCGCCAAACTGGACATCTCGGTCGCCTTGGTTCAAAGGCTCGCTCCATCCTCGGTTGAATCGAAGCCGTGGCATGCGACGTCTTATCGCCCGGTCTATTAGGTTGAAAGGCTCACTCTGGCGGGTTACGCTATTTCAGCTACAATCAATCATTCAGTGAGGTCGGTGCCGACCCAGCACGAACGCCGAAAGCTCGGAGGGGACCGATGGCCACCACCCCGACCACGGCCCCCGAACAGGGCCAACTCGTCAGCGTCCGGTCCCGCAACTGGATCGTCAACGAGGTCGCCCCGAGCACCCTGCCGGCGAGCGGCCTGGAGGCTCTCGGCGGCGGCCAGACCCTCGTGTCGCTGGCGTCCGTCGAGGACGACGGCCTCGGCGAGGAGATCCGGATCGTCTGGGAATTGGAGCCGGGCACCCGGATCAACGAGGACGTCGCCCTGCCCGAGCCCACCGGCTTCGACCCGCCCGACCAGTTGAACGCCTTCCTCGACGCCGTCCGCTGGGGTGCCTCCTCGTCGGCGGACGTCCGCAACATCCAGGCCCCGTTCCGATCGGGCATCGACATCGAGGACTACCAACTCGACCCGGTGGTCCGGGCCATTCAGATGCCTCGGGTCAACCTGCTCGTGGCCGACGACGTGGGCCTGGGCAAGACCATCGAGGCCGGGATGGTCGCCCTGGAACTGATCATCCGCCACCGGGCCAGGAAGGTCCTGATCGTCTGCCCGTCGTCGCTCCAGGTCCAGTGGAAGGAGCAGATGCGGGACAAGTTCGGGCTCGACTTCCGCATCGTCGGCGGCGAACTCATGAGGGAACTGCGGCGGGAGCGGGGCATCCACGTAAACCCGTGGAATCACTTCCCCCGCCTGATCACCTCCATCGACTTCCTCAAGCGGGAGCGGCCCCTGCGGATGTTCCGGGAGATCCTGCCCGGCCCGAACGACCCGCTGTATCCCCGCAAGTTCGACCTTCTGATCGTGGACGAGGCCCACAACTGCGCCCCGTCGGGCCGGGGCAAGTACGCCACCGACTCGCTCCGCACCAAGGCCCTGCGGCTCCTGGCACCGCATTTCGAGCACAAGCTCTTCCTGACGGCCACGCCCCACAACGGCTACCCCGAGAGCTTCTCGGCGCTATTGGAACTCCTCGACGACCAGCGGTTCGCCCGCAGCACGCCGCCCGACCGCAAGCAACTGGACGCCGTGATGGTGCGGCGGATGAAGTCGGAGTTGCCGCCCCGGTGGGACGGCTCGCCCCGGTTCCCGAAGCGGTCCTTGGAGCCGCTTGAGGTCCCCTACACGGACGAGGAGAAGGCGATCCACGGCGTCCTGAAGCGGTACGCCGAATTGCGGTCGAGGCGGGCTCGGGACGACGCCGAGTCGGTGGCGACCGACTTCGTGCTCAAGACGCTGAAGAAGCGGCTCTTCTCCAGCCCGGCGGCGTTCCTCACGACGCTGAACAAGCACGAGGCGTCCCTGCGGACGGCGACGAAGCGGGCGAGCATGAAGCCGACGGTCGGCGTCCTCAGGCGGGAGATCGACCGGATCGACGAGGACTACGCCGACGACGAGGAGTACGACGAGGCGACCGGCGATGCCGTCGAGGCAGCCACCCGGCTGTTCTCGGAGCCGAGCGACGAGGAACTGGCCCTCATCAAGCGGATGCGGGCCTGGGCCGAACGGGCCTGCTCCCAGAACGACTCGAAGGCCCGCCGGTTGATCGCCTGGCTCAAGGAGCACATCCGGCCGGACGGCCGGTGGTCGAACGAGCGGGTCATCCTCTTCACCGAATACCGGGCCACGCAGAAGTGGCTCTCGGAGGTCATGGCGTCCGAGGGGTTCGCCGGGCAGGACCGCATGACGTCCATGTACGGCGGGATGGACTCGAAGGCCCGTGAGGCGGTCAAGGCGGCGTTCCAGTCCTCGCCGGATCAGAGTCCCGTGCGTATCCTGCTGGCGACCGACGCCGCCTCGGAGGGCCTGGACCTCCAGAACTTCTGCTCGAAGCTCGTCCACTACGAGATCCCCTGGAACCCGAACCGCATGGAGCAGCGGAACGGGCGGATCGACCGGCACGGCCAGAAGGCCGACCGGGTTCGGGTCTTCCACTTCGTCTCGAAGGGCTACAGGGAACGCCAGGGCCGGGCGTTCGACGTCCCCGCCAGCGACCTCGAAGCCGACCTGGAGTTCCTGATGCGGGTCGCCCAGAAGGTGGAGACGATCCGGGAGGACCTCGGCAGCGTCGGTCAAGTCCTGGCCGACGAGGTGGAGACGGCGATGCTGGGCCGGGGCTACAGCCTGGCCCGCACCGACACCGCCGAGCGGGGCTCGGAGCCCGTCCGCAAGATGCTCAAGTTCGAGCGGGACCTCGCCCGGCACGTCCAGGCCCTCCTGGAGCAGTACCGAGAGACGCAGAAGGAGTTGCGACTCTCGCCCGCCAACGTCCGGAAGGTCGTCGAGGTGGGCCTGAAGCTCGCCCAGCAGCCCCCATTGATCCCGGTCAAGAACTCGGGCGACAGGCCGATCTTCCGGCTGCCCGCACTCAGGGGAAGCTGGGCGGCGAGCGCCGAGGGGCTGGAGCACCCCCACACGAAGGAGGTCCGCCCGATCACCTTCGACCCTGCGGCGTCGAACGGGCGGGACGACGTGGTACTGGTCCACCTGAACCACCGGCTGGTCCAGATGTGCCTGCGGCTCCTGCGGGCCGAGGTCTGGTCGGACGCCGCTCGCAAGAAGATGCACCGGATCGAGGCTCGTGTCGTGCCCGACGCCGCCCTGCCGGCCCCGGCGGTGATCGCCCACGCCCGGCTGGTGGTCGTAGGCGGCGACAGCCGACGGCTCCACGAGGAGATCATCACGGCGGGCGGCTACCTGAAGGAGGGCCGCTTCAGCCGGATGAACGTGGGCCAGGTCGCCGAGGCGCTGGCGGCGGCGACCGACGAGGAGCCCTCGGGGGCGACGAAGGGCCGGTTCCTGAAGCTCTGGGCCGGCGTCGCCCCCTCTCTCCAGCAAGCCCTCATCGGCCGCATGGGTGAGCGTGCCAAGGGCCTGGAGAAGCGGCTGCTGGAACGGGCCGCCAAGGAGGCCGGGGACATCGAGTCGATCCTGCTGGAGTTGAAGCGGGCGATCGAGGCCGAACTCGGCGACTCGGAGTACCAGCAACTCGAACTGTTCAGCGACCCGGAGCGTGAGCAGTTCGAGCGAAACAAGGACTTCCTGCGGGACCGGGTGAAGCAGATCCCTGGCGAAATTGAGCGGGAGACGGCGGCGATCCGGGCACGGTTCGCCGACCCGCAAGCCCGGATGTTCCCTGTGGCGGTCACGTTCCTAGTGCCCGTGCGAGAGGACCGCTGATGAGCGGAGCGATTTCGAGTGAGACCGTTCTAGGAATCGATCTCGGGACGAGGAAATCAGGGATCTGCTGGATCCGTGGCAACACCATACGCCTGATAAAAACTGTCAATACAAATTTGTTGGTCGAAGCTTTGACGGCTTCTTCGAAGGAGTTCGGGGTTCCTGCTGCGGTGGTTGTCGATGCGCCGATAGACCCAAGAGGCGTGGCCGGATTTCGGATGATCGATCGGTTTTTTATGCGCAGGAAATTCAACAATAATCACGTCGGATTGCAGCCGAACAACCCGAAATTGCTGAGCTTGTTCAACGAGATTGCTGCCCTGAAAAAGTGGTGCGGCGAGCGGGAAATCCGCTATTCGAACGAGTTCAAGGGGCAAGCCAAGGGCGTCCTTCGAGAAACGATGCCAAATCCGGCTTTCGGCGTACTCTGTCCGCCGGATGATTTGTTGAAGTTGAAGCGGCGGCTTCGATTCCGATACGGGCGTGGTCGAAATATTGCTCCCATCATCGTCGCCTTCGAGTGCCATAGCGGCCAAAAGAGCGAGTTTTTCTCTCCCATCGAGAATGCTCCGCAGGACTGGGAAGCCCTTGAGCAGATGATCGGTTCTCTCGGGGCTGAGCAGTCGGACGACCTGATCGCTGCCATGCTTTGTGCTGTCCTCGGTTGGTGGTCGGCCCATACGGATGAGGTTGGCTTCGTCCGTGAGGAGAGGGGGCACTACCTCATGCCTCCCGCAAGACTCGTCCACCCCAACTGGCTGCATGAACTGACGAGCATCCTACTGAGCCAAGACTTCTGTAAAGTTGAGACAAACCTGATTTCTGCCGTGTCGGTCACGGCTCGGTGATTGAGAAGGCCTATGTCCATCGCCAAGCATCACGCCGAGTGGCTGTCGCTCATCGAGGTCTCGGGGCCGTTCCTGAGCCTGCCGGTGCTCGTCCAGCGCTTCCCGCAGGGGATGGACGCCCACGAGCCCGAGCACGCCAGGACGCTGCGGCAGGTCCACGAGGAGTGGGATCAGGACCAGAACGGCGGCCGACCGGACCGGGCGATCCATCGGCAGTGGATCGACTGGGTGCTGCGGAACATGCTCGACCTGGGCGACGTCCTCGTCGAGGGGCAGGACATCCCGCAGACGCTCAAGGCCGAACTGCCCGAGCATGGCGAGACCCTGCGGCCCGACAAGGTGGTCATGGAGCCGGACGGCAGCCGGGCCAGGCTGCTGATCCAGACGTATCCGCTGAAGCAGAAGTTGGGGCGGGTCGTCGAGGGGAAGCCGTGGGCGGCCTCGCCGGACACCCGGATGATGCAACTGCTGCACGACACGGGCGTGCGGCTGGGGCTGGTCACGAACGGCGACCAGTGGATGCTGGTCGATGCCCCGAAGGGCGAGACGACCGGGTACGCCTCGTGGTTTGCACCGCTTTGGCTGGAGGAGCCGAAGACGCTCCAGGCATTCCGCACCCTGCTGGGCGTGCATCGGTTCTTCGGCGTGCCCGAGGAGGAGACGCTCGAACGGCTGCTGGCCCAGAGCGCCCAGGACCAGCAGGAAGTCACCGACCAGCTTGGTTATCAGGTCCGCCAGGCGGTCGAGGTGCTCGTCTCGTCGATCGACCGGGCGAACCGGGACAGCGGCGGGGCGCTGCTGAAGGGCGTGCCGGAGCCGGTGCTGTACGAGGCCGCCCTGACGGTGATGATGCGGCTGGTGTTCCTGTTCTGCGCCGAGGAGCGGGAACTGCTCCTGCTGGGCGACGAACTCTACGACAGGAACTACGCCGTCTCGACGCTGCGGGATCAGTTGCGGGGCACGGCCAAGGACTTCGGCGAGGAGGTGCTGGAGCGCCGCCAGGATGCGTGGAGCCGGCTGCTGACGACGTTCCGGGCGGTGTACGGGGGCGTCCGGCACGACAGGATGAAGCTCCCCGCCTACCGGGGCAAGCTGTTCGACCCGGATCGGTTCCCGTTCCTCGAAGGGCGGCCCGCCGGGACGAGGTGGCGGGACACCCCCGGCCGGCCGCTCCCGGTCGACAACCGGACGGTCCTGCACCTCCTGGAGGCCCTCCAGGTGCTCCAGATCAAGCTGCCGGGCGGCGGACCGGCCACGCCTCGCAAGCTCAGCTTCCGGGCTCTCCAGATCACGCAGATCGGCCACGTCTACGAGGGCCTGCTCGACCACACGGCGGTGCGGGCCACCGAGCCGGTCCTCGGGCTGAGCGGGTCTCGGGACTCCGAGCCGGAGGTGCCCCTGTCGAGGCTGGAGGCCCTGGCGGCGAAGGGGGAGGACGACCTGCTGAAGTTCCTCAAAAGCGAGACGGGTAGGTCGTCGGTCGCCACGGTGAAACGGCTGCTGGCCTCGAAACCGGACGACCAGACGCTCAGCCGGTTCCGCACGGCTTGCCAGGGAGACGAGGGACTCTGGGAGCGGGTCAGGCCGTTCGCTGGGCTGGTGCGGCTCGACACGTTCGACTACCCGGTGGTGATCCCGCCTGGCGGCGTCTACGTCACGGCGGGGACCGACCGCCGGTCCAGCGGCACGCACTACACGCCCGAGAGCCTGACCGAGCCGATCGTCCGCCACACGCTGGAGCCCTTGGTCTACGACGGCCCCGCCCAGGGCAAGCCTCGGGAGGAGTGGCGGCTGAAGTCGGCGGCGGACCTGCTCGGCCTGAAGGTCTGCGACATGGCGTGCGGCAGCGGGGCGTTCCTCGTCCAGGCGTGCCGCTACCTCTCCGAGCGCCTGATGGAGGCGTGGGACGGCGACTCGGCTCGGGTCCAGACGGGGCGTCAGGGAAACCTGTTCTCGCCCCAGAGCCAAGGCCGCCCGATCCTGGTGCGAATCACGCCCTACGGCACCCCGTCTAAGGGCGACCTCTTCGAGCAACTCGTGCCGATCGACGCCGAGGAGCGGACGGCCTTCGCCCGCCGCATCGTGGCCGAGCGGTGCCTCTACGGGGTGGACAAGAACCCGCTGGCCGTCGAGATGGCGAAGCTGTCGCTCTGGCTGCTAACGCTGGCGAAGGACAAGCCGTTCACGTTCCTCGACCACGCCATCCGGTGCGGCGACTCGCTGGTGGGCCTCAGCAGCATCGACCAGTTACTCCGGTTCTCGATGACGGAGGACGCCAAGGTCCGCCCGCTAATGGAACAGCAGCGGCAGCAGATCGAGAAGCGGCTGGACGCCGTGCGGTTGCTCCGCAAGCAGATCGAGACGCTGCCCTCGAATACGTCGCAGGACATCGAGCGGAAGACGCTGATGCTGGCGAACGTCGAGGATCAGACGAAACGCCTCACCTTCGCCGCCGACATGCTTCTGGCGGCGACCTGGGAGACAAGGAGTAAGAGCGAGTTAGAGGCCGCACTCAACGGGACATTGGCTGAGGTCGAGTACAAGTTCAAGGACATGCCCACTGAGCAGTTGGGGGCCGAGTCGAA
>MKTT01000109.1:133617-150044 GCA_001898385.1 Planctomycetales bacterium 71-10
AAGGCGGGAATAGAGAGCCGGTTCCACTGGCCACTTGAGTTCCCCGAGGTCTTTATCGATAAGCGGGGGTTTGACGGATTTGTCTGCAATCCCCCGTTTATGGGTGGCACAAAATTAGAACCTGCCTACGGGGCGTTGTGGAGAGACCATGTTGTCTCCTACATCGCCCATGGGGTCAGAGGCTTGCGGGGGACTGGCGATCTCTGTGCCTACTTCTTCAACAGAGCAGATACATTGTGCGGCCTAAATGGTTTCTACGGGATGATTGCCACTAACACTATCTCTCAGGGTGATACAAGGGAGATCGGCCTATCGCAGCTAGCTGCCAAGGGAGCGACCATTTACCGGGCGACGAAGAGCTTCCGCTGGCCGGGATCGGCCCAGCTTGAGGCTGCATCAGTATGGTTGAGCAAGCAGAGAATCCTATCCCGTTGCATCCTCGACGGCGACGAAGTACCTTCCATATCCCCCTCGCTTGATCCCAGCCATCCATTGCTCGACGGCGAGCCTTACTTGCTTCTTGCAAATGATCAAATGGCCATCGAGGGCGTGAAGGTTGTAGGAGATGGCTTTATTGTTGACCAGGAGGAGGCAAACCGTCTGCTTACCGCAGACAGCCGAAATATTGATGTTGTCCGCCCCTTCTTGATCGGCAAGGATATCAATTCTCGGCCCGACTATTCGCCTAGTCGGTACATCATCAACTTCGGCGCTTGGCCTCTCGATCGCACGTCTCGCCCACCTGGCTACGATGGCCCGGTGGCCGGTGATTACGAGCATTGCCTTCGCATCATTGAGGAGAGGGTTAAGCCCGAGAGGGACAAATACCCACCCGATAGCTCGTGGAACCGTGGACTTATCGAACGGTGGTGGCAATTTGGTCTGACTAGGCCAGCGTTGACCGCCGCCGTTGCAAATCTGTCTAGGGTCTTGGTTAGAAGCCGTGTCAGCAATATACATGCAATCGTGTTTGTTCCGACTGAATACACCCTGTCGGACGCAGCAACCGTATTTTTCTTCGATGATTACCACCATTTTGCATTACTACAATCTTCAGTCCACTCTACCTGGATCGACCGATATGCCTCGACAATGAAGACCGACATTCGTTACACGCTAGGGTCGTGCTTTGCCACGTTCCCTCGCATGCCACGATCTGCTGCGCTGGAGAAGATTGGGACTGAGTACTATGAGCAACGTGACAAAGCTTTGTCGCTGTACGGCGTTGGTGTAACTAAGCTCTACAACAAGTTCTTTGACCCCGAAGACCGTGCGCCGTTGATCGATGGCCTGCGATCCTGCCATCAGGAGATGGACAGGGCCGTTGCTGCCATTTACGGCTGGTCAGACCTGGATATGGGTCACAGCTTCCACGAGACAAAGCATGGAACTCGATTCACCATCAGCGATGCTGCCCGTCGTGAGATCCTCGCCCGCCTCCTGAAGCTCAACCACGAGCGGCACGCCGAGGAGATGGCCCAGGGACTCCACGGCAAGGCGAAGGGCAAGTCCCCCAAGGCTCCCCGGAAGTCCAGGGGTAAGACGGCCTCCGAGCCGAGACTCTTCGGCGAGGAGGACGGCTGATGGACATCAGCGCCATCCTCGCCGCCCTCAGCCTGGGCGAGGAGAAGGACCGGGAGTTCAAGGCGGCCAGGGGCGGCCTGCCGGGGAGCGTCTGGGGCACCTACAGTGCGATGGCGAACACCGACGGCGGGGTCGTCGTCCTCGGGGTCGCCCAGAAGGCCGGTCGCTTCGTCGTCGAGGGCGTGCCCGACGCCCCCAAGATGAAGCAGGACTTCTGGAACCTCGCCAACAACCGTGGCAAGGTCAGCATCAACCTGCTCTCGAACGACGACGTGACGATCGAGGATGCTCCATCCCGACGGGTAGGGTTCGGCGATGACGGCCGTCGATGTTGCGGGAACTCGGAACACCGGCAGGGCCTCCGGCCCCGAGCTTGAACCATCCCACTCAGTAGGATAGGATGATCCTCGATGAGAGCGGTCTTCATCGAGTCGAGCGAGTTCACGGAATGGGTCCGGGATTACCTGCCCGACGAGAGTTATGCGGCGCTCCAGCGTGAACTCATGGCCGACCCCGAGAAGGGGACGCCCATGCCGGGTTGCGGCGGCTTGCGGAAGGTCCGCACGCCCGACCCTCGCCGGGGCAAGGGGAAACGGGGCGGTGCTCGGGTGATCTACTTGCACGTCCCCGACGTCAACCAATTCTTCCTGCTGGACGTCTTCGGGAAGGACGAGAAAGACGACCTGAGCCCGCAAGAGAAGCGAATCCTGGCGACCCTGGCCGATCAGTTGAAGCGACGGGCACGATCCACGGCCCCACGCAGGAAGGGAGGAAGGTCAAAACCATGAGCACCCGCCCCCGAAAGCCGCTCTTCGAGCGCCTGAAGCAGGGCCTCGAAGAGGGGATCGCCCACGCCAAGGGCGAGATCACCCTGCGGACCGTCGTGATGCCCGAGGAGCCGCCGGAGATCGACGCCGAGACCCTGGTCTCCCTGCGAGATCAGTCGGCGATGTCCCAGCCTGTGTTCGCCCGGATGCTGAACGTCTCGACCAAAACCGTGCAAAGCTGGGAACAGGGCGTCCGCACCCCGTCACACGCCTCCCGCCGACTGATCCAGATTTTCAGCGAGCATCCCGAGACCGTCTGCCGGAGCGTCGGCCTTCCCCCCGTCACGCTCAAGGGCGTGAGGATCGAGAACGTCTCGCCAGGGCACCGTAAGATCGTGATCCAGGACGCACCGTCTATCCCGAAGCGCCGCCCCAAGCCCACCGTGAAGAATGCCCGAACGAAGAGCAAGATCCCTAATTGAGGTCGTGATCTGGCAGGGACGGACGGAAGGTGCCGCTCGGACCGAGGCATCTTCACGCAACAGCATGGCTTTGGGCCGCTCCTCGGAGATGATAGGCCCAATACTCCACGCATCACTCCGGACGTAACGGATCGGAACTCCGGACATAACGTGGTGAGGTCCCGTCATATAGCGATGAATTCCGGACATAGGGTCCGACCCGGCGAGCGAAGGGGGCGTCCGTGGCGCAGGCGACACTCAAGGCGGCGGTCCCTTCCGCACTCGAACTTCGGGACCTGCTGGAGGAGATGGCGATCCGGGAACTCCGAGGCCCGGTCCAGGGCGACGACGAAGAGGTCCCCGGACGCATCCGGGACCGCTACCTCGTCGGCATCCTCGCCCCACGCCAGCGGGCCGAGGGCGAGGCCCCGCCCCTGTTCGACCGGCCCGCCGCCCCGCCCGCCGAGGACGACGACCTCCTCGAAGGCGACCTCCCGCCCGGCGACGACATGGCCGTCGAGGGGTCCGGGAGGGGCAATCTCGGCGGCGACGACGGCCCGATCGAGCGGACGCCCCCGCTGTCCAAGGCGGTCTTTCCCTCGTCGCTGGGGCTGTCCTTCTGCGTCCCGCTGGACGTCAACGCCCTCGAGGTCACGCCCCGCTGGGGCCGGTACGACAAAGCCCCCAGCGCCTTCGAGACCAACCCCAAGACCGGGACGCCTAAACGGGTCTGGAAGCGTCAGCCCTGCGGCACGCCCCACGAAGTCCCGCTCCAGGCCGGGCCGGTCGGCCCGCTCGTCGCCGACGAGGCGTTCCCCGACGCCAAGGTGCGGGGGCTGATCCGCCGCCGCAGCGACCACTGGAGCGTCACGCTCTTCCTGGTCAACGAGGGGGTCGAGCCGCCGCCCCCCAACCGGGAGCGGACCTGGATGTTCCAGTGCGAACTGGCGGTCGAGGCCCCCGACGGCACGTCGGTCTTCCACAAGCGGTTCACCCGGATCGACCTGGACGGCACCGACGAGGCGTACAAGCAGGAGGCCGACATGCTGGCGATGATCTATCGCCGGCACGTCGAGTTCGCCGTCGGCCACGGCACGGCGGTCCACGCCGACCTGGACCCGGCGGACCCCAACCGGGCCTCCCGGATCACGACCAGGGCGATCCCCAGCTACGAGGTCCCCAAGACCACTCCGCCTACCGTCGAGGACGCCGACCGGAACCCCTCCTTCGCCAAGCTGGACGGGCTCGTCCTGGACATGAAGGTCCTGCACGAGACGCCCCAGGCGGGGCTGCGTGCCAGGCTGGAGCCGCTGGTCGTCGCCTACCAGGAGTGGATCAGGCTGGAGAAGGCGAAGATCGACGACCCCGCCGAGAATCTCGACCACTTCACGGCCGTGGCGAAGACCGCCATCGAGAGGTGCGAGAAGACGGTCAAGCGGATCGAGGAGGGGCTCGACTTGCTGGCGTCCGACCCGCAGGTGGCCGACGCCTTCCGGTTCATGAACCAGGCCATGTGGCTCCAGCGGACCCGCTCGCTCTTCTCCGAGGGGGTCCGGCGGGGCCGGGACATCGACTACAACGACGTGGACGTCCCGAAGAACCGCTCCTGGTATCCCTTCCAGTTGGCGTTCATCCTGCTGAACCTCCCCGGCCTGGCCCGGCTCGACCACCCCGACCGGGCCGAGAGCCCCGACGCCGTGGCCGACCTCCTCTGGTTCCCGACCGGCGGCGGCAAGACCGAAGCCTACCTCGGCTTGACGGCCTTCACCATCGCCGTCCGCCGCCTCCAGGGGGTCGTGGAGGGCCGCTCGGGCGAGGACGGGGTCGCCGTCCTGATGCGGTACACCCTGCGGCTCCTGACCCTCCAGCAGTTCCAGCGGGCCACCACCCTGATCTGCGCCTGCGAGGTCATCCGCCGCCAGGCCGAGGCCAGGGGCGACCACCGCTGGGGCCGGACGCCGTTCCGCATCGGGCTCTGGGTCGGGTCGGCCTCGACCCCCAACCGAACGGCCCACGGCGAGGAGGCGCTCAAGACGGCCACCGGCAGCGCCGACAAGAAGCGGCACGGGGCCGTCGGCGGCAGCGGGTCGCCCCATCAACTGACGAACTGCCCCTGGTGCGGCTCGAAGATCGACTTCACGCCACGCTGTTACCACATCGAGACGGCCAGCAAGGGTCGGGGACGCACGTTCGTCTACTGCGGCGACAAGTTCGGCCAGTGCGCCTTCAGCCGGCGGCAGTCCCCCGACGAGGGGCTGCCGATCCTGGTGGTCGATGAGGAGATTTACCGGCGGCTGCCCTGCCTGCTGATCGCCACGGTGGACAAGTTCGCCCAGATGCCGTGGAAGGGCGAGGTCGAGATGCTCTTCGGCCAGGTGGACGGGCTCTGCGAGCGGCACGGGTTCCGCTCCCCCGAGATCGACGACGCCGGGAGCCACCCGAAGAGCAAGGACGGCAGGTTCGCCGCCGCCCGCACGGTCCCCGCCAACCCCCTGCGGCCCCCGGACCTGATCATCCAGGACGAGTTGCACTTGATCAGCGGCCCGCTCGGGACGCTGGTGGGCCTCTACGAGACGGCCATCGACCGCCTCTGCTCGTGGAAGGTCGGCGGCAAGGTCGTCCGGCCCAAGCTGATCGCCTCGACGGCGACGATCCGCCAGGCCAGGGATCAGGTCCACGCCTTGTTCATGCGGGACACCAGCGTCTTCCCGCCCAACGGCCTGGACGTGCGGGACAACTTCTTCTCGCTCCAACGCCCCTCGACCGAGGCCACGCCGGGCCGGAAGTACATCGGGATCTGCGCCCCCGGACGCAATTTGCGGAACTGCCTGATCCGCACCTACGTGACGATGCTCTCGGCGGCCCAGGTCCTCTTCGACGAGCACGGGGAAGCCTCCGACTCGTGGATGACCCTGGTGGGCTACTTCAACAGCCTGCGGGAACTCGGCGGCATGCGGCGGATGGTCGATGACGACGTGCGGACCCGCCTGGGCAAGATGGCCGAGTGGGGCCTCGCCAAGCGCATCCTGTACTCGCCCGACTCGGTGAAGGAGTTGACCTCCCGGCTCGGCTCGGCGGCGATCCCCGAGACGCTCGACCGGCTGGAGAACGTCTTCGACCCGGCGATGGAGGAGAAACGGAAGGAGGCCGGGCGGACGCACACCCGCCCCACGGACCTGAAGCCCCGCCCGCTCGACGTGCTGCTGGCGACGAACATGATCTCCGTCGGCGTGGACGTGCCGAGGCTGGGGCTGATGGTGTGCAGCGGCCAGCCCAAGACGACCTCCGAGTACATCCAGGCCACCAGCCGGGTCGGGCGGAAGTTCCCCGGCCTGGTCATCACGGTCTACAACTGGGCTCGACCGAGAGACCTGAGCCACTTCGAGACCTTCGAGCACTACCACGCCACGTTCTACCAGCACGTCGAGGCCCTTTCGGTCACGCCCTTCTCCGAGGGGTCGATCTACCGGGGGCTTTCCGCCCTCTTAGTCTCGCTCGTCCGGCTGCGAGGCTTCGAGTTCAACAAGAACGAAGCGGCGATGCGGATGGCGACCGACTCGACCCACCCGTTCGTTCAGGAGGCGATCGACTGGATCGTGCGACGGGCGAGGCTCGTGGGCGGCAACGAGGTGGCCACGAAGGTCGAGGCGGAACTGAGGCAGAAGGTGGACTTCTGGCAGAAGCGGGCCTTGCGGCTCTCCGGGGGCAGTCGGCTCGGCTACGAGGGCAAGAAAGACAGCGAGACGGTCGGCCTGCTCCAGAAGCCGGGGATCGAGGCGTGGGACGAGTACACCTGCCTGAACTCGCTCCGGGAGGTCGAGCCGACCTCGTTCCTGATCCTGGACGACCACAACCTGGACGACGAGGCCGACTTCATGAACGTGGCCCAGGGCGACGAGGAGGCGGCCGATGAGCAAGGGGCGTGAGAGGCCTCGGGTCGGCGAGCTTCGGCCCAGCCAGATGCTCACAACGTTCGGCGTCGGCTCGGTCGTCGATTTGCCGCACATCTCGGTCATGGTCATGGGCCTGGAGGACTGGCCGAACTCCGACTACCGGGAGTTGACCGAGGAGCGGCTCCTGGCCTCGATCCGCAACATCCTGGGGGCGCAGGTGAACGCCCTCCGCTCCCCGCCCGTCGTGCCCGACACGGACCGCTCAAACCCATTCGAGGAGCAGTCCTACGTGGGCGTGCCGGTGGCCCCGTTCCCCCGGTGGATGCTCTGCCCCCGCTGCCGCCGCCTGGCCCCGCTGAGCAGCAACCAGTTCGTCCTGAAGCCAGACCCCTACCGACCCGACCGGGTGAAGTACGTCCACGAGAATTGCCGCCACCCCGGCAAGCTGCCCACCGCCGTCCCCGCCCGCTTCGTCGTGGCCTGTAAGAACGGCCACCTGGACGACTTCCCCTGGGTCAACTTCGTCCACGGCGGCCAGGCCCCGGATCACCCGTACAAGCTCCAACTCCTGGAGATGGGGCCGTCGGGGGAGGCGGCGGACATTTACATCAAATGCGAGACCTGCAACACGTCCCGCCCGATGTCGGACGCCTTCAAGATCAAAGACAGCGACCTGCCCGCCTGCCGGGGGAGGCGGCCCCACCTGCGGGACTTCGACGAGGACGGCTGCCAGGACGAGCGGGGCCAGCCTGTCCGGGTCCGGGCGATGATGCAGGGGGCGTCGAACGCCTGGTTCCCGATCCTGCTCTCGGCGCTCTCGATCCCGCAAAGCTCGAACCTGCTCAAGCAACTCGTGGCCGACCGCTGGAGCGACCTCTACGACATCGAGGGCGAGGGGGACATCGCCAAGCTGCGCCGCCGCAACCTCCTGCGGGACTTCTCCGACTACCCGGACGCCGACCTCTGGGCGGCGATCCAGGAGCGGCAGGCGGGGAGCGAAGAGTCGACGGTCGAGGACGTGGCCGACCTGAAGACCCCCGAGTGGCAAATCTTCTCCGACCCCGACGGAGCCCAGAGGACGAACGAATTCCGGCTCCGGCAGGTCCCGGCCCCTCGCCGCTTCGCCGGATACTTCGAGAAGGTCGTGCTGGTCGAGCGGGCTCGTGAGGTACGGGCCTTGATCGGCTTCACCCGGATCGAGTCGCCCGGCGATTACGAGAGCCCGGCGGACTTCCCCGAGGCCCAGCGGATGCGAGTCGCCCGAGGCAAGACGACCTGGGTCCCGGCCAGCGAGATCCGGGGCGAGGGGATCTTCTTCCAGTTCTCCGAGACGGAGGTGGAGGGCTGGCTGGCACGGGTCCAGCGTCTCAACATGGAGTTCTTCGACGCCCACAAGCAGTGGAGGACGGGACGTGGCCTGACGCCGCCCGAGGAGTGCTTCCCCGGCCTGCGGTTCGTGCTCCTGCACTCGTTCGCCCACGCCCTGATCCGCCAGCTTTCGCTCGAGTGCGGGTACACGGCGGCCTCGCTCCGGGAGCGGATCTACTCCCGGAATCCGGGAACCGACCGCCCCGAGATGGCGGGCGTGCTGATCTACACCGGGGCTCCCGACAGCGAGGGGACGCTCGGGGGCCTGGTGTCGCTGGGGGAACCGGCGGTACTGGAGCGTCACCTGGGGCAGGCGTTGGACTCGATGCGGCTCTGCTCCAGCGACCCCCTGTGCGCCGAGCACCATCCGGGCAAGGAAGGCACGTCGCTGCACGGGGCGTCGTGCCACGCCTGCCTGTTCGCCTCGGAGACCTCGTGCGAGCGGGGGAACAAATACCTGGACCGCACCGTCCTCGTGCCGACGGTGGACCGGGACCAGTTCGCCTTCTTCCGGGATGGTCAAGGAGCCCCGAGCGACTCCTCCTCTTGCTGAGAAAATCGCCATGGCCGCCACCGCAGCCCTCATCGAGGCCGTGACGAAGCTCGCCAGCGGCGTGCCGGTCGATGTCGTCGATCGGGTGGCCCAGGTCATCTCGGCGTGCGACCCCGCCGAGGCACGGCGGCGGATCGCCGACGCCGTGCCCCATGCTCGCCACCGCAGCCTGGCCCTCGAGTTCCTCGACGCCTGGCTCGCCGAGGAGCCGGGCGTCACGGCGGCCGAAGTGTCCATCTCCCTCCGGACGGCCGCCCACCTCGACCGCCGGAAGGGCCGGGAGCAGTCGGTCGAGTTGGCGTGGACCGGCCCACGATGCCGGTCGATCCCGCACCGCCACACCGAGCAGGCGATCCTCCAGGTGCTCGACTCGGCGAGGTCCCGCCTCCTGCTGGTCAGCTACGCCGTCTACTCGATCCCGAACATCCGGGATGCCGTCGTCCGGGCCGCCCGGCGGGGCGTCGTGATCGAGGTCGTGGTCGAGACGCCCGACCGGCTCGAAGGGCACGGCACGTACAACACGCTCCAGGCCCTCGGCGAGGACGTGGCCGCCTGCTCGAAGGTCTACGTTTGGCCCAGGGAGGAGAGGGGCCGGAGCGGGGAGGGCAAGCCCGGCATCCTGCACGTCAAGTGCGTCGTGGCCGACGGTCGCTGGCTGTTCCTCTCCTCGGCGAACCTGACGGAGTACGCCTTCACCGTCAACATGGAGCTTGGCCTCCTCGTGACGGGGGGCTGCCTGCCGGGCCAGGTCGAGGGCCTCTTCGATCGGCTGATCGAGGACGGGATACTGGTCAAGGCGTGAAGCCCGGAAGGTGAAAATCGGGCTGGTGAAGGATATGCGAGGTCAGCAAGACAGCCGATAGGCGGACCTGTGCCAATGCTCGACGATCGTATCAAATCTCGCATCCTGGACGACCACAGGCGGCTGACCGCCGACGGGAAGCTCTTTTCCAGGCCGAAACTCGACGAGTTCTACAAGAACTTCCGCTCCCGGTTCGGCCCCGACCAGTTGGCGGGCCTCGACGGCGAGGGGCTGCTCGAAGCCATGCACGGCCACGGCGGCAAGGACAGCATGGTGTACTGGCTGGAGTTCAAGAACGACGACGAGTTCCCCGGACGCTTCGGCAGCATCGCCGGGGGCAGCGCCTTCAAGTTCGGCATCTTCCGCAGCAGGGAGACGGGAACCTGGGTGACGGGCTCCCCGACCAAGGTCGTCGAACTGACAGTCCCCCAGGCCGTCGAGGTCGCCCGCATGCACCGAGACGAGTTGATCCGGGGGACCGAGCGGCTCGGCGGGCTCCCCGACCTCGCCGACGACGCCGAGTACCGGGGCCTCCAGGAAGACCTCGGGCGGATCGCCCCGTCGGTCAGCGACCTGGCCTGGGGCCACAAATACTTCTCCCTGATGCACCCCGAGAAGCTCGACGACTACCACAACCCGGACTACCAGCGGTTCCACCTCGTCAAGATGCTCCAGGTCCCGCCCGAGGGCGAGGGCCGCTACCTCTGCGCCGGTCGCTTCGTGACCGCCGCCCACGAACTCGGCATCCCGATCAACCACCTGACGACGACCCTCAATCACCACGACGGGGAGCCGCACGCCTACTGGCGGGTCGGCACGTCCGACGGGACGCAGCCGAGGAACCGCTGGCCGCTCATGCGGGACGGATCCTGCGTGGCGATCGGCTGGCCCGACCTGGGCGACCTGTCCGAGTTCGAGAAGGAGGCCGCCTCCAAGGAGAGGCTGGTCAATCTGCTCGGCGAGCGCTATCCCGGCACCCCGCAGCAGGTCGGGAGGGCGGCCACCCAGGTCCTCAACTTCGCCAGGGGGATCGCCGAGGGCGATGTCGTCCTCGCCTGCGACGGCCAGTCCGTCCTGGGCGTCGGTCGCATCGTCGGGGCGTACGCCCACGATCCCGCCTCCGACTTCCCCCACCGCCGGGCCGTCGAGTGGCTCTCGCTGGACGAGTGGAAGATGCCCGAGCCCGAGGGGCTCCAGACGACCGTCCACCGGCTCAGGAAGGCCCCGGCCAACCTCGTCGAGGCCGAGCGGCGTTCGCTCGACGGCCCTGTCGTCGCCCGGCCCCCGGTCAGGGTGCCGAGCAACACGGGCGGCGGATCCGTGCCCCGCCTCGTGGGCGTTCCCGGTCGCATCCAGGCCGTGCTCGAACGCAAGGGCCAGGCGATCCTCTACGGGCCTCCGGGCACCGGCAAGACGTACTGGGCCGAACGGACGGCGCTCGACCTCGCCTCGTACTCGCTGGGCGGCAAGCCCTTCGACGGGCTGTCGGACGGCGAGAAGGCCGAGGTGGCGGGCGGACCCGGTGCTGTTGGGGTCGTCCGCATGGTGAGCTTCCACCCGGCCTACGGCTACGAGGACTTCATCGAGGGCTACCGCCCCGAATTGCACGAGGGGCGGATGACTTTCGCCCTCCGGGACGGGATCTTCAAGCTGCTATGCCGAGACGCCGAGGCCCGGCCCGATCGCCCCTTCGTCCTGATCATCGACGAGATCAACCGGGGCGACATCCCCCGCATCTTCGGCGAACTGCTGACCGTCATCGAGAAGGACAAGCGGGGCAAGTCGGTCATCCTGCCGCTCAGCCGGGAGGCCTTCCGGGTGCCCCCGAACGTCCTCCTCATCGGGACGATGAACACGGCGGACCGCTCGATCGCCCTTCTCGACGCCGCCCTGCGGCGTCGGTTCGGGTTCGTCGAGTTGATGCCGGACGCCACGCTCCTGGAGGGGACGGCGGTCGCCGACATCCCGCTGGGTCCCTGGCTGGAGGCGCTCAACCGCCGGATCTGCGAGCACATCGGGCGGGACGCCCGCAACCTCCAGGTCGGCCACTCGTTTTTAATGGAGGCGGGTAGGCCCGTCCGGGATGCCGCCCGGTTCTTCCGGGTCGTGCGGGACGAGATCATCCCGCTGCTGGAGGAGTATTGCTACGAGGATTTCGACGCCCTTCACGCCATCCTTGGGGGCGGGTTGGTCGATCTCCCGAACCGGGCGGTCCGCCACGACCTGTTCGAGGAGCCGACGGGGCTGGAACTCGTCCAGGCGCTCCTGGCCCCGTGCCCCGAGGTGCTGACCTCGCTCAAGGCCGTGACGAGCCTCGGGGAGGGCGAGGCCGAGATCGACGAGGGCGAGGACGAGCCCGATGCGGGATCGCCGTCGTGACGGGGCAGGTCCTCCGGCTCGCCGAGTGGCGGACGATCGCCCCCTATCCGGGGAGCCCGACGGAGGGCGTCGGCCTCGGGGATGAGCCCTCCGTGAGACAGACCGCCCGCCGCCTGACCGAGAGCGGCATGCTGGAGGTCCAGGAACTTCGCACGGGCCTGTCCGTGCGATCGACCTCCTTCGTCGGGCGGGTGCGGCTCGGGGCGATCGACGTCACGGTCGTCCCCAAGCTGCGGACCGTGGCCCTGCTGAGGCTGCTCCGCTACGCCTACGGGCTGCGGGACCTCCACTTCCTCCCCACCGCCGCCCACGCCACGCAGGACTTCGGCTTCCAGGACCTGCTGATCTCTCAGTTGGCCGAGGAGGCGCAGGAACTCGTGGCGAGGGGTCTCCGGCGGGGATACCTGCGGCGGGATGAGGACCTGGCCTCGCCCAGAGGTCGCATCGATTTCCGGGCTCTGGCCGGTCGGGGTGCCCTCGTGGAATCGACCCTGCCGTGCGCCCACCACCGCCGTGATGAAAATCGGCTGATCAACCGGGTCCTGCTGGCGGGCCTTCGACTGGCGGCATCTCTAGCCGGAGACAGGGGGCTGCGGTCCAGGCTCGGGCGGCTCGGCGACCGGCTCGGCGAGACGGTCACATCGGTCCGGCTCGACCGCCGGGTGTTCGTGCGGCTGGAGGCCGAGATGGACCGCACGACCAGGGCCTACGAGCCCGCAGTCTCGATCATCCGCATCCTCCACGAGGGCGGCGGCCTCTCCCTGGACGAGGGCGAGGCCGGTCCACCTTTGCCCGGCTTCCTCTTCGACATGAACCGCTTCTTCCAGGCGTTGCTGGGGAAGTTCCTGGCGGACAACCTGCCGGAATATAGGGTCCGCCCCGAACATCGACTCAAGGGCATGCTCGCCTACGTCCCCGGCTGGAACCCCCGGCACGCCCAGGCCCCGACGCCCCGACCGGATTTCGTGGTGACACACGGGGCGAACGTCGTGGCGGTCCTGGATGCGAAGTATCGGGACCTCTGGGAGAACCCGCTGCCCAGGGACATGCTCTACCAGCTTGCGATGTATGCGATGGGCCATGAGGGCGGGACGGCCGCCATCCTCTATCCGACAACCCATGCCCAGGCGACTGAGGCCCGGATCGAAGTGAGGGACCCACTGAACGCAGGGAGGAGAGCACTCGTCGCCCTGCGAGCGGTCGATCTGGGGGAACTCGAAGGGCTCGTGTCGGCCAGGCCGACGGCCTCGATCCTCCGGCAGAGGATTACCTTTGCCCATCAACTCGCCTTCGGATAAGAGAACCAAGGTGGCTTGCGATAGCGGACGGTCAGGGTCAGGTGAATCCGTGGGCTTCAAGCCTTTCAACAACCGAGGCCGGGCGATGCTCAAGCTGCCGAAGATGACGCCGCACACGGCGGCGAAGCACCTCCTGCTGAAGCGATACCTGGATCGCTGGTTCCCCATCCTCGGTCGCTATCACAAGTCGATCAACTACATCGACGGCTTCGCCGGGCCGGGCGAGTATCAAGGGGGAGAAGCCGGCTCGCCCCAGATGGCCATCGAGGCGGCCAAGGCCCACGTCGAGAAGGGCACCCTCGACCCGGACGTCCAGATCCACTTCTCGTTCGTCGAGGCCGACCCGGAGTCGGCAGAAAACCTCAAGGCGAGGCTATCGGCCCTCCAGTATCCGTCATCGTTCAGGGTCGAGGTCACGACCGGCCGGTTCGCCGAGACGATCGGGACGGAGTTGGACCGACTCGAACATTCGGGCCAGGCCCCGGCACCGATCTTCGCCTTCGTCGATCCCTTCGGGTTCAGCGGCATCCCCCTCGAACTCATGGGCCGCATCCTCCGCTACCCGAGGTGCGAAGTCTTCGTCAACGTCATGGTCGAATTCATCAGCCGATTCCTCGAACACCCGAACGATCAAATCGTCGGCCACTTCCCCCGGACCTTCGGCACCGACGAGGTGTTGGAGATCCCAAAGCAGATGGGCGACCGGGACGCTGCAATCCTGTCCATGTACCGCAATCAACTTGCCACGCTGGCGAGGTACGTCGGTCGGTTCGATATGCACGGCAAGCGTGACCAAAAGACGTACTCGCTCTTCTTCGCCTCGAATCACCCGAAGGGCTTCGAGAAGATGAAGGAGGCGATGTGGTCGGTGGACAAGGCCGAGGGGGCGAGGTTCTCGGACGCCGACCCCGGCGAGTCCTACGCCTTCGAGTTGTTCCCCTTCTGGCCGCTCTGGGACCAATTGCTCGCCCGGTTCGCCGGGCAGCGGGTCCCCATGGAGGACGTCGAGCGGTTCGTGGTCGAGGAGACCGATTTCCTGCCGACGCACGCCCGCACCATCTTCAAGGAATGCGAGCGGAAGGGCGAGGTGGTCGTCGAGGCGGACCCCGGATACCGACGCCGGGCGGGGACCTACAAGGCCGACAAGGTGTACATCAAGTTCCCGGCCGACGCACAAGCTCGGGGCCTCTTCTGACCGCAGCCAAAGGGCTTGAGGATCGGTGGCCCGCCCGTTTGTTATCCTCCCCGACGAGCGCCGTCCGGCACCGGCATCTCCCTCACCCTCACCTCCTCGGGCCACTCCGACCAGTCCCCGGCGTGGCCGTCCTCGAACGACATGCGTCGGCCGTCCCGGACGACCACCGAGCCGAGTTGCTTGAGGAAGTAGCTCACGCCCTCGGCCCGGCAGAGCCCGGTCAGGTCCACGGCCCAGGCCATGTCGAAGGGGCGTGCCTGCCGGCCTGACTCGCCGCCCTGGATCACCCAGTCGAGCTTCGGCAGCCAACGTCTCAGGTCGATGGACTCGACCTGAGGCTCGACCGAGAGGAAGCGTGTCGTCCGGGGCGTGCCGACCTTGAGAAGGTTCTTGATCCGGCTGGTCGTCGCCTGGGTGGTGATGCTGGTCCCGGCCCAGAGGTTGTCCGGCCACTCGATCCCCCGATGCCGCAGCCAGGACGAGAACTGCGCCATGCGGTCGGGACGCTTCGTGAGCCAGAGCCATCGATGACGCCGCCCAGGGCCGTCGGCGACATTGGCGACGATCTCGTCATGTAGGTACTCGAACGCCACCGACAAGGACAAGGAGTCGCTCATGTCCGAAACGAAAACGGTGCGGGGCAGCCCGTCGAGCCAGGGCTTGTCGGGGCGACTCTGGCCCGTGAGGTCGGAGTAAGAGGCGGCCTGAGCCATGCGGCCCGGAAACTTCGTGACCTCCTCGAAGGTCGGAGCATAGCCCTGGGTCACGCCCCCGAAGCGGGTATGGAGCGTCCCGGCGTAGCACGAACGCCGTAGCGAGCCCCATATCTCGCATCCGTCGCACCCCATGGTGGGATTCACGGTGCTGTCGCACCATTGGATTTTCGTCTTCACGGCCATATCGAGAACTCCTCGTCGTAGTGTACTTTGTGCCAGTGGAATGCGAAAGGGACGAAGCCTTGCTTCGACTTTGCCGGCGAACGGCGTGATCTTGGTCACGATCAGTTTTCGGAGATAACCCGTCGGTCGGGCTCTCGGAAGCATCAGTGAAATGAGCGGCATGGACCCCGGATGGAATTGATATCCGACCCGCCGCCCTCGGAGTCAGGAGAGGATGCTCTGGACCTCGCCGTCCGGGCCGTCGTCGGCGTGTACCATGTAGCTGTTGACGAAGAGCCGCTTCCGCTGCGTCCGGCCCGGCCCGTACGCCTGCATCTTCCAGTGGCCACGACGCCGGTGCCTCCTCTGGCGATGACCGGCAAGCACATCGATGCCGTCCGTCGCAGGGCTCGTGGCACGGAGGATCAGGTCGAGATCCTGGATGACGACTTCCTGGGCGTCACGGGCGGCGAGCCGGGCCATGCGGCCGTCATGATGGGACTTGCGCCGTCGTTTCTCGGCTCGGGCGTCCAGGGGGAGGATTCGCACGCCACGCTCGACGGCGAAGAGGCAGAGGTTGATGACGATCCTTGCGACCGAGACCACTTTCTGGAATTCGACGGCACCGGGTCGTTCCTCCCCTTCGATGAAGACGCTCTCCGAGAGACTCCCCTCGATCGTCTCGCCGGGGGGAGAATTGATGTGCAATTGCGTCGTGTTCGTCACGCCGTCGTGCCCCGCTCTCGGCTCGTCGAAGAGGATGATATGGATGGGGCAGCCGGGCATCCAGGTGCTCGTCGCAATACGATCCTTGGAGCCGTCGAAGAGCGTCCCCGGCAGGATGACGCCGAGACCGTCATAGGGCTGGGCGTACTCGTTCGCCTCGATTCGGAGTTGGACGTTCTTCAGCACGTCGCAAAGCCGTGCCGACGGCCTCATGACCTTCGCCCCGCCTTCGAGCATCATGGCCGTGCAAAACAAGGTCGTCCGCTCCTCCTTAGCGAGAGCGAGGCGTCCCAAAGTCATCGGGTCCCGGTTAAGGGCCGTGGCGATATCGATCAGATCGGCAGGCATGTATTCCGTCAGATTCAAGGCGTCGGCCCTCTCTAGGTCGGTAGTTGAAGGTCGTCAGTTGGAGGCACCGCCCCGCCGCTCCCGTCGGTGCCTCCTGATCGCCGCCAGGCAGGCGGCGGCGATCTGGCGGGCGAGCGTTAGGTGCCGCTCGTCGAGGCCGGCGGGGTCGGTCCCG
>MKTT01000109.1:150076-186989 GCA_001898385.1 Planctomycetales bacterium 71-10
GAACGTATCGATGAATTGGTCCGTCCCCGGCTCGCAGTTGCCCGCCTTGAGCGAGTCCCGCCTGGTGACGACGACGTGGCCCACGTCCGAGAGGTCGTGACGGGCCAGTTTCCCCATCAGCCGCTCCAGCCGGGCTTGTCGTGCCTCACGGATGCGGCGGCTTCGCTCGTCCTTCTCCTCCTGGGGGACCGCCTGGTTCCGCATCTTCCGCCGGAGCCCCGCCGCCGCCCTGGCGGCGTCCCCGCCGGGGAGGTGGTACGACGTGCCGCTCGGGCGATGGCGGGCGACCCAGCCCGTCTCGGCCCGGACCGAGAGCCCCCGGCCTTGGCGGACCCAGGAGGCCGGATACGCATCGACTTCGCCGACCCGCACGACTCGGCCGGCGTGGGTCGTGAGGAGTCCGTCCAGCACGGCGAGCCCACGGGCATGGACCGACCGCCGCCAGGACGGGCTGACGGTGACGCCGACTTCGAGGTCGGTGCCCGACCAGGCATGCCTGCGGTGCCAGACCTTACGACTGCGGGCGGACGCCTTCGGCTCGTCGCCGATGGAGACCGTGATCTCGTTCTCGCCGCCGACCCAGCCGGAACCGGCGAGTCGATAATTGGCCCGGAAGAGGCTTGCGACCTCTTGCTCCAACGTCTCCTTCTTCTTCGCCATGGACGTACCTTCCTCGCCCTCCCCGTCGGGGAGTTCGTCGATGATGAACCTTGGGCCGGGGATGAAGTCCCCTGGCACCGTCCTGCGGCGGGGCTTCCTACCTACGGAGACCTCTTACCGCCGAGCATCTCGAATCGTTGCGTTGCCGAGCGGGACGCCCGGCATGCACGTCGGTTCGTCCCCTCCCTGGGGCCGGGATCACGTCACGTTCGCCGTCGGACTAAGCCCGCACGGCGGGATGGCCGCACGAGGCAAACCCCATGGCATCAGTCCCGGACCTCCAGCCCGAGCTTCCGCCGGATGTGTTCGTCTCGGGCGGCGACCCGGTATGCCCTGTAGAGCGGCTCGTGGGGCTTGAGGCTGCGGATGAGATCCCGCTGCTCGGGGTCGGCGTGCTCGATCGCCTCCTCCACGAACCGCTCCCGCTCTCCGGGCGTCATGGAGGCCCAGAACCGAGAGACCTTCTCCTCGTCGAGTCGCCTGGCACGCTTGATCGACTCTTCTCGGGCACGACGCTCCCTCTCCTCGGAGAGGCGGGCCGCCTTCTCCTTGGCACGCCGTAGCTCCTCGGGCAACGCCCAGTCCTCACGGATGGACGAGACCAGCGTGGCGGCCCCGTCCTTCGGCCTGCGGTGCGGCAGCGCCTCGATCTGCCGGGAGACTTGATCGTCCCCGAACACCCTGGCAAGCTCCTCGGCGACGGAGCGGGTGACGCCCGAGCCGACCAACTTCTCCACTGTCGACGGGTTGGCGGCGGCCGTCGCCCTGCTCCCTGCGTCGGGCTCCTCCCGCCCTTGCCCTTCCCCAATGACAACATCCCCCTTTGGCGTAGGCCGCCGGTCCTGCGGGTGTCCTGGGCCTGTTGTTGTTGATCTGCGTCTTCCTCTATCTGGTGAGTCTGAGTCGGGTGCATTCCACTGCGAGCGCAGTGATTTGCGCCGGGCTTCGCCTCGGCCGGGGCCGGGGTCCTCCGGGGCCTCGGGGACGCTCGCTCCCGCTCCTCCTGGGGCCTCGCCCTCCCGCCAGACGAGCACGATCCGACGCCCCGTCTTGACGGAGGGGTCCGGCTCGAAGCGAATCCAGCCGTGGCCCTTCAGGCTCGTCATCCACATCTGGATCGTCCTGATCCCATGTCCCATGACCTCGGCGAGTTTCTCGACGGAGACCCAGGTGGACGAGTCGGACCAGGCGAAATCCAGTATGACCCCCAGGAGCACCTTGGCACCGTGGGGGATGGTGTCGTCCTTGAGGACGGCCACCGGGATCGGCGAGAAGCGGAGGGGGTTCGGGGCGGACGGCGTAGGATCGGTGCGGGCCATGAAGGGGGCCTCCGGGTTGATTAGGTGGAAATGAAAACCGGCGGCAAGGGCCGCCGGGGAACGGTCGTTGGGCGTCGTGGACGGCGGGCATCAAGACCCCGATTCGTCGAGAAGTCGCCGACGGTAGGCGTCGTGGGCGTCCGAGAGTCGGCGCTCGGCCAGCCGGTGGTACGGCTCGTGGACCTCGAAGCCGAGGTAATACCTGTCCGCCAGGAGGGCCGCCTTGCAGGTGGTCGCCGCACCGGCCAGGGGATCGAGCACCACGTCGAGGGGGTGGGACCAGGAGAGGATCAGGTCTCGGGCGAGCGCCTCCGGCATCAGGGCCGGGTGCTCGAAGGCGTAGCGGTCGGTCGCCGTCGCCCGGCCGCCGGTCGTGTATCTCCAGATGCTCGGCCGAGCGCCGAAGGGCTTGGTCAGGACCTTCTTGGTCGTGCTGATCACCCCGGCCCGATCCCGTGTCGAGTAGCGGAGGAGCTTCCCGGCGTGCTTGTTCGGCTTGTCCCGGATGAGGTTGATGGACCTCGGCCTGCCCTTAGAGAAGACGAACACGAACTCGGGAGTCACGCCGTAGCGGACTGGGTTGATGCCCCTCGTGACTTGCTTCTCGATGAGCAGCGTGTTGTGCAGGCGGAACCCGAGGCCCATGAAGTAGAGCGCCTGCCGGAAGCTCGTGCCCGTCTGGCCGCCCTTGGCGATCTGGTCCTGGGCGTTCCAGCAGACGATCCCGCCGGGCATCGTCACACGCCAGAGTTCACGGGCGAGCGCCGTGAACGTCTCGTGGTCCCAGCGATGGCCCCCGTAAGACCTGATCGAGTCGAAGGGCGGCGATGTGACGGTCAGCGGAATGCAGACCTCGGGAAGCGTCCGCATCCCGTCCAGGGCGTCCATGCACCTGATTCGGTTGCGGACCGGGGATGGATTCTCGTGGAGATCAAACTTCCGGCGGCGACGGGCGGGTCGGCGATCGGCGGCAGTGTGAGCCGGGACGGGTAGGCTTGCCATGTGGAATCTCCGGTTCGTGGGCACCAGGAACGGAACGAGCCGCCCGGCTGGTGCGCCCGGACGGCTCGCATGAGGTCTGAATGAACGAAGACGGTGGGGCCGGCTACGCCGCTTCGAGGGCTGGACCGCCCCTTCGCCGCCCGGACGGGCCAAGCGTGTTCGAAGCCGGGTCACGGACTCGACAACCTCGAACGACTTCGTCCGGGGTCATCGCCGCCTCACCCCGCCATCGGCGAAGCGTCGGCCAGGCCCCCGGCCACCCGGTCGGTGGCGAGCTTGACGCACGCCTCGTCCACGTCGCAGCCGATGAACCGGCGGCCCTGCCCGGCGAGGGCGACGGCCAAGGCCGACGTGCCGACCCCGGCGAACAGATCGACGATCAGGTCGCCGGGGCGGCTGAGCCGTTCGACGAAGTGGCGGGCCTCGGGGAGCGGCTGCTGCCAACCTTTCGGGTGGAGTCGCTTCTCCTTGGCCGTGTTGAACACGAGGTCGTTGACCTGGCGTGGGGTCTTGAGCGGACCCTTCGAGAACAGGAGCAGCGGTCGCCAGCCCTGGATGACGTAGCCGTTGCCGATCTTGCTCTGGCCGTGGTTCTGGGTGATCCTTCCTTCCTTCGGGCGGGCGTCGAAGTTCACCGCCGCCATGAGCCACTGGTAGCTCAGGTGCGGGGTGATGGCGTCCAGGAACGCCGGGACGGCGCTCTGCATCGTGTAAGTCAACAGGACGCCGCCCGGCTTCAGGAGACGGCCCGCCATCGCCCCGAACTCCGGGAGGAGGTGGCGGTACTCCTCGACCCACGGCGGGTCGCAGAAGAGGAGGTCCACCTTGCCCGTCAGGTCCCCGGTGTGCTTCTCCAGGAGGCGGAAGTCGTTCAGGAGGATCTGGATGTCGGCCGGCAGCCTGGCGAGAGGCCCGTCGGCCTCGGCGATGCGGCCGGCCCGGTACTCGGCCTTGCGGATCTTGCGGATCGACTGATTCCCCTCGGGGGCCTGGTCGCCCAGCTTGGCGAGCAGGCCCGCCGCATCCCGAGCCCCCTTGAGGCTCTCGACGCCGACCGAGGTCGGCTTTTTGTAGACCTTGCCGTTGCGTCCCAAGGTCGGGACCGAGGGGATCGACTCGTCCGCCAGCAGCCGGGCCTTGGCCCTGGCCGCCTTGGACTGGCTGACCTTGCAGGCGTCGGCGACCTCTCGGGTGCTCTTGTGAGGGGCCGCCTTGATGTACTCCTCCAGCAGGCGGTCACGGTCCGGCTTGCTCAGGTGACGACGCTCGGCGTTCAGGCGGATCGACAATTCCCGCCGCCGCACGGGAGTCGTCGGGTCGAGGACCCGCAGCGGGGCCGGCGGGATCTTCAACTCTCGGCAGGCCCGATAACGCTCGTGGCCATCGACGATGAAGGCACGGAGGCGCTCCTCGCCCTCGGCGACCTGGCGGTCGGCGACGACCAGGATCGGGACGAGGACGCCCCGCTCTCGGATCGACGCCTTGAGCGCCTCGTACTCGTCGGCGGGCAGCGGCGGCAGGACGGGATCGGCGATGATTTCCAAGGGGTGGTCTCCGGTTCGTGTACGCTAGGAAACGAAACGGGCCGTCCGGCTGGTGTGCCCGGAAGGCCCGTGGGGTCGCAGGAATGTCTGGATGTTGTTTCGAGGGACGATGCCCTTATGGGTGTTCCCGTGTCGGCTTCTCTCGTGGCGGGGGCCGGGTCGCTCAGTTGGACTCGGGACTCCATGCGAAGTTCGGCGTCGTGGTGCCGGCGGCCGAATCGAACTCGACGGTGGCCCTCTCCATCACCGCCGAGTCGTCCGGCCGCTCGCCCGCTTCGAGGAGCGAAGCGAAGGTGATGGAGTTCCCGGCGTCGAAGAAGACGGTCAGGCAGTAGACCGCCAAGTCCGGTCGCCCGTGCCGGCCGATCACCGACGAGAAGCCGTCACGGCGGGTCTGCCAGTCGTGCTCCTGGTAGGAGAGGCGGTGCCTCGCCAGCAGGCCCCGGATGAAGTCGCCGGGGAACTGCTCGGCCAGGCGGGGGTCGATGCGGACGCATTCGAGGGTCATGGCGGGCCGGACCCTGGGCTTGAGCCGCTTCCGCTTCACCTTCACGACCCGCTTGCCGACCGCCGCCTGGCCCTCCAGACGCCGGAGCAGTCCAAGCTGGTAAGGCTCGAACCCGACGCCCTTCTCGATCATCCGACGCATCCGCCTGCGGCCGGCAACCCCGGCCAGGTTGATCGAGTCGTAGCCGTCACCCTTCCCCAAGAGGATTTCCGGCTGCGAGACGTTGCCGCAGTATTCGTCCCAGCCCTCGCAGTTCGAGTCGCCGAACTTCTCCCGGAGCCTGTCGAGGTATCCTTCGTCCGGCGGCCCCTCGTCCTCCTCCCGGTCGATCCGCTCCTGGATGCGGTCGAGCGCCTCCTCGACCGCCGCCTCGAAGCGATCGAAATCGGCGGGGTCCTCGGTCTGGATCAGGACGTCGATCGGCCAGCGTTGCCCCGGCTCGTCGGCGAAGTCCTCGGTCACGATGCGGTAGAAGACCTTGCTCATGGCGATGGCTCCCTGTCGGTTGAGGGGTCGGGGTCGAAGGGTCGTCTCGTGCCTGCATGGGGACGGCGGTCAGAACTCGTACATCCAGCCGTGGAGCGCCTCCAGGCAAGCCCCGAAACACTCGTCCTCGATGCCGCTGGCCTCGAAGACCTCGCTAATCAACTCCAATTCGTCCCGGACGTCCCTGGCCCGGTCCAGCGTCGGCCAGCCGGGTCGGGGCCGATACTCGACCAGCAAGGCGGCGACGGACGGCGACGGGTCCAGGACCTCCTCCAGGACCTCCATAAGGCCCAGGGCGGCGTCCGTGTCGTCCTCCCGGTCCTCGTCCGCTGCGTCGTCGAACTCGTCGTCGGGCTCCTGGAGGCAGAGCGCCAGGACCTCGGCCTCCTCTCGGAGGGCCTCGATCCTCTCGCCGATCGACCGCTCGTCCGGGTCGGCGGTCGGTGCGCCCTTGGCCGCCCGAACCCGCTTCGAGGGGCTCTTCGTGGCCTTCCTGGGCGTGCCCGCCAAGGCCGATGCCGGCGTGAGCGGCTCGGGGACGGCCTGCTTCTTCTTGGACTTGTGCTGCGAGCCGATGCCGGGGGACTCGATCGTCTCCACGACCCGCTCCTGATGCGTCCGCTTGGCCATCATGCACCTCCAGGAAATGAAGCGGGGAGGTCGCCGAAGAGCACCGAGCCCTCCGACGCCTCCCCAAACGTGATTGATCGGACTTGCCCCGGTCGTCGCCCCCGGCCGGCGGCCGAGGACTCGATCGCCCGAGGTCTCGCAACGTCACGACGGCGACGACCATGGCGTGCCCGTCCGGTCGGCCGGCGGGGGACGACCTTCGAGTGGCAGGGTGCGACGACTCTTGGGCTTGCCCCATTCACCGGAGTTGAGGGACGCCAACCCGATCCACCCCGTCGTACGAGGAGCGATCGGGCGTCGTTGTAATCTCCAGGGTGCAAAAACTCTTGCCTCTCGGGTGTCTCAAAGACGACATTCGAGTTGGCTAGGTGAGATCCGATGTCTCCGAGACAACCAAGACGAGGCGTGGATGGCCAAGAGACGGCGGGAAGCGGAGGACGTCACGATCGAGAACAGCCCGATCAGCGAGGGGCTGCGCCGGATCATCCTGGAAAGGAGCAGAGGT
The DNA here is from genome assembly GCA_001898385.1 of Planctomycetales bacterium 71-10. Lineage (GTDB taxonomy): Bacteria > Planctomycetota > Planctomycetia > Isosphaerales > Isosphaeraceae > Paludisphaera. The sequence goes on from MKTT01000109.1 coordinate 156,731, forward strand.
AGGAGGCGTCCGGCGGACGAATATGGCATCTCGAAGCCCCGGTTTTATCGCTTCCTCAAGAGGGAGCGTGGGCTCTCGCAGGAGGCCCTGGACGATCTGGCCTCCAGGCTCGGCGTGCGGGTCCTCCCCCAGGGCGGGCCGTCGGATCGTACCGAGTCGGGAGACTCGACTACGCCCACGGAGACCGGACCGGAGGTCGGCTCGGCCCCGGCCCGGCCCGGTTCGACCGATCCCACGTCCAGGGTCCTGGCCGACCTGGAGGCGGCGATCGACGAGCAGTTCGCCGACTTCGAATCCCGGCTCGTCGGCCGCATGCTGGTCTCGGGGTGGGAAGAGCCGGGAGTCTGGGAGCGGCTGAGATGTTGGTTCGAGCCCCCGTCTCGGGAAGACGGCGGCGGGTCGAGCACCTCCCCCGACGATCCCTCGGTAGTCGGAGGGAGTCCGGCCGACCGAATCCTTCGTCGTGCCCCCATCGCCGACGCCGCCCCGACGACCCCGAACGGTCTGCTGGACGCCCTCAGGATCTCGGTCAAGGTGCGGGTCCACGAAGCGCTCGGGGACCTCGCCACGGAACTGCGGGCGGGCCGGGACGTCGGCCGAGGGACCATGCCGCCGCCGACCTCCCCCGACCCTGCCGGCGATCCGAAGGCAGGGGCGATCCCCCGGCATTCCGCCGCCCCTCCGATCGGCGCTGGAGGGTCCGCCGGCGAGGACCGCAAGGGCGTCCTGGGAATGCCCGAACGGATCGGCCTGGTCGATGACGGGGAGGAAGTGGGCGAGTCGGAAGAGACGGTCGTTCCGCTCGTCGGAAGGCGTCGGCGTGACCCGCAGATCAGACCGAGCCCCGTGACCCCCACGGAGATGATCTTCGACGATGAAGACGACGGGGGCTACGACGGCGAAGACGAGGATGACGACGACGAAAGCCCTGTGGGTCCGATCGTTGACCCTTACGCAGACACAAGGGGCGAAGAAGAGACTCCAGACCCATCTGATCCGCTGGCCGTTCAGTTCGCCGCCATGAAGCAGAGGCTCGCCAACCGTCGTAGCCTGATTGACGATGATGACGACGAGGCGTGCTCCAACCAGCCGCCTATAACGGCCTCGGAGTGCGGGGATAAAGAACACGATTCATCCCAGCCAATTTCGGACCTCGAAGCGGATGAGGAGGAGGACGACGGCTGGGCCGATATGTACCGCCGCTTGGAATCGAGGAAGCACAATCCTCCTCCCTCGGATCGCAGCTACGTGCAGCATGGAGAATTCTCAAGAGATGAGATCGACGACCTCCTGGAGCGGATCGACAACCCCGAGGTCCACCGGCTGGCGGGGCGGTACACGAAGCCCGGCCGCCGGGCCGTGGAGCGGGCGAAGTTCTACTGCTTCTTCGCACAAGTCCGTTTCGTCAACCCCCAGGGGGCTGCAATCCTGGCTAGGATCGACATCTACGAAAAGTACCTCCAGGTGGCCAAACGCCTCTACGACTTCGGGCACATGAGGAAGCTGGCCAATACGATCGAGGCGGGCGACCTGGACCTGGCGGGAGAGGCGTTGACCGAACGCCTCCGACAACAGCTGGAGAAAGTGGGGATCTACGACGGAATTTACGAGTCACACAATAAGAAGCCCGCACCCGACCATGGGGCGACCTCCAGGCCGATGGGCGATCTGGGGCTATGCCGGCCCAGGAGCGATCCCAGACCCAAGCCCTAAAGCCCGGTCCAGACGCAGGCGGTTCTCGGCGTGGGCCTCGGTACCCTCCTGACGCCGAGCCTCTATACGGCTCGTGAGTCTTCATCGACAGATGTCTCGTGTCGCCGAGCACAGCCGTTCTGGCTATGTCGGCGAGGAGGTTGTACTCCTGGAGGGCAACGGACCTCGGTTCCCATGGGCTTCATGCCTTTGCGCCGGCCCGGATCGCCCTGGACTTGTTTCTTGCCTCCGTGATTTCCAGGCCCTTCAGTACGCCAGGGTCGGTGCCGCATTCGCCGCTCACGACCCCAGCCCCTTCCCGTTGATCGGACACGTCGAGCGGAGGCCGGCAACACGGTGGCGAACCCGCCATCAGCCCTGCTTGTCGTCCTCGAACCAGTCCGGCCTGAGCGAGCGGATGGGTCGGTCGAAATCCGAGTCTTAGTCCGGGTGCGTGTAGGCCCCGGAACCCTCGGCGAGTTCCGATTCCTCGTCCGACGCCGCTCCCTCGGCTTCGAGCAGCCGGACAACCATCGGGTGGGGGCGGCCGAGCGCCGTGCCACGGTCCGGGTTCACGAGCCGAATGCAACCAATAATAGAAGTGCACCTTACGTAGATGATGATCCCAGGACCGAATCCGCTCGGCCCATAAGGTGCCGGTCGCCTTGCAGTGACGATCGGGGTGTTGCCGAGCCCGGCCGGAATCCTATGCAGGGGTTGATGCGTCCTGCCTTCCTCCGCCGGGCTCGGAAGTCCGGTCAGTTGGCCTCGACCCGATCAGGCCGGAGCCACCGCTCCTGTACGTCGCCGGGCAGTTCGAAGAGCCACTGGACTCGGTAGTGCAGGGCGAGACGATGGAGGGTGGAGAGCGGCTCGATCTTGGCCGTCAGGGTTTCCAACTCCACCTCCCAGCGGTTGAACCGCTCCGGGTCATATCGGTGGACCTCCGAGACTTCGTCCTCGATCATCCCCGGTTGAAGATTGATCTCATCGTCCATCATCTTTCCGTTCAGGCAATCCATCAGGCACCGCCACTCAGCGGGCTGGAGATCGAGTCGCTCGGCCATATCGAGGAACCAGGCTTCCAGCCTGGCGTAGCGTCCCCGAGCCTCATCTGACCCATACTGCTGGTCGAAAATTTCTCTCTTGTTTGCCATCGGTTTCCACCTTCTCAATCACTGGTTCTTGATGCAGAGGGGCTGGTCCACGTCCTCGACCCGGCCTCTCCGGTTAATAGCGCCTTTCTCGGACTAGCTGAGCGATTCCTCCTTTCGTTCGTGTCGAGCCTGCGTCATTCTCGCCTGGATTCCAGGTGATATTAGCAGATAGACATATACTAAGATCGAGTTTCGCAAGGCAGGCCTCATTGGCCGCCCGCAACATGTTCCGCTCGTTGGCACCCCATGCGGCCCCCGCCCGCCCGTCTATCAGCCTCACTGGCTAACCTCGATCCTGATCGAGCCCGAGCTTGCTGGCCGGCGACGGCCCCTCATGGACATTGCGGCGGAGCGTGACTTCTACCAATTCAACCCATCCTCTCAATAGCGTTGGGTTGAACTGTCGTCCCTGGAATTTTGCTCTTTCCTCCACCACTATTGCGCTGCAACCGGAATATACGCATCGATCATTCTGGAGTCAATAGGTCGCAATGTTTTTGGACGACCACGATCGATCACTGTTGCTCTTGCGTTGGAGTAGGGATCGCAAAAGTGATTCTTGGCACAGATGCCTGGTCGAAGGCCGGCGCACGCTTCACTTGTTATAGACGAGGAGTTTTGGCGAACCGCCCTTGAAATCCAAAGGACAGAGGGCCGTCGGGCCGCCCGTGACGAGTCCGGCGTACAGACTCCAAGGCTCCGCCGGCTCATCGCATGCTGGGCCGCCAGCCAATACTGCTGGGCCATCTTCCGCCCGACGAACTCGACGACGCCCAGGCATTTCTTGGCCTGTTTGAAAAGCATCTTCACGCCCAATATACCAATGTCGATCCTCTCCTAAGGCGTCCGCTCCTTCTACTTCTAGGGCAGCGGGAGCGATTGTTGTAGACGCCACAACTTCTGCGGCTTCATGGCGAACCTCGATGGAGTCGAACTTGGAAGGCGTAACCAAGATTCTAGTCAGGGATTCAATCTTGTAAAACGAATAGGCGGTTTTCCAGGAAAGCGCCTCCCTGATTTGGGGATTCTGCGTGTATTGGAGGACCGATCGGCCCCTTTGGTTTACACGTCGAAAACCACGGCTATAGTGTCGGCCGGTGGACTTCCATCAATGCGAGAACCTCATCGGGGATCGGCCATGATCAGTCGAAAGAAGTATCAGGAGCAACAGAATGCCGTAGCGAGACGGCTCAGGACATGCGCACGCACGGTCAAGTTCATCGTCGAGCCGCTGCCGGAACTCCCTCCACTGGACGATGGTCATCGAAGGCAGCTACTCGCCTCGATCCGGGAGCGTGTAATCCTCTCGCCTCTCGTCGTCTCGGGGAGGTACGTGATCGACGGTCGAAGGCGGTACGCCATCGCCCTGTGCCGGCGTCTTGACCGGGCCCTCCGTGCTCTGACGGTTTCTCATTTTTGAACGTAGAGAGTCGCCCTCGGCTCTTCCCCCTCGATCCGTCGCCCACGCCAATGGCCACGACGGGGACGGTACTCGTGCCGCCCCTCACTTCGGGGGCCGACCGGACATGCCCAGTAATGACCACGCACGTAATGGCCCCTGGAAGGGCGTCGATAGCCCTCGCCCTGGCCCTCGCCGCTGGGCCGGTGCCTGACCTCGGGGAAGAAAACGAGGTGCGCCGGGTTGATGACGACCCGCCTTGGGTCGGCAGTGCGGAGCGTCTTGCCCCGCCTGGAGGTCATCCTCTCGTGCCTCCGTCGGGCTTCCGGGTCGGCCCAGCCGAGGTCCTTGGTGCCGAAGGAGTGGCCGAGGAAGCCGATGTTGAAGTTCACCTGATGGGCGACGTACTGGAGCGGCGTCGGATATTCCCCCAGCTTCTCACGCCCGATGTCGAGCGAGTCGTCGAACGCCCTCTGGAACGTGTCCTGCCCCCGGCAGTTGATGACGACGCCCTCATCTTCTTCGTGGGTCGTCCCGTGGCATACGACGTAGGAGAAGTACCCTCCCGGCCGGAAGTTCCCGACCATGCCGAACCACGGCACCCGGCCCCCCTTCTCCTCGGCGAGTTGCGCCGCCCACGCCTTCGGGTACTCGACGAAGAACACCGGGAACGGCACGAGGAATTCCTGCGGCGGGACGCTGATGTCGTGCTGTTCCAGGGTGGAGCAGAGGTCGGGGCTCGGGCCGAAGACCTTCGGGCCGATCTTCAGGGCCAGGCCGAGGCATTGCATGATCAGGATATCGAAGCTCTCGTTCTGACCGGCCGCCCGTCGCCCCTCCTGGGCATCCAGCCAGTCGGCCATGAACCGGATGTGCTCGGACTCCTCCGTGCCGAGCTTGGCCGTCGCCCTCATGTTCAGCCTGATGTCGAGGCCGCTTCCTTTGTCCTCGTAAATCGGGTCCATGTGATCGATCAGCCACCGGCAGAAGCGGTGAATGCTCTCGGGCATAACGGCGTTGAGGTCGATCACCTTCCCGCCTCCTCGCCGGGCGAGGCGGCAGGTCCGATCGTGATCTTGATGGCGGGCTCGGCTGGGCCGACCGGATCGGACACGGGCTCCCAGCGGATCAGGGCCTCCTCGTATCGGGCCTCTCCGCTCTCCTGGGCGAGGACGATCGTGGCCAGCCTGTCGGCGGCTTCCTTGTGCATGTACGACCAGAGCAGGCCAGACACGGCCCACGGCTCCCGGATGCCGAGATTGATTTCGAACGGCCTGGTCGGCTTCAAGTAGTCCAATGGTCAGGCTCCTGGGAAATAGAGGGCGCACGTCCCCACGGAAGCCGGATCAGGCTCCTGCGTTCGTGGGGGTTCGTGTTGGTTGCGAGTCGGCCTGCGGCAGGCCGACCTTCTCGGGACCATGGCCCCGAGCGGCGAAGCGGGAGGTGGAGGCCGCCCGGTGTTTGCGGCTAGCGGTCAATACGTGACTTGGTTTTCGAGCCGTTCTGCCCGAGGCTCCAGTATCAGCCGAATAAGGACTTCAAACTCCCGATACGATCTCGTGTAAATGATGGCCTGGATTTCATTCATCCGCCCGTGCCCTGTACTCCTCGAAATCCCACGCCTCCTCCAGGATCGGCCTGAGCCGGTCCACCGTGTCCTCCATTGCGATCAGGTAACCCAGGACCTCCTCCCGAGCGGACTCCAAAGTGAATCAACCGTCCGGGCCGGGGACGACGGCCGTCGAAACGTCGGAGACGATCACCGCATAGGGTCCGGTCTGATTCTTCTCTGGTCGCCCACAAGTGGGTCTCCTGAGGCTTCGGCTGGACTCCGGCCAGCACCGTGATGGCCGAGAACAAGGCTACTGCAAGCCGGGGTCGTCCTTCCGGGCACTTTCCTGGGGATTTTCGTGGCCCGTCTCCGGCCCAAGGACGAGGCTGTACGATCCCTTGGGCTTGGGGTTCGGCTTGACAACGGTCTTCCAGAGGTCCTGACGCTTGAACTCCTTGTCCGGCCGCTTGTCTTCGGCGTAAAGCAGCAAATCCAGCATCGGTGATTTGTGCCCGTAGAGGAGCCGGGCCTTCTCTACGATCTGACCCCATTTAGGTGTGTGGATGCCCTCCACCCGAAGTGCATAGAGAGCATGGACAATCAGTCGCATCGCACCCGAAGGTTGGAATACCCGGCCACCAACCTTGCAGATCGAGAAGTCGGCGTTGTGAGCAAATCCCTCGATCTCCTCGACCAAGATGGAAGGGCCTGTCTCGGTCGATCGGGGTTTCGGCTCTTCGAAGCTCTCAGGCTTCTGGCTGGCCAAGACTTGGGCGAGGTCGCCATAGGCGTTGATCAACCGATACTGATGCTCCTCGCCAGCAACCTCTTGAACATCGTCCGTTAAGCTCTCGGCCAGCTTCCTGTCCCGGCCGCTCAGCCCATCGAACGCCCGCTCGAACCGATCCCTAACCACTGCCTGATCCGGCCTCTCGCCGTCGAACTCGACACGGCACAGGAGGTCTGCGATGGCCTCGCCCACGCCGAACCAGCCCATCAGATCCGCCCGCTGCTCGACCGAGCGGATGCAGAGCACACGGAGGTGCTCGTAGTCGTGGTCCAGGAATTCGTGGACGGCTTCCTGAGGAGCATCTCTATCCAGAAGCGCCCGCTCGTAGACGAGCAGGGTCCGCTCCGACAACCTCCGGTATTCCGCCAATTCGGTCTCGCTCAAGTTCCCGATCAGCAGGAAGATGGTTTCTTCCATCTGCTCCAGGCAGGAGCGGGCGTCCCGTTCGGGGGCGAGTTCCTCGAACACGGAGCCGAGGACGGAATGGAGTACCCGTGAGAGGAAGCCAAATCGGCAGGCCGCCCATTTCTGTGAGCGAGGTCTTCGCATCGGAATCACCTCTTGAAGGTGTTTGGTGAGGGTTGTAAATCTTGCGAACCCTCACAACTTGACTGCCGCTTTCGTAGCGAATTCGGCGATCAGGGTTTGCCGTGATGGCAGTGGGGCCAATGTTCTTGTCTCGGTGATTGGCAGATTGGCAATCCTCCGTGCCACCAATCTGCCAATCACACCTTGCCCAGAGCCCTCCTTGCATGCCTGTACATCGACCAGGGCGAGTCGCCCGTCAGCCTCGTCCACTCCGCATCCCTGGCCGCTTTGTCGGACGGGAACTGCTCGAAGAGTCTGGCAGCAATCTCCTGCTTCTTCGCCGTCTTCTCGGCCCGGCCGACCGGCATTTCCATCTCCTCCACGGTGATCCGCCGCATCCCCGAGCGGATCAGGTCCCTCCAGTCGCACTCGGCGTGGCCGTGCCGCCACATCCTGCGGTCCTGCCACCCCCGGATCATGTAGCGGAGGTCGAGCCGGTATTCGCACCGGTAGCTCTCCTCGATGACGAAGGCGACCACCTCCAGGCACTCCTCCGGGCTCAGGTCGAGGTATCCTTTCTCGGCCTCGGCGACCATGAAGGCCCGCACCATATCGTCGGTCGGCTCGTAGTCGAGGGGCGGCACTCGGGAAGCGAGGGCGGTGGCCAGCGGGTCACGCTTCAGCGGCAGGTTGCTGATTGCGATGATGCCGCCGCTGTACATGAATTCCTTCTTGGTGCCCTTGATGCTGTAGGTCACGGGCCGGGGCTCGCCGGGGCGGCCCCCCAGGGCGGCGAGCAAGACCTGGAGAGCCCGCTTGTACGTGAAGAGGTTGGAGATGTCGTCGAGGATGAGCGTACTCTCTGGGTTAGCCTCAAGCTCCTCCCAGAGGCCGTTGGCGCTCATGGACGAGTTTCGGTAGATCCGAGGAAGCCTCTGAGTGTCGATCGCTTCCAGGACCGTGTGCGTCTTGCCGGTGCCCGGCCTGCCGCAGATGTAAGCGCCCGTCTGGTAGCGGCGGGCGACCGAGAGCGTCCGGTCACGCAGGAGCGTTCGCCACTTGTCGAAGCCTTCCAAGGTGTCTCCGTCGGCGATGAGGTTCGATGTCGGCATCGGCTGCGTTCTCCAAGGGTGTCTCGTCCGTGCATGGCCCGCATTCTAGTCCTGGTTTTCGGCGTGTAAAACGCTTATGCGTTCGGTGGGCAAGCCGGCGATGTTTCGGCCCGCTTCATGAAGTGGCGGGCCGTGGTTTACAGCCCTGAGCACGGGGCTATCATCTCTGTACGGTGCCCGGTGTGCTTTTACGGTTGCCCGGCCAGAAGGCCGGGGGACCTACCGCATCCGGCTGCTGTGTTTCAGCCCGTTCCGGGGAACGCTGCGCCCGACGCCTAGGATCTCCATCCTCATGACGACATCAGCCTCGAAAGCCACCTCAACGCCGTCTCTGCCACCGATCACACCCGAACATCGGAGCCTCCTCGAAGAGGACATCCTCCGGCGGGGCGTGATGGTGCCGATCTTGGTCGCCCAAGACGGCGAGGTGATCGACGGACGGCTCCGTCACGAGATCGCCGTAGAGCACGGGCTGACGTGCCCGAAGATCCTCGTCGGCCGCCTCACCGACGAGGACCGGGCCGACCTTCGGCTGGCCGTCAACCTGTATCGCAGGCACCTGACCCAGGCTCAGGTTCGTGAACTCGTCGCCTGGGACCTGCGGCGTCGGCCCGAGGCGTCCGACCGATGCGTGGCGAAGCGGACGGGGGTCAACCACAGAACAGTGGCAGGGGTGAGAAGGTCCCTGGAAGAACGTGGAGAGATTCTCCACCTGCCCGAGAGGGCCGGGGCGGACGGCAAGCGCTACCCTGTCGTCATCACCAACGGCGAGCCCCAGGCCCGTGCTGCCGCCAGGCTCCTGCACGAGCTAGGTGAGGACGCACCCGATGGCCACGTCAACGTGCGGACCCTCAAGACCCTGGCCCACAAGAAGCGGGTCGAAGCCGAGGCATCCGGCCCCGAAGCCGAACTCCCCACGAACATCACGATCATCCGGGCCGACGTCATGAAGTACGACTGGTCGCCCTACGAGGGACGTGCCAGGCTCGCCATCGTCGATGCCCCCTGGGAGCGAGACGACGACCTGCCCCGAGCGCTGGCAGAAATCTGCCACAAGGTCCTCGCCGAGAACGGGGTCGCCTGCGTCTACTCCGGGCAGGCGTCGATGCCCGCCTGGCTCGAAGCCTTCGGTCGGATGCTGAAGTACGAGTGGCTGCTCGTGAGCCTGAACACGGGCGACGGGAAGGTCCGTTGCCACGGGGCCGCCAAGACGCCCATCTGCTCGGCGTTCAGGCCGATCCTCGTGTTCTCGAAAGGCGTGCTCCGCAGCGAGAAGATGATCCAGGACGTGCTTCGTGTGCCTGCGGACAAGGGGAACCATCCCCAGGGGTGGGACCAGCCCTCAGAAGAGGTCCGCAGGCTGGTTGATACATTCACGGCGGTCGGCGATCTGGTCGTCTCCCCATGCTGCGGCGTCAACACGGCGGTCGGCGTCGTGGCGTGTGCGGGCCGTGAGTTCGTCGGCGTCGATGCCGACGTCCAGGTCGTGAAGCTCGCCCGCCGCCGGGTCGCCGAGGCCGTCAAGCCTCGATGATCAGCGACCTCGGTGCCTGTCATGTCGAACGCCGACATGACAGGCACCGAGGAAGCGGCTGGAGTGAGTCGTAGATCGTCCGGGGCGGAGGTGATGATCTTGCGGAAGCCACGCCGCCTGAAATCCGCCCGTTAGCCCCGCTTGCCGTCCTCGAACCAGTCCGGCCTGAGCGAGCGGATGCGCCCGTCGAACTCCGGGTCGTACTCGGGGTGGGTCGGGTCGGTGTACGCCTCCAACGCCTCGGCGAGTTCCGATTCCTCGTCCATTACCGCCTGCTCGGCTTCGAGCAGCCGGACCACCATCGGGTGGTCACGGCCGAGCGCCTCTGCCACCTGCTCCCTCCTGACGTGGTAGATCAGGCTCCTCATCAGGTCCTTCTGCCCGGCGGGGTCTGCCTCAGTGACCTTGGTCATCTCTTCGGCCCACCTCTCGGCCGTCATCTCGGGCGGCGTGTCCAGGCGGATCAGCAGGCGGGCCATGGCCAGCTTGACCTGCTCGATCTCCTCCTGGAAGTCCGTGTAGGAGCCGGGAAATTCCTGCTGGTACTGCTCGATAGAGTCCAGGGCATCGGAAATGACGTCGCTGATCATGATGCAATCCTCGTGGTGTTTGCCTGTGGGACGGTCCTGAGCCGAGGGTCGGAACGTGACTGTCCTCGTCGGGACGGACGGCTGTGTCCGTCAGGACCGGGGCAAATGGTAGCTTGGCCAACGAAAACAGGAACCCCAGTTATGATGTAATTTGCAATCCACAATAATTGAGTCCTGCGGACAACAATCCAACTACGGTCAATCCGACCAGGCTGCGACCGGGAGGACGAGCCGGGCGAAGTCTGAGAGAAAGCTGCAGCAGGAGTGGGAGGGGTGAAGTTCGTTTTTAGAGCCTGAACCGTGTTCGTGTACTCAGGTCGCAAGAAACAGGTCCGTCCAAAGGTCTGGAGCAGTATGGACGGCATTTCAGAGTTGGATCGTGATCAGGGACCAACATCCACCAGAAAGTCGGGCATCAATCCCTTCCAGCGGGAGTACACTCTGCTCCCGAAACACTGAGCCGAGGCTGGCCAGCGACACGAGCAACAACTTGAGTGGAGGACTGAAATGCTCACCACGCCGCCGCAGAAGACGAACCGCCCCCGAAGCTGAACTTCTGCCGAACTCAACAAGGCCGGCGTCGTCCTTCTCGACGAGTACGACATCCGCCTGGCCTGCGCCCAGTGCGGCCGGCAGTGGAGCCCGGTGCTGCGACGGGGCGGGCGGCCGACCAGAGGAGATTGGCGGTGCCCAGCGATGTACAACGGCAAGCCCGGAACCTCGATGCAGGCGGGGTGCCCACCGTCATCGATCGGGACCAAGTGTACCCTCACGCAGCCGACTGCATCCTGATCCCATGGCGGGATCGCATTGTCGAGACAACGAGGCCGATTTCCGCAGGCCAATGCAACGGGCCGGGAAACCTGATCTACGTTCATTGCGACGGGACGGGGAAGCTGGTTGACGTGCAAGGGTACACGACGGGCGATGTGGCCCGGAGATGCGGCGTGTCGCCGCACGAGTCGATCGACGAGGACCGGGCCGCCGACTTCGAGAGCCTGGCTCTGGCCAGAAGTGGTAGGTCTCCGGCACCCACAACAAACTAATCACTTGGGGGCTACTTCATGAAGTTCATTCACGACGGCGACGGAAACCACCAGAGCGACTGCGGGCGGATCTGCATATCCCGCCGCTATGCACCGGGCGGCTCGCATCCCTGTATCGGTTGGGGCGTTGACGTCAAGGGGGAGAGCGGTAATGCCCACCTCGCAAACTCCTTCGCATCGGCGAAAGCATGGGCCAACGAGGAGGCCCGTGCCCGAGGTTGGGGCGTCAGGCTCAGGTGGGAGTTACGGGCACCGGGCCACCACATTGCGTTCCTGCCCGACGGGGCCATCCTCGTTGCGATCCTGGGCTCGACCGAGATGCCGGACCGATGGCAGTGTCACCGTAAGCGGGGCGAGGACAGGAGGCTCGTGGCAACCGCCGACTCGTTCCGGGGCCTGATGGCCTTGGTCGGGGGGATGGGCGAGGGAGCGTACCTCTGATGCTCGGCGAGTGCGGCACCTGGCAGATCGAGTGGGGGCCGGGCTCGCCCCGGCCCGCTTACTACATGCTCTACCACGACGACGGACGAGAGATCGTCTACTACGGGACCTACCTGACGGCTTCGGCGGCGGTCCGAGAGGCCGAGCGACTGGATGGTCGTGCAATGGAGCAGGACTCGGCCGAATTTGACCCGACGAGAACCAGAGACCTTATCGATGCCTGAAGCGACAGAGAGCTTGCCCGCCATCACGAAGAAGGAATGGACCGCTCAGTTCTGGGAGAGCCTCGAAGGCCGTTCCTGGTTCCCTCTCCACTTCCCCGCCCCCGGCTCGCCGCTGACCTGGCGTGATTGCCTCGTCTTCTCGGCGATCGCTTACAGGCGTCGTTTGGGGCCGACGAAGAAGATCACGTACGTCGGCATCGCCGATCGGACCTCGCAAGACCGTGAGAAGGTGGCCTCGATCTGCAAGAAGTTGGCCGACCTCGGGCTGCTCGATGAGGAACTGCGGGTCACGGAGCCCGATGCGCCGGAAGTCCTCTTCGCCCTGAAGAGGAAGACGCCGCTGAAGAGGACTTGGCTCGATCGGCTGGTCTACTCCCGCTACTACCTCCTCGCCGAGGCGGCCGGCTGGGAGCCCTGGGATTCCGTGCTCATGGCGGCCCTCGTCTTCCGAGTCCCTCAGGAGACGACGGTAAGCTACCTGGCCGCCATCACGGGCATCGACCGCAAGCAGGTTCGGTCGTCCCTCGGGCGGCTCTGCGAACACGGCTTGCGGACCGAGAAGGTCGGAGGCAAACGCCTGATCTCCTACGCCGGCTTCGAGCCAGACCCCGGCCTCTTCCGCAAGAGCCGTCCCAAGGGCGTGGCCGCCAAGAAGGCGGCTCCCATCTACCCGGCCTACCTATCCCAACTGGAGCAGGAGGGCAAGATCCCGCACGCCTACCTGGCCGACCTCGCCGCACTGACCTCGGAGGTCAACACCCACGTCTTCCCCGGCGACTGGTACGAGGTGATCCGTGCCTGCTGGCAGGAGCACCAGTCGTTCAAGGCGAAGACGAACATCCCGTACCCCTCGCCGAACATGATCAGGGAGCGGATCGTCAAGAGGTACAACAACCGGAGGGCCTGCGGCTGACCGGGAAACCGCAAACCTGCGTGCGGCTATGGCCCACCCCCATGCGGCTAGAGCCCACCAGCCTGCGGGTATGGCCCACCTGGCTGCGGCTAGAGCCCACGATAAGTAATAGACAAGAAACCCATACAAGGAAGTTGTGTAGGGGGTGCGGTCGTCGGCGGGCGGCTTCGCCGCTTCCGCCTCGCCCAACACCCCGACACGACCCTTTGACCGGACGGCTCGGACCCGAGCGAAACTTCCCCGCCAGGCGAGCGTTCACTGGGCAGCATGCTTCCCGCCAGGCGAGCGTTAGCCCGTGAGCATGCCTCCCCGCCAGGCGAGCGTTGCCCTAACAGCAAGGTCCCTGCCAGGCGAGCACTCCCCGGACAGTACACCCTGCCCGCCAGGTCAGCGTTCTCCAGCTAGAAATGTTTCACGACAGGTGAGCTTTCGCCCTCGCTGATCCGGTTCACACGGTCCCCGCCGGCGTACTACCCTCCCGGCAGGAACGACTTCATCCCGGCTGCGACGACCTGATTGCTCGCCGAGCCTTTCCAACTCCTCCAGACTTACGCTGCCAGGACAGCACGCCTCCCCGTCCAGGTGAGCCGTTACCCTGGCCAAACCCGAACCGCCAGGTGAACTCAAACATGGCGCTCGGGTTCATGCCGCTCAATTTACATCAACCCGTCTCTCGACAATGAGGTGTCGAGGTCGTCGGGGATTTTCAGGACGAGTTTCGTGGCCTCCGTACGGACGAACGACACCGGGATCTCTTCCTGGCCACTCTCGTAGAGGCGCTTCAACTCCGTCAGGTTGTTTCCGAGTTTCATGGCAGTCGTGTGGTGTGAGACCAAGCCGACCGCCAATTCAATCCCCAGGAAAGGCAACGACACTTCCTGGTCATGCCGGAGGGTGTACACGCCGTCTTGGTCTGAGATGAAGCGGAAGAAGTCCTCGGCTTGTTCCCCGGCGATGACGGCGTTGACCTTGGACCCGGCCGAGGTCCCGACCTCCTTGCCGTGCAGCAAAGCGTAGAGGGCGTCGATCTCATTGACCGCCCTGTCGTCCAGCTTCGGGAGGACGGGGTTGACGTCGAATCGGCCTGCGACCCACCTTGCCTGTCTGACCACCTCCACGACTTCCGAGACGATGCCGGCCTCCACCCCGCTCCAGTTCAAGTATCCGCCGGGCAGCCGCTCTCCCTCGTGGTGGAACTCGACTCTCAATCGGTCCCCCTCGTTCGGGTCGGCGAACAGGAGGGCGAAGGCGTCGAAGTACGGCAGATTGAGGACGGGGCGGCCATACCACGGCCGCCAAGTGTAGGTCAGGCGAGCCGTGCTCGGCCCCGTCTGACCCGACCGTTGGTCGAATGACAATCGGAGCGTGCCGTTGGCGGTCGAAGCGACGAACCGGCACTCGGCTCTTCCGCCCTGGATACTGCACGGGAGGGGGTCGATGCGGCCGGCAACTTCCCCCTCCTTGTTGACCCGTACCAGGCTGAGGCCCGCCTCGACGTTCTGGGAGGCGTGAAAGGTCCCATTGTGCCGCATCGCCCGCTCGAAAATTTCCTGGATGAGGAGGGAGCCCTCGGCCGTGATCTCCCCCGGCTCCAGCGTGACGGGCAAGCCACGCCCGACGAGCGTGTGGTACTTGCCCGACTCGACGAACGACCTTGCGAAGGAGAGCGTTATAGGGACTTCCTCGACTGGAAGCAGGGCGAAATGCTTCCCCTGTTCCGAGGCGGTGACGCTGATCCGAAACCTCGGGTCGAGCCTCTCGAAGCTCTCCCTGTCGAACGCCAGCCCCTCCGAGACGAGGCGGCTCGCCAGGTAGCGGCGTGCCCGGACGACCGCCTCCTTGAACCGCCGCCTGTCGGCGAGTCGGTTGGCGAGCGGCACCCGGACCGTCACCTTCGGTTCTCTGGCACGCCCGAGAAGTTTCGTCCGCCATTCGCCGCCGCTGAGATGGGTGTGAGCGTACTCCTGAATGAACACCCAGAAGCCCTCCCTTCTCGCCACATCGACGACGATCAGGAAGACGGGCACGTTCGAGTTCAGGTAGTATTCCAGGTGCTCGCACTCGATCTCCTGACTGGCGAAGCCCCCTTTGCCCTTCTTGAGCTTCAGGTGCCCCTTGATCTGGACGTAGGCGGCGACGGCGGTGTGCTTCCCCTCTTCCAGGATCTCGATCTTCTGGTCGATGCCGTAGTCCGGCTTGATGTCGTAGGTCGTCCATTCCATGTCGTCGTAGAGGTCCTTGACGACGCCCACGGCCTTTATATCCGTGACCTGTGTCTGGCTCTTTCGGACGCCCATCTGCACGACCTCAAGAAGGCGATGACTCGATCGTCTCGGCAGGGAGCGGGTGCCTCACCGTCTCCTCGCCGTTGTCCGGGATCAAGACCGCCGCCAAAGGGTGGGTCGGCACCCCGGAGTCAGGGCGGTTGAAGCCGTCGATTCCGAGGCGACGGGGCCGGTTCCCGGTAAGGTCCATGGCCTGCGACTTGTGCTCCGGCGTTTCCCCGGCGGCCATGAGGCCCCGACGCTCCCACTAAACCGATGTTCAGATTACCGGAAGGCGGTGAGGGCGGCAATCTGTTCTGAGCGGGGCATGCGAGGTAAAGAGCCGGGTTCTGGGTCCACCTGGCGTTGCTCGACTTGCTCTCGTGTTCGGTGACTCACGACGCCCTGGCGAGCGGCCGACCCAACGCATCCAGAGCGATGGCCTTCGTGTCGTCGTAGAAGTCTTCCCTCTGCATCCACTGGATGTAGTCGGGCTTTGTCTGGGCGATGTCGAACAGCGACCGGCCCTTGTACTTGCCCTTGATGAAGACGACCACGCCGTCCTCGTCCTTGCCGAACATCCCGCTCATGTCGATGGCGTTCGGGTCGTTGCAGGCCCCGTGCAGACCATCCACCGTTCTCGGCAGGTCCTCGTAGCGGGCGACCTGGGCGTCCAGGATCGCCACGGTGGCCAGGACGTCGGCGGCCGCACCATGAGCCCCTTCATGGTCCCGGTCGCAATAGAATCGGAGAGCGGCGCTCAGGTCCCGACGTTCCCGCTGGTGGTAAATCCGGCAGGCGTCGATCACCTTCCGTCCGGCGACGGGGAACACGAGCCCCGCCCGATTGTATTCGTTAACAAGGAGCCGCAGGTCGTAGCCCAGGACGTTGAACCCCGCCAGGTCGCAGTCGTCGAGGAAGCGGGCGAGGCCCGGAGCGACGGCCCGGAAGGCCGGGCAGTCGGCCACGTCGTCGTCGGTGATGCCGTGGACCGCCGTCGCCTCGGGCGGGATCGGGACGCCGGGGTTCACCCGCCGGGTCCGGTGGTCGTGGTCGCCTCCGGGAAGCAGCTTCAGGACGCTCACCTCGACGATGCGATCGAGCTTGACGTCCGTGCCGGTCGTCTCCAGGTCGAGGACGGCGAGCGGCCGGTCGAGCTTGATGTTCTTCAGCATGGTCCCTCCGGCTCTCGGGTTGGGCGTACCGCCTGGGTTCGTCCCTGGGGCGGGGCCTTCCCATCAATATCGGAACTTGGGCCGCCGGGCTTGAGCCGGAGAGCCGAGGTGCGGGCCGTCCCGACTGAATGGCCTGAACTAGCCTGGGGCGAGACCCGAGCTTGTTTTGTCGAGCCACGACTGGAAGGACCCGAAGGCAGAGAACCTCGGGGAGTGCGGCAGGTCCGTCCTGGTCGCCTCAAAGAGTCGCAGCACCCTGCCTGGTGAGAACCACCACCCAGGGAGCCCGCAGATGCCCCGCCACCGCAGCCCGTTCAGAGCCCGACTCGTGGGTCGGAGCCCGGACCACCCCCGTTTCGTCGTTCGAGATACCAGGAGCCTCGTGGACCACTTCTGGACCGGCGAGGGCTGGTCCCGCCGCCTTCGTGACGCCCGCCTCTACCACGACCCGGACGACGTGGCCATGACGGTCGCCCGCCTGACCCACAGACACCTCCGGCGGCACTTGCCCAAACGCCTGTATCTGATGACGACCGTCGTCCGGGTCCACGCCGACGAGTCGGTCTCCCGGCAGGACGTCGAGCGTTTCCTGCGTGACGCTCTCGTCGTCGGCGTGGATCACGAGCGGTACGGCACCGGCCCGACGGCCGATTCTCTGATCGAGGTCACGGTCCCGCTTATTAGCCTTGAGGAGGGCCGCTGACATGGACGTCATCGGAAAGCTGATAGCAGGGCTTTTCGCACTCTGGGCGGCGGCGATGGTCATCGGGCTCGTAATAGCCCTGGCCCCCGTGATCCTGTTCGTTGTCGGCTTCGTGCTGATGGTCGTGATTGTGACCTTCGTGGGGAAACTCGTCGGCTCCTGGTTCATGTATTAGCCGACCCACCCCTTTCGCAGGTGTTTTGTCGATCCCGTCGTGCCTTGGACGTCCCCGTGGTCGTGGCGCTGTCGTCCACGAGGGTGTCGGGCCGGGCGTCCACGCCCATGGGCGGTCGGTCGTGTGTTCCTCCCGCAGGACGCAACTAGCTCCATCCCGTGGTAACAGTCTGAGCGCCCTGGCTTGTGTTGACCGCCCAACGCAAGCCAGGAGCCGACGAGATGCCGAGCCAAACCGAGATCCGAATCAAGATCACCGCCCAGATCATCGAGGCCCTGGAGGCTGGCGGTCTGCCGCCGTGGAGGACGCCCTGGGCCTCCCACCCCAACGGCCGGGGCCTCCCTGTGAACGCCTCCACGGGCCGCCGCTACTCCGGCATCAATCCGCTGATCTTACAGGTCTCCGCCCGCCGCCACGGCTTCCGCTCGAAGTTCTGGGCGACCTTCAATCAGTGGAAGGACCTCGGGTGCTCGGTTATGGCCAGGCCCGCTCACGTAGCCCCCGGTGCCTGGGGCACGACGGCCATCCTGTACAAGCCGATCTCGAAGACGGAGATCGACAAGAAGACCGGCCAGGAGAAGGAGAAGGCGTTCCCCCTGCTCAGGACGTTTACTCTGTTCTGTGCCGACCAAGTGACCGGGGCTGGGGCCTGGCAGGTCCAGGATGAACCCGTCCATGACGGCTTCATCGACTACGAGCCCGCCGAGATCGCCATCAAGGCGACGGGGGCCGACATCAGGCACGGAGGGGATCGGGCCTGCTACCGCCGCCCGGCCGAGGGAGGCGGCGGCGACTTCATCATGATGCCGCACAAGTTCTTGTTCGAGATGGAGCGGGAATATTACGCCACGGCCATGCACGAACTCGCCCACTGGAGCGAGGTCCGGCTCAACTGGACCGGCTCCTACGCCCTGGGCGAGTTGAGGGCCGAGATCGCCTCGGCCTACATGCTCGCCGAACTGGGCGTGCCGCAGAGCGATGACCTTTCCAATTGCCAGAGCTACCTGTCCTGGTGGGTCTCGGCGCTCCGTGAGGACCCGGCCTGCATCCTTCGGATCTCAACTGGCGCATCTCGGACCGCCGACTTCGTGTTGGGGTTCTCAAGGTCGAGAGAGGACGCTGAGGAGCCCGAGGAAGCCCTCGTCGGCTGATCCCCGATCCGAGACGAACCCCTGGCCGCCAGTGGTCCCAGGGACCGCTGTGCGGCCTCTTCGTCCGATCACGATCAATGAGGCTTTGGACCCTGGTTTTCGTGGAGGACGACCACGACAACCAGGAGACGAGCATGCCGCTGAGACAAGCAACGCCCTCCCAACTGGACTCGATCAAGCGGGCCATCGATCGCCTCGGCGAACGAGGGGACGCCGGACGGGCTCTACGAGGCTACCTCGCCCACCAACTCGACGACGAGAACGCCGACCAGTCCGTCCGGTGCGCCCTCAAGAACTTGGAAGCTGGCATCCGGGAGATACGGGAGGAACTCCGGGCGATCATGTACTGAGCCGCCCAGGGGGCCGCAAGGCCCCCGTTTTCGTGCCCCGCCTCGTCAAGAGGTGCAGGACCCTGCTTGTCGTGGAGTTCATCCGAGGAACCAGCCTCCAACGGGAGCCCGAGGCATGGCCACGATCAACGGCAAGCCGGTGGACACGACTCTCTACCCGGTCGTGACCAAGGCGTTTCAGTACGACGTCGTGACGGTCCCGCCGAGGTACGAGGTCGAACTCTTCGGGGCCAGGGCCAAGCGGAAGACGGTCCGCTACAAGAAGGGCCAGCGGGTCGCCTGCAAGACCTGGCGAGAGTTCACGGAGCTTCGGGAAAAGGCCCAGCCCCACGGCGGCGAGGTCCAGTTCATCTGATTTGACGACGAGGAAGGCCGAGGGGTGAGGTTGACGCCCCTCGGGCTTCTGACACGGCCGAGATGACCGACTCACGGCTCGGCGTGGATTGACCATTTGCACCCTACTTATCGAGAGCGGCGACAACGAACATGCCGCTGATCCCACGCATTTGAGGAGCACCGATGGCGTTCACCGCAGAGACCGGCGACCACAAGGTCACTCGCAGCGACATCTTCCTCGTCGATCCCAGGGCGCTCGTGGTGGACTGGAAGAAGAACCTCAGCCGCAACGGTGAGGAGCCGCCCGTCGATGACGCCCTGATCGAACTGGCGAAGGACATGATGCCCAAGCGGGGCCAGGGGGACGCCGAGGACGGCTCATCGGGCCAACTGAACCCGATTTTGACCCGGCCGCTACCGGACCGCCGCCTCGAAGTCGTCGGCGGGTTCCGCAGGATGAGGGCGGCGTTGTGGCTCATCGAGTCCGGGACGTGTCCTGACTTCAAGGTGAAGTACGTCGTGTCCCGGCTCTCCGACGCCGAGGCGGCCCTCGTCAACCTGAGCGAGAATATCCAGCGAGAAGACCCCAGGCCGATCCAATTGGCCCACGCCGTCCGGTCGTTGACCGAGGATTACGGGCTGAGCCTCAAGCAGGTCGCCGGGCGTCTCAAGAGGTCGGAGACCTGGCTCTCGAACCTCTTGAACCTCGCCATGCTGCCGACCGCCATCCAGGCGAGCGTGGCCAGAGGCGAGACCCCAGTGAGCGCCGCCCTCGAACTCGTCAAGTTGCCGACCGACCAGCAGGTCGCCGTCTTCGACGCCCTGGCCAATGGCGACGGGAAGATCACCGCCTCAAGGGTGAAGGCGAAGCGTCAGGAGGTCCATGAGGTGACGGGCGAGGGCGGCCCCGTACCCAGGACGTTGAAGCAGTTCAGGGCGTTTTTGGAGGGGAAGACCGGCCCGGCCGACCCCGGCCATAAGCTAGCCGCCAGCCTGCTCGACTTCCTGGCGGGCAAGCGGACGGACGAGGGCATGGGCAAGGACTGGGATCGGGCGTTCGGCGACCCCGGCAAGCAAAGGTTGACCGGATGACCCCGACGCCGCCCGAGGGGGTGACGCCCCCTCGGGTCCACGGCATCGCCGAACGGGTCGAGCCCGATCTCACGATCAGGGGGACGCAAGACCGGGCTCCCATGTTTTGACAACCCGGACTGAGCAAGGGCACCAGCGTCTCGTGGCGACGTCGCCGACCTTCGGGAACAGCCAAGGGCCTGGGTTGACGTCGAGGCCCTGTAAGGCCCTCGGGAGGCCCAGGAGAAGACGGTACGACATCAAGAGGGCGAGAACCCTGTTCTTCGTGACCGACGTCCCACGATCGATCAGGAGTGCTCCATGACTACGCTCGGCGAGATGACGATCGAGGACGCCGCCCGAGAGGCGGCGGGCAACTGGCGGAAGTTCGTCTGCTTCGCCTGGGACCGTGGGCGTGACCTGGACGACTGCGACCAGTGGGCGATCCTCTACACGCACAACCGGGACAGTGGCCTGCTCGATCAGAGCAACGCCTCGGCCATCGCCAAGGCCCTGGAGCCTTTCACCGAGGGCGACGACCCGGACGTCGTGTTCGAGAGCCATTCGCACTGGGCGGTTGGGCACGTCGATGGCTTCTCCATCCGGGTCTACGGGGACGGCGAGATCGCCGACGCCTTCCGGGTCTATCACGACCTCGCCGGGCGGGTCGCCGCCTACCCGATCCTGGACGAGACGGACTACTACCTCAGGGAGTACGAGGCGACGATCCAGAACATCGGCGAGGCGGCCTCTCGAATCAAGCGGGATTACGACCTCCCGGACCAGTGGGACATGGATGCGTATGCCTGGCTGGCCGACCTGCGACCGGGCTCGGTCGAGAGCCGGGACGACCGGGGCGGCTACCCGAGCGAGGACCACCTCCGGGCCGCCTTCGAAGCCCTTGGGTACGAGCGGCTCGAATGAGCCGCCTTTCCCGTGTGCCCGCTGGGCATGAGGTCCTGAACCCTGCGAGGTGTGTGACGACCCGACACCGAACGGGGGAGCCGAGATGACCGAAGAGATGACCGAGACGCCCGCCGTGACGGAACCCGAGGGCCTCGACGAGTTCCTGGCCGCCTACATCGAGGCGGCCCTCTGGAGCAGCACCGACAACGCCGACGACGGCGGGGGCGAGCCGCTCGACCGCAATTTTGACGAGGGCGACATCGCCCCGGAGACGCTCGTTCGGATGCGGGCCGACTGTGCCGCCTTCCTGGCCCATCGTCTCGGCGGTCGGCTCATCGGGATCGCCGAGCGGCTGGAAGCGGAGGGGCGATGGGGCCTGCCGGGCGGCGTCAACTGCACGGTGGCCGAGTACGCCGGACACGACTTCTGGCTCACCCGCAACGGCCACGGGTGCGGCTTCTGGGATGGGGATTGGCCGGAGGGCGTCGGCGAGGGCCTAGACCGGCTCGCTCACGAATTCGGGGAGTGGGACCTGTCCGTCGGCGACGACGGCCTGATCTACGGCTGCTGAAGCTCTGGGGGCCGCAAGGCCCCCGTTCGTCACGCATGAAGAGCCATGAGGGTGAGAACCCTGACTGGTGTCGTCCGATCGGCACCACCAACAGGGACCCAGGATGATCCAGATCGCCACCTTGCTCGACGACGTGACGGCCCAGGCAGACGAGATGAGCTTGACCACGAACAGGGCCTACAAGGCCGACGAGCCCCACGATTGCGACGTCTGCGGGGTCGCAACGCCCGACGTGGACCTCTGGGCCGAGGAACCGGAGACGGGCGAACAGATATGGCTCTGCTTGTCGTGCGGCTGTTGACCCCTGACGCCATCCGAATCGAGTGGTCCTCGTCCAGCGAGGGCCGCTCGCTTCGTCCGAGCCAAGAGACACAGCAGCCCGACGACCACGGGACAATGACGGCCAAGAGTCGCTGCACCCTGCCCAGCGTGAGAGACGCAACCCGAGGGGAACAAGATGAACGGCGTGATCAGCAGCGTCGAGGGTCACGGCTCAATCGTGATCCTCTGGCTCGCCTTGGAGGACGGCAGGACCGAGCCGGTCTACTTCGATGCCCGACCATTCTCCGTGATGGCCGAGACCGAGGGAGCCGAGAGCACGGACGATCTCATCGGCCGCCCCGTGTTCTACAACGGCGAGACGATCGAGTTCTTGGACAACGTGGAGGTTGCATGAGCGTCAGGTTCGAGACCGGCCAGATCGTCGCCACGCCCGGTGCCCTGGAGGCCCTCCGGCAAGCCGGGCAGCGGCCCTTGGAGTTCCTCGACCGCCACGTACGGGGCGACTGGGGCGACCTTGATGAGGAGGACATGCGGCTCAACGACGAAGCGGTCGAGGATGGCTCCAGGGTTTTGTCTTCGTACACCCTGGCCACCGGGGACCGCCTCTGGATCATCAGCGAGGCCAAGGGCGACGACGGGCGGCGTGCCTGCTCGACACTACTGATCCCGGATGATTATTGAACCGCAAGGCCCCTGGACAATCAGGGGCCTTCCTTCGTCGCCGTCTGACCATTGAGGAACTGCACCCTGCCAGGCGTGGACAACTCGCCTGACAGGAGATGCCGATGGCCGACGAGACGACCAAGCTGGACTGGGATCACGAGCACGCCCGATGGGAGCGGGAGATGCGGGGCTTGGTCCGGGCGCTCGGCTGGAAGGCCCTGAAGCGGGCGAGGCGGCCGAAAGCGTGCTGGGACGACATGATCACCGACATGGAGATTTTCAGTTGGAGGGCCTGGCGGTCGCTACGGCTCCGTGGCCTCGAACCCCAGGAGATCGGGATCTGGGCGATTGCCGATCGGGCGGTCAGGACATCGCTCCAGGGTGCCCGCTTCCAGCCGATCGGCGTGATGGGGGACAGGAGCCACGCCGACAGCATCCACAACAAGAGGAACGGCGTAAAGGTACGCTCCAACCGTGAGGAGTGGCAACTCAGCGGGGCAGTTGGTGATGGCCAGGACGAGAGCGACCTGATGGCCGACTGGGCGACCTGGAGGGAATCGCTCGGGAATCACGACCGAGGATTCGTCGAAGCGCTGGAGACGGGCGACGTCGAGAGCGTAGAGGCGATCAAGAATGCCAAACGCCTCAAGAGGGCTCTCGCCGATGGGTTCCGGGAATTCAGGCAGGCTTGAGCGATGAGGGGGCGGGCCGAGAGGCTCGCCCCTCTCCGTTCGTCATCGAATCAAGAGTCTTGGCACCCTGCCCTGAAGGGAGAACGACGTGCTCGTCAGGCACCATCACGACGGCAAGGTCTACATGATCGAGGTCCCGGACGGCAGCCGGGTCAGGCGGTCCGAGGCCGCAGGCGAGGGGGCAATCTTCGTCTCGGTCGAAGGGGGCGGCGAGGTCCCGGTCTTCGAGGTTCCTGGGGAGTTGATGGTGGTGCTGGCTCGGGAGGGACGGTACGGGCTGCGTCTCGTCGGGGTCGAGGAGGGGCTGGAGCCGTGACGCTCGGGAGGCGAGAGTTACAGCGCCCTGCTGTGCGAGGGGATGGGCGACGTCTTTCGCCCAGCCGAGAGCGGGGCTTGATCGACGCTTACCAGGAGACTCTCGTCAGGCTCGGCTTGGACCTGTTGACGCTGGCCGACGAACCTTGGTCATCAAATTACGTCCCCGACCAACTGCGGGAGGCGTAGCGCCTTGGGCGTCAAGGAACTAACAATGGACTTACTATTCACTGTCTCGCCCAGGTTGGGCTCGCCCGCCCCCTACTCATCACCGCTTTAGCACCGCCATTTTCTTACCGTTCGCCGTTCCCGGTTTTCGCCCGGCCTGTCGCAAAATGTTCATCTTTCGCTCCCTGGTCTCTGCCTGAAAAACCAGTAACATCTCGTCATCCTCGGCCTCACGGATTTTATCCAAATAGCAAACCTCGGCGATGTCTCAGGGCGGGTCCCGTGCCACCTGTCTTCCCCGTTCTGGTCGGAACAAGCAGTCCTCCCCGGACACGCTCGACTGGAGGGCCGCTTCCGCAGGTCCCCGACCCGGACGAGCAGCACATTCATGATCTCGACTGATCTGGTGGGCGGCGAAGGAGAATCGATGCCGCACCCCTAAATAACTCCATGACGTTCAAGGAGTGGCTGGAAGAGGCTGGCTGGATCGACGACCCCGTACTCAAAGGGATGCTCGCCCTCCATCGCCTGGTGGTCGAGTTCTTCGAGGCCAATGGCGGGCCGATCACCCTGGAGCCGAGCCAGCGGGACTTCCCCCTTCGCTTCCCCGGCCGCCACCTCGACAAGGCCCTCCCCGCCCCGCAAGCCGACGGTCCCCGCATCATCCGAGGCCCGGACCAGAACTACCTTGTGCCCCTGGACAGCCTGGAGCGAATTCAGGGCATGAACGCCCAGGACGTGCCCAAGATGCTGAGTCACTTCGTCCGGGACCAGCCCTACATCGCCGCCTTCGCCCAGGCCAGCCCCGAGAACATGGCCTCGGCGATCATCTTCGTCCTCCTGACGATCCGGGCCGACTTCATGCAGGTCATGCAGACCTTTCCTTTGCTCATGTCCGTCTTGATGACGCACTTCAAGGACAGGCCGATGGCCCCAGGCGAACTGGAAGCCAAACTGACCGAGATGATGGCCAGACAGGCGGCCGGGTCCCACCCGAACCTGCGGGTGACGAGCAAGGCGGGAAAGGTCTACCGCCAGGGCTACGGAGTCGGCGGGCAAATCTTCGGGTTCAAGTACGACGGCGTGACCGACGTCTGGAACCGCCGTGAGGCCATCTACGGCTCGGTGACGAACCTCGTGGCGAAGAAGGACACCATCGCCGTGTTCGAGTACCTGCTGGCGAACGTCAAGGGGCTCGCCCAGGCGAAGGCGGGCTTCTGCGTGCAGTTGATCTTCGGCGAGATGGGCTGCATCGACATGCACAACGTTAATCTTTACAGCCAATACTACCTGGACCGGGGACAGCCTCGCTCGAAGAACAACGTGTTCCAGCCAGACCACCTCAACGGCCTTTACATGCGGTCGCCGACGTCGAAGCGGGACCTCGACCTGTACAACGCCCTCGACCCCAGGAAGTTCAGCACCAAGCCGGGGCTCCCCGGTCCCCGGCCATCCGGCGTCGTCGATGCCCGGCAGATGCGGACGTGGGGCAACCGGACCGAACGATTCAAAGGAAGCGTGAAGGCGTACATGGACGTCCTCAAGGCCCTGGAGAAGGACGGCTTCAACACGATCAAACTCTGGGACGTATGGGTCAGCTACGTCGCCAACAACTACGTGAAGTCGAGCCCCAAGAAGGACGTAGGGGGCGATGAGGACGGCGGCTCCCGGTACGCCCGAGACGGCCTGCTGGCGGGCAACCCGCTCGACCCGGCGAACGACCCGACCGACGCCCGGATCATGAGGACGAAGGGGCCGATCCCGGACCGCAACACGCTGCTTACGCAGTCGAGGAGCATCCGGTGGGTCACGGACCCGCAGGCGGGCGTGATGAAGCCCATCAAGAAGGACAACGACGAGTCGAACCCTCTCGACACATTCTCGGTCGATGGGATGGACAAGGAGCCCAGCGCCGGTGCTGCGAGCCTGGCCCACGGGGCGACTTGGTGGTGGAGGACGCCGGGGTACTGGTGGGACCTGATCCGCCAGGCCCAGGGGCATCGGGCCAAGGACGGCATCCGCTACTCCTCCGACGACTGGGCGGGGCCGATCAGCGACGTCGCCAAGCCGCTGGCGTATCTGGCGACGGAGCCGGAGATGCTCGACAACCTCTTCCCCGACCGGGATGAGCGGCGGCGGTTCAAGAGGGAATTGGACGACGTGCTGAAGAGGCACGAGTTCTGGAAGAAGAAGGACTACAAGCCCAGTAAGGCTTCGAAGGTGAAGTGAGTCTTTAGACTCAAAAGACAGGCAACGAGCGAGGCGTCCTCATGATCGATGACGAGTACGACGACGGCGAGGAGTTGCTGTACGAGGGTGCCCAGTGCTGCCGGTGCGACCTGGACCTCGATCCTCGTTCGGGAATGTGCCCGAACGACAGGTGTCCCTTTCACGGCCGTTACCAGGACGAGATCGTCCGTTGGTCGCCGCCCGGTGAGGACGAGGAGGGCCACATCGAGGCGGTGAGAGCGAGGCTCCGTTGTGGCGGCAAGTGAAATTAGGTCGGTGCTTTTCAAGTCCGGTGGGACTGTTCTGTGAGAATCGAGACGAAGCCTTGCAAACCGAGATTTCCAGCCTAGCTTCCTTGTGTCCCTAACACGAAGGAAGACACATGAAAGCGACTACAATCAGTTCCAACGCCTGCCCTGACTGCGGCGTGCCGCCCGGAAACGTCCACCTCAACGACTGTGCCGCCCGACAATGTTGCTTGTGCTGCGGCCAGGGGGCCTCGTGCGAGTGCGAGGGGGATTACCGCATACCGGCGATCTGGGCGGGGGACTGGCCCGAGGTCAAGACCGAGACCGGCGGCTACTCGTACAACGTCCACCAGTGGCTCGGGGACACCAGGATCGCCAGGGCGAACCACGGGTCGGGTGAATACCCGTCGTTCGCCGAGGCGAAGGCCGCTGCGGTCGATTACCTGGACGACCTCATCTCCCTCTGCGGGGACAAGCTGGACCAGATCCAGGAGGCCGATACGTACGAGGACTACGCCGGGGGCGAGCTTCCGGGCTCCGAGGACACGGGAGACTGGTCTGGGCGTCTCCTGGCAAAGAGCGGCGACAGCGGCCCCCCTGTAATGAGATCATCGGCCACGAGGGAGCGGGTCCGAATCCACTGGGTCACGGACTCGGGCTGGCTCCACACGCACGGCATGGATTCGCTCGGCCTGCCCGAGTTGGAGATCCGAGACGTGCCCGGATTCCTGGCCGAGGACGCCGGCCGCCTCCTGCGGCACGTCTGCGACTACATGGCGGATAGCGGGGCCAGGATCAAGTCCGGCGAGACGATGGCCACATCGCCTCGTACCCGGCTCAAGTTCGTCAAGCCCGAGCCGATGCCGGGGGTCGAGGATCACTACACGGCCGAGCGGCTGCTGATCGTGGACGTCGAGCCGGTCTGCGAGTGCTGCCGGGCGAAACCGTCCGATGCGAGGCATTGAGGCCAGACGCAGCCTTTCGTTGACGACCCCCGTCGAGGAGGTCTGCATGTAGTCCAGTTCAAAGACCAGGCCCAGGGCTCCCCGAAAGGAGATCCCTGGGCCTGACCCGCCATGACGAAATCGCTCTCGCCACGCTTATATAGGGTGCCATGACGCAGAAACCTCGAAGCCCCACCTGCACTTTCCTGAGAAAGCTCATCAGCCCCTACGGCCACGGCTCCAAGGACGCCTTCGGCTACCGCAGGCCGACCAACGCCGCCCTGATCGCCGACTACAACCGCAAGGGGTTCATCCGGGGGCTGACCAACGCCCAGATGACTGACCACTTCCAGGGCAAGGGCACGTACTACTTCTGGGCCGACGGCAGGACCAGGACGCCGTACGCCCTGCTGAACATCGACATCGACAACCACAAGTTCGGAACGCTGGCTGCCGCCCTGGCGTTCGCCCAATATCTGAAGGGCACCATCTTCCCCGGCCTGTACTTCGAGCCCTCGACGAACGGCAAGGGCGTCCACGGCTACGTCCTATTCGACAAGCGGGGCTTCGGCGACGAGCGGCTCCACGGGCTGGCCAAGATGCTCGATCGGGTGCTCAAGGTCGTCCACCGGAAGTGGCAGGAGCAGAACCCGGATCTGGTCGTCGAGGGGGTCGAGATCAAGGGCCACCCGCCCCGGATCACTTGGGCACGAGACGGCCAGATGGAGGACCTGATCTCGGGGCAGTTCGCCAAGCTGCCTCGTGAGTTATTGTCTCGGTTCGACGAATTCAAGGCGACGACGGTCCTCGACAGTCGGGAGATCAGCCGTCTCTATCTGGAGTACGAGGACGAGCCGGTTGTCTCGGCCAGGCCCGTAGTCGAGCCAGCCAAGGCCCGTGGGTCGCAGACGGGATGCGTCGTCAAGCAGGCCGATCTTGACCAGTGGGACGCCTACCTGGCCGTCGCAAAGACCTTGGTTGTCTCGCCGCTGAAGACAACGGGCCGGGAGGTCGCCACCGCCGAGGACATGGCCGCCCTGCTGCTCGTCCTGGAAGCCTGCACGAACGACATGAACGCCGACGGTTCGATGCCCACCGCCCGCATCCGGGAGAACTGGGAGATCCTCCATGACAATGGCGACGTCGAGCGTCCCTGGTGCCCCAGGCGGTACACGGCGTTGCGGGACCAGTTGTCCACCCTGGGGCTCATCGACTGGGAGGACCGGCATTACGTCCCTGCTGCACTCAGCCCGACGGGCAAGGGCCAGGCGGCCAGGTGGCGGTTGTCCGAGGCGTTGATGGAGATGTTGGCCAACGAGAAGCTGGGCCTGGGTACGGCTGTGGTTGCAGGTGATCAGGAGAAGGAGGTCGGAGTCCGTGAGCTTGCGGTCGTAGCTCTTCAAGATAAAGAGGGGGAGGAGGATCTTTATTGTGACAAGAGTTTCTTTATCCAAAGCGACCTTCAAGATGACCCCTTGCCCGAGTGGATCATCGACCTGAGACAGCCAGAGTTCATCCGGCCGGTGCTGGATGCGGACTCCGGGCGGTTCAGGATGGCGGCCTGAGCCCGAGAAAAAGGGACAACCGGCCTGAACCTGAGGGCAACCAATCGTCCTACGCCCCCTCCGTGGCGGTGGCTGTGGCAGCGAGAGCCGAGGCACGCCCGGCTTCGCCCCGTCACACCTCCCGTCTACCTCCCGAGCACGTCTTCGAGCGGCACCACTTCAACCACCGCATCGAGGTTGATCGGCCCGTAAACATGCGGGAAGACGTCATCAGATCCGGGAGGATTCTCCCAACTCAACGGCGGCTTCAATCTGTCCGGGGCGATGCGTAGGACAACCAGTTCGGTCTGCCCCCGGAAGTACCGGGAGACGACCCCGGACAACTGGCCCGACAGGCAGCAATGGGTGAAGCCCTCGGTCGCCAGCGTATCGCCCCGGTACTGGCCCTCGGCGACGGCCTGCTCCCATTTGTCCCGTGCCGTGACGTGCAGGATCTCGGCCATGAGGGTCAGTCCTTGTCCTTGGCAATCGGGACGAGCTTGGCGTCCACGGCCCGGATGTAGTCGTCGTCGGCGATGAGGACCTGGAGGCCCCTCATCCCTGCCGAGATCGAGATCACGTCGAACAACTGGGCCGTCTCCTCCAGGAAGACTGGATATGCTTTCTTGCAAGCGAGGGCCGTCACCCCGCCCCGAATATACCCGGTCAGCGGACCTCGATCTCGATCGGCAGGACGTGGCTGATCACGGCGTCCCGCCGGTCGTGGTCACGTTCCATCGGTTGCACCCGGCCCCGAGAATCCGTCGCCCTCGCCATGATGACGTGCGGTCCGGCACGCTCGGGTGTCCGCCACTCGTGCTCCCAGAACCGCCAGGCGTACGTCACGGGCTCGCCGATCAGCTTCGCCACGGTCCAGGACTGGCCGCCGTCCGTGCTGACCTCGACCTTCGCCACGTCCGACCCCCCGGCCCAGGCCGCCCCGTAGATGCGGTAGGGCTCCCCCTTCGGGACGACCTCATAGGGGGCCGGGCGGGCGACCTGGGCCTTGACCTGGATCTCGGTGACGGGGACGATCGTCGGCAGCCCATGCCGACTGTCCCAGGTCGTGTACATGAACGTCTGGAAGTAGCCGTCGAAGGTGCGGTCGGTGACGACGATCCGCTTCAGCCACTTCACCGACGCCATGCCGTACCAGCCCGCCACGACCGCACGCACGGGATGGCCGTGCCGGGGCGGGAGCGGCTCGCCGTTCATCTCGTAGGCGAGCAGGACCTCGGGGGCCTTCGCCTTGGCCAGGGGCAGGCTGCGGGCGTAGGGGATGACTCCGGGCGTCCTCGGGTTGGGCTCCTTGAACTCGCCCTTGTCGGCCCCTTCGAGGATCACCTCGACGGCGTTCGGCTTGACGCCCGCCCGCTCCAGCACGGCGGCGAGCGGTACGCCCTTCCACTCGGCCGTGCCGACGGCCCCCAGTTCCCAGCGGATGCCGACCTGCGGCGGTTCGAGGAAGACCCGGCCGTTGCCCGAGCATTCCAG
>MKTT01000110.1:0-67240 GCA_001898385.1 Planctomycetales bacterium 71-10
CCCCGACGGGCGTCAAGTGCGGGGCCCGCCTCGGCCTTCCACGCCGCGGCCTCCTCGCCGTCGACGCGGAGCGTCAGGCACTTGGCCGACCCGCCCGACTTGATGAACTCGGAGAGGTCCAGCGGGCGCGTCGCATAGCCCAGCGCCCGGAGGTCTTCGGCGAGCTTCGGGGCGCCTCGGTTCAGGATCACCGTGCGGCCGACGACCACGGCGTTGCAGCTGAAGCCCTGGGCCTCCTCGGGCCGGACCTCGATCCGCGTGGGGATCCGCTCGCGGATCACGGCGCGGCCGTACTCGTCGAACGCCCCGGGGTAGTAGATGGCGGCGTCGGGTGCGAGGGGGCAGAAGCAGGTGTCGAGGTGGTAGTAGCGCGGGTCGACCAGCTCCATCGGCAGCACCTCGACCCCCAGCCGCTCGCCGACCCACTGGTGGCTCCGGACGTCGCTGCGGAAGCGATAGCCGGCGAAGAGGGCCTCGCCGCAGAACAGGGCGTCGCCGGCCCCTTCGAAGTTCATCCCCTCGGGGGGCTCCACGACCTCCAGCCCCCGCGACCGCGCCCAGGCTTCGAAGTGGGGCGTCTCCCCCTGGCGGACGCCGAACCGGAACCGCGACGGGATGAACAGGTTGCGGTAGACCAGCCCCGCGTTCGCCGTGAAGACCAGGTCCGGCAGCCCCGGCGCGGGCATCAGCAGGTCGACGTCCACCCCCAGGTCGACGAGCGTCCCCTTCAGCGCCGACCACTGGGCCGAGGCCCGAGCGGCGTCGGCCCCGTGGGCGACGCTCATCCACGGGTTGATCTCGTACTCGATGCCGAAATAGTCCGGCGGGCACATCAGGATGCGGGGCTTGTCGGCCACGGCGAGGGTCCTCCGGAGGTTCTACGTCGCCGGGCGTCCCCGAGGCCGAGGTTTCTCCCGCGCTCCATCCTCATCGCCGCCCTTCGGCCTCGGCCGCCAGGCGGCGGACGGCGTCGACGACGACGTCCTGGACCCGGGGCTCGAAGAAGCCGACCATCGGGCCCAGGCCCCGGCTCCACGCCCAGAGCGTCACGCCGATCGCCTCGTGGCCCCCCTCGGCGACGACCTTCGCCGTCGGAAGGTAGCCGAAGCAGTCGTTGTTGTAGCCGGAGACCCAGAGCCGATCGGGGCCGAGCGCCTCGCGCAACAGCGTCGCGTACCCGGCGACCGGCTCGCCCGGCAGGGCCGCCAGCGTCAGGTCGTCGCCGAACCGCCAGACCGCCACGGGCGCCGCGTAATGGGACGGCAGCCGACCCCCCGCGTCCAGCACTTCCAGCATGTGCCGGGCCTGCCACGCCTGGAAGTTGGGACGATTCAGGTATCCCTGGATCTGCTCGCGAGACAGCACCTGGAGCGGCAGGTCGACCTGCGCGGAAGCGACCCGGAGCGGCCCGGCGACGGGCGCGAGCGGGCCGTCGAGCACCCGGCAGACCTCGCGGCCCAGCGCCTCGCCGTGCGTGCGGGCCTGCTCGATCGTGCCGCGCGGCTCCGGGTTGGCGTCGCCGCCGCAGCCGGCCAGGAACAGGGCCGTCGCCCCCGGCCGATGCGCCTCGATCACCGCGCGGGCGTACCCCGGGTAGTCGGCGCTGATGGCGTTCTGGCCGCCCGCGGCGACGGCGTGGCAGGAGCAGCCGAAGACCACGGCCCGAGGCTCCCCCTCCGGCGAGTCCACCCGCAGGACGGGGACCGCGTCGTCCACCGGGGCGTTCGGATTGGGCAGCATGACGACCCCCTCCGGCTTCGGGAGCCGGCGGCTCGTCGGGACGTTCGTCCGGCCGGTCGCCCAGGAGAGCCGCGCCGGGCGCAGGTCGGCGACGGCCCGCCCGACCAGGTCGACGAGCTGGTCCTGGAGGCGGCGAGTGTAGGTGATGGTCGCCTCGGCCACCTCGAGCGTCATGGCCGGGTGGGCGACGTTGAGCGTCGTGTTCGGGTCGAGGCTGACGACCGGCCCGGTGTGGGTGTGCGAGGCGTTGAAGATCAGCCGATCGCGGGGCACGCCCGTCCGCTCGGCGATCCGGCCGGCGACGACGTCGGTGACGATCGCGGCCTGGAAGCCGACGAGGTCGGCCGCGACGATCACCCCGCGCCGGCCCTGGGCGTCTTCCAGGGCCAGCGCGCGGGCGGAGATGTCGTCGGAGACCCCATCGAACGGCCCGTTGCGGTCGGTGTAGCCGAGCAGGATCAGGGGCCGCTCGGGCGTGATCTTGACCGTGGCCGCGCCGGCCTTCCACGGCACCGCGCCGTCGTCGGAAGCCCGGGTCGCCGGGAGGCCGACGAGCAGCGTCACGAGGATCGAGGCGGCCGATCGACGGAGACTCTTCATCATCGGGATCAGCCTCTCATTCCGGGGCCAGGGGCGTATCGACCCAGGCGCGGCGGCGGTGGGAGTCGAGGACGGAGTCGGCGACGATCTGGGCGTTGAGGCCGTCGTGGAAGCTCGGCACGGCGGGGCGGCCCTCGACGATGGCCGAGATGAACTCCCACATCAGGTCGTAGCGGAAGACCGTCGCCGGGGCGCCCTGGGAGGGGTCGCGGGGGCTGCCGGCCGGCTTGAGGAACTCGGCCGGGACCTCGACGGGGGCCAGGTCCTTGCCGGTCTTGCCCAGGAGGACGACGTTCGGCTCGTGGAGGCGGTAGACGGCCGAGCCCTCCGAGCCGTTGATCTCGGCCCACTCGTGGCCGAAGCCGTCGCGGTGGTAGCCCTTGGCCAGCGTGGTCCCCTCCCAGACGCCCGTCGCGCCGGACTGGAACTCGCCGATCAGGGCCGACCAGTCGTCGACCTCGGACGGCTTGCACGGCTGGCCGTCGGCCGTCCTGTCGCGGGGGGCGAAGCGGGCGGTGGCCCCGCAGACCCGGGCGATGGGGCCCATCAGGTCGATGGCGAAGTCGATGCGGTGGATGGTCATGTCGAACAGGTCGCCGGCCCCGGCGCGGGCCTTGTACTGCCGCCATCCCCAACTCGTCTCGGCCCAGTCCAGGAACCGTTGCGAGCGGAAGTGGCGGGGCTCGCCGAGACCGCCGGACTTCACCAGGCTGCGGATGTACCGCATGGCCGGGGCGAAGCGGTAGGTGAAGGCCGTCATGTGGACGACCGAGGCGTCGCGGGCGGCCTCGTACATGTCGCCGACCTCGGCCGCGTTCAGGCCCAGGGGCTTCTCGGCCATGACGTGCTTGCCGGCCTCGGCGGCGGCGACGGCGATCGGCCGGTGGGTGTCGTTGGGGGTGGCGATGACGATCGCGTCGACCCGGTCGTCGGCGCACAGGGCCAGGGCGTCGGTCGTGGCGTGGTCGACGCCCCACTCGGCCTGCCGCTTCGCCAGCAGCGCGGGGTCGGCGTCGCAGATGGCGACCAGCTCGGCGCGGGGATCCAGGCGAAGGCCCGGCAGGTGGTGGTAGGCCGTGACGGCGCCGACGCCGATGAATCCGACGCGGACGGGGCGGGAGGGCGAGAACTCGGGCATCTCGATCGATCCTCTGTGGCTTGCTTGCCTTCGACTCCGGGCCCCACTATCCTGCACCTTACTCCGCTCGGAGTCCATTCGCGACAGGGTCGAAGGCGACGACAACCAGGGGATCATGAGACGATGGCGACCGACAAGCCCATCCGCGTGGCGATCATCGGCCTCGGCTTCGGGGCCGAGTTCATCCCGATCTACCAGAACTACCCCGGCGCCGAGATGTACGCCGTCTGCCGTCGCGACCAGAAGGGCCTCGACGAGTGCGGCGAGCGCTACGGCATCAAGGCCCGCTACCGGGACTATCGGGAGCTGCTGAAGGATCCCGAGATCGACGCCGTCCACATCAACTCGCCGATCCCCGACCACGCCTGGATGTCGATCGAGGCCCTGAACGCCGGCAAGCACGTCGCCTGCACGGTGCCGATGGCCACCAGCGTCGAGGACTGCAAGAAGGTCGTCGAGGCCCAGCGGTCCAGCGGCAAGGTCTACATGATGATGGAGACCGTGGTCTACAGCCGCGAGTACCTGTTCGTCCAGGAACTCTACAAGAAGGGCGAGCTGGGCCGGCTCCAGTTCCTCCGCGGCAGCCACCAGCAGGACATGGACGGCTGGCCCGAGTACTGGCCGGGCCTCCCCCCGATGTGGTACGCCACCCACTGCGTCAGCCCGTGCCTCGCCCTGCTGGGCAAGCACGCCGAGAGCGTCGTCTGCCACGGCTCGGGCCGGATCCGCGAGGACCTGGTCGCCAAGTACAACAGCCCGTTCGCCATCGAGACGGCCACCTTCACCATCAAGGACTCCGACGTCGTCGCCGAGGTCACCCGCAGCCTCTTCGACACCGCCCGCCAGTATCGCGAGAGCTTCGACGCCACCGGCAGCCGCAAGAGCTTCGAGTGGCAGCAGGTCGAGGGCGAGGACCCGGTCATCCACACCAAGAGCACCGAGCAGGCCCCGCTCACCGAGGCCCAGATCCCCCAGCGGGTGAAGGTCCCCGACTACGCCCACCTGCTCCCCGAGGGGATCCGCCGCTTCACCCAGCCGGCCGCGATCCAGGACGCCGACCACCTGTCGTTCCTCCAGGGCGGCGGCCACGGCGGCAGCCACCCCCACCTGGTCCACGCCTTCCTCAGCGCCGTGAAGGGCGAGAAGCCCGCCCTCCCCGACGCCGAGACCTCCGCCAACTGGACGATGGTCGGCCTCTGCGCCCACGAATCCGCCATGAACGGCGGCAGCCGCGTCGACCTGCCGACGTTCTGAGCTCGAATCCGCGTCGCCGGGCGGTTGACCGATCGAGGGCCGGGACGCGGCCGATGGTCGGCCGCCCGCCCGCGATGCGACGGCCGCCCCGAGGGGTCGGCGTTCTGAGAAGGGGCCCGATGGCGACGAACATCGAGATCGAAGAAGCGTTCTCCCGAAATCGCCTGGCCGGCGAGCCGATCCCCGGCGACGTGAAGATCCTCCTGGGTCATCTCGATGAACTGGCCGAACGGACGGGGCTGCGACTGAACTGGCACGCCGATTGGGCGCCCTGGCTCGACACGAGCTACCTCTCCCCGGAGGATCGTCGCAATCGCGAGATCATGACGAACGTCCGCGCCATCGCCGACGTCTGCGGCATGATCGCCTTCATCGCCGAGGCCGAGGACGGTGAGTGTTATGGCTACTGGCGAGGCCCCTCCGGGGCACCGATTTCCGGTGCCCCGCTCATCTGCTTCGATACCGAGGGTCAGTTCGGCGTCCGCGGCGCAACCTTCGCGGACGCCGTCTTGACCTCCATGCCGTCCGATTGTTTCGCCTGGTTGCGCGACTGGCTCCGGTCCATCGGGATCCCGGTCGGAGCCGATGGACCCGAATCGATCGAGTATCCGGAGCCTGACCCGCACCCGATGGCCTTGCTCCAAACGAGCTACCGGCACCATCTGGGCGGAGGTCGCTCGGGTTGACCGGCCGCCGATCGGCCCGATCTTGTAGAATGAAAGCCCGCGCGCCGGCTCCCGGCGCGCGGGCTTGCGTTTCCACCCCGCCGTCGCCGATCGAGCCCCGCCCATGCCCCCCACCCCCGCCCCGAGTCGCGCCATCCATGTCGAGAACGTCGGCGTCTACCGAGCCGGACGCTGGATCCTGAAGGATGTGGACTGGTCCGTCCCCGCGGGCGCGTGCGTGGCGGTGCTGGGGCCGAACGGGAGCGGCAAGAGCACGCTGACGCGGGTGATCTCGGGCTACCTCTGGCCGACCGAGGGGGAGGTGGAGGTCCTCGGCGAGCGGTTCGGCGAGGTCAACATCCACGAACTGCGCGAGTCGCTCCGCCTGGTCCAGCCCACGGGCCTGGCCGAGCCCGACGCCGACATGGCGGCGCTCGACGTCGCGACCACCGGGGCGTTCGGGACCGTCGGCCTCTATCGCGAGATCGACGAGGAGGTCCGCCGCGAGGCCCTGCGCCTGCTGGAGACGGTCGGCCTCCGCGCGGCGCTCCGCACCCCCTACCAGAACCTCAGCAGCGGCGAGCGGATCCGCTGCCTGATGGCCCGCGCGATGGTCCGCAAGCCTCGGCTCCTCTTGCTCGACGAGCCGACGTCCGGGCTCGACCTGCTGGCCCGCGAGCAGGTGCTGGCGACGATCCAGTCGCTCCACGCCGAGCCCGACCCGCCGACCGTCGTCCTCATCACGCATCACCTGGAGGAGCTGCCGCCGGCCGTCTCGCACGTCGTCGTCCTGCAAGACGGCCGGGTCGCCGCCCAGGGCGAGCCCGAGGCCGTGCTGCGGTCGGACCTGCTCTCCGACGTCTACCACTGCCCGCTGGAAGTCGTCCGGACGGACGGCCGCTTCTACTCCCGCGTCAGCCCCGGGGCCTGGGCGTCGCTCCTGGCGCGAGACGCACGTTCCTGATCGCACGATTCGAAATCGGTGGGTTATACTACACCGAACCGACTTGACCGATCGCCCGCCCGAACGCCACCGGAGACGCCCATGTCTCGCCGTCCCCGACTCGTCCGATACGTCGGCCTCGCCGTCCTCGCCCTCGGCCTGAGCGCTTCCGCGAGGGCGCAGGGGGTGGTCGCGAGCAAGGCCACTCCGCAGGCCGTTTACGGGGCTCCGCAGACCTACGCGGCCCCGCAGGCACCGGCCCCGACGCCCCTCTACCAGGGCCTGCCCTTCACGCCCCAGCCGATCCAGGCGCCCCGGCCGGTGTTGACGCCCGCCTCGGCCTCGCCGCAAGCCTCCGCCCAGGGCCCGGCCCCGTGCGCGTGCTATTATCCGCAGGGCTTCTGCCCGATGCCCCAGGGGAACTGCGCCATGCCGCAAGGCAACTGCGCCGCGCCGGTCCCGTGCGGACCCCAGCCGACCGGCCAGGCGTATCCCGCGCCGCAGTACGTCTCGCCGCAGGGCTGACCCCGCTGCTTGCGTCCGCGCCCGGTCGCGATACACTTCGAACTCGCCGCCGCCTCGCGGCGCATTCCGAAGGTTCGTCGCGACCGGGGATCTCCCATGAGCCAGCCCGCCGTCATCGAGGTCGACGCGCTCGTCGCCCCGATCTCCGAAGCCGCCCCGGTCGGCGAATACCTCCGATGGGAAGACGAGTACGCCGAGTTGGAGGAGCACCGCCGCGCCGACGAGGACGCCGGCTCCGAGGACGTCTGGAAGCGCGAGAAGAAGGTCTCCGACTGGCCCGCGCTCTTCAAGGCGGGCTCCCTCCTGCTGGAGACCCGGACCAAGGACCTCCAGATCGCCGCGTGGGTCGCGGAGTCGGCCGCCCACCTCCACGGGGCCGTCGGCCTCCGCGACGGCCTCCGGCTGATCCTGGGCCTGCAAGAATCCTACTGGGACGTGCTCCACCCCGAGTCCGGCGACCTGGAGCTGCGCGAGGCGGTCTACGACTTCATCGACCACGACCGGGTCTTCCCGCTGCTGGCACGGCGGATCGTCGTCACCCACGTCCCGGGCGCCCCCGACTACACCTACACGTTCCAGGACTACGAGCAGTCGCGCCAGACCGACCTGCTCGCCAACCGGCAGTTCGAAAGCGAGGACCAGCGCGCCGAGGCGCTGGAAGGCCGCCTGACCGGCGAGCAGTTCGAGGAGGCCGCCAAGGCGACCGCCCGCCCCTTCTACGTCGACCTCCTGGCCACCTGCGAGGAGATCGTCGACGTCGTCGAGAAGATCAACGAGGGGGTCCGCTCGCGCTGGAAGGGCCCCAACCGCCCTCGCCTGAGCAAGCTGGAGACGGCGGTCGCGGCGCTCAAGAAGTTCGTCCAGCAGGCGCTCGCCAAGAAGCCCGACGATTCACCGCCGCCCGACCCCGAGCCGGAACCGGAGCCCGAACCGGAAGCCGACGGCTGGAGAGAATCCCCCGCGGCCGAGGCCGAGACGGAAGAAGAGCCGTCGCGCCCCGAGCCCGCCCGTCGCCCCGCCCCCGCCCGGCGACGGGTCGCCGGTGCCCCCACGACGTCCGAGGACGCGTTCGAACAGGTCGCGGAGGCCGCCCACTTCCTCCGCGGCCAGGATCCGGCCGACCCCACGCCTTACCTCGTGCTGCGGGCCCTGGCCGTGGCGGCGTTGTATCGGCCGGACGGCCTGGAGCCGTCCAACCTCCTCGCGCCGGCCAGCGAGGTCCGCGAGCGCCTGTTCCTGGGCTCGCGCGAGGAGAACTGGGCCGACGTCCTCGACGAGGCCGAACGCGCGCTGGGCCGGCCCGAAGGCCGGGGCTGGCTCGACCTCCACCGCTATTCGGCGCTCGCCCTGGCCTCCTCCGGGCACGACGACGCCCGGCGCGCCTGCGCGGCCTTCCTCCGGGCCTGCCTGGGGGACCATGCGGCCTGGTTGGAGGCCCAGTTCCGCGACGGCACCCCCTGCCTCTCGCCGGCCACGCGCGGCTGGCTGGAGGAGGAGGGGCTGATCGGAGGCGCCGCGGCCCCGGCCGTCGACTTCTCCCGCTTCGCCCCCGCCCCGCCCGAGCCCCCGCCCGTCTCCGACCCCGACGAACAGGGATCGGCCCCCCCCCGCACGCCCGACCCCTGGGAGGTCGCCCAGGAGCACGCCCGCCGGGGCGAGGCCGTCGAGGCGCTGTCGATCGTCGCGCGAGCCGTTCGTCAGGCCGGCAGCGGTCGTGAGCGCTTCATCCGGGAGTTGCAGCAGGCCGAGTTGTGCATCGCCCTCGGCCGCGACGCCCTGGCCCTGCCGGTGCTGGAGAGCCTCGCCGCCCGCATCGACGAC
The DNA here is from genome assembly GCA_001898385.1 of Planctomycetales bacterium 71-10. Taxonomy (GTDB): domain Bacteria; phylum Planctomycetota; class Planctomycetia; order Isosphaerales; family Isosphaeraceae; genus Paludisphaera. The sequence goes on from MKTT01000110.1 coordinate 8,687, forward strand.
CAGAAGCTCGACCAGTGGGAGGAGCCCGGCCTCTGCGCCCGGGTCTTCTCCGGCCTCTATCGCTGCCTGAGGTCACGCGACGAGGCCCGCGCCGCCGTGATCCATCGCCGCCTGTGCCAGCTCGACCTCGGGCTGGCGATGCAACTGGAGGGCGATTGAGCCGGGCCCCCGGATTCGGGCCGTAAAAATCCGGAAAGATTCCGAGGATTCCGAGAATCCGCATTCCCCGCGCGGCCGATATTACCGGCGTCGCGGACAAGGCCGTCAGATCCCGACGAGGGGCCCGGAAGGGCCCGATCGCGGGTGGCCGAGCCGGAAGCATGGATGCGAATTAAGGAGACGGTCATGAAGACCACTCGGTTCCTCATCGGCTGCCTGACGCTCGGCCTGGCCGTCGGCTGCAGCAGCGTGACGGTCGTCAAGAACCCGGATGAGAACGACCTGGGCATCCGGTACTACAGGCCCAAGCCGTACCTGCTGGTCACGCCCGCGGACGCGACCGGTCGGATGGTCAACATCAAGCTCCAGTACCTCCCCGACTTCTCGGAGGAGTACTCGATCCGGCCCAAGGGCCGCAAGCCGCCCGCGGTCGCGCTCGAAGACGGCTGGAACCTGGTCGGCGTCGGCGGCCCGCCGGCCCCGCCCAAGCCGCAGGAGCCCGCCGCCATCCCCGCGGCCCCGACCGACCCGACCAAGCTCCCCGAGTTCGTCGTCGCGGCCACGAACGTCCCGATGGGCTACTACGAGTCCGTCTTCGACATGAACGGGACGAAGAAGACGCTCAAGGGCTGGCGCTACATCGGCCTGAGCCCGATCGCCGGCGGCGACGCGATCGGCGTCGACCCGCGGTCGCAGATCCCGCCGAACTGCCCGCAGCCGCCCGCCACGTCGTCCATGCCCGGCCCGCTCTACGGGATGGTCTTCTTCAACGGCGTGATGACCTTCCGCCAGCTCGACGAGATCGCCAACAACCAGACCTGCCCGCAATACGTGAAGATCCTCCCCGAGAAGCCCGAGCCCGCCCCGACGCAGAGCGGCGGCAACAAGGTCAACGACGGCTCCAACCAGTCCGGCGGCGAGAAGACCAACGAGTCCGGCGCCGGCAAGGTGACCGAACCGGAGGAGGTCGAGGCCCCGAAGCTGGACGCGGTGCAGCCGGAGCCCCCCGCGATCATCCCGACGCCGCCGCCGGCCGCGATCCCGACCCCGGTCGCCCCGGGCGAATCGGCCCTGAACCTCGCCCCCGCCCCGGAACTCCTCGACGACGCCGTGGCGAAGACCTCGATCGCGATCCCGCCCCCCAAGGTCTGGGACGGCCGTCGCTGAGACGCGACTTCCCTCCCTCGATCTTCGATCGTCGCGACGCCCCGGGCCATCCCCGGGGCGTCGTCGTTTTTCGAAGGCCGGAGAAACCGCGATCCGCGGCCCGCGGACCTCGTTTTTAAGTTGAGCCCCGCCGTCGCGCGACGGTATCGTTGCGGAAGCGTTCGCTTCCATGCGAGGGTTCGGCCATTTCGAACAGCAGACGCAGGAGGGGCCGAGAGCCATGGCGACCGCGACGGGGGTGCGTCCCAGACTGTCCAGGCCGCGTCGGGCCGCGACCATCGTGGAGGCCGCCGCGTTCGCGACCGCCGCGATCCTGCTGGCCTGGCTGGCGTTCTGGCTGATCCGCCAGCAGGCGCAGGGCCTGGTCGTGGACGCCCGCCATCTCCTGGGCGACGGCCTGGGCCGCGTCGACGCCCCGTTCACCGCGGCCGACGCCCGGTCGATCCTGGGACCCGACCGCCGGGCCGACGCCGCGGCCCGCACGGCCGGTTTCGTCGACGACGTGAAGGCGGCCGTCGCCGCCCCCGGCGGGCCGGTCGTCTACTACATCTCCGCGCCCCTCCTCGGACACGACCGCCCGATCGGCGACGCGAAGCTCGCCGACCTGATCGCGCAGGTCGCCGCGGCGGCCCGGCGGGACGTGGTGCTGGCGCTGGACCTCGCCCAGGTCGACAGCGACCGCGACCTCGGCGTCTACGCCGCCAGCCCCTATCACGGGCTGGCGGAGGCGGTTGCGAAGATCGAGCCGGGGAGCCACGTCGTCTACGTCCTGACCTCCGCGGGCCCCGCCCAGAAGAGCTGGGCGTCGGACGCCCTCGGCGGCTCGGTCTTCGCGCACTTCCTGCGCGCCGGGCTGGCCGGCGACTCGGCGGCGTGGGACGAGGTGCCGACCCCCGGCCGCGTGTCGGTCGAAGGGCTCCATCAATTCGTCCGCCATCACGTCGCGGGATGGGCCCGGAAGCACCGCGGCGCGAACCAGACCCCGATGCTGCTCCGCGTCGGCGAGCCGCGCCGGCCGGTCGCCCTGGCCTTCGCCAGGCCGAGCCCCGCCCCCGCCCCGCCGGCCGAGCCCCCCGCCCCCAAGGACGCGCCGAAGCCGGAAGAGAAGCCCGCGGCCAAGGACGCCGACCCGGCCAAGCCCGCCCCCCCGCCGGCCGATCCCCCGCGCGAGGCGCTCCTGCGGCGGGTCGTGGAGGAGTGGAAGGCGCACGACGCGCTCGCGGCCTCCTCGCCGTGGCGGTCGTCGCCGGCCCGATTCCGCGCCTACCAGGGGCTCCTCCTCCGCGCCGAACGCCTCCTCCGGTCGAGCTGGAACGACCCGGCCGCGCTCGACGACCCGCGGAAGGGGCTGGCCGACGTGGAGCACGAGCTGGCCTCGGCCGTCGCCGCCCGCGAGGCGGTCCAGGCGGCGGTGAAGGCCGCCGAGGCCCACGCCGAGTCGTTCCCCTTCAAGCCGGCCCGCGCCGAGGAGGCCGGCCGGCGCGACGTGACCGAGGCCCTGACGTTCCTGACCGGCGCGGGCCCCGAGGACCACGAGCTGTACGCCGCGCCCGCCCCCATCCCGGCCGCGCCCGCCGCCGCCGACGCCAAGCCCGCCGCCCCCGCACCGAAGGCCCCCGAGCCCCCCCGCGCGCTGGCCGAGGCGTCGACGGTCGACCACCCCGAGCGTTTCCTGGAGCTGCAACTGCCGGCCTGGGCCCTCGGCTACGCCGAGGCGTTCAAGGTCCCCGACCACTTCCGCGCCGAGCGCCGGGGCGCGGCGCTCCGCAGGCTGGTCGAATCCCGGGCGGTCGCCGAGGACGCCCTGGGTGCCGACCTCCGCGGCCTGGACTGGGTCCAGCCGGGCGTCGAGAAGGGGGACGAGGCGCGCCGGCGGTTGCAGGACGACCTGTTCGACCCGTCCCTCTCGTCCGGCGAGGCGGGCAAGGCGCTGGTCGAGGGGGCGTCGACCCTGCGCCGCCAGTACGAGCCCGCGCGTCGCTTCGGCCGCGCGTTCCACGACGGCCGGGTCGCCTGGGAGCGCGTGGCCGCGCGACTCCCGGACCTCGCCGAGTGGGCCGTCCGCTCTCGGGTCGCGACCCGTCGCGACGGACCCTTCCCCGGGGCGGCGGCCGACGCTCTGGACGCCGCCGCCACCCTCGCCGACGAGTTGCACCGGCCGGCCGCGGAGGGGGTCGGAGACGAGGCCCATCGCCGCGCCGACGCGATCGGCCTCGCGTCCCAGAAGGCTTCGGCGGCCGTCGACGCGCTCGAACGGTCGATGCTCGACTCGACCCGGTCCGACGACTGGGACGCCCTCGACGCCGCCCTGCGGACCCCCTGGATCCCCGCCGAGTCCCGGAGACGTCTCCTGGAGGCCGCCGTCGGGATCTCCGAGTCGCTCCCCATCGAGAAGCGCCGGGTCGCGCCCGATTCGGCCGGCGACGACGCGCCCGACGACCCGCGGTTCTGGGCCCTCGCCGTCGGCCTCGCCGAGCTGGACCGTCGGCTCGCCCTGATCGCGGCGGGCTCGCCGGCCCCGGATCGCTCGGCCGACCCGATCGCCGCGGCGATCGAGGCCGTCCGGGCCCGTCCGATCGAGGTGGACGCCGCCCTGCGATCCTTCGGCGAGTACGGCGAGTCCGCCCGGAAACGCCGCGAGGACGACCGGGCCGCTCGCGCCCGCGTCGGCCAGGGCGAGCCCCGGAAGCCGAAGGACCTCCAGGCGGATTTCCAGAAGGCCGACCGCGCCGCCCGCCTCATGGGGCGAGCCGAGGCCCTGGCCGACCGCGCCGGGGGCGACGCCCGCGTCGCGGCCTGGGACCGCCTGGCGCGGCTCCGCGCCCTTGACTTCCACGCGGCCCGGCTCCGCGAGGACTACGTCCGGTCCGCCCCCCGGCTCCTCCAGGAGGTCGCCGCGCTGGCGAAGGATCTCAACGCCGTCCCGCCCGCCGACCGCTTCGCCGCCTGGGCCCCGCTGGGGATCCGCGTCGAGCCTTCGGGCGAGACGACGGTCCGGATCGGCGAGGACGGGCGGGCCGAGATCAAGCTCGGCCTGGAAATCCAGGAGGAGCGCGAGGCCGGCATCCCCGGCGGCCGGGCGTTCGTCGGACTCTCCGCGCCGCCGCCGGAGCTGGAGGTCCGCGGCGCGAAGCCCGGCGCGACGGCCTCGCCCCCCGGGATGCTCAAGGAGGTCGGCCGCGCCCCGGACGCGGCCCACGACGCCTACGTCATCCGCCAGCTCGACGCCGCCACGAAGGCCGAGGGCTACCCCCTCGTCGCGACCGCCTTCTACCGCGGCCGCATCGATCCCCGCGGGGCCGTGCCGCTGGCCGTCGTCCCGAGGTCGTTCGCCGAGCCGGTCACGATCCAGATCGCCCACGACGCCGAATACATGAAGCGACGGTACGGCGCCGAGGAGGCGAAGCTCATCATGGACCAGTTCCGGCTCCACCCCGGCTTCGGCTACATGCACCGGGACAAGTCGGCCCCGTATCGGCTGACGTTCCGGAACGAGACGTTCCAGGACCTGAAGGTCCACTACAAGCGGACGCTCGTCGACCCGGCGGGCAAGCCCCCCGTCGCGATCGACGAGGTCCCGGCCGAGCTGGCGCTCGCGGCGGGCAAGTCGGCCGAGGTCCTCGGCGAGGTGAAAGCGCTCCAGGTCCCCTTCGGCGAGGTCCGCGCCCTGCGCTTGGAATGGGGGATCGTCGGCCGCCCGGAGCCGCGCCCCCCGTTCCAGGTCCAGTTCGCCCAGGTCGGGGTGGAGGAGTACATGGTCCCCACGCCCGGCATCAAGAACGTGCTCGTGAACGGGCTCCCGCAGGACTCGTACGTCGTCCATTTCCGCCGCCGCGCCGACGACAAGGTGCGGGAGCCGATCCTGGGCGAGGAGGTCCGCGGGACGATCAACGGCCGCGAGGAGGGCCTGAAGCCCTCCGAGGTGATCCGCCCCGGCGAGGGCTTCCAGTTCTTCAACGGCCGGACCTCGGCCGAGCGGAAGTTCACCTGGTCGGCCCGGATTGAGAACGACGAATTCAAGCCCCGAGAGTCCAACCCCTGAGCGGGGCCGGCGGGGGGCGCGACGCCGCGCCCGGCGATCGATCGGGCCTGGGGGACGAATCATGCGGAACGACGAGCAGGCATCCGAGGAGCACGGGACCGTCCCGCTGTTCGGGCCGACGCCCGGGGGCGACGCCGAGGGCGGGACGACCCGGCCGGCCGACGGCGGCGACCCCAGGCACCGGCCGACCGACGGCGACGAGCGGACGCGACAGGCCGTCTCCGGATGGAGCCCGCCCGACGAACCCGGCGCCGGCGGCCGGCACGCCGAGCCCACGGACGCGAGGTCGTCCGCCGCAGCCATGCCCACGATCGTCGCGACCGGCACGATCCTGATGGACAAGTACCGCGTCGAGCGCAAGCTCGGCGAGGGGGGGATGGGGAGCGTCTGGCTGGTCCGGCACATCCGGCTCGACGAGCCCCGCGCCCTGAAGGTCATCGGCGAGGGGATCGCCGGCGACCCCCGCATCCGCGCCCGGTTCGAGCAGGAGGCCCGGATCCTCGCCAAGCTGAAGCACCCCAACGCGGTGGCCGTCCACGACACGGGGATCGTCGGCGACACCGCCTACATCGAGATGGAGTTCGTCCAGGGCGAGAGCCTGCGGCGGCTGATCCGCCGCGGCGAGCCGTCGTCCCCGGCGTTCATCCTGTGGGTCCTGCGCGGGATGTGCGACGTCCTCGGCTTCGCGCACAACAAGGGGATCGTCCACCGCGACCTCAAGCCCGAGAACGTCATGATCGTCACCGACCCGGAGACGGGCCTACGGGGCGTGAAGGTGGTCGACTTCGGCATCGCCAAGATCGTCCAGGCGGCCGACGCGGCGCTGTCGGTCACCATGCATACGGAGGGCCTCCTGGGGACGCCCGCCTATTCGAGCCCGGAGCAGAACGCCATCGACGTCGAGGCGAAGACGCGAACGGCGATCGACCACCGCAGCGACGTCTATTCCCTGGGCGTGATGCTGTACGAGCTGCTGACGGGGGAGCTGCCCTTCCGCGGGAACTGGAGCCAGGTGCTCTACCAGCACGCCAGCGTCCCCCCCCGCCCCCCCCGCGAGGTCGCCCCCGACGCCGGGATCCCCCACGCCGCCGAGGCCCTGGTCCTCCGTTGCCTGGAGAAGTCGCCCGACCGCCGCCCCTCGTCCGCGGCCGAGCTGTACAACGCCCTCCGCGACGCCCTGGGCGACGCCGGGGCGTTCGAACCGACGGCGGAAGGGGTCGCCATGACCCCGGCGAAGGCCCCGCTCCAGGTCCTCACCCCCCACCCCCACGGCACCGGCCAGCCCGTCCCGACCGTGGAGGTCGACCGTCGCGAGCCCCCGCCCCCGACCCGGCCGCTGCGACGGCTGGTCGCCATCCCCCTGGCGCTCGCCGCCGCGGCGTCCGTCGGCCTGATCGCCCTCCCCTGGCTCCGAGACGGCGGCGGGTCGAAGACCGAGCCCCCGCCGGCCGAGACCGCTTCGAAGACGGCCCCCGCCTCGCCGCCGAGCGTCTCGAAAGCCGTGGCGGATTACCTGAAGTCGTACCACCCCCGCCGACCTTACGAGCCTGTCGCCAGCGCCGAACTCGTCGAGCTGGACGGACTCTGGTGGCCGAAGGCGATCGCGACGGCCGACGCCGACGACCGCCGCCGCCTGGTGCTGCACGGCCGGGTCTACCTCCCCGCCGCCGCGGCCCCCGAGGAGTCCGAAGGGGCCGAGGGCCCGTACAGGCTCCCCCTGGCGGCCGGCGTCGGGAAGGGCCCGGCGCGGGTCGTCTACCGGCTGATCCCCGAGGGCTCGTTCGGCATGGGCGAGCCGGATGAGAAGCGCCAGACGCCCGACGACAAGCCGTATCACAAAGTCGTCATGTCCCCGTACTACCTCCAGGAGACCGAGACGACCGTCGCCCAGTTCGAGCCGTTCCGCCGCGGGGCCGACCGCACGATGGACGAGGACTTCCGCGACTACGACGAGGAGGCGTCCGCCCGCGCCCGCGATGGCGAGGACGACGCGTTCCCGGCCGTGAAGCTCCCCCGCTCCGCCTGCGAGGCGTTCGCCGCGAGCGTCGGCGCCCGGCTCCCGACCGAGGCGCAGTGGGAGTTCGCGGCGCGGTCGCGCGGCGAGCGGCGCTCGGGCTACGTCTGGTCCGACCCCGAGGCCGCCCCGTCCGAGATGGCCAACATCGACGACGCCCGTCTGGCCCCGACGCTGATGCGCGTGAAGTCGTTCAACTCCGACCGGACGATGCAGGGGGTCTTCGACATGGCCGGGAACGCCCGAGAGTGGTGCCGGGACGTGCACAGGCCCTACCTCGACTCCAAGATCCCCGTCGTCGACCCCTTCGAAGCGCCGAGGGAGGGCGAGCCCGACCCCTCCTACGCCATCCGGGGGGGGTCGTTTTTGACGCCTCGCGAGACCGCCCGGGTCTCCTTCCGATCCGACCTGCCGGACCTGGAGTACAGGGCGAAGGACCGGAAGTCTTTCGAAGACGTCGGCTTCCGGACGGTCCTGGAGGTCGTGGTCGCCCGCAAGCTCGACGAACACGGCCGCCCGGCCGACGACGCCCCGGAGGGCCCGCGATGAACCGCTTCCTCCTTTCGATCGGCCTGGCGGCCGTGCTCGCGACGGCCGCCCGCGCCGAGGCCCCCGCGACGAAGCCCCAACTCTGGGCGATGCTCGTCGGCGTCGAGCGTTACGAGGACTCGACCATCTTCCCGCGCTGCCGCGGCGCCGCCGAGGACGCCGGGGCGCTCGCACGTTGGCTGATCGACGCCGCCGGCTGGCCCGCCGACCACGTCCTGCTCCTGAGCGACCGCGAGGCCGCCGACCTGGGCTTCGCCGACCCCGCGCGGGCCCCCGAGCGGCGGCCGGCCACGAAGGCCCAGCTCGATCGCGGCGTGAAGGAATGGCTCGCCGGCAAGGCGAAGCCCGGCGACGCGATCCTGATCGCCTTCGCCGGCCAGGCCGTCGGCCTCCCCCAGCGCCCCGGCGACCACCCGACCCGGTCGGCCCGCGACGTCCTGATCCCCTGGGACGGCCGCGGGGCCGACGTCGAGGGGACCGGCTGGCGGCTCGGCGACGCCATCGAGGGCCTGGCTGCGAGCGGCGACTACTCCATCGTCTGCCTGCTCGACACCTCCCCGGCCGGCCGGGTCCAGTCGCCCCGGCCGCTCGGCAGCCCGGCGAAGTTCGAGCCCGGCGCGCGGATGCTGCGCGGGATCGTCCGCTGGCCGGGCGTCACCGCCTGGATGGCGGCCACCGACCGGCCCTCGGGCCAGGACGCGAAGGACGGCGGCGGCCTGCTGACCAAGGCCCTGCTGAAATCGCTGGGGGGCCGCAAGGACCCCGCCAACCTGTCCGCCGTGCTGGAGCGGATCCGCCGCGAGCCCGACCTGGCCGCGCAGGGCTTCCGGGCCACGGGCGGATTCCGGCCCGACCTGAGCCTGTGGCCGTCGGACGTCCGGCCCCCGCGGGCGAAGTCGGAGCCGATCATCCAGCGCGGCCACGGCGACCGCGTGACGGCGATCGAGTTCAGCGGCGACGGCTCGCGGCTGTTCACGGCCGGCATGGACTCCACCGTCCGGATCTGGGACGCCGCCGACGTCACGCTCGGCCGCGTCCTCCCCTACGCCTTCAACGGGGCCTGGAGCCTGGCCCGCAGCGAGGACGGCCGGCTGATCGCGGCGGGGGGCGGCAAGGGCGAGGTGTTCGCGTTCGACCTGGTCGCCGAGCAACCCATCCTGGCCGACCGCACGGGCCACCGCGGGCCCGTCGACCGCGTGGCCTTCCTGCCGACCGCCGCCGAAGGCGACGCCGCGCCGCCGACGCGGCTGGTCTCGGTCGACGACAGGGGGGCGTGCCTGGCCTGGGAGGTCGCCGGGCGGCGGCTGCGGCCGATCGCGTCGGTCGCCGACGGCAAGGCGCGATTCCTGGCGGTCGCCGCGCGGCCGGGGCCGGCCGCGTTCGCGCTCGTCGCCCCCGACCGCTCCGGAACCGACCGACTCGCGGCGTTCGACGCCTCGGGGAAGGCCGTCGCGTCGCTCCCGATCGAAGGCGCGGAGCCCTCCGCGCTGGCCCTGTCCGACGACGGCGCGACCGCGTTCCTCGCCCGCGAGGACGGCGCGATCGCCGAGGTCGCGCTGCCCGGCGGCGCGACGCGCGAGCGGGCCCGGCTCGACTCGCCGGCCCGCTGGCTCCGGCCCTCGCCGCTGGCCCTGCTGGCGACCGCCGGGGCGCACGTCTGGGCGCTGCCGGACGGCGGCGGCGAGCCGAAGGGGATGGCCCTGGACCGCGAGGTCGGCCGCGCGGCGGTCTCCGCGGACGGCCGGCTGGTGGCCGCGTGCGACCGCTTCCGCGGCGGCCTCCGCGCCTGGGAGCTGTCGCCCGACGCCGCCGAGGCGCGGCCGATCCCGATCGAGGCCGACGGCGGCGGCTCGGTCCTGTCGCTGGCCTTCGCCCCCGGCGGCGAGACCCTGGCGGCCGGCGACGGCCTGGGGGGCGTCCGGCTGTGGGAGATCCCCGCCGGCCGGGGCAAGGCCGCCGTCGCGCCGGGCCGCGGCCGGGCGAGCCACGTCGCCGTCTCGGCCGACGAGCGGGCGCTCCTCCAGGTGGGCGACGGCGGCGAGGCGCTGGTCTGGGAGTTCGGCGAGGGCCGCGGCGCGCGCCGGGTCCCGGGCGACGGCTTCCAGCCCGCGGGGGCGTTCCTGCCCGACGGCTCCCTCGCCCTCATCGACGCCGACGGCCGCGTGGTCGTCCACGACCGAGAGACGCTGGCCCGCCGCGACCTGAAGTTCGAACAGCCCCCGCGCGAGGACGGCGCGGGGCCCTCCGGCTGGGGCTTCCACCGCCTGGCCGTCGCGGCCGACGGCCGGATCGCCGCGGCCAGCCCGGACGGCCCCCTGGCCTGCGTCTGGAAGCCCGACGGCCGCCTCGCCTGCGGCCCGATCCGCGGCCACGACGACCGGATCAACGCCGTCGCCTTCGGGCCGGGCGGCGAACTGCTGACGGGCTCGGACGACGGCCTGCTGAAGGTCTGGGGCGTGGCCGACCCGGGCGAGCCCAGGTTGTTGCGGACCCTCGCCCCGGCCGACCCCGCGGGCCGCTCGCCCGTCACGGCCGCGGCGGCCTCGCCGGCCGTCGCCGGGGAGTGCATCGCGGGTCTCCAGGACGGCCGATTCCTGCTCTGGCGGCCCGGCGCGGCCGAGCCGGTCGAGGCGACGGCCCGGCTGACGGGCGAGGTCAGGGCCGTCGCCTACTCGCCCGACGGCAAGCTCGCCGTCGCCGCGGGGGACGACCGCCGCATCGCCATGATCGAGGCCGCGCGGCCGGGGCTGCCGATCCGCCTCGGCGACGGGACCGGGCATACCGAGCGCGTCAACGGCCTGGCGTTCTGGCCCGGCGGCAAGGTCCTCGCCAGCGCGGGGGACGACGCGGCGGTCCGGCTCTGGCGGCTCTCCGACCGGGCCCCGATCGGCGTCCTCTCGGCCGTGGCCGACGGCCTGGACTGGGTCGTCTACACGCCCGATGGGCTCTACGACGCCTCCCCCTCGGGCGAGCGTCGGGTGGCCTGGCGGCCCGACCCGAAGCTCGGCGGCGGCGAGTTCGTCGCGCGGCTGGACCAGCTCCGCAAGGAACGCCACGTCTTCGACCTGGCCGAGCGCCTGGCCCAGGCCGAGGACGTCCCCGCCGGCGCGATCCCCGCCGGCAAGCCGTCTCGCGTCCAGCTGGAGCCGGTCGCGGAGTTCGACCCGAAGCGGCGGCGCGTCGACCTGGAAGTCCGGCTCGACGACCCGGCGGTCGAGGACGTCCGGCTGTACCACAACGGCGTCCCGATCCCGGGCGACCTGCGGCGCGAGGGGGCGGGCTTCCGCGCGACGGTGACGCTCGTCGGCGGCGACAACTCGCTCTACGCCCTGGCGGGCAAGCCGGGCGCGATCGACGCCCGGTCGAATCGGCTGGACCTCCGCTTCGACGGCCAGACGCTGGGGCGGACGCACGTCCTGGCGCTGGGCGTCAGCAAGTACGCCCGCCAGGCCCTCCGCTACGCCGACGCCGACGCCCGCGCGATCGCCGAATTCCTCCGCACCTCGCCGGACGACCCCGGCGCCGCCGAGGCCGAGCCGATCCTGCTGCTCAACGAGGACGCCTCCCAGCGCACCGTCGGGGAGGCGTTCGAGACGCTGCGACGGCGCGTGCGCGGCCGGCCGGAGGACCGCATCGTCGTCTTCATCGCCGGCCACACCGACGTCCGCGACGGCTACTTCTGCCTGCTCCTCCCCACCGCCCGGCTGCCCGAAGGGCCGGACGTCGTCGCCATGCGCGGGCCCGACCCCAAGACAGCCCCGGCCGCCCCCCGCGGCGACGGCCCGCTGCGCGACCGCACGCTGGTCCCCTACGGGATGATCCACCGCAGCCTCGCCCTGGCCGAGGCCCTCCAGCGCCTGGTCATCGTCGACGCCTGCCAGGCCGAGGCCGTGTTCGACGACCCGGTCGTGCGCACGAAGCGGCGGCGCTCGGTGCGGAACCTGGCCGAGGACGACGCCTACCAGGCCCGCACCTCGTACATCCTGGCCTCGCGACGCGGCGAGCGGGCCGGCGAGGCCGAGCCGCTCAAGCACGGCCTCCTCACCTACACCCTCCTGCGCGGCATGGGCGGCACGGGGATGGGCCCGAACCCCGACCTCCCCGTCTTCGAGACCTTCCCGACCGCCGACCTCAACAGCGACGGCTGGGTGGAGACCGACGAGCTGCGCCGCTACGCCGACGTCGCCCTCCCCAGCCTCGCCCAGAGCTACCCCGACCTCGTCCTCCGCGGCGCCCCCTCCCGGCCCGGCTCCGCCGCCTCCGAGGCCGTCGCCCGCGACGTCCAGCAGGCCGACTCCTTCCCCCTCTTCGAGCTGCGCGGGCCCGTCGCCGTGCCGTGATCGGGCGTCGTCGAAACGCACCCTCTCCCGCCTGGAGGGGGCAGCCGCGCCGCGGCGGGTGAGGGCCGTCGGGATGCGGAGAGCATGCCAGACTCGCGGTCAAAGCCGGCTCATGACAAGCATCCTTCTCCCTCAAGGGGAGAAGGCGTCGATCGCCAAGCTATGTCTACAGGTCCGACGACCCTCACCCGGCCCTCCGGGCCTGCCCTCTCCCGGCGGGAGAGGGGACGTTTTGATGGCGATCGGGGCGACGCGCTAGGGCTCACCGGCGGACCAGGTCGTCCGCGGGCGTAGGCTGGGGCTCGAAGGGACGGACCTTGCGCCAGCCGGCGAAGGTCTCGGGGGGGAAGAGGTCGGCGAACTGGCGGCGGGAGGTCAGCTCGGAGACGCGGCGGACGACGTCGGAGCGGAAGTCCTGGAGCGTGATCGGCGCGTTCGACCGCGAGGCCGAGCCGCCGGCGACGGTGGCGGATTCGATCACGGCCTGGGCGAAGGCGCCGTAGGCGTCCAGGCGCTCGCTCGGCTCCTGCTTGGACGCGACCATCACCACGGCCCCGCGCCGGTTGGCGAGGTCCCGGATCCATTCGCGGAATGACGCGATCGTCGCGCGCGAGGCCCCGGGATGCAGGGCGTCGACCAGGACCAGGACGAGGCACCCCTGCGAGGCCGCCTCCTCCAACGCCTCGGCGATCGCTCCCGCCGAGGCCCCCTGCGCGGACTCGGGCTCGCCGGGCCGGGACGAGGCGAGCACCAGGGCCCCCTCGTCGTCGGGCTTGAACAGGCGCGACTCGACGGAGACGACGACCGTATCCCCCGCCTTGAGGCGGCCGGACCGGACGTCGTCGGCCAGCTCGCGAAAGACGGCCGCGACCTGATCGGCGTCGGGATCGGCCAGGGCCCTGGCGTCGATCGCCGACTCGGAGAAGCGGGCGCGGCCGTCGGGCTTCGGGAAGAACGCGACGAGCGCCTCGGCGTCGCGACGGGCGTGGGCGATCGGATCCGGATCGCGGCGGCCGAAGTCCTCGACGCCGATCGCCCGGACGACCAGCCGGGGGTCGCGGCGCACCGGCGGCGGCGGCTCGGCCACGGCCAGGCGGATCGTGAAGTCCCGGATCGCACGCACGCCCTGGTCGTCCACGGCCTCGACCGTCACGACGTTGAGGTCGGGCGCCAGGCGGATCGGCTCCTCCGCGCGGAACGTACCGGCCGGCGGGTTCGCGACGCGCGGGGCCAGCCGGCGCGGGCCGTTGTGGACGACGATCGAGCGAACCTGGCGGCCGGCGGACGCCTCGGCCTCGACCTGGAGGTTCAGGTCGGGGCCCGCCGCGACGACCTCCGCGCCGGGGGCGGCCGGCGCGGGGGCGATGAGCCGGATGGCCGGCGGGTTGCGCACGACCGGCGGCCCCTGCACCGTCGCCAACGCCGCGACCGGGTCGCCGGTCGTCAGCAGGGCGTCGATGACGGCCGGGCGGCGGAGCTGCGCCTCAAACCGCGACATCGGGTGGAAGTCCGACGGCAGCGATCGCAGGTCGGCGGGGTTCGTCGCGTCGACGTGGTTGAGGTGCCAGCCGATCAGGCGGCGGTCGCCGGCGATCGACGTCTCGTAGAACCCCTCCGGCATCCAGACGACCCACTCGCGGTCCGGTGCCGCGAACAGGCTGAGCGCGGGGACGTCGGCGCGCGAGGTCGCCAAAACCTGCGGCTGAGCCTCCCCGGCGCGGAGCACCTGGAGCGCGAGCTGGTCGGTCAGGTCGGGCGGGACGGCGGCCATCACCGTGTCCAGTCGCGCGACGTCGAGCGGACCGGGCTTCGCCGTCCGCGTCGCGCCGACGATCGCGTCGCCCGCCTTGAGGCCGAGGCGGGCGGCGGCCGATCTCGGGGCCACGGCCTGGACGACCGCCCTCCCCTGCGGATCCACCGCAAGCGCGGCACCCAGGGGCGGGGGGGCGTCGCAGCCGGCCAGGGGCCAGAGCGCGACCGTCATGTCGGCCGAGCACGAAGCCAGCCAGCGGCCGTCGGCCGACGGGGCCATCGCGTGGACCGCCCCGCCGTGGCCGAGGAAGACGCGGCTGCGCGTCCGGTCGCGGAGGTTGTAGACGAGGATGGCGCCGTCCTCGGTCCCCACCGCCGCGCAGGGGGCGTGGTGCCCGGCCGCGGCGTCGGCGGGGATGAACGTGTAGCTCGACCAGCGGACGTCGGACGGCGTGATAACGACAGGGAGCGGATTCCCGCCGTCCGGCACGAACTCGACGCGGTCGAAATCGAGCGAGCGGAAGCGCCAACCCTCCAGCGTCGGCACGGTCCCCCGGAGCGAAGCCGCGGGGTCCTGGGCCCCGAACCGACGCTCGCGGAGGTCGAACGTCTCCCAGGGCGTCCCCCCCGCCCCGTCCGCGCGGGCCCGGCGGAAGGCCACTGTGGGCCCGGCGTCGACGAACGCCACGTCCCACAGCATCGACCCCGGCCCGTCGGCCCGGAGGTCCGGTTCGTCGCGGCCGGGGTCGGCCATGTCTCGGAGGACCACCTCCTGGCGCTCGCCGCCGCCCATCGCCAGGAACTTGCCGTCGGGGCTGAAGCCCAGGGCCATGACCAGCCCCTTCGCCGATCGCGCCAGGCCGACGGGCTTCCCGTCGGGGAGGGATCGCAGCTCCACGTCGCAATCCTTGGACGCGACTTCCTCATGGGTGGCGACATGCTTCAGGACGCTCACCGCCAGCGTCTTGCCGTCCGGGCTGCACGCCAGGGCCTCGATCGCGCGACGGGGCCGGACAGCGCCGCCGCCGATCGCGCGCCCCTCCAGGGCCTCGCGGTTGAGGATGGACCCGTTCGCCAGGCCCGCGCCGTCGTAGTGTTCGAGCCGGCCGTCCTCGCGGCCGACGATCACGTCGCGGCCCCCCGGGCTCACGGCCAGGGCGTTGATCCCGGCCGCCCGGCCGGCGTCCTTCGCCAGGTCCGCGGTCGAGGGGGAGGCGACCAGGAGGGGCCGTCCGTCGCGCGCGTCCCACAGCCGAATCGAGCCGTCCTTCGCGCCTCCCACGCTCACCAGGCGGGAGTCGTCCAGGAACTCCGCCGCCTTCACCTCGCCGGCATGGCCCTGGAGGATCAGGAGCGTCCGCGGGGCCTCGCCCAGCTCCCAGATCCGGATCGTCCGGTCGAACTCGTTGCCGCACGAGGCCAGCCGCGAGCCGTCCGGCGAGAAGGCCAGGTGCGAGACCGAGCCCCCGTGCCCCCGACGCCGTTCGACGGGATCGTCGGCGCTGCCGGCGGGAAGTTCGAAGGCCAGGTCGCCCGACTCCCGCGATCCGTCGCGGCCGAGGCGGTAGAGCAAGATCCCCCCCCGGCTGCCGATCGCCCCCATGCCGGCCACCGCGACGAGCCGGCGGCCTTGCGCATCGACCTTCGGGGAGACCGCCACGGCGTAGACCCGGCCCCCGCGACGCCGCATGGGGGGCCGGATCGACGATTCGAGCCGCGGCCGGCCCCGGTCCAGCTCCCAGACGTGGACCACCTTGTCCCGGCCTCCGGTCAACAGCCGCGAGCCGTCCGGCGTGAACGCGAGGGCCTGGATCAGGTCGGTGTGGCCCTGGGAGTTCATGGTCAGGATCGGGTTGACGAAGTCCTCGGGCAGCCCCTGGGCGCTCGATGCGCCGCCCGCCCCGCAGGCCGAGACGACCAGCGCGGCGGCGAGCCGTCGCAGGGCCGCGGGCGGGTGGGGAAGGTGGAACGCCGCCGGCCGTCGCGCGTCGATCATGGCCCTGCTCCGGTCCGATGCGAAGGGGTCGGGCCTCCGGCGCGCGGGCCCTGCCCGCCTGACTCGCCTCAGGGCCAGCCCCCGTTCCAGCTTACGGCTCGCCCGTCGTCCCCGTGACGCCTGGCGCGGGGGGGGGGGCGGGACGACGGAGACCGATCCATCATTCCAGATTCCGGACGGGAAAACTCCTAAAGCCCCCAAAAATCTTACGACTCGGCCTGTCCGGACGGCCGATACAACCGTTGCCGTCACACGTCGTCTCCGCCCCGCGGGCTTCGACGTGGTCCGACGGGTCGGCTTCGGTTGCGGTGACGGAGGTTCGGGTTCCGCCGAGCGCGGGGAGATGAGCGATGAATCGAGCACATCGGGCCTGGCTGACCGCCGGGATGGCCCTGGCCCCGATCGCCGCGGTGCCGGCCGCCTTCGGCCAGGCGAGCCCCCAGGCGACCTACATCGCCACGCCGATCGCCAAGAGGGCCCCGGGCGTCCCCGCCGCCTATCCCCGGGGCTATGAATCCCCCGCCGCCCTCGCACCGGCGGGCTCCCCCCAGTCGTCGATCGCGACCCCCTACGGCGCGGTGCCGGCCACGCCCCAGTCGCCGGGTGCCGCCGCCGTCGCCACGCCTTACGGGACGATCCCGGGCCAGGCGGCCGCCGGCCAGGTCGGGCCCGGCCTCTCCTCGAACGTCGGCCCGATGACGGTGCCGGGGCCGCTCGACGCCGGGGCGTACGCCCCCGGCGGCACCGGCGGCACCGGCGGCGCGGGCTATGCTCCGGGCGCGGCCGGCGGCGCGGGCGCCTACGGCGGCGACGCCATGGGCGGGGCCGCGGGGGCCGGCGCGATGGGGCTGGACGGCGGCGCGACCGCGGCCGCGGCCGCCGCAGGGCTCGGGGCCGGCGAATCGGCCCTGGCCGGCTACTCCGGGCCCGGCGGCGCGACCGCCGCCGAGTCGAGCTTCCCCCCGAACATGATCGGCGACCTCTCGCCGGGCGTCCGATACGCGCAGGCCCTCCAGGGGCCCCCCTCCGTCGGGCCTCCGAACCTGCCGGGGGTGCGGGCGGCCTCGATCTTCGCCCCCAGCGTCCGGGCCCTGAAGATCTCCGAGAACCAGTCGCCCCGGCCCCAGGACCGCGTCTTCTACAACTTCAACTACTTCAGCAACGTCGCCCAGGCGCAGAACATCTACGACCGGTCGCCCGTCCGGAACATGGAGATCTACCGCCACATCTTCGGCTTCGAGAAGACGTTCGACGAGGGCCGCGGCTCGTTCGGGATGCGGCTCCCCATCGACACCCTGACGGCCGACTCCACGGTCTCGACGGTGCGGACGCCGACCAGCACCGCCACGGGCAACCTGAACCTGTTCGCCAAGTACATCCTGAAGCAGAACGTCGAGACCGGCAGCCTCGCCAGCGTCGGCCTGGCCATCTCGCCCCCCACGGCCCCCGGCCGCTTCGCGGGCGCCCCCTACGTCTTCGGGATGAACAACACCTCGTTCCAGCCGTTCATGGGATACATCCTCAACTACGGCGACTTCTACATCCAGGGCTTCAGCTCGTTCCTGTTCACCTCGAGCGCCCGCGACGTGACCCTGATGTTCAACGACATCGGCGTCGGCTACTACCTCTACCGCGACGAGGATCCGGACGCCTTCCTGACGGCCTTCGTGCCCAACTTCGAGGTCCACGTCAACTCGCCGTTCACGCACCGCGATTGGAAGAACCGGTTCGACCCCGCGGCCACGGCCGACATCGTGAACCTGACCTACGGCCTGAACTTCCAGTTCCGTCGCTCGGCCATGCTGTCGACGGCCCTGGTGACGCCCGTCACGGGCCCCCGCCCGTTCGACGCGGAGTTGGCGGTCTTCCTCAACGTCTTCTACGGCCGCAGCCGCTCCGGCCAGATCCCGATCCAGCCGCCCGTCTTCTGACGCGACGGGCCGAACCTTCGAAACGACGGGGGCCGGGCGGGGTCCATCGACCACGCCCGGCCCCTTCGCGTTCGCGAGCCGCGTCAGCGGGCTTCGCGAGCCGCGTCAGCGGGCGCGGACGCGGGCGGCCAGGGCCAGACCCGGGCGCCGGATGGCGGCCGGGCGGGCGGGCGTGACCGCGGCCGGCGCGGTCGCCCGCGGCCGACGGTGGCGGCCACGGCCGGGCTGGGTCGGGGTCGTCGGCGCGTTCCCAAGCAGGGCCGACTGGGCCGGGTTGTTGGGCGTCTGGGTGTTCAGGCCGGTGATGAAGTCGCCGATGGGGATCGGCGTGCCGGTGAAGTCGTTGGCGTTCGCCGACGGGGATTCCAGGGCCGGGTTGTTGGGGGCGTCGTACCGGAAGACGCCGTAGATGCCGTTCGTCCGCAGCGAGTTGTTCTGCACCACGTTGTCGACGGGCGTCGCATAGCTTTGGAGGGCGTTGTCCAGCTTCGAGACGTAGACGCCGGTCAGCGTGTTGCCCGAGATGGTGTTGCGGTTCTGCGCCCCGGGCAGGCCGATCTGGTTCCCCGAGGCCCCGATCACCACGACGCCGTGCTGCTGGGCGTTCAGGTTGATCGTGATCCCGTCGGGGAGCCGGACGGCCGGGAAGTCCGAGGCCGAGTGGATCTGGGCCGACCCGTTCGAGGGCGAGAAGTCCACCTGGCCGGCTGCGTTCAGGCCGATCGTGTTGCCGACGATCGTCGTCCCCAAGGGGGCGGCGTTCCCCTGCCCCCCTTGCTGGCCCCGGCCGCCGAAGATCTGGATGCCCGCCAGGCCGTTCGCCGAGATCAGGTTGCCGACGACCTGGTTGTTCGGGGCCGCCGTGATGAAGACGCCCGCCCGGAAGTTCGGCACGGGCTTCATCCCCGAGGCGTCGGTGCCGATCGTATTGCCGACGACGTAGTTGGCGCTGGCGGCGGGGGCGTCGGAGTCGATCGAGGCGATGTTCACGCCGTTGCCGTTGCCGGAGATCAGGTTCCCCAGGCCCGGAGAGCCGACCGAGTTCCCGGACGACTGGAGGATCAGCACGCCGTCCGCCTGCGAGGGGTCGTAGCCCGGGTAGCCCGAAGGGTCGCGCGGGGCCGGCCGGGTGGTCCCGTTCGCGTGGGTCCCGATGTAGTTGTTGAAGAGCGTGTCGCGGGTGGCCAGCGGGCCGCTGATCTCCACGCCCGCCACGGAGTTCCCGGTGATCACGTTCCGGGCGGCCCCGGCCCCGCCGATCGTCGTGTCGGTCGCGTTGTCCAGCAGGACGCCGATCTGGTTCGACCCGCTGCTCCCCGTCGCGTCCAGGCCGATCACGTTCGACTGGATGTGGTTGCCCACGGCCCCGATGGAGTTGATCCGCACCCCGACGAGCGGGGAGTCGGAGACGGTTCGCGTGCGGCTCTGGGTGATGAGGTTCCCCGTCCCGGCGACGGCGACCGATTCATCCGGGGCGACGCCGCCGATCCAGTTGTCCCGGGCCCCGGAATCGACCAGGACCGCCGCCAGGGAGCTGGAGAGGTCCAGCCCGCGGCCGGCGGCGTCGTAGGTGCGGCCGTCGACGTCGGTCCCGATGTAGTTGCCGCGGATCTTGGCATGGGCCGTCGTGCCGGTCAGGTGCACTCCGACCTGGAGGTTGCCCGAGACCACATTGCTGGCCAGTCCGGGCGCGGGGATGACGGAGTCCGCCGGCAGGCGCCGGTCCGCCTCGGGGCCGGTGAAGCCGCCGGCATAGCCCACGACGGTCCCGTCGGCGTTGTTCAGCAGGACGCCGGCGTATTTGTTGCCGAGGTTCACCTTCCCGGTCGCGTCGAGGCCGATGAAGTTGCCCGAGATCTGGTTCGGCGAGCCGAGCGAGGCCGGGTTCGGGCTGCCGCCGTAGCCGGCCTGCATGTCGACGACCACCCCGTTCGCGTTGCCGGAGACGACGTTCCGGAGGGCGTCCGAGGGGACGCCCCCCCCTTCGGGGAGGAATTGGGGATCGTCGCCGAAGCCCACGAGGTTCCCGAAGCCGTTGATGATCGACACGCCGTTGCCCTGGTTGCCCAGGGGGCGTTCCGCCGTCCCGGAGTTCGACCCGGTCGGGTCGGTGCCGATTTTGTTGAAGTAGACGCGGTTGGAATTCGCCTTCGAGGAGGGCGACGGGCTGAAGATCTGCACGCCGTCGAACGAGTTGCCCGAGACGACGTTGCCGCTGACCTCGACGCCCGACGCGCCGAACAGGAACACCCCGTTCGCGCCGTTGGCGACGGCCGACGTCCCATTCTCATCCAGGCCGATGGTGTTGCCGACGATCCAGGTCCCCGCGGAGCCGCCGTCGGTGGAAGAGATCTGGATCCCCGACTGGCCGTTGCCGGAGATCACGTTCCGGCTGGCGACGTCCTGCGAGCCGATCGTGTTCGGGCCGGCGTTGTCGACGGTGACGCCGTTCCCCTTGTTCGGGAGCCGGGTCGCGCCGTCGGCCGCCAGCCCGACGAGGTTCGCCGAGATGACGTTGCCCCGCGAAGCCGCGCCGAAGATGCGGATCCCCTGGCCGTCGTTGCCCGAGATCACGTTCCGATCGCCCCGCCCCCCCCCGATCCAGTTGGCGGCGGCGTTCAGGATGAAGACGCCGTCCGCGGAGTTGGCGAGCGTCGCCCCGCCGGCGCCGACCCCGATGGAGTTGCGGACGATGCGATTCTGCTCGGCGAGCGAAGCGGGACCGCCCTCGGTGTTGCGAGAGCCCGAGACGACGACCCCGTAGAGGCGGTTGCCGGAGATCACGTTGTCGTCGATGAGGTTGCCGGACGATCCGCTGATCAAGATGCCCGAATTGTAGTTGGCGACGGCCTTGACGCCTTCCAGATCGGCGCCGATCCGGTTGGCGGCGATCTCGTTGGCCTCGGAGGCGCCGTCCCCCGTCCCCGAGATCACGACGCCCGAGCCCCGGTTCCCCGAGATGGTGTTCCCATCCTGGCCGGGCGTCCGGGCCCCGACCGCGTCCGGCCGGTAGCCGACGAGGACGTACGACGAAGTGTTGATGAAGACGCCGTTCGAATAGTTGCCGGCGAGGGCCGTCTGGTCGTCGGGTGCGAGCATCTTGCCGTAGTCCCCGATCCGGTTCCCCCGGATGGCGACGTACTGGGAATCCTGGACGTGGATCCCGTTGGCCCGATTCGCCCCGATGACGTTGTCGACCACCTGGACCCGCCCGTACCCCGCCGCCCTCAGGAGCGTCAGGAAGACCCCCTCCGAGCCGTTCGACGCCACAACGCCGGTCGGCCCGGTGCCGATCCAGTTCGCGCCGATCCAGGCCGACCCCTGGAACGCCTCGCCCGTGCTCGCCACGTTGACGCCGGCCGCGCGATTGCCGCCGATCAGGTTCGCCACGATGAACGTGGACGCGTCGCCGTACACGAAGACGCCGTCGGAGAGGTTGCCCGGGGCCTTCGTGGTCTCCGTCGGGACCCGGCCCGAGAAGTCGGTACCGATGAGGTTGTTGAAGATGAAGTTCTGCACCGTCGAGGGTTTGAGCGTCCAGTAGATCTCGACCCCGCGCCCCAGGTTGCCCGAGATGACGTTCGACCAGCCCCCCCCGCCCGGCCGGATCTGGCCGACCTGGACGCCCGCGACGTCCGCGATCCTTACGCCGTCCAGGACGTTGCCGAACGCCTCGCCGGTGGCCAGCCGGGAGTCGCCGTTAAAGCTGAGGCCGATGATGTTCTCCCCGATCAGGATCCGGGACGACGACGCGACGTCGTCGTTCCTTGTCCTCCTCACCCCGACCCCGTTCAGCCCGTTGGACGAGATCAGGTTGCTCGTGACCTCGACGGCGAAGAATCCTTCCTTGGAGGCGTCGCCCTGGCCCGCCTCGAGGGCGACGCCGCTCAGGCCGTTGCCCGTCGGCCGCTCGTAGGCCGTCAGGGACGTCCCGTCGAAACCGACCCCGATGAAATTGCCGACGATCTGGGCGATCCGGGAGGCCCCGCCCTGGAGGTTCCCGGAGACCTTGACGCCGTCGCGCACGTTCTGGGAGATCTGGTTGCCGGCGATCAACTCGTTCTTCGATGCGTCGTCGATGGTGACGCCGTCCTGGTTCCCCAGGATGAGGTTCGCGAGGCCGACCGTGAGCGTCGAGGGGCCGATCAGATAGCTCGCGTTCGCATCCCCGATGTCGTTCTTGCCCGCTTTCTGGATCGCGATGCCGGCGCCAACGTTCCCGGTCGTGGTGACGAGGCCCCCCTCGGACCTCTGCACCTTGAGCTCCGCTCGCCCGATCAGGTTGCCTCGGATGACGTTCGACGCGGAGCCGGCGCCCAACTCGATCCCGCTCCCGCGATTGCTCGAGATGAGGTTGGCGCCGTCGAGCAGATTGTCCAACAGGGCCGAGACCCGTCGCTTCGCCGGGTCAGGGTCGAACTCGGGGCCGATGAAGTTCTTCGTTGCGTTGTCGAGCCGGATGCCCACCTCGTTCGGGACGGCGGCCCCGGCGACCAGGAGGCTCCCGGCATTCGAGGTGTCCGGCGTCCCCGCGAAGGGCGAATAGCCCACGAAGTTGTTGGCGAGGATGGCGTGGCTGGTGTGGTCGAGCCTGATCCCGATCTTGTTCCAGCCGACGACGTTCTCCCGCTGGTCCCCGGTCGCGCCGATCAGGTTGTACTTGTCTTTGTCGTCCTTGGGCGTGTTCTCGACGGAGATCCCGGCCTCCGTATTGCCGAAATTCCGGCCCTGGGAGTCGGTGCCGATATAGTTCCCGGCGATCGTGTTCCCGAACGCCGTCACGACGATGCCGACCCGATTCTTGCCGATCAGATTCCGGGCGTCCGCGCCGAGCCCCGGCCAGTTCGCGATGGAGCCGACGATGTTGTCGGGGGCGTCGACCCGGACCCCGACGTCGTTGCCGATGTTCTGATCCAGCGGGAGGAACGACGCGACGCCGATCTGGTTGGCCGCGAGGCGGTTCCACGTCGCCTTGCCCCCCCTCAGCCAGACGCCGGCGACCGTACTCTCCCCGATGATATTGTCGATGATGAAGTTGTTCGGGGAGTCGACGACCTCGATCCCCAGCCGGTTCGAGTAGGTCTCGAAGTCGTAGACGCCGATCTGGTTGTTGACGATGAAGTTCGTGAACGCCTTCGGATTCTGGGCGGCGGCGGTCTCGGTCCCCACGACGATCGCCCGGTCCAGGCCGCCCAGGACGTTGCGCGGGTTGAAGCGGTAAGCCTGGCCGCCGACGCTCACCTCATACGGCAGGTTGCCGATCTGGGCCCGGGTCCCTTCCGTGACCTGGATCCCGACGCCCGTCATGCCGTCGCCGAAGATCACGTTGCCCAGGAGTTGCACGTCGTCGGCCTTAACCTCGACGGCCGTGTCGAAGCCGGTGAATTGGAGGCCGCGGAGGACGCCGCCGCCGCCGCCCTTATTGAACACGACCCCGACGCCGTCGGACGTCGCCGACGGTTCCAGGAAGATGACGGGCTGGATGAAGTCGTCCGCGAGCCGGATCGGATCCGTCCCCGTGTCCCAGCCGTCGATGGTGACCTTCCTGTTGACGTCGAGCTGCTTCTTCAACTCGATCGTCCAGGTGTTGGCGCGATAGGCGGGGATTCGGAAGTAGATGATCGGTTCGGTCGAGAACTCGATGGCGAATCGGAGAGAGCCGGGGATCGGTGTCTCCCCATCCTCCGTGTCCGGGTCGTCGTCCGGGTCCGTGTCGTAGTCGGCCGTGTTCACGACGACGTTCCCGGGCGTCGGCGTCGCGAGGGCGGAGAAGGCGTTCGTATTCCCGAGCACGCCGGGGTCCACGGGGCTGTCCGGGCCGGCCGGGTCCTCGACGACGGGGTTGGTCGCGAAATCGGTGAGGGTGATCGCGGTCTGGAGGTCCGCGTCCGCGGCTTGCAGCCTGACCCAGACATTGTTGACCTGGCCGGGCGTCAGCATGTACACGCCGGCCGGGTACGGGTCGCCGGCGGCCCTCGGGGCCGGGGTCAGGGGGCGCATGACCTTATCGGTCCCCTGCTGATAGACCTGGATCCGCGCCAGGAAGGGGCCGCTCTGGCCGGCGTAGGGCTGGACGAACATCTGGATGAAGAAGCCGTCCGCGACGTCCGTGATGCTCAGGACGTCCGCCGGGAGGATGCCCTCGTTGGCGCCGGGCGACAGCACGACGTCGTTCGCGGGCGAGAAGGTCGAGTCGATCGCCGGCCCGTTGGCGGCGTAGACGTTCGAGCTGATCGAGTTGTCCCGGCCCGACTGGATCACGATCCCTTGCTGGGCGTTGTTGCGGACGTCGTTGGCCTGCCCGGCCGCGTCGCCGCCGATGACGTTCCCATTCGCACCCACGACGAGGACGCCGACGCCGGAGGATTGGCCGATCGTGTTCCCGTAGAGCACGTTCCGGGAGGCCGTCGCGCCGATGATCTGCACGCCGGCGGTCGTCGATCCGGTGACGACGTTGCCCAGAACCTGGTTGTCCCCCGCCTGCACCAGCATGCCGACGCCGTTGCGGGTGAAGGTGGACGACGTCACCGAGTTCCCGCCGCCCAGGAGCTGGACGCCGATGGTGTTCTGGTCGAAGGTCACCCGCGTGACGAGCGTCGCGGCGACGGCGGGAGAGGCCGAGGCGGTCGTCAGGATGCGGACCGCCGTGCCGGTGAAGGACTGGAACGTCAGGTTCTGCAACGTGCTGCCGCCGGAGCCCAGGCCGAACAGCAGGCCGTCCTGATCGCCCCGGATCGTGACCGGGTCGCCCGTGCCGTCGATCTTGACGGATCGAGCGACCGTCGGGAGGGGGTGGGCCGAGACGTCGATGGTCCAGGAGGTGGGGTCGTTGGAAGGATCGTCGTCGTCGTCCCTGAGGGCGAACGTGATCTTCGGCGCCTCGCCGCCCGAGATCGAGTTCGCGTTGTTGATCGCGTCCCAGAGCGACGTCCGGCCCGGGAGGTGGTCGAAGGCGACCGTGTCGACGACCAGCAGGTTCGCCAGCGTGACCAGGTTGGAGAACCTCGACGAGCTGTTCGACCGGGTGACGGTGGCGACGATCGACGTGACGCCGGCGAGGTCGTCCTTCGGGACCCTCAGCTCCTTCGTCTCACCGACGATGGTCACCTGCTTGGCGAAGGTGCGAGCATCCTCCGTATATCCGTAGATCTGGAGGACGTCGCCGTCCACCAGCGGCGTGGTGAACCGGATCAGGATGTCGTCGCCGTCGGGCGAGGCGGTCTGGAGGTCGGGCGGCTGGACGCCGCCGTTGCCGCCCGACGGGATCACGACATCCCCGTCGCTCACCGGCGGGGGGACCGGCGGCGTCGGGACGGGCACCTGGCCGTTCCGTCCTTCGAAGAGGTTGTACACGACGCTGTTCTGGGCCCCGGCCTGGATGAACACCCCGGCCTGCGCGTTGTCGCGGATCGTGTTGCCCCGCCCCTCCGCGCCGATCCTGTTGCCGGAAGCGTTCTGGACCAGCACGCCGACCGCGTTCGAGTCGAAGGTGTTCTCGTAGACCTCGTTCCCGGAGGCCCCCGCGCCGTCGATCAGGACGCCGGCCGTGGTCGAGGCCCGGAACTCGTTGTTCAGGACCTGGTTGCCCGCCCCCCGGAGGGCGACGCCCAGGGCGTCGCCGTCGAAGACGCTCGTCTCGACGGTCACGCCGGCGGAGAGGATCCGGATCGCCGCCCCGCCGAAGCCCCGGAAGGTCAGGCCGTCGACGCGGCTGCCGTCGGTGGTGGCCGTGAAGACGAGGCCGTCGGCCGACGTCCCCCCCCCCGCGATCGTCAGGCTCGACGCCCCCGGGCCGTCGACGAAGGTCGGGGTGGTGATCGCCGGCAGGGGCGCGGAAGAGGCGTCGATGATCGAGCCGACGGGCAGGTTGAACGTGATCGTCTGCGACCCGCCGATCGAGTTCGCGTTGTTGATCGCGTCCCAGAGCGAGGTCTTGCCCGCCTCGCTCACCTTGTCCGTGTCGACGACGAGCAGGCTCGTGATCGCCACCACGTTCGAAAACGCCGAGGTCCCCGAGGCGCGGGTCACCGTCACGACGACCGACGTGGCGGCCCCGAGCGAGGCGGCGGGGATGGTGATCTCCGACTGATCCGAGGCGATCGTCCGCTCGTCGGCGTAGGTGCGGGCCGCGTCGGTGAAGCCGTAGACCTGGACGACGTCGCCGGCCTGCAACGGGGTCGTGAACCGGATCCGAACGTCGGCCCCGCTCGGCGACGCGGTGAGGATCGACGGAGGCTGGACGCCCCCGTTGGCCCCGGCGGCGACGTTGATGTCGCTGGCGGCGATCGGCGGCGCGCCGTTCGTCGCCAGGTAGGTATTGTATCGGATGACGTTGCCGGACCCGGCGAAGATCGCGACACCCGAGACATCGTTGCGGCCGATGACGTTCGCCGACTCCGCGGAGTCGCCGATCCGGTTCCCACCCGAGTTGACCACCTGGACGCCGTAGGCGTTGCCGTAGTCCTCGCCGCCGGGGCCGACGCCGATGCGGTTGCCCGCCACGACGTTCCCCGTCGCCGACGGGCCGGCGATCTGCACGCCCGCCACCGAGCTGTGGCCGATGACGTTCCCGTCCCCGGCCGCCGTCCCGCCGATCGTGTTCGACGGGGCCCCGTTGATCTGCACCCCGTAGACGTCGGGCGCGGCGACGCCCGTCGGCGTCAGGCCGATCGTATTCCCCCGGACCAGGTTGTCCGTCGACGCGGCGCCCGCGATCGAGACCCCGGCGTTCGTCGAGTTGCCGATCGTGTTGCCGGCGCCCGGCTGACCGACCTGATTGCCGGCCGAGCGGAAGACCTCGACGCCGTCGTAGTTCGCAGCCGCCGCGCCGCCCAGCGTCGTGCCCAGGATGTTGGACCGGACCACGCTCCCGGCCGCGGCGTCGAGGATCTGCACGCCGGCCGTCGAGCTGTTACCGATCCGGTTCGAGGCGACGAGGTTGGCCCCGGCCTCGACCACCAGGACGCCGATGGGATTCCCCATCGCCCGGCCGTCGGCGTCGAAGCCGATCAGGTTCCCCTCGACCGAGTTGCCGGCGGCCTGCGCGCCCTGGATCCGCACGCCCGCCGACCCGCTGTTGCCGATCGTATTGCGGTCGGCGACCGTCGTCCCGCCCACGATCACCGAGCCGACGTCGCCCGACGTGCCGTCGAGCCACACGCCGACGCCGTTGCCGAGGGGAGCCCCGGAATCGTCCGTGCCGAGGAAATTCCCCGAGATCGTCGCCCGGGCCGGCTGGCCCACGGGCAGGGCGGCCCCCGCGGACCGCACGATGACGCCCGCGGTCGTCAGCCCGATCGTGTTCCCGGAGACGACCACGCCCGAGATCGCGGCCGCCGTGCCGTCGACCAGGACGCCGACCACCGTCGCCCGCGCGGGGACCGTCCCCGCCAGGCCGATGACGTTCGATCGCACCTGGACGCCCGTCGCGCCCGCGATCCTCACGCCGGCCGTCGACGCGTCGTCGATGGCGTTCCCCTCGACGACCGTGGCCGCGCCGGCCCCGACGCCCGACACGTCGATCCCGATCGGGTTCCCGGCCCCGCCAGCCCCGATGAGGTTGTCCTGCACGACGTTCCCCGTCGCCCCCGCGCCGGTGATCCGCACGCCCGCGACGGTGTTGAAGCCGATCGTGTTGGCACCGTCGACGCCGACCTGATTGGACGGCGAACCGGAGATCAGCACGCCGACGGCGTTGCCCCGATTCCCTCCCGTGCCGTCCGTCCCGATCCGGTTGTCGAAGATCAAGTTGCCCGACGCCTGCGCGCCGGAGACCTCCACGCCGGCCCCGGTCGCGAAGCCGATGAGGTTGCCGTGGATCGAATTCGAGGCGGCCGACGAGGTCGAGCCGTCGATCAGCACGCCGCGGCCGACCGGCTCGGACGCCTCGCCGAGGGTGCTATCCCGGACCGTCACCCCATCGGCCCGGATCACGATCGCCGCGCCCGCGAGGTCCCGGATCGTCAGGTTTTGGGCCACGCTGGCGCCCGCGGTCGAGTCGAACCGGAACCCGTCGAACGACGTGCCGGCTCCGTCGATCACGACGCCCGATCCGCCGTCGACCGTGACCTGGCTGGTCAGCGCCGGCAGGGCCGTGGCCGGATCGAGTTGGACCGTCGCGACGCCGCTGTCGAACTCGATGACGTTGTCGACCCCCGAGGAGTCGCCGTTGGCCGCGTTGATCGCGGCGTAGAGCGTGCCGGGGCCCGTCCCCGTGGCGACCGTCACCAGGTGGGACGCCAGCAGCGTGCGATCCTCGACGATCTCGATCGCCGGCCTGGCCGCGACGCGCCGGGGGGGGAGGGCCTTGCGACGACGGGGGGAGGGCTTGGACCAGGTCATGGCGAATCAACCTCGCGGGTCGCTGTCGGCGTTGGGACGTGGATTCGACCGCCGGGGCCCCGGGCCGGCCCGTCCTTGACCATCGAGGGCCGCCGTTCGGGCGATCTGATTGCGTGCATTATGTCATCGGCGTGATGCGGCCGCCAAGGAAATCCCGGCCTCGCCAGAGTCGCGGCGGAGGAGTGCCTGGATGATTCAATAGATTGTCAAATGCACGGATCGGCCCCGGCGCGATCCTCCTCCGGCCCCGATGCACCCCAAAGGATAGCCGACGTATCCCTCCGGAACAAGTTTCAACATCCCCGTCATCCAGGATTTCCTATTTTACCGAGGGCAGCACTCGGGAGAAGGGCCGAGACGGCATGCAAGGGGGGTGGACGTCCGGCGAAAAACGTCGGATCGTCCGGAAGCGGGGTCACAAACGGGCGGGATCGCCGCATTCTCCTGCGAAGCCGAGGATAGAGGAGAAAGGGATCGGGCCGGGCTGACGCTTTTTTTGGTTGCATCCCGCGGCGGCCCGCTCCAGAATGTTCGGCCGGGTCGCGATTCGGCCGACGGCCCTCTCTCCGTGGCGGAGGGAACCCCCTTCCCCTTCGGCAGGCCGCCCGCCCGGGCCTCGGGGGCCGGCCGCATCGGCCGTGGCCGCGACCAGGATCCGAACGATCCCAAACATGTCAGAGGGCGCACGCCATGCCGCGCGATGAGAGCCTCCAGCACAAACTCGACCGGGTCCGCCCGCCTCGCGTGCAGATCACTTACGACGTGGAGGTCGGCGGGGCGCAGGTCAAGAAGGAGCTGCCGTTCGTCCTCGGGGTGCTCGCCGACCTCGGCGGCCATCTCGACCCCGACGCCCCGCCGCCGCCCGACTTGAAGGACGAGAAGCGCAAGTTCGTCGAGATCAACCGCGACAGCTTCGACAAGGTGATGAAGGGGATGAAGCCCCGGCTCGCGATGCGGGTGGACAACAAGCTGGAGAACGACGGCACGAAGCTGGGCGTGGAGCTGAAGTTCAACTCCATCGAGGACTTCGACCCGGCCCGGGTGGTCGAGCAGGTCGAGCCCCTCCGCAAGCTCCTGGAGGCGCGGAAGAAGCTCGCCGAGCTGAAGTCGAAGGTCGTCACCAACGACCGCCTGGAGTCCCTGCTCCAGCGGATCATCCACGACGCCGACGCTCTGAAGCGCCTCGGCCGCGAGACGGGCCGCGCCGAGGCGCCCGAGGCCGCCAGCCCCGAGGAGGCCCGCTGATGAGCGCCGCCGAAGAACTCAAGGCCGCCGAGGCCGCGCCCGCCGCCGAGGCCGCGCCCGACGCCAACCTGCTCGACGAGATCCTCAAGGCCAACCGCGTGGGCGCCGGGGAGCCCGAGCTCCGCAAGTACCACTCGGACCTCGTCGGCCAGTTCGTCGAGGACATCATGGCCGGCGAGATGAAGGTCTCCGCCGACACCGAGCAGATGATCAACGAGCGGATCGCCGAGATCGACGCCCTGCTCAGCGACCAGCTCAACGAGATCATGCACCACCCGGACTTCCAGAAGCTGGAGGGCTCCTGGCGCGGGCTGCACTACCTGGTGCACGAGTCCGAGACCGGGACGATGCTCCAGATCCGGGTCCTCAACACCTCCAAGAAGGAGCTGCTGCGCGACCTGGAGCGGGCCAAGGAGTTCGACCAGAGCGCGCTGTTCAAGAAGATCTACTCGGCCGAGTTCGACATCTTCGGCGGCACCCCCTACGGGGCCCTGATCGGCGACTTCGAGTTCGGCAAGCATCCCCAGGACCTGGCGCTGCTGCGGCGGATCTCGCAGGTGTCGGCGGCGGCCCACGCCCCGTTCATCTCGGCCGCCGCGCCCCAGATGTTCGGCTGGGAGAGCTTCGAGGAGCTGCCCCACACCCGCGACCTGGCCGAGATCTTCCGCTCCCGCGAGTACGACAAGTGGAAGTCGTTCCGCGAGAGCGAGGACTCCCGCTACGTCGGCCTCACCCTGCCCCGCACCCTGATCCGGGCCCCCTACGGCCAGGCCACCGTCCCGGTCGAGGAGTTCAACTACGAGGAGGACGTGGACGGCCGCGACCACTCGAAGTACCTCTGGACCAACGCCGCCTACGCGATGGGGACCCGGATGACGGACGCCTTCGCCAAGTACGGCTGGTGCGCGTGGATCCGGGGGGTCGAGAACGGCGGCCTGGTCCAGGGCCTCCCGCTGCACAACTTCACGACCGACGACGGCGAGAGCACGAACAAGTGCCCGACCGAGGTCCAGGTGGGCGGCCGTCGCGAGCAGGAGCTGGCCGACCTGGGGTTCATCGGCCTGGCCCACTGCAAGAACACCGACTACGCGGCGTTCTTCTCGGCCCAGTCGTGCCAGAAGCCGTTCGAGTACGACACCGACGCGGCCACGGCCAACGCCCGGCTGTCGACGCAGCTGCCGTACATCCTGATGACCTCGCGCTTCGCCCACTACCTCAAGGCCATCGCCCGCGACAAGATCGGCTCGTTCATGAGCCGGAAGGACTGCGAGCTGTGGCTGAACAACTGGATCACGAACTACGTGACGCCCGACGAGACGGCGTCCGAGAGCGTCAAGCGCGAGCGGCCCCTGTTCGAGGCGCGGGTCGCCGTCGAGGACGACCCCCGGCGCCCGGGCTGCTACCGCGCGATCGCCCACCTCCGGCCCCACTACCAGCTCGAGAAGCTGTCCGTCTCCATGCGGCTGGTCTCCGAGCTCCCCGCGGCGGGGTCGAAGTGACGTGAAGGATGAGCCCGCCGGCCGGCCCCCCGGCCGAGCCGGCGGCGACGAACGTGGCCTGGACCCAACCCTGGACGTCGAAGGTACGCCCGCGCCGGGGCGCGACACGGCGAGGAGAGAACGATGGCAGTCGACTACTTCCTGAAGATCGACGGGATCGACGGCGAATCCGGCGACCACAAGCACAAGAACGAGATCGAGCTGGAGTCCTGGAGCTGGGGCGAGACCCAGTCCGGCTCGCACGCCCACGGCGCCGGCGGCGGCGCGGGCAAGGTCGCGATGCAGGACTTCCACTTCGTCATGAAGGTGAACAAGTCCTCGCCGAAGCTGATGCTCGCCTGCGCCAACGGCGAGCACATCAAGAAGGCCACGCTCACCTGCCGCAAGGCCGGCAAGGATCAGCAGGAATACCTCAAGGTCGACATGAGCGACATCCTCGTCTCCAGCTACCAGACCGGGGGCTCCGCCTCGAACGACGCCATCCCGATGGACCAGATCAGCCTGAACTTCACCAAGATCGAGATGGAGTACAAGCCGCAGAAGGCCGACGGCACGCTCGACGGCCCGATCAAGACCGGCTACGACGTCAAGCAGAACAAGAAGGTCTGACGGCCCGGCCTGCCGGACGATCGACGAGGCGGGGCGGCCCCGACCGGGCGGCCCCGCCTCCGCGCCTGCGCCGAGCCCGATCCGGAGTGCGTGCGATGGCCAAGGCCGCCGGCCCCCGCTTCCTCAATTCGCTCTGGGACCGCCTGACCGACCCCGAGCTGTCCCGCGCCGCGAGCCTGGAGACCTCCCAGGCCGCGAAGCTGGAGCGGCTGCGGCGCGAGGTGCTCGCGCACGTCGAGTGGCTCCTCAACTCCCGCTGCTGCTCCTCGCGGGCGGTCGAGGGCTCCGACGCCCTGCTGAAATCCTCGCTGGCGGCCTACGGCCTCCCCGACATCTCGGCGATCCGCGCCGGCGACCCGCGCGACCGCGAGCGGCTGGAGCGGACCCTGGGCGAGGTGATCGAGCGGTTCGAGCCCCGGCTCAAGGACGTGCGGGTCGAGTTCAACGCCGACCGCGACGCCACGGCCGCGACGCTGCACTACCGGGTGTCGGCCGTCATCAAGGTTCGGCCGATCGCCCAGCCGATCCAGTTCGACACGGTCCTCGACCTGGGCGGCAAGGCCACGGTCGTCGGCCCCGGCTGATCCGACCGACCGCCGCCCGGAGGCCCCGAGTTGAACGTCACCGACGAGCTGCTGGACTACTACGGCCGGGAGCTGGCCTACCTCCGCGACATGGGGGACCACTTCGCCCGCGCTCAGCCCGCCGTGGCCGGGCTCCTGGCGATCTCCGCCGGCCGCTGCGAGGACCCGCACGTCGAGCGGCTGATGCAGGCGTTCGCCCTGCTGACCGCCCGGATCCGCAAGAAGCTCGACGACCGCTTCCCGGAGATCACCAACGCCCTGCTGGAGGTCGCCTACCCCCACGCCCTGCGGCCCCTCCCCTCGGCCACGATCGTCCAGTTCGAGGGGGCCGGCGAGGCGGGCAAGTCGGCCGAGGCGCGCAAGGTCCCCGCCGGCTCCCCCCTGGCCGCGGCCGGCGAGATCGACGGCGTCCGCTGCCGGTTCCGCACCGTCTACCCGGTCGAGCTGTGGCCGATCTCCGTGGAGGCCGCCTCGCTGGCGCCCGACCGCGTGGTGCAGTCGGGCCGGCCCCCCGGCGCGGTCGCCCTGCTCCGGCTCACGCTCCGGTGCCACGCGCCGGGGGGCTGGGCGTCGCTCAAGGGGCTGAAGTCGCTGCGCTTCTACCTCGACGGCGGCGAGCCCGTCGCGTCGGTCCTGTACGAGTGCCTGTTCCACCGGCTCATCGAGGTCTGGGCGGCCGAGGCCGACGACCGCGGCTCGCCCCGGCTCGTGCTGCCCCGGTCGGCGGTCCGGCCGGTCGGGTTCGACGAGGACGAGGGGCTTTACCCGCTCGCCTTGCGGTCGTCGCCGGGCTATCGGCTGCTCCAGGAGTTCTTCGCCTTCCCGCAGAAGTTCCAGTTCTTCGACCTGGCCCTGGGCGACCTCGCGGGGTCGAGGCCGCCCGCGGGCCCCGAGAAGCCGGCCGGCGCGATCGAGCTTTCGTTCTGGCTCGACTCGCCGCCGCGATCCGAGGTGGCGGTGCGGCCGACGAACTTCCGGCTGGGCTGCACGCCGGCCGTGAACCTGTTCCGCTGGATCCCCGAGCCCATCCCGCTGACCCACCTCCAGACCGAATACCGCGTGGTGCCGGACGTGGAGCACCCGTCGGGCTTCGAAATCTTCTCGGTCGACCGCGTGGTCAGCTCGGGGTCGTTCCTGGAGGAGTCGCGCGAGTTCCAGCCGTTCTACGCCCTGCGGCACGGGGCGCGCGAGGCCGACGGCGTGGCCTACTGGCTGGCCGGGCGCGACGCCTCGCCGCTGGACGGCGGCTCGGACGTGACGCTGTCGTTCGTGGACTCGCGGTTCACGCCCTTCCGCCCGGCGGTGGAGAAGATCACGGCCACGCTGACCTGCACCAATCGCAACGTGCCGTCCCGGCTGCCGTTCGGTGGCGACCTGGGCTACCTGGAGGCCGAGGCCGACCCCGCCGCCGGCCGGGCGCGGATGCTGATGCAGCCCACCGAGTCGCTCCGGCCGCCGGCCGGCCGCCAGGCGCAGTGGCGGCTGATCTCCCAGCTCGCCCTGAACCACCTGTCGCTGGCCCCCTCCGACCGCCCCGGCGACCGCGCCGGGGGCGCGGCCGCGCTCCGCGAGCTGCTGGCGCTGGCGGCCTTCCCCAGCGGCGACGACCGGGCCGACGAGGCGACCGCGAAGATGATCCAGGGGGTGCTCGACGTCTCGCACGAGCGGGTGTCGGCCCGCGTGGCCTTCCCGGACGGCGACGCCGGCGGCGCGACCGCCAGGCGTCGGCTGATGGGCAAGCCGCTGTCGCTGGGCCTGGAGGTCCGCCTCCTGCTCGACGACGACGCCTTCCCCGGGGCGCGGGCGTTCCTGCTGGCGGCGGTCCTGGATCGGTTCCTGGGCGGCTACGTCGGGATCAACGGCTTCACCAGGCTGGTGGCGACCACCAGGCAGAGGCGAGGGACGTGGCGATGGCCGGCCCGCAGCGGCGACCGCATGCTGATCTGATCGAACGCCTCCGCACGGAGCCGTTCCGCTTCGACTTCTTCCAGGCCGTCCGGATCCTGGCGAGGCTCGCGCCCGGCCGCGCGCCGGTGGGCCTGGACGGCCCCTACGCCGAGGAGGTGGTCCGCTTCGCCCAACTCGTCTCGCTCCAGTTCCCCCCCAGCGCGATCGACTGGGTGGAGGGGATCCCCGAGCCGACGTCGGGCGAGATCGAGGCCGGGAGCCGCGGCGACGGCCCGCCCCCCACGCTGACCACCACGTTCATGGGCCTCGTCGGCCCGATGGGCGTGCTCCCGACCGTCTACACCGAGGAGCTGGTCGGCCCGCTGGCGAAGCGTCGCGGGCCGGCGGTCGAGTTCTTCAACCTGTTCCATCACCGGCTCGTCTCGCTGTTCTACCGCGCCTGGGAGAAGTACGACCTGCCGACCGGCTGGGAGCGGTCGCGGGCCCCCGGCGCGGACCCGGCCGACGACGCCTTCGCCGAGTCCCTGTTCCACCTGGTCGGCCTGGGTGCCGAGCCGTTGCGCGGCCGGATGGCCGTCGAGGACGACGCCTTCCCGTATTACGCCGGCCTGTTCGCCCAGCAGCATCGCTCGGCCGTGATGCTCGAACGGCTGCTGGTGGACTACTTCGACCGCCCGGCGCGGGTCGTCTCGTTCGTGGGCCGTTGGCTGAAGCTCCGCCCGGAGGAGCAGACCCGGCTCGGTTCCCGCGGGGCGTTCAACCGGCTCGGGTCGGACGCCGTGGCCGGCCGGAAGGTGTGGGACGTCCAGAGCAAGTATCGGATCCGCGTCGGCCCGCTCTCGCTCGCCGACTTCTACGCCTTCCTCCCCGGCGGGGAGGCCGCGGCGCGGCTGATGGACCTGGCCCGATTCTACGACCGCGGCGAGCTGGATTTCGACGTCCAGCTCGTGTTGCGCAAGGAGGAGGTCCCGGCCTGCCGGATCGGGCGCGACGCCGGCGCCGCGCGGCTGGGGCGATCCGCCTGGCTCAAGCGCCGCGAGTTCGATCGCGACGCCGAGGACGCCGTCTTCCGGCCCGGCTGACCGAATCGGGAGGATCCGGGACGTCGCCCCTCGTTCGATCCGGGATCGTATGATAAAGTCATCCCGCGACGGGCCGTCGGAGGGGACGAGGGCCGTCGCGGCCGGCCGCGAGCGGGGAGGTGGGGACATGGCGAAGCGCCCCGTGCACTGGTTCGAGGGGATGTTCCTCAAGCCCCACCATTTCCAGGCCGCCGAGCGTTGGGCGCGCGAGCGGATCCGCGAGGCCGAGGACTGGCTCCAGCCCCACGACTGGGGCCTGCGCTCCGTCCAGATCGACGAAGACGCCCTGGCCAACCGCACGCTCCGCATCTCGTCCTGCCAGGCCCGGTTCAAGGACGGGACCACCGTCTCCGTCCCCGAGGAGGCGGCGCTCGACCCCGTGGAGCTGGGCCCCGCCCTGGCCCGTCGCGAGCGGCTGACGGCCTACCTGGCCGTCCCGGCCTGGCACCCGGCCCGGCCCAACGCCCGGCGCGAGGCGACCGAGGACGCGCCCCGGTTCCTCGTCGGCCCGCTGGAGCAGCCCGACGAGAACACCGGCGGCGACGAGGAGGAGATCGAGTTCCGCAACATCCAGGCGCGGATCCTCCTCGACGACCAGCTCGCGCCGGGCTTCGAGACCCTCCCCCTCGCCCGGATCGAGCGCTCGGGGGGCGATCAGGCCCCGCCCCGCGTCGAGCGAGCCTACGTCCCGCCGATCCTCGGCCTCGACGCCTGGCGTCCGCTCCAGGAGGACGTCCAGGCGCTCTTCCGCCAGGTGGAGGCGTGGGTCGACCAGGAGGCCGCGCAGCTCACCGGCCGCAAGGTGGCGTTCGACAGCCAGGTCCTCGGCGACGCCGAGCGGATCCTCCGGCTCTCGACGCTGAACGCGGCCTCCGCGGCCTGGCGGTCGTTCCTGTTCACGCGCGGGCTGCACCCGATGGCCATGTACGCCGAGCTATGCCGGCTGATGGGCCAGCTTGCGATCTTCGGCGAGACCCGCAAGCCCATCAAGGCCCCGGGCTACGACCACGACGACATCGGCCCGGCCTTCGCGATCGTCATGGCCGAGGTCCGCCGCCTGCTCGGCACTCTGGGACGCGTGCCGTTCCTCAAGCGCTACTTCAAGCTGGAGGGCCCGCGGTTCCAGGTCGCGCTCGACCCGGACTGGACGCTGGAGTCGTCGAAGCTCTACATCGGCGTGGAGACGACCGAGATCATGGACGCCGAGTGCGACGCCATGATCCGCTCGACCGACTTCAAGCTCGGCAGCGGCGACCAGGTGGAGTCGATCTTCAAGAGCGGCGCCGCCGGGCTGGCGATGAGGCCCCTGACCCGCATCCCCCCCGAACTCCCCGGGGGCGTCGTCTACTTCGAGATCGTCCGCAACCCCGAGGCGTGGAAGGACGTCGTCCGGGCGGGGACGCTCGGGCTGCGGTTCAAGCTCGACAAGGGGAAGTTCCTCAGCCCGCAGATGCTGGCGTTCGTCAGCCCGGCGACGGGCCGCACGGTGAACCTCCAGTTCGCCGTCTTCGTCGTCAAGCCGCAGTGACCGGGCCGGAGCGGAGGGTGCGGGGATGACCGATGCGTTCGCGGACCTGGTGATGCCGATCTTCGGCGACGTGCTGGAGCTGCGGAAGCGGCTCGCCCGCGGCGAGCCCCGCGCCCTCGACGACGTGATGCGCCAGGTGCAGTCGGCGATCGACGAGGCGGCGCGTCGCGCCGTCACCGACCCGGCGGCCGCGCGCTCGTTCGACGACGCCCGCTTCGGCCTGGTCGCCTGGATCGACGAAGTGCTGACCGACTCGGAGTGGGGGCACTCCGTCGGCTGGGGCTCGGAGGAGCACGTCCTGGAGTGGCTGTCCTTCCGCAGCCGCGACCGCGCCTGGCGGTTCTACGAGCACGCCGAGGAGGTCGAGTCCCGCGGCTCGATCGACGCGCTGGAGGTCTACCTCCTGGCCGTCGCGCTCGGATTCCGCGGCGAGTTGGCCCACGACCCCGGCCGCATGACCGACTGGGTGGAGCGCACCTACGCCCGCGTCGCCGAGGCGGGCGCCGCCGTCGAGTCGAAGCCCTTCCCCGACGACGACAAGGGGGCGGGGCTGGCCCCCCTGGGCGGCCCCTCCGTCCTGATGCGGGCGGGCGTCATGGCCGCCGTGACGATGCTGGCGACGCTCGCCGCGTACCTCTTCTCGGTCCATCACGACTACTACTCGGCCGGGTGAAGCGGGGCCCTCCCTTGATCGAATCGCTCCTGCAATCGCACGTCATGCTCGTGGTCTTCGGCGTCCTGGCGGCGATCACCGCGGGGCTCGCCTACATGTTCACGGCGCACCCGGTGCGATGGGTGCTGGCGCTGGTCGCCATCGCATGGGTCGTCCTCGTCGCCGTGTTCGACTTCGCGAGCCTGGACCTGGACCCCCGCCTACCTCCCGAGTTCCTCCACGGGCTACGGCCCTGGGCGATGGGCCTGGGGCTGGCCGTGCTGGGCCTGGGCTACCACCTGGGCGCGACCTTCTGGGGCGTTCGCGGGGCGGCCGAGGCCCCCGAGGCCGACGGGCCGGCGGCCGACCTCGATGCCGCCCTGGCCGAGATCGACGCGAGGCTCAGCCAGGCCCGCTACGACGCCGGGTCGCAGCCCGTGTTCCTGCTGCTGGCCCGCGACGAGGCCCTGGCGGCCGACCTGGTGCGGGCCTCGGGGATGAGCCTGTTCGCCGTCGGCCCCTCAGCGGCCGACGCGCCGGTCCACGCCTACGCCTCGGCCGACGGCCTGTTCCTGAGCTGCGCCGGGGCGTCGTCGTGGGGGCGGCCCGAGGACGGCGCGGCCCGGTTGGGGCGGCTCGTCGCCTGGATCGCCGCCCTGAACGCGGAGTCGCCGCCGCTGCGAGGGATCGCGGTCCTGGCACCGATGGAGGAGGCGAGGTCGCCCGAGGTGCTCAAGGAGATCGGCGGCCTGCGCAACGACCTCCAGGCGATCCAGGCCGGGCTGAAGGTGCGATGCCCCACGATCGCGGTCTTCTGCCTGCGCGACGGCCGCTCGGGCTTCGGCGAGTTCGCCGCGCGGATGCCCGCCGCCCTGCGGAACAACCGCTGCGGGTTCTCCACGCCGGGCTCGCGGCCGTTCGACCACGCCGCGGCCGACAGGGGCCTCCGCTGGTTCGTGCGCTGGCTCCAGAGCTGGTCGCTCAGCCTGCTGGCCGAGGACTATCTGTCGCTGGAGGGGAACGCCCGCCTCGTCGACCTGAACGCCTCCATGCGCCGCGACCTACCGGCCCTGCGGAACTTCGTGGAGACGGCGTTCTCCACCCACGCCCGCGCCCAGCCGGTGATGGTCCGCGGCTGCTACGTCGCCCTGTGCGGCCCCGCGCCGGAGGACCGGGCGTTCGTCCCCGGCCTGCTCAGGGGGCCGAAGTCCAAGATGGTCGCCGACGCCGGGCTCGCCACCTGGGCCCGCGAGGCCGAGCGGGTCGATCGATCGTACCGCCGCACGGCCTTCGCGATGGCCGCGGCGTCGCTCGGGCTCGCGGCGCCCCTGTGGCTCCTGGTGATCGCCCCCCGACTCCGCGCGACGGGCCCCGGCGTCTCGGGCCCGCTGGGTTGGGTGGCCTGGGCCGGGCTGGGCGCCCTGGCCGTGGGCTGGGCCGCGGCGCTGCTCGCGCCGAAGCTGCGTCGCCGGCCCGCCGCCGCGACGCCGGAGGCCGCGTCATGACCACGACGACCAGCTACGACGAACTCCCCTACACCGACAACAGCTTCCACTACACCCACCCCGACCACATGGCCACGGTGGGCCTGCTCCACGGCCTCCCCGTCGCCCGCCCCGAGGGCTGCCGCGTCCTGGAACTCGGCTGCGCGTTGGGCGGGAACGTCATCTCCATGGCGCTGAAGTTCCCCGGCGCGACCTTCGTCGGGATCGACCTCTCCGCACGTCAGGTCGACGAGGGCCGCGCGACGGTCGAGGCGCTGGGGCTGGCGAACGTGGACCTCCGCGCCGCCAGCATCCTCGACGTCGACGCCGGCTGGGGTAAGTTCGATTACATCGTCTGCCACGGCGTCTATTCGTGGGTACCGGTCCCCGTGCGCGACAAGATCCTGGCGACCTTCGCCGAGAACCTCGCCCCCGGCGGCCTGGCCTACGTCAGCTACAATACGTTCCCGGGCTGGCACGCGCGGGGGCTGGCGCGCGACCTGATGGCGTACCACCTCCGCGGCGGTGCCGACGTCCGCGACTCCGCCCGCGCCGCCAGGGCCTTCCTCAGGGACCTCGTCTCGATCCTCCCCGACCGCCGTACGGCCTACGCCGCGATCCTCAGCGGCGAGGGGCGGCTGCTGGACGATGTGGACGACGCCTATCTCTACCACGAGCACCTGGAGGAGACGAACTCCCCGTTCTACTTCCACCAGTTCATGGCCGACGCCGCCGCGAAGGGCCTGGGCTTCGTCGCCGAGGCCAAGACCGACGGCCTACGCGAAGGGCTGAGCCCGGAGGCCCGCGAGCGTATCGACGCCTGGGGCGACGACCCCATCGCCCGCGAGCAGTACCTCGACTTCGTCGTCAACCGGACGTTCCGGCGCACCTTCCTGCGCCGCGAGGCCGACGGCCCCCCGCCCCGGCCGACGCCCGAGGCCGTGGCGTCGATGGCGGCCGGGACGGTGATGATGCCCGAGTCGCCCGACCTCGACGTCTTCGCCCCCGAGCCCGCCCCGTTCCGCACGCCCGGCGGCGGCCCGTCGTTGACCACGAACCACCCGCTCCTCAAGGCCGCGTTCCTGGAGCTGGCCCTCGCCCGCCCGAGGATGGTCCCCTTCGCCGACCTCCTCGCCCGAGCCCTCGGCCGCCTGTCGGCCGGCCCCATCGCCCCCTTCGACCCGACCGAGGCCGCCGCCTACCTGCGCGAGGCCCTCTTCCGCGGCTTCGCCGCCGACCTGACGACCCTGAGCGTCGCCCCCCCGCGCATCGCGACCGACCCCGGCGAAGCCCCCACCGCCAGCCCCCTCGCCCGCCACCAGGCCGCGCGCGGCGGCCGGATCACCAACATCGCCGGCCGCACCGTCGCCCCGGAAGACCTCGACCGCTTCCTCCTCCCCCTCCTCGACGGCGCCCGCCCCCGCGCGGTGCTGCAAGAAGCCCTCCGCGCCCGCATCGCCTCCGGCGACTTCACCATTTCCGCCGACGGGCGTCCCCTCGCCCCCGCCGAACTCGACGCAGCGGTCCGCGATCTGGTCGACGAGAGCCTGCGCCGGCTGACGTCGATAGGGGTGCTGGAGGGCGGGGCCGCCGAGGGTCGAGCGATGCGCCGTTACGACCAGTCGTCCGCGACGAATTTGGACGACGGATCGACCCTTTGAAGGTCCCGGGCGAGACGATCCAGGAATGTCGCTTTCTCGACGTCC
Source organism: Planctomycetales bacterium 71-10 (assembly GCA_001898385.1). GTDB lineage: Bacteria > Planctomycetota > Planctomycetia > Isosphaerales > Isosphaeraceae > Paludisphaera. The sequence continues at coordinate 49,275 of MKTT01000110.1, forward strand.
GGCATCAGCGGATGTTCCGGGTCGACTCCGGTCGGGAAGTAAACTCCGACGTAATTGACCGGCCCGTCGTCGACGATCCTCACCTTGATACCGCGGGTGTTGGTGCCACGAATGTAGATGTCATCGTACTCTGATTCTCTTTTCGACCAGGTCATGTCCGGTATCCCCTGGACGGCCTGGAAGAGATCCTCGAGATCGAGAGTGGATCGGAACGGTCGGCTCAATATGTTCTTCAAGGTCGACGCCTTCGGTCCTAATTCAGGAGGAAATCGGAGGGGTCGGTCGGCCTGGGGCCCGGGTCGGTCATGCCGATGAAGTTGACCTCACGGCCGAGTTCCTTCTCCCATTTCTCTGCGAATTCCTGGAGTTTCGGGAAGACCTGATTCGTGTCTTCCGACCGGAAGATGTGCGGCATCTTGGCGGAAGGGGCCTTCCCGGCCTCTTCCATTTTAGCGGCGACGCTCGGGCCGGAAATATCGATGTCGACGTCGGCCGGCGCGCTGGGATCGGCGTCGAAATGGTGCCCCAGGGGCTTCTTGGGATTCTCGGAGTAGAACGTCGTCGACGTCCCCTTCATGCCGGCGGTCGCATCCTCGATCCCGGACTCTTTCAGGGCCTCTTTCAGCTCCTTCTGGAACTGTTGATACTGCTCGGGGTTGTCGAAGGACAGGGGACATTCCTTGTTCTGCATCCAGCGGATCCGCTCGGGCGAGACACCCCGCTCCGCGAGATCCTTCTCCATGGTCCCGTTCTCGCGAAGCTGCTGGTTCTCGCGCTGACGCACGGAGATGGGGTCGTCGTGGGGGCGGTTGTGAGGCCTGACCTTCGCGGCCGCGGCCTCGGCCGTCTCCTGCGCGGCCTTGCGGGATCGTCGTGCGAGCTTGCTGGCGATGACCCCGCCGATGCCCGCGGTCACGGCCCCGATGACGCCGCCGATCAGGCCGCTGGTCAATAGGTCGCCGGCCGAGGGGGGCCCCTCGCCCTTCGCCGCCGCTTCCGCACAGGTCTCGGCCACCGAGCCGGCGGCCCCCTCGACGGCGCCGACGGTGATGAGGGCGCCGAGCGCCCCTCCCCCCACAATCCCCACGGCGGCCGCGGCCGCCAGGGCCCCGACCGCACCGCCGACCGCACCGACGAAGCCGCCCAGGATTCCCTGCGCGATCACGGCGTCGGTGTTGACTTCGGACTGGCGACCCTCGTTCACGGCCTCGCGCTGGCGATAATACTCCAACCCCGCGCCGATTGCCGCTCCGACGGCCAGCCCCACGCCCATGGCGATGAGGACCGGCACGATCTCGCCCGTGGGGTCGGCCTTATTGATCGGGTCGGCCTGGGCGTAGATGTAGTAGTTCAGGCCGCCGCCGTCGGAGCGGAGGGGGTCGGGGGTGAGGTAGCGGCCCCAGGCGGGGTGGTAGTAGCGGGCCAGGTTGTAGTGGAGGCCCGTCTCCGGGTCGAAGGACTGGCCCGGGAGCCGCCAGGGGTTCTCGACTTCCTCGACCAGGATGCGGGCCTCGCCGTAGGGTTCGAGGACGGCCGACCAGACCTCGCGGCCCTCGTCGTCGCTCATGCTCGACGGGAAGCCCGAGCCGTCGAGGTGATGGCGGTAGATCCGGCCGTCCACGCGCATCGCCAGCGGCTGGAACGTCCCGGGCAGGAAGAGGTGGTCGCGACGGCTCTCCCCGTCCGGACCGAGGGTCTTCTCCGACAGCAGCAGCACCCCGGCCCAGGTATACTCCGTGACCGTCTCGCCCACCGTCTTGCGCACGCGACGGCCGATCGGGTCGTAGGCGTAGCGCGCCGTCGTCCCGTCGGCCAGGGCGACCTCGATGAGCTGGCCCTGCCCGTTGTACCGGAATCGGGCGGGACCCTTCGGGGTCGGGCCGGAGGCGACGCCTCCCAACTCGTCGTAGGCGACCTTCGACCCGTCGATCGTCGCGAGCCGGTCGAGCGGATCGTAGGCCCGCGTCGAGGCCCCGGCGCGGACGGCGTTGCCCATCGGGTCGAGTTGATACCGCACGTCCGAGTCCGCCGCCTGCACGCGGACGAGCCGCCCCTCGGCGTCGTACTCGAACCGGCGCGAAGCCTTCGGGCCGTGGGCCGAGACGACGCGGTCGCAGGGGTCGTGCGTGTAGGCCGCGTCGACCAGCGGCGACGTCGAGGCCGGCGAGGTCGTCCGGGTCGACATGCAGCGGCCGATCTCGTCGAAGGTCGAGCGGGCCTCGACCCCGTTGGGGAAGACGATGCGATCCATCGGCCCGTGGGCCGCGTACCCGAGGCGGGTCTCCGCGCCCGACCAGTCGACGACGCGATCCACCCGCGCCTGGGCGTCCCGCAGGAAACGGAGCGTCTCGCCGTCCGGGGTGGCGATCTCCGCCAGCAGGCCTGTGGCGTCGCGGATGTATTCGACCGCGCGGCCGTTCCAATCCTCGCGGACCAGGCGGCCCGCGTCGTCATACTCCAGCTTCAAGACGCCCAGCGTGTTGGTCGCTTCCGTCAGGCGGTCCCCCTCGTAGGTCAGGGAGACGCGATGGCCGTCGGCGTAGGTCACTTCCAGCCGGGAGGCGTCGTCGGCGATGCGATAGGCCGCGTGCAGGCGGCCGTCGATCCGCCAGGATTCCAACTCGCCGTCCTCGTCCAGCCCGTATTCGTGGACGGTCCCGTCCGGGTAGTGGAAGCGGCGCGACGACGGCCCGTGCTCGATGCGGGTCGCGTGCCCGCGGGGATTGACGACGGCCGTCGTCCGCCCGTCGGCGTCGCGGATGAACTCGGTCGTCGCGCCGTCGCGATGGATGACGCGGCGGCCGTCGGGGCGATCCTCGAACCGGACGGTCGTCCCGTCGGGATAGCCGATCTCGATCGGTCGGCCTTCGGGATCCTGCCGGAGGCGGAACCTCCCGCCGCCTCCGCGGAGGATCTCCATCGACCCCGATCGATCATCCTCGCGCACGTCGATGGATGCGCCGCCCGGGGATTCAAGCCGGGCGAGTCGGCCGAAGGGGTCGCGCCAGCTCGTGAGGACGGGAGCCCCGCCGGATTCCAGGCGGGTCGAGCCGTCGTCGCCGAACGCCAGCCGACCGCGACGATCCTCGGCGTCCGCCAGGATCAGCGACCCGTCGATCGGGTCTTCGACGACCCGGATCCCGGCCTTCTCCAGGGCCTCGGCGGCCTCTCGTCGGCGTCGCCCGACGGCCAGCGCCTGGAGCTGCGCGGTTCGGATGATGAAGGGGTTCATCGACCCGCGCCTCCCCCCGCGAAGCCCGGGGAGGAGGGCCGTTCATTCGGCCCGACGTCCACCACATCCGGCCCCCCCCCGGGGACGCCGCGGCTCGGCCATCGCAGCAGTCGGCCGGGCGAATCGCCCTCGATCAGGAACGCGCCGATCGGGCCGTGCAATTGCGTCGTCTCGACAGGTGTACACGTCGGCAGGAACGCCCTCAGGACGCGAGGGTCGTAGAATCGGAACAGGAGCGGCTTCCCATCCTCGGTTTGGACCGTCAGCAGCCGTCGAAGGTGCTTTCGCACCTCCTCGAACGTCCGGTCGCTGGTCAGGAAGACGCCCCACGATTCGCCCCAGCCTTCGCGGACGATCAGGTCCAGGGAGGGGGACGACCTCGGCAGCGAGATCAGGTACGGGGCGACGAAGGCCAGCTCGGGGGCGGCGTCCTCGTAGAGGGATTGTTTGCGCTCGGGGCATTCGTGAATCCGCAGGTAGACCATCGGGTCGCGGGCGGCGTCGAGGATCGCGAAGAGGGGCGACGGCTCGGCGCGGAGGGCTTGCAGGGCGCGGTCGTGGGGCGTCGGGGGCGCGGCGGGGGTTGCCAGGGCGTCGACGAGCGGGAAGTCCTCCGTGACCAGGCCCGGGGGCGCGGCCGGCGCGACCGTCGGGGCGGCCGTGGGCCGCGGGCCGAGGGGGCGGGCATGGGCCGGCGCGACGTCCACCAGGCGAGCGCGGAGCGTCGTCTCCCCCGCCCCGATCCGGTCGCCGTGCAGGACCGTCGCGGAGTCGACGGGCCGGTCGTTCACCGTGGTCCCGTGGGAGCTGCACAGGTCCTCGATGGTCGCCGCGCGGCCGTCGAATGAGATGGCGAAGTGGCGGCGGGAGACCGTGCGATCGCCGGGCAGCAGGGCGTCGGACGGGGCCATGCGGCCGACCACCGCGCGAGCGCCGGCGGGGAGGGCGAACGCGAGGCCCGCGTCGGGGCCCGACCAGACTTCCAGCAGCAGCGTCCGGCCCATGAGGCTCGTCGTCCCCCCGGCTCAGGCGAGCCCCAGCCGCTTCTTCTCGCAGATCTCGCAGAACGGGGCGCCGGATTTCGACGCGGCGGCCATCGCCCCCCCCTGGCCCGTGTACATGGAGTCGCCGATGATCACCGTGGGGAGGCCCATGGCGATCGCGTTGGGGGGGCCGAGACATTCGACGATGGTGTCGCCGGCGCGGCAGGCGGGGAGGTTGTTGATGAGGACGGTCATGCTGCCGGTCGTGACCATGCCCATCGAGTGCGGCGGGGGCGAGAGGGGCGGGGCCAGGGGGGTGCTGCACATGTGCTGGTCGGCCCCCATGCCGGCCGAAGTCATGGTCGCGGTCATCGACGCCGTGGCCGCCTGCTGCGCGGCGACCTCGGCGGCCTTGGCGGCGGGCGCCCCGGGCGTCCCCATCGCGGCGGTCGACGCGGCCATGGCCGTCGTCACGGTGACGTCGGACGCCGCCTTCGACGCCATCACGCCCGCCGCGGCGGCCAGCGGCATCCCCCGCCACGCCGGCATGTTGCCGATCAGGACGTTGGTGCTGCCGGGCCCGGGGCCGAGCATCGGCGGCAGCGGGTGCGTCACGGGGTCGCCCACGCGGGCGGCGGGTCCCTGGGGCATGGTCGGGGCCTCCTTCGCTCAGCAGGACTTGGAGCCGCTCACGGCGTCGTCGGCTTCCTTGGGCTTCTTCGGCGCGGCCTTCTTCGGAGATTCGGGCTTGGCCGGCTTGGCCGGGGTCGCCGCGCCGCCGCAGTTGATCTTCACCATCGTCCCCTCGATCGTCACCCCCATGGCGTCGAGCTTGATGAACCCGCCGCCGGCCTTGATGGTCAGCTCCATCCCGGCCTCGATGACGACCTTCATCCCGGCCTTGAGGTGGATCTCCTGGCCGGCCTCCGTGTGGTTGTTGGTGGCGATCTTCTCGTGGCGCTCGCCGCGGACGGTCAGGTGCTCGTCGCCGCCGACGCTCTCGGTGCGCGTCCCGGTCACGTCGACGTCGACCCCGCCCCCGACCAGGAGCTGGACGTCCTTCTCGACGTGCTCGACCCGGTTGCGGTGGATGTGGGCGTTGTGGTCGCGCCAGATTTCCTCGTTGTGGTCGCCCGCCTCGGACTTCTCGTCCTCCTTGCCGACGACGGTGTGGCGGTCGTGCTGGATCCATTCCATGGCGTCGTTCTTCACCCGGGCGTCGTAGTCGCGCTCGGCGTGGAGGAAGATCTGCTGCTTGTCCTTCGCGTCGTAGAACCGCAGCTCGTTGAAGCCCTCGCCGCCGTCGCTGGTGTTCGACTTGAACCCGCTGAGCAGGTTCTCCTCCTTGTGCTTGGAGTCCGGCCCCTTGTCGAGGTAAGCCGGCAATTGCTCCGGGTTGTAGACGGCCCCGATGATGATGGGGCGGTCGACGTCCCCTTCCAGGTAATGGACGACCACTTCCTGGCCGATCCGGGGCCAGAACGACGACCCCCAGCGGCGGCCGGCGATCGGCTGGGCGACGCGGACCCAGCACGAGCTGTTCTGGTCCTTCTTCCCCTCGCGGTCCCAGTGGAACTGCACCTTCACCCGGCCGTACTTGTCCGTGAAGATCTCCCGCCCCGAGGGGCCGACGACCACGGCGGTCTGGGTGCCGGCGACGACCGGCCGGGGCGTGACCCGCCGCGGGCGGAACGGGACCGAGGCCGGGATGCAGGAGAAGGCGTTCTCGTACGCCGTCCCGCCGAAGTCCCCGGATCGGTAGTCGCTCGACGTCCGGGCGCTATGGACGACCGAGGTCAAGACGTACTTGCCGTCGGCGTTGAAGTGCTTCTTCATCTCGAACGCCTGGCCCGCCGTGAACTGCCGGCATCGGCTCTCGCCCGTCAGCTCCAGGGCGGCGGCGGCCTCCTCCTCCATCCGGAGCGATGCGGTCCGCTTGTTGTCGACGAAGACCTTGTTGAGGTCCGCCGCCTTGTCGTCGCCCCCGGGCCCGACGCCGTCGTAGCGCCGGGCGTAGCCGCCGGGCCAGTCGTACAACTCCAGCCGGGCCGCGTCCCCCAGCTTCAGCTTGTGCGAGACGGAGCCGACCTGCACGGCGTCCTGGATCGGCTTGACGGCCTCCAGGTTCTTGTGCGGCAGTTCGAAGTTGTGGTCCCAGAGCACGACGGACATCGACCGCAGCTCCTGCGACTTCCGGAGAGCCGTGATCCGCTCCTCCTGCACCGAGGGCCCGGCGACCGCCTGGTACTCGACCTGCGACCCGAAGGGGACCTCGGGGTGCTTCGAGGGGTCGTCGCCCAGGATCATCCGGCCGCCCGCCTGCTCGTGCTTGAAGAAGTAGAAGATCCCCTCCTCCTCCATGAGCCGCGAGGCGAAGTCGAAGTCGGTCTCGCGATACTGCACGCAGTATTCGCGGGGCTCGTACTTCCCCTGGAGCTGCTGCTCCACCGCGAGGCCCTGGAAGACCTTCTTGAGGATGTCGGGCGTCGACATCCGCTGGAAGATCCGGCTCTGCGTGCGGCGCGTGAGGAACCACGCCTCGGGGACGACCTCCATCTGGTAGTGCGTGAAGACCTCGTCCCGGCCCCCCTGCACCATCCGACTGCACACCCCGCTGAAGTGTCGGGTCTCCCCGCCGCCCGACCCGACGTGGGCGGTCACCTTCTTGCCCAGGAGCTGTTCGAAGGGGACCTGGACCTCGCGCTCGGCGATCAGGTCCAAGTCGAAGCGGAAAAGCTGCGAGATCGCCTCCCGCCCCGAGAGCCCCAGGAGGAACAGCTTGTCGGGCCCCAGGGGGGTCGTCAGGGTGAACGGGCGGCGGGCTTGGGCGTAGCCGGGCATAACCGAGGGCCCTCAGGGAAGCGCGCCGGGCCGGGAGGCGGACGCGACGACTTCGAACCGACCGTGACGTTTGCGAGACCAATGATAGCCCGAGGCAGGTCAGCTTCAAGCCGACGCCGACACAGACAACCTCGTCAACTCCGTATGAGATTACTATGATCGAGGTCGGCGTGACGGCGGACGGGCCCCCGCCCGGCGCGTCCCGCCCGCCGAGGGAGCGATCCCGAGGAGACGACATGGCGACGCCCGACGACGAATTCCGGACCCTCGGACCGCCCCCCGGCGCCCGCCCGAAGCCGTCGCGCCCCCTCGACCGCGACGCCCGCGACGAGCCCGACCGCGCCGGCCGCACCCCCACCCCCGGCGGGCCCCCGCCCCCGGCGCAGGCCGTCCCCGGATGGGGCCAGCCCGCCCCCCCTCGCCGTCCCGAACCGGCCTCGGAAGGGTTCGAAACCATCCCCCCGGCCCCCGGCGTGGGCCGCCGTCGCGAGGCCCCCGCGCCGCCGCCGATGCCGGCCCCCATGCCGCCCCCACCCCCGCCCCCGGCGGCGTCGGCGCACCAGCCCTGGGGCTTCTTCGAACCGCCGGCCTCGGCCGCGGAGCCGGCCCATCCCGGCTGGACCATGGCCGAGCCCGCGACGGCCGTCCCCGACCCCTGGGGCGATCACGCGCCCGCGCCGCCGGCCCCTCCTGCGCCCCCGGCCCGGGCCGCTGCCGCGCAGCCCGCCCGGTTCGATTCGCAGGTCGACACCTGGGAGCAGCAACACGCCTCGATGCCCCCCGCGCCGGCCCCCATGGCCTCCGCTCCCCGGCCTCCGTCCCCGCCCCCGGCGTCGCCGCTGTGGTCGGGCCCGCCCGCCGGGGCGGCCCCGGCCTCGCCCCGGCCGCCGGCCGCGCGCCCGCCGGTCGACGACGGCGGCAATCGGACGATGGCCATCGACCGCGTCTTCCCGGCGCTGAAGAATCCGCTGCTCACGCTCCAGTTCTACAACACCACCCTGCGGCGCTGGTCCGACCTGGGGGCCGTCCGCGGCTCGTTCCTGGACCTCGGCCGGGCGACGTTCCAGGACTGGAACCCGAACCCGGAGGACCTGGCGGAGCATCACGTCCGGCTGATGATCGACGAGGGTGCCCTCTTCATCAAGCCGCTCCCCAGCCTGAACGGCGTCTATGTGAAGATGAAGCCGAACCGCCCCGCCGAGCTGCATCCCGGCTCGCGGTTCCGCATCGGCCGCCACGTCCTGGCCTTCCGCCCGCCCGCCCCGGACCGCGGTGACGTCGAGCCCCTGCGCTCGCCCGACGGCGAGGTGTTCCACGCCCGCGTCCTGTCGCCGCTGGGCTTCCTCGACCTGATCGGGCCCGACGGCGAGCCCTACATCAGCGTCCCGCTCACCAAGGCCGACGAGCCCGGCACCCGCATCGGCCGCGGCGGCGCCCGCTGCGACCTGGCGCTCACCGGCGACGAATGGGTCAGCGGCGAGCACGCCCGCGTCTACCTGAGCGGCGGCAAGTGCTTCCTCGAAGACCTCAAGAGTACCAACGGCACCTTCCTCCAGGTGCTCGACGAGATGGAGATCGAGCGCGGATCCGTCCTGCGGCCCGACTCCGGCGATATCATCGCCCTCGGCGGCTACATGGTCCGCGTCGTCGAGGAACGGCCCTGACGAGTCCGGCCCATGCCTGACTCGCGGCTTGCATACGAAGGGATACGAAGGGATTGGCGAATCCCGCTTGAAGTCCCCTCTCCCGGCGGGAGAGGGGACTTCAAGCGGGATTTCCACCTTCACGGGCCGAACAGGATTTGGGATGGCTCTGGACGACGGGCCGCGACCGGTTATGATTAAATCCCGATAATCATCATCTCCTCCCTCTCCCGGAGATCTGAGCATGAGATGCGCGATCGTGGCCGTCCTGGCCATGGCGAGCGTGGCCGCGTCGCCGCGCGGAGACGCCCCGGACGAGGAGTCGCGGAAGCTCCAGGGGACCTGGATCCTGGTCGCCGAGGAGGTCGCGGGCAAGACCTCGCCCGCGGAGGAGGTGGAGGGGGTCTCGCGGACGGTCCGGGGGGACCGGGTCGTCCGCAAGGCGGTCGCGACGACGTCGAAGGCCATCCTCCGACTCGACCCGACGACCGAGCCCAAGCGGTACGACGCCGAGATCATCGAAGGGCCCGCCCGGGGCCGGGTGATCCACGGCATCTACCGCTTCGAGGGGGACAGGCTCAAGACGTGCGCCGACACCACCGGCCTGTCGCGGCCGAAGACGTTCGCCACCACCCACAAGGACCATTACAGCCTGCAAGTGTGGCGACGGAAGGACTGAACGCCGACGGCCGCGCCCCCCCGAGTCACTTCGCCGGCGCGGCGTCCTTCACGCAACGGAACCCCAGGTGGGACATGCCCGAGTCCGTCGCAGTTCCGCGGCGGGCGCTGGGACGGTAGTTGGTGCAGTAGTTGGAGCTGCACAGGAACGAGCCGCCGCGGGTGACGCGCTTGGGCTGGAAGGGCTCGTCGGGGTCGTAGCTCTTCTTGGGGCCCTTCGGGTCGACGGTGAGGGCGGCCTCGCCGTCGAGGCGGTAGGCGTCCGGGCGATACCAGTCGGAGCACCACTCCCAGACGTTGCCGATGGTGTCGTATAGGCCGTAGGGGTTGGGGGGGAACGACTTCACCGGGGCGATGCGGGGATAGCCGTCCTCGTCCTCCACCATCTCGGGGAACCGCCCCTGCCAGGTGTTGGCCATCCGCTTGCCGGCGGGGGCGAAGGAGTCGCCCCAGCCGTACTTCCACTTCTCGTTGCCGCCGCGCGCGGCTCGCTCCCATTCGGCCTCGGTGGGGAGCCGCTTGCCGGCCCATTTGGCGTAAGCGGATGCGTCCTCGAACGAGACGTGGACGACGGGGAGGTCGTCTTTCCCCTCGATGGAGGAGCCGGGGCCTTCGGGGTGCTTCCAGTCGGCGCCGGTCGTCCAGCTCCACCAGTTGCCGATGTTGTCCAGCCCGCCCGGCGGCAGCGCTCCGGCGGGGGGCGTGAAGACCAGCGAGCCGGGGCGCAGCATCTCGTCCGGGGGCTTCGGCGTCCCGGGGGGGAGCTGCTTCTTGATGACGTCCCAGTCGACGGGCCGCTCGGCGACGGTCTTGTAGCCGGTGGCCTCGACGAACTTCCGGAACTGGGCGTTGGTGACCTCGGTCCGGTCGATCCAGAAGCCGTTCACCCGGACCTTGTGGGCCGGCTGCTCCGCGGGGTGGGCGTCCTTGTCGTCGGTCCCCATCGTGAAGACGCCGCCGGGGATCCAGGCCATCCCCTCGGGCTCGGGCCCCGCGGGCTTCGCCTCCTGGGCCGTCGCGACCGCCGCGCAGCACGCCATCGCCGCGCCCCCGACGACGGCCTTGAGGAGCCAGGACTTCCAAGGATACCTGAGTGATTTCGTCATGATTTCTCGGCCTCTTGATGCGACGTCGGTCGGGGCGGTGCGGACGCCTGGGCGATATCGTATCCCTTTGTCGTCCCGCGGTCGATGCTCAGGCCCGCCAGTCGTGGAGCACCAGGGGATGGCCGATCTGCTGAATCCGCCGGTAGTGGGCGGTGTTCCCCGTGACCAGCTCCAGGCCGTTGACGAGGGCGATGGCGGCGATCATGGGGTCGGCCCTGCCGATGGGTCGGCCGGTCCGTTCAAGCTCGCCCTCGATGTATCCGGCCAGTTCGGAGGCGGCCCGGTCGAAGACGAGGACTTCCTGGGACGGGATGCCCGCGAAGAACGCCTGAAGCTGCTTCATCGCCCGCTTCTTGCTGAGCCCGCGAACGATTTCCATGACCGTGACGACGGAGACCGTATACCGTCCAAAGGAGGCTAGGTATGCGGCCCCGTTGCGCGCGACGACCGGATCGACGGCCTTTCCGAGTTCCGAGAAGGTGTCCGTGTCGAGCAGGTCCGGCGCGTCGCTGAACATGCCCATGACGGGATTCGTCGCGGGGGAGGCAGCGCCCGCCTCGGCTTGCCTACCGCGAGAGGATTCAGGGGGGGCGACGGCGTCGAGGACGATGACGCGGACGCGATGCCCCGCCAGTTCCCCGGCGCGGCGGGCGACTTCTTCCCAGGTCCCTTCGATGGTGATCTGTTCCATCCGCCGCCTCCCCGCTCTCGCCTTCAAGGTCCGGGCTATTCGGGCCAGCCGGAGGTCTTGCCCTGGTTCTCGGCTTCGAGCCACGCCTTCAGCGGTTCAAAGTACGACACGAGGGGGCGGGCGGTCAAACCCTCGCCGGTGGCCTCGCGGAGGACGGCGTCCCAGTCGCGGGTGGCGCCGAGCCGGAGGATGTCGCGGAGGAACGCGCCGACCTTCGCGTCCCCGTAGTAATTGCACTCGCGCGGGTCCTGCTTGAGGATCTCGCGGGCGATGTGGTCGTGGAGCTGGAACTTCAGCACGGTGCCGATGGCGTAGTCGTAGTATTGCGCCGGGTCGTCGTTGATGTGGGTCTTGGTGGCGGCGTCGCAGAGGGTCTCGGGGCGGTCCTCGGGCGGGGCGATCCCCTGATACTTGCCCACGCGCTCCCACCAGCCGGCGTTGAGGGCGTCGTCGGCGATGGCGCCGGCGTAGAAGTCGCGTTCGAACCGGGTCATGACCCCAGCCGCCCACGGCAGGAAGACGATCGACGAGCCTTCCAGCGCCGAGGCGAGGAGGAACGTCGTCGCCGGCGCGGCCTCGGCCTCGGGGGCGAGCAGGCCGACCTGCTTGAGGTACGGGCGCTGGCCGGCGGCCAGGCCGATGAGGTCGCCGACCCCCTCGTGGAACGCGCGGTTGGCGCCCTGGCGGAGCAGGTGCGGGACCTCGGGCGTGGAGTAGGCGAGGAAGTAGTAGATGTGGCCCAGCTCGTGGTGGGCCGTGTCGAACCACTGGTTGTCGGGCTCGACGGACATCAGGCTGCGGACGTCGTGGTCCAGGTCGATGTGCCAGGCGCTGGCGTGGCTGTTCTTCTTGCGGCCGGAGGCGGGGTCGGCCGGGTAGAGGTCGGAACGCGTCCAGAAGGTCGGCGGGAGCTTGGGGAAGCCCATCGAGGTGTAGAACCGCTCGGCCTGCTCGACGATGAACTCCTTGGTCTTCCCTTTGAAGGGGGCGTCCATGTCGACCCCCTCGACGAACCCCGGCCAGTTCTGGCCCCATCGGTTCGACAGCCAGTGCGCCGGGATCTTGCCGGCGGGGGCGTCGACGCCGTACCGCCTGGCGAGCTGGTGCTTGGCCCAGGTGTGGAGCTGGGCGTACAGCGGCTTCACGTCGGCGACGATCCGGTCGCAGAGGGCCAGCATCGCGTCGACGGTCAGGCCGTAGTCGGCGACCTGGAGGGCGAAGAAGTCCGAGAAGCCCAGGCCCTGCGCCACCTTGTTGCGCAGGTCGCGGAGCTTCAGCAGGCCGTCGCGGAGCGGCGCGCCGATCTCCTTGGACGCCTTCCAGTAGGCCAGGCGCTCGTCCATGTCCTTGGAGGTCAGCAGCACCTGGTCGATGCGGTTGGCCGAGGGGTTCTCGACGGAGCCGTCGGGCTTCTTGAGGGTGTAGACGAAGCCGTCCTGGGCCGCCCCCTGCTTCGCCTCGGCCTCGACGCGGGCCTTGACGACCTCGGGGAGCGTGCCGGGGGCCTCGGCGGCGCGGAGGCGGACCTTTTCGAGCTGGCGGACCTGGATGTCCGTCAGGTCCCCCTTCGCGGCGAGGAACCGCGCGACCTTCTCGATGACCTCGGGCGCGCCGACGACCTCGTTGACGGCCTGGTTCGCGGCGACCTGGGCCGCGGTGTGGGCCTCGGAGACGTCCGTGGAGGCCGACCACGCCGCCCGGCCCGCCGCGGTATCCAGCGGGACCCACTTCGCGACGTAATCCTTGAGGAAGGCGTCGACCTCGGCGCGGATCGCGGGCGCGTCCTGGGCCGAGGCCGATCGGGGGATCGCCCCGGCCCCGGCCGCGACGGCGGCGGCCTTGAGGAAGTCGCGACGGTCCATGCCTTGCGTCTCGTCTCGCATCACGCTCGCCCCCGTTGGATTCGGCCCCGGTCGTCCGCCCGTCGCGTCGAGGATAACCCATCCGATCGCGGCGGCGGAATCCCGCCGTCCCCCTGGCGAGGCGGGGCGGGGAGGCGGCAGAATCAATAACGGGTCCGGGTGCTACGAAGAACTGCGCGATCGCGGCGACGTCCCCTCTCCCGCCGGGAGAGGGCGGCCCGAAGGGCCGGGTGAGGGTCGTCGGATCTCGGGGAATGCGAAGGAACTTCGGAACGGTGGTCCGGGCGGCCCGCCCGGACGTCCCCATCCCGAAAGGCTTTGACATCCGGGCGGGCCGCCCGGACCACCGTTCATGACATTCCCAAAGCTCGGCCCGGCGTTCGCGAGCCCGGCATGCCCTGCGCGCCCCGGCGGCCCTCACCCGCCGCTGCGCGGCTACCCTCTCCCGGCGGGAGAGGGGACGATGAGCAAACCCGAAATCCTGACGAGAGCGATCGCCGTATGCCCCCATCCCGACCCCTCCCCCGCCGCCTGGTCCCGCTGGTCGCCGCGACGATCGCCGCGGCCCTGTTCGCGGTCGTCGCGACGGCGGGCGACCGCCTGGGCGCGGGGCTGCCGGCGCTGCTGATCCCCCTGGGGCTGGCGACGGCGGCGACGTTCGCCTGGGTGGCGTGGGTCGCGTTCCCGAGGCGTCGCGACGACAGCCGCGAGGAGGACGCCCCCGCGCTCGACCCGACGGCGCTCGCCGAGGCCGCGAGGCGCGAGTCGGAGCGGGCCCGCGAGCACATCGAGAAGATCCGCGACGCCCGCCGTCGGGAGGAGCTGAAAGGCGAGCTGGCGAAGCTCGACGAGGGTCGCGACGTCGAGCCGGCGCGGGCCGAGATGGACGTCGTCGTCTTCGGCACGGTCTCGGCGGGGAAGACGTCGCTCGTCAACGCGCTGGTCGGCCGCGAGGTCGGCGCGACCGGGGCGGTGATGGGGACCACGCGGCAGGGCGAAAGCCACGTCTACACGCTGGAGGGCGTCGAAGGGATCCTGCGGCTGGTGGACACGCCGGGGCTCTCGGAGGCCGGCCTGGGGGGCGGCGAGCGCGAGGCCGAGGCCCGCCGGCTCGCCGAACGCGCCGACCTGCTCCTGTTCGTCGTCGACCATGACCTCGTGCGGGGCGAGTACGCGACGGTCCTGGAGCTGGCCCGGCTGGGCAAGCGGTCGATCGTCGTCTTCAACAAGAAGGACCGATTCCCCGACGCCGACCGCGAGGCCGTCCTCGTCAAGCTCCGCGAGCGGCTCCACGAGGTCGTCCCCGCCGACGACGTGGTGGCCGTCGCCGCGTCCCCCCGGCCGACCCCCGTCCGCGTCGTCCGGGAGGACGGCTCGCACGAGACCGTGCTTGAGGTCCAGGATCCCGACGTCCAGCTGCTCCGCGACCGCATCGCGAAGGTCCTGGCGAACGAGGGGAAGCTGCTGCGCGTCGCCAACCTCCTGCTCAAGACGCGGCTGCTGGACCGCGAGGCCCAGGACGCCGTCGACGCCGAGCGCCGACGGAAGGCCGCGGAGCTGATCGACCATTACCAGTGGGTCACGGCGACGACCGTCTTCGCCAACCCCGTGCCCGCCCTGAACCTGTTCCAGGGCGCGGCGGTGCAGCTCGACCTGATCGCCGACCTCGCCCGGGTGTACGACCACGACCCGTCGCCCGCGCAGCTCCGCGCCCTGGCCGGGCGATTGGCGCAGGCCATGCTGAAGGTGGGGCTGCCGGAGGCGGCGTCGTCGGTGGTCGCGGGGATCTTCAAGCGGACCCCGGCGACCTTCGTCGCGGGCGGGGCCGTCCAGGCGGCGACGATGGCCTACCTCGCACGCATCGCCGGCGAGGCCCTGGCGGAATACTATCGAGAGGGCGAGCGCTGGGGGCCGGGCGGGATCGAGGGCGCCCTGCTCCGCCGGTTCGAGGCCGTCAGCCGGGCCGACTTCCTCCAGGAGTTCGCCCGGCAGGCCCTCGACCGCTTCCTGACCAAGGTCCGCCTCAAGCCCGCGACGCCGACCTGACGCCGAGGACGAACGATGGGCTCAGCTCTTGGATTTCGGCGACTCGCGACGGAAATCGAGAGGTCACCACAACGGCCTTCCCCCCCGGCGGGGGAAGGTGGCCCGGAGGGCCGGATGAGGGGGAGGACGAGCGAGACGACCGCCGGAATCCGGCGCGAGCACGCAGGGACGGGGCATCGAATTCCGGCGCCCCTCGTGCTGGTCATCCCCCTCATCTGACGCCTTCGGCGTCTGTCTTCCCCCGCGAGGGGGGAAGACGTCCGCGAGCCCGCGACCATCCGCCAAAACCCAAAGACACACCCAATGACGTTGACGACCGACGACGACCCGAACCCGTCCCCCCCCGCGACCGGCGCCGAGGCCCTCGGCCCGCTGCTGCACGACCTGGAGCGCGCCGCGGAGGCCGCCGACGGCGAGCACGGGGCCGACGCCGTCGAGCGCGCCCGCGACAGCCTGAAGGCCACGCTCGACGCCCTCCGGCTCACGCCCGAGGAGGAGCGGGCGATGGCCCCGCAGCTCGACCGGCTCCGCGAGCTGGCCCGCAAGCTCGACGAGGCGACGGTGGAGATCATCGCCTTCGGCATGGTCAGCCGGGGCAAGTCGTCGGTCCTCAACGCGCTGCTGGGGAGGGACCTGTTCGAGGTCGGCGCGACCCACGGGACGACGGTCCGCCGCGGGGCTCAGGAGTGGGTCGAGGCCGAGCCCGGCGGGTTCCCGGACGCCCGGTTGATCCTGGTGGACACGCCCGGCATCGACGAGGTCGGCGGCGAGGTCCGCGAGGCCCAGGCCCGCGACGCCGCCCGCCGCGCCGACCTGATCCTGTTCATCGTCTCCGGCGACATGCGTCGCCTGGAGGTCGACGCCCTGGCCGAGCTTCGCCGGCACAGGAAGCCGATCCTCGTCGTCTTCAACCAGGTCGACCGCTACCCGGACGCCGACCGCGACGCCATCCTCGCCAAGCTGGAGGACGAGCGGGTCAAGGGCCTCGTCCGCCCCGAGGACGTCGTCCTCTGCGCCGCGAGGCCGGATCCGACGCCGGTCAAGGTCCGCACGCCCGACGGCTCGACGCGGACCGAGTGGGAGCGCCCCGCCCCGCTGATCGAGCCGCTGCGGGCGCGGATCCTGGACGTCCTGGGCCGCGAAGGCAAGGCGTTGGTGGCGCTGAACGCGCTGCTGGCCGCGGGGGACCTCCACGCCGGCATCCTGGAGGGGAAGGTCCGGGCGCGCGAGGAGGAGGCCGACCGGCTGGTCTGGCGGTATTCGATCGCCAAGGGGGCGGCCGTCGCCCTCAACCCGGTCCCGGTGGCCGACCTGGCGGGCGGCGTGGCGGTCGACGTGGCGATGATCCTGGCGCTCAGCAGGGTCTACGGCATCCCCCTGACGCGGCCGGCGGCCGTGCGATTGGTCCGCGACATGACGTTCGCCCTGGGGGCGACGGGGCTGGTCCATTACGCGACTCGGCTGATCGGCAGCGGCGTGAAGGCGTCGCTGGCCGGGGCGACCGTGATGTCCGGCGGCCTGGCCGCGCCCCTGACGGCGCTGGGCTACGGGGCGATCGGGCTGACCCAGGCCGTGGCGGGCGCGACGGCCTCATACGTCATCGGCCACGCGGCCGGGACCTACCTGCGGCAAGGGGGGCAGTGGGGCGACAAGGGGCTCAAGACGGTCGTCCAGGAATTGCTCGCCCAGGCCAAGGCCGACTCGATCGTCGACCGGCTCCGCGACGAGTTGAAGTCGCAGGTCAAGCCGTGAGGCCGGGCGTGCGGAACGCGCTGATCGCCGCGGCGGCCGTCGTCGCGCTGGCGGTCGTGCTGACCTGGGAGTTCGTCGCCACCCGGCCGGTGCGCGGGGCGGTCCGGGCGTACTCGGACCTGATCGCCGTGGCCAACCGTCCAGGGCTGTCGGACGCGGATCGGATCGAGGCGGCCCGGCCGTACTTCTCCTCGCGACGGCTGGCCGGCGGCCCGATCCGCCTCGCGGCCGAGGGGGGCGTCGAGGGCCTGCCGCGGGCCGTCGGCAAGAACTTCCGGGCGTGGCGCGAGGGCGCCGACGTCTGGCTCTGCCCCACCGGCCGCACCGGCGTCGTCTACCGGCTCGTCGAGGAGGAGGGCCGATGGCGGCTCGACGGCCTGGTGGGCTACCTCCGCGGCCGGAACGAGTTGATCCCCGCGACCGAAAGCCCCTGATCCCCGGAGTCCCCGCCGATGTCCCGATTCGCGATCTGCGCGGCCCTGCTCCTCGTCACGACCATCCCGCTCCGGGCCGAGGAGTCGGCGGTCCGCAACGGTGAGCTGAAGGCCGAGGAACTGGCCGAGGTGCTGGGCATCGGCGCGTGGGTCTTCGAGTACGAGGGGGGCCGGCCGCGGTGCTGGCTGGAGGTCGAGGAGGAGGGGCAGAAGACCGTCAGCAAGAAGGAGGTTCTGGCCGTCGAGGAGTCGAACAAGACGCCCGAGGGCCGCCGCGGCAAGGTCCTGTTCTTCGTCCGCCCCGGCGACCTCCAGGTGCGGATCCACTCGGGCGTCTCGCGCGGCGGCGCGGGGATCGCCATGCCCCCCGACGCCCTCTGGTGGGGCTGGAAGTCGTTCGCCGGCACCACCGACCGCCTGGAGCGCCCCGCCGCCCCGAAGCCCGGCGAGGCCGTCGTCCTCCTCCGCCACGAGACCCGCGAGGGCGAGGCCGACGCCAAGGACCCCAAGAAGCCCCGGAAGGTGACCCTCACGCTCAAGCTGGCGATCGAGGCCGAGTGACGGCCCTCGCGGCGATGGGCGAAGATCGCCTCGGAGTGCGAGGAGGATCGACGTCCCCCCTCCCGCCGGGCAGAGATGTGGACACATCTTTTCGACCCGGGGGGCCCGGCTATCCGGGCCGTTGGGGGAAGAGGCGG
>MKTT01000110.1:67278-69347 GCA_001898385.1 Planctomycetales bacterium 71-10
GCACCAGCGTCTTCCGCAGCCGGGCGGCCTCGGCGGACTCGTCGCGCCGGAGGTGCCAGACGGTCAGGCAGGCCGTGCTCGCGATGCACAGCCGGCGGAGGAAGGCCTCGCCCTCCTGCTGCCGCCAGGCCTCGGCGTTCATGCCCGAGGTCTTCAACAGCCGGTGGTAGGTCTCGACCTCCCACCGCCGGGCGTACCAGCGGCCGATCGTCGCGGCGTCGGCCTCCTCGGCCGGGACGTTGGCGAGCAGCCGCCATTCGGCCAGGACCGTCCCCAGGTCGCCGACCACCCGCGTCACGACCATCCGCAGCGGCGGCGGCGGGCCGGGGACCTCCTGCTTGCGCTTGTGGCCGCCGGCGGTCTTCCCGCCGGCGGTCCGCTTCGCCGGCCTGTGCAGCACCACCGCCGCCTCGGCCGCCTTCACCCGGCCGACGCCCGCCGCGATCGTCACGATCGCGGGGCCGCCGGCGTCGGCGGCGTCGACGAATGCGCCCGCCGCCCCCAGGTCGGCGACGACGTCGTCCAGCTTCCGCTCGCGGCCGCCGTGCAGGAGGACCCGCGAGGCGTCGGCCCGGACGAGGAACAGCCGCCCGGCGGCCTGCCACTCGCGGTAGCGGCCGACCGAGTCGGCCTCGCGGTCGACGACGTGGACCGGCCGCCGCGGCGGCCGCCGGGACTCGGCGGCCGCCATGACGTCGCCCAGCTCGTCGACGCGGCCCGGCGGGTCCTCGGCCCCGCCGGGCCGCGTCGAGAGGACGCCGCCGGCGATGCGGAGCCGGAACTCCATCGGCCCCAGCGGCCGGCCGTCGTCGGCGTCGACGGCCAGGGCCGAGCCCAGCTCATAGCCCACGTCCGCGGCGTGCGAGCGGCGGCGGTCCCCCTTCGAGTCGTGCGAGCCGAAGTTGAACATGCACCAGTCGTGGACGATCGGCGCGAACCGGCCGGGGCGGGCGGCCAGGGCCTCGCGGACGGCGTCCTGGGCCGGCTCGATCAGGGCGTGGAAGGGGACCTCGTCGTGGTTGAGGAACCGGGTCATGGCCCGGGCCGCCGCGAGCGGCCCCGCCGCCCCCGGCAGGGCCGAGATCCCCGTCACCGCCGCGTTGACGGCGTGCGCGTGCTCGCTCACGAGCTTCCGGAACCGGGCCTGATGCCGACGATCCAGCGATCCGAAGTGGTATCCATCCCGGACGACGCTAACCGATCCCCCCGCCGACCTCCAGAGGGTGCCCCCCCGCCCCGCCCCCCCCAAGTCGACATGGGCGGGACGGGGGACATGGGACGCCGCGAGCCTTCCCCAGGCCGCCTAAATTCCGAGCCGAAAAGATGTGTCCACATCTCTGCCCGCCGGGAGAGGGGGGACGTCGATCATCGCTCGCCCCGCATCGGATCCTCGTCCTCCTGCGACTCGACCCACGCCTGCAAGTCTTCGGGCGGGATCTCGTCGGAGAAGGAGCGCGAGGCCGGGCCGCGGCGGTGGGGGAAGGAGACGTAGTGGATCAGGCGGTAGATCCAGCGGCCGAGGGAGACGAAGAACAGCAACGCCACGACGATCAGCGACCACGTCAGGATGCGGTTCGACTCGTCGGCCGGCGTGGCGGCGGGGTTGCGGTCCCAGCCGATCTTCCCCACCAGCACCGGCGCGGCGCGGGCCACGTCGCCGGCCTGGTACTTCATCAGCTTGAGGAAGTAGCCGTTGAAGACGACCCGCTCGTGGACGTCGGTCCCGATCGGGAAGCCTTCGGGGGGCTCCTCGAAGACGCAGTCGTAGAGGAGGCGGCGGACGTCCGGGGTGTGGATCCACGCCTCGTAGAGCCAGCCCGCCTTGCTCATCTTCGACTCGAACCGGATGACGCGCAGGACGGTCCCCTGGAGGTGGATCGGGACGCCGCGGTAAAGCTCGGGGCGCTCCCACAGGTGCGTCAGGGCGACGTCGCGGCGGGCGTCGGCGGCGAGTTCGGCGGGGGATTTGGCGCGGGCCTTCTCCAGCAGGTGGGCGTAGGCGGCGTTGTCGCGGAAGCCCATCGGGGTGCGGTCGGTGACGGTCTCGAAGGCTTCCGCGCGGTCGGGCT
>MKTT01000110.1:69405-70256 GCA_001898385.1 Planctomycetales bacterium 71-10
GACGACGACGGTCGGACGTCCCGAGCGCGACAGGCCGGGACGTGCGCCGACCGCCGGACCGCCCTTGAGCGTCAGGGTCTTCTTGTGGGCACCGTCTTGCGTCTTGTCGTCGCTGTCAGCCATAAAAACTCGTCTCTTTCAAAGGTCAGTTGGCGATGTAACGTGCCAATTTCTCGGCCCGTTTCACCGCTGCTTCACCTGCTGCCCCTTGGGTCGGCGCAGCATGTATCACATTTTCGATCCCGAGCGCCAAACCCAATTGCGCGGAATCGAGCAATTCGAAATGCGGCCGCCGGGGGCGGTCAAACCCCTGCTCCGCCGCGGCCCTGTCGGCGGCGGTGAGGGTCGCCAGGAGCTTCCTGCGGCCATCCTCGGCGGCGTCGGTGGCGGTCAGCAGCGCGATCGCCTCGCCGGTTTCGAGCGCCGCCTTCACCTTGGTGGCGCCGGTCAGCAGCTGGCCGGCCTTGCGCGCCATCTGCAGCGCCGACACGAAACGCTGCTCCAGCCGGCGGCGGGTGAGCGCCGGCAAATCCTCGGGCACCGCGACGGCGCCCTTGAGGCTCCTGGCGAAGGCCTTCCTGCGCACCGCCTCGGCCACGGCCTTTTCGCCCAGGCTGATCCAGACGCCGCGGCCCTCGGCCCTGGCGTCGGGATCGGGCACCAGCACATCGTCCGGACCGACGACGAAGCGGATGAGCTCCGCCGCCGGCTTCACCGCATGGGTGAGCGCGCAGCGCCGTTCGATCTCGTCCTTGCCGGGCACCGGGCGGTGGTCGCCCGCATTTACGCGGGCGCTCCTTCCTCGAGCTCTTCGGCCGGCGGGGCCAGGTCGGCCTCGGTGATCCAGCCGG
>MKTT01000111.1:0-66742 GCA_001898385.1 Planctomycetales bacterium 71-10
GATTCGCCACGAGATATGAGAAACTGAAGGACGTCTACCTCGGCGTGGCCCGCCTCGTCTTCGGATTCATCCACGTCCGCAAGCTCGCTGAAACCGTCAACACGGCCTAACGATGACTGACTGCCTTTACAACGTCATGCGATGCCTGGCTATCGAAGACCCCGCCTATTACCTAGCATCGATCGCCGAAGACGAGTGGTTGGAAGCGGTCTGTCCGCTCTGGGAATATGACGGAGTCTGGCAGACCAATCGAACCCGGAAGCGAATGCCCAAGAGAGTAAGTGGCTGGCGTTCCTGCGAAACCTGGGTCGAAGGCGAGAAGAAGTGCCCGAGATGTGGTAATCGACCTCACAAGAATAAGAACACAGACAAACACACACACTAAAGAAGAAGAAGGGTAGGGGGGCCGAAAATGTTGGATTGCCCATCTTGCCCAGACCGTAGCGGCCCCTTCACACGCATTAGCATTTGATTTTGACCTTGATTCCTTATCGCGACGACCGACCGAAGCACGCTCCCGTGTACCAGCCTCCCGCCCGCATCAGCGAAGCGAAGAAGGAACGGCGGAAGCTGTACAACTCGATCGCCTGGAAGCGTTTGAGAGCCCTCAAATTGGCCCAAGACGCCCTCTGCGAGAAATGTTTGGCCGCCGGGAAGGTCGTTCCTGGGGAACACGTTCACCACGTCGAGAAATTGTCCGATCGTCCGGACCTGGCCCTGACCCTCGACAACCTACAAACCCTCTGTGCTCCGTGCCACAACACATTGAGCAGTAAAGGATTTTGACATGGCAGGCCGACATCCGAAACCCCGACAACTGAGCGATGAATTCGCCGGTGCCCCTCCGAAGCCCGCCACCGTGGCCCGAGATGAGGAAGCCAACGCCCTCTGGGACTATTTGTGCGGCGAATTGACCTCCCAACGGGTCCTCAGCCCTGTCGACGGCCCCGCCCTCACGGCTCTTTGCACGGCCTACTCTCGGCTCATCGCCGTCCGATCGAAGCTGGAAGGGGGCGAACTGATCACGGTCAACAAGTCCAGCGGGGCATCGAAGGCCAACCCCTTACTGGCAGTCGAGTCCAGTTTGGCCCGCGACGTCATCAAGTACACGGCCTCTCTGGGACTTAACCCGATAGCAAGAGCCAAGATCCAGCATTTGAGCAGTCCAGAGGACGACGACGGTTGGGATGACGACGACTGACATAAACTCTTTCGACCCCCTCATCACCGAGGCCGACCGCTACGCACTCGCACTGGGATTCGTCTTCGATCCGGCAAAGGCCGATAAGCCCGTACGCTGGATGGAGAAGCATTGCAAACTGTCGATCGGCGAGGATAACGGCCAATCCCTCCTGCTACTCGACTGGCAACGCCATCTGACATGGAGGCTATTCGGATGGGTTCACAAGGATACGGGCCTTCGACGGCACAGAGAGGTGTTTTGTGAGATCCCGAAGAAGAACGGAAAGTCGACCTATCTCTCGGCCTTCGTGCTCTATCTGCTGACCAAGGACGGGGAGAATCGTCCCAAGATCCACTTGAACGCCACCGAGAAGGATCAAGCAGCCCTCATTTGGGAAGAAGCAGACCAGATGATCAAGGCCAGCCCAGCACTGGCGAAGCGGCTCGAATCCCGCGAGTTCTACAAGGACATCAAATTTCGCGAGAACTCGGGCCACATCAAGACCCAGAGTCGAGAGATCGACGGCAAGGACGGCGGCAACGTCTCATGCGTCTGCTTTGATGAGTTGCACCGCTTCACCGGCCGATGGGGAAGGGACGCTTGGCAGGTCTACGCCGGGGCGGGGGCACGAAGATCCCAGCCGCTCAAAATCAGCATCAGCACGGCCGGCTACGACCGTCTTTCGGTCATGTGGGAGCAGCACACGCGGGCCTGGAACGTCATCGAAGGGCGGATCAAGGAAGATGTCCACCTGCTACCCGTCATCTACGGCCCCAAGCCCGACGAACAGGTAGACCCGCACGACCCCGCCGTCTGGCACAGGATGAATCCGGCCCTCGGCAACGGCATGTCGATCGAGGGATTCCGAGCGGATTACGAAGCCGCCCGCTACTCGCCCGAGTCGTTCAACTACTGGCAGAGGACCCGGGTCAACATCTGGACCCAGGACGCCAAGCGATTCGTGGATCAGGACCAGTGGGAAGTGTGTGGGAAGGTTGCTCGACGATCCATCGAAGAGGTTTTGACCAGTGGAGACATGATATTCGCCGGGTTCGACCTGGCCACCAAGAACGACCTTGTTTCATGGGTGGAGATCGCCGGCAACCTCGACGACGGGATTGATGTCTGGTGCCACTGCTGGTTGCCGGAAGAGACGGCCGTCGCCAAGCAAAAGACGGTTGGGACTCCCTATTTGCAGTGGGCCAAGGACGGATGGTTGACTCTGACCCCCGGTTCCCGGATCGACGAAAACATCATCATAAAGTATGCGATCGAGTCCTACGAACGCCTCCATTACCGGATGGCTTACGGCGACTACTATCACGCCCCCACCTTCTCGGGCGGCCTGACGAACAACGGCCTCCCCCACACGATCGTAAGGTCCGGGCCCATCACCCTGAACGGTCCTACGCGATGGTTGGACACGCTGATCGCCGGTGGGAAGGTCAGACATGCCAACAATCCCCTGCTCACATGGTCGGCGTCGAACGCGGTGACGGAGCGGGACAGCAACGACAACATCAAGATCAGCCGAGATAAATCGCACGCGAAAATCGACCCGATGGCCGGTCTGGTGAACGCGATCATCGGCCTGATAGATCACAAGATCGGCAAACTGGAAGAGACGAAGACGATCACCCCCGAAATGGCGAGACTGATTTGGTAATGGGATTACTCGACAAACTATTAAGACGGACGGAAGCCAAGAACACGCCCAGCATAACCGATCCGAATTGGCGGGCCATCCTATCGAACGGGGGCCAGGTCTACGGGCCGAACGACAGCGGTGCCTTCATCAACTCGGCGAACGCCATGACCCTGAGCGTGGTCCTGGCTGGGGTCCGTGGGCTCGCCAACGATTACGGCCAGATCCCCATTCGGCTCGTCAAGCAGACGGACAAGGGGGACGTTCCCGCGAAGGACCATCGGTGTTACGGGCTTTTCGAGCGAAGCCCCGACGGCGTCACCTCTCCCATCCAGTTCAAATCCGCGATGATCCTGCACCGCACTCTCTACGGGTCGGCCTACCTGGAAATCGTGAACTACGGGGATGGTCGCACTCGTCTTCAACTCCTCAATCCGAGGGAGACAAGGGCCGAACTCGACGCCCAAAACCAACTCTACTACGTCAACGCCGGAAATCACCTGCCCGCCGAGAAGGTCATTCACATCGCCGGTGTGGGATTCGACGGGATCTCGGGCTACAACGCGATCAACCTTTGCAGGCAGACGCTCGGCCTCACGCAAGTCCTGGAGACCTACGCGGCGGCGTTTATGAAGAACGGGGCCAAGAGTTCGGGGGTCCTGAAAACCTCTCCTGCTTACACGCCAGAGGCCCGAAAACAGTTGCTCGACGACTGGAAGGAGATGACGGAAGGTAAGGGGTCGCAAGGCTCGACGGCCATCCTCCCTCCCGACGCCGACTATCGCCAGATCAGCGTGAATCCTGCGGCCGCCCAAATGCTCGAAAGCCGCAAATTCCAGATCTACGAGATTTGTCGCGTCATCGGCATACCACCGAACCGCGTCGGCGAGCTTGACGGCTACAACTATGGTGCGGTCGAGAGTGAGAATCTTCTTTACTTGCAGACCACGTTAGGGCCGATCGCCGAAGGCGTGGAACAGATGCTCAACCTGAAACTGCTCACGGAGCAGGAACAGTCCGACGGGTTGACCTTCAAGCATGACTTTTCGATCTTGCTGAAGACCGATGCGGCCACTCGCACGGCGATGAAGGTGGCGATGTTCGATCGAGGGGTCATTTCCGGTAATCAATGGGCGATCTCCGAGAATTATCCAGCATACGACAACGGAGACAGACGCTATGTACCTTTAAACATGGGGGATGCGAATGGCGGGCAAGACATTTCAACGAACTCTTGATTCGGCCGATCTCCGAATACGGTCGGATGAGCAGGGGGGCCCGGTCGTCTTGTCCGGATACGCCGTCCGCTATGAAGACCAGATCGTCCTTTACGACAGCCCTAACTACCGGGTCACGGAAACCATCAAACGCGGGGCATGCCGGACGGCGGTCGAGAGCGGCCAGGACGTGCGATTCCTCATCGATCACAATTCATCCTTGTTGCTCGGTCGGACTCGTGCCGGAACCCTCCTGCTCAGAGATGACCCGGAGGGCTTGTGGTTCGAGGTGACGTTGCCGGATACCCAGGTTGCACGAGATTTGGCCGAGAATATCCGCTTGAAGAACGTCGATCAGATGAGTTTCTCCTTCATCCCTCGAAGCGGCGGTGAGTCGTCGAAGACCAGAAGCGAGAGCGGTAGGGCCATCAGGGACGACGAGTATACGGACCTCGATTTATACGACGTGAGTGCCGTGACCTTCCCTGCTTACAAGAATACGACCATTGGATTCAAGAATCGTTCGAGTGAGTTCGAGAAAGCGGCCTGGTTGGCCGAGCGTAGCGAGAAATTTGCGAAAATTGAAATGGGCCGCGAGGCCCGGAAAGTGAAATGAGATATGGAACTAACAGTCTTCCAAGCCAATTATGATGAAGCATACAAGCGGTTCAGCGACCTGAAGGCCGGCGTAGACGCCTCCGAGTCTCCCACCGCCGATGATTACAAATCCCTCGACGAAGCCGCCGACGCCGTCGAAGTCGCCGAGCGGAGCCTTGACGAAGCCCGCCATCGGGCCGACCGCCACGCCGAGCTTGAGAAGCGGCGGGCCAACCGTTCCGACCGCATCGGAGCCCCCGCCATCCTGCGGAGCGACAAGCCTGAGTATTCGATCTTCCGGGCGTTGAAGGGTGCCTTGGCGATGCGAGAGGGCAAACCATTCACCGGGTATGAGGCCGAAGTCCATCAGGACATGCTCAGTCGCCACTCGGGTCAGGCCCAAGGCGGCGTCTTCATCCCTTTCAGCACAGTCCTCCAAAGCCGCTCGATCAACACCACGAACGCGGCCGGTCTCGTCACGACCAATCAGTCTTCGAGCCTCATCGACGCCCTTCGGGCCAACCTGATCACCCGGCAACTGGGCGTCACGGTCATGTCCGGGCTGAACGGCACCGTCAGCATCCCTCGCAAGCAAGCCGGGACCGTGGCGTGGGTGGCCGAGGGGACCAATCCCACCGACCAAACCCTGAACGTCGATGCCCTCAACCTGACCCCCAAGGCCCTGACCGCCACCTACAACATCACCCGCCACATGCTCAATCAGACCTCTTACGACGTCGAGCTACTGGCGGAAACCGACCTGGTCAAAGCGGCCACCACCGAACTCGATCGCGTCGTCCAGGTGGGGTCCGGTACGTCGAACCAGCCTCGCGGCATCACCAACACCAGCGGCGTGGGTCAGATCAACAACGGGGCCAACGGCGGGGCTCCTACATGGGCCCAGATCTACGCCATGATCTCGCCCGTCGACTCGGCCAACGCCAACAGCGACAAGCGTGGCTTCGCCGTCACCCCTCAGCTTCTAGCCAAGCTGGCAACCACCCCGAAAGCCGCCAACACCGCCGCTTTCATCTACGACAACCAAGCCTTCGGCGTCGCCGGCTACCCCATCCTGTCGACTTCCAACCTGCCCGCGAATACCGGGAAGGGCACCGGGACCAACCTCAGCACCGGGATCTACGGCAACTGGTCGGACGCCATCCTCGGCATCTGGGGCGACGGCATCGAGGTTCTAGTCGACCCCTTCTCCAACGGCCCGGCCAACATCAAGGTCAGCGTGTACGTCCTCGCGGACGTGGGCGTTCGTCAGCCCGCCGCTTTCTGCTTCTGCTCCGATTTCTCAACCGTCTAATCAAAAGGATAAACAACAATGAAAGTCAAACTCAAAGAAGGCCGCGTTTACAACCAAGTCGCCTACGATCCCGGTGCCATCGTCGATGTCGATCCGGAAGAGGGGGCTTACCTACTCAAGACAGGTGCGGCCGTCGAACCAGACGCCAAACCTGCCAAGTAATCAGTGGGGGCCCTTCGGGGCCCTTTTCTCCTCATGCATGAAGCCATCGATTCCAGAACGAACCAGGCCCATCGGGCAGTCCAGAAAGGCCCCGCCAGTGAAATTGGAAGTCATCAACCCCCCGACCGTCGAACCGCTCTCCCTGGGGCTGGTCAAGCAGCACTGCCGGGTGTGGGCGGACCTGACGGAAGAGGACGAGTTGATCGACTTCTACCTCGCTTCCGCGAGAGGTTGGCTTGAGGGCGTCACTGCCCGTGCCTTGATCACTCAGACCCTTCGGGAAACCCGCACCGTCACCGATGGAGGCACCGTCAGGCTACTCAGGGCCCCCGTCCAAGAGATCCTGACCGTAAACGGCGAGTCTATCGGGCTTCCAAAGTTGGAGGGTGAGGCCACGCTGACCGGCCTGCCGGCTGGTTCCGAGGTCATCATCGAGTACAGGGCTGGATTCGGCGACGATCCCGAAGACGTGCCCGCACACACCCGTCATGCCCTCCTGCTCATCGTGGGCCTCTCCTACGAACAGAGGACTCCCATTAGCAGCCAGACCGTGAACGAGGTGCCGAACTACCTGCAAAACCTGATCGCTCGGCTGTCGTGGGGTGGAGAACTACCGCCATGCTGACCGCCGGTGAAATGAAACACGTCGTCGAGTACATCGAGGATGAGCCTAACGGCAGAGGCACCTCCGGTGGGGTTATAAGTACGCCTGTCGTCCGTTGGACCGGATGGGCTGCCTTGCGTCCACTATCAATGCGAGAGGTGTTAGCGGGGGGTGGTCAACAAGCCGAGTCCACTCACAGATTGGCCATACGCTACAGGCCGGGCGTCAAGCCTACCGGGCGGTTCAAGCTCGTGGGCACCGACCGCGTCTTTGAGATCGTGTCCATCCTGAACACGGAAGAGAGGAACGTCGAACTGGTCATCCTCGCCATCGAGAGGGGAGGCTAGACATGCCCTTTGGAAGTCTACGACCATGGGGAAGCAAAAGCCCCTTTGGCAGCCTGACCGGCGTTAGTCCACCTCCTGCTAATCGTCCTACTTGCCTCCGCGAAGCCATTTTCTATCTTTTGTCTCACAATAATGAGTTGACCGCCGACAGAATTCACCCCAATGGGCTTCCGCAAAATCCCGTATATCCTGCGATTACAACTTTGTGGATCGGGGGATGGGATGGCAGGAACTATGCCGGTCGGTCCCACTCCTCGAACCGCCTCCGCATCGCGTGCTGGGCCCAGTCTCCCGAGGACTTGACAGCCCTCTCGCTCGCCGTCAAATCCGCCCTCACCGACTATTCGGGTTGGGTAGGGCTCGTCCACATCGCGGATTGTTGGTTGGTCAACGAAATCGACCTCCAAATCACGCCATCGGGCGGCAAGTCCACTTGGCTCTGTCAGACGATTCTAGATTTTCAAATTATTTCACAGGAATAAATCATGCCAGTTTACACAAATAGCGGAATCACCCTCGGCATCGACAAGACGGGGAGCGGGACATACACCGCCATCTCCGGAATCACGAACATCCAACCCCCGCAAGAGAGCGTTGCCGAAGTCGACACGACCAACTACGCCAGTGCAAAGGCCGAAAGCCGTGGAGGTCTGGGCGATCCCGGGAGTGCGACCGTCGACATTCAGTTCGATCCCGCCGACGCCAATCACGCCTATCTCCAGGTCAACCAAGGCGTTACCAAGAACTGGCAGATCACGATGCCGGGCACCCAAGATTTGACCATCGAATTCGCCGGCTACATCACCGGATGGTCCCCCAATTTGAACGCCCGGGGCGAGGTCGTCACCAGTCAATTTACCATCAAAGCAAGTGGCGTCGTCACCTACGAACTTGAAAGCGGGAGTTGATCCATGATTATTGCAAACAAGGCCGATTTTTTCGCCGTAGTGCCCACCCTCAGAGAGAGCGAAATCGTCATCCCCGGAACCGACAAGAAAGTTCGGCTGCGAGAGATGACCGTAGGGCGGCGAATCGAGTATGAGCGACTGGCGAAGGACAAGAGCGAAGGGGAAATGGCAACCCTCCTGCTAATATCTTCCGCCGTAGACATGGACGGCAACCCCCTATTCTCCCATGAGGACGTCGATGCCCTCAACTCCCTCTCGTTGAACATATTTCCGCCATTCATGAAGGCCCTCGAAGAGTTGAATTCCCTGTCCGTCGAAGCCGTTGAGGACGGTGAAAAAAAATGAGAGAAAGCGAGGTTGAGCTTTTCACGTTCCGCCTCGCATCCCATCTCGGAATGACGGTCGGTCAGGTTGAGCAGGGGGTGAGTTCGTCGGAGTTGACTCGCTGGATGGGTTACTGGCGGATCGACGCGAGGCCGGACATCTATCAAGCGGCGGCACTCATTTCCTATGTGATTGCGGCCTGCCACGGGAACAAGGGTCGGTTCGATGACTTCCTGATCCACATCCCCGTCCCCGAAACCGCCGATCAACGTCAATTGAGGTTCATCCAGGGGTTCAAAGCATGTCCAAAATCAAAGGGTTGAAGCAATTCCGCGAGAACTGTCAACGATTGTCCAAATATATTGATGAGATCGCGTCCAAGCGGTTGAAGGAAGTGGCCGAGGACATCCAGGAGACGGCCAAACAACTGGCCCCGGTCGAGACGGGTTTCATGCGTGATCAGATCGAGCTACGCCGGTTGGGCATGAACGGCTGGGTCGTCGGCATCTGGGGGGACAACTTCCCCGGCGAATTTTATCCGGCGATTGTCTCTTACGGAAAAGAAAACACACCACCAAATCCATTCATGGACATGGCCTACGCACGCCACCAATACGAAGCCCTCTCCCTGCTACCATTTATTATCGGCGTGGACATTGAGACGGTTGCAAAAGGATATAAAAGTTAGATGATTGGCAAACTCACCGTCCCCGTATTAGCCGACACCAACCCCTTCAAGCTGGGCCTTGCGGCGTCTGTCCGTCATGCGAACCTGTGGTCCAAGGTGATGGGCAAGACCGTCGACAGTGCCTTTACGGGATTGGCCGCACGCCAAGGGGGCCCGCTCGCCAAGCTCTCCACCAACCTGTCGAAAATTTCCAAGGTCACGGGGCTGGCAAAGACCGGCCTGGCCGTGGCGGATATCTCGCGGGCCGCTGGAACCGCCTATCTCGGGGTTGGTCGTTTACGGCTCGCCTTCAAGGGGCAGGGGGAGGAGGCAGATAAGCTGCGGGCCCGACTGGATCGCACGTCGAAGGGCCTGAAAACTCTGAAAGATGCGAGTCTGAAGGCCCGTGCCGCCGTCGTGGCCGTTGACCTCGCGACGTTCGCCGCCAAGCTGGGCGGTCTCGCCGGTGGTCTCCTCTGGGAAGCCGTCAAAGGTCTGGGGCATTTGGCCGGGGCGTCCCTCCGATTGGTCGCCGGGGCATTAAGGGCGGGTGGAGCCCTCGCTTCCATGGGACTATCCATCCTAAAGGCGACGGGGGCCTTCTTCGGTTTTGCAAAAGCAGTCGTCAAAGGGGACTGGGCGAACGCCCTGCTCAAAGGACTACTCTCTCTCCAGGGCTTCGGACGGGCCTTTGCCAAGATCCCAGGGTTCACCGCCGGTCTCGCCGCGATGGGCGGGGCAGCACTCCACGGGGCGAAGGGCCTTTATACGTTTGGCAAATCTCTCGGCTCGATCGGCTGGCAAGTCGGCAGCAGGGGGTTGGGGTTGATCGTCTCGGGCCTCTCCTCAGTGGGCTCGATGGCCCTCTCTACCGTCGGTTCGTTGGCCAAGGTCGGCAGCGTGGTCGGGATCGTCGTGGGGGCCCTCGGCGTCAAAGCGGCGGCGTCGGCCGCACACCTGAACGAGACGTTTAATGCGACTGAGCAAGTGTTCGGCAAAAGTGCAGAGGGGGTGATCCAAGCCTCTAAGGAGATGGCCGGGGCCTTCGGAACCAATCAAAAGGCGTTTCTTGAGGGCTCGAACGCCCTCGGCTCCCTGCTCCAAGGTATGGGTTTCGCCCAAGAGGACAGTGCCAAACTGGGTACGAGCCTTTCCAAGCTCGCCGCCGATGCCTCTGCCTTTCGAGATGTGCCACTTGATGTGGCCCTGCAAAAGATCCGCTCCGGGCTGTCGGGTGAAGCCGAGCCGCTGAAGGAGTGGGGAATTCTGATCGACGAAAACACCGTCAAAAACTATGCCCTCACGCATGGACTGGCGAAACAAGGGGCCGAACTCTCAAACGCCGCGAAGGCCCAAGCCCGATTGGCCCTCATCTCACAAGGTCTGTCGAAGGATCAGGGGGCGTTGGCTCGCGAGGCAACCGGCCCGGCCGCTCAAATCAGCGAGTTCTGGGGGAGGCTGCAAAACCTCGTGGACACCGTGGGGGCTTCCTTGGCTCCCGTCCTAGGCGGTGCGTTGGAAACCATAAACGTAGGCATCGCCGTCGTCACCGAGAACTGGCATGGGTGGTCGACCACAATCGTCGACTTTGTTGGAAGTGCAGGCTCCCTGCTCATGGATTGGGGCGGGGCCGTCCTCGATTTCTTCGAACTCTCCGGTGAGGGGACTTCGGCGTGGACCATCGCACTGGGCGTCCTGGCTAATGGCTGGCAGGCCCTTCGAATCGGGTTTGATCTCGCCTCATCTGCAATTTTACAGGGCCTCAGTCTTGTCCTCGGTGCCGTCGGGAAGGTCGTCCAGGGCGTGGATTGGGTGGTGGAGAAGTTGGGCGGTAGTGCCAGCGGGATCGGTGATTACTTCGAGAGGTTGGCCAGCAAGACGGGGGATGCCGCCCGAACCCAGGCCGACAAGTTCGTCAATGAGATGAGCAGGCCGTGGGCCTCGATGGATGGCGAGGTCGAGAAGATCGACGGGGCGATCAATGGAGTTTTCAAAGGGGTAGGCGATGCCTTCCGTGAGACGACGGAGAAGATCAAAGAAGCCCGTGAAGCCGCCGCCAAACCCCTCAGTTTCAAAGTTGAGCAGGAGGTGAAGGAGGGGGATAAGGTCGACAAGGCGAAGAAGGGGAAGGCCGAGTCTCACTCCAGCGGGGCATTCGAGTTTGGATCTAAAGAGTCTACGGCCATCGCAGCCCGCCAGATGTTCCAAGGTCTGACCAACGACCCGGCGAAGCAAACCGCTAAAAACACCGAGCGAGGGGCCAAGCTCCTCGATTCCATTAATAGAAAATTGTCAGCGTCGAATTCAGACGCCGTTGTAGGACTATTAGCCTGATGGCCATTTTATCAATTCTGCCCAAGAAACAGGCCCTCCAACATACGGCCAATATCACCGGTCGTTCTTATACGGTGGACCTAATCGCCGTCGTAAACGACCTCTCTACGGGCCCGATCACCATACGGGGTCAACTGGCGACGTGGGGCTTCCTGGCCGGCCAACCGTTCCAATGGCCGTTGCCTCCTGCCACCGCCGTGGAACAGGACTTGGCCGCTCGACTGGTCCAGATCGACGTAAATCAAGATAGTAATGATGGACTCAATTATACGATCACCCTCCACTACCAGACCAAAGATCCTGAGCAGGAAGGGGCACAAGGTGAAGGCTTGGTCAGTTGGGTCATGGCCCCGTGGTTGGCCTATCCCAGCCTCAAGTGGTCCAGCGAGGACAGCGAGTTCTACCCCACGCACGACCGGACGGGCAAGCCGATTCTGAATAGTGCGGGCGATATATTCGACCCTTCGCCTTCGATTCCGTTGCCGACCCCGATCGCCACGATCACCCGGGTCGAACAAGGTTTTCTGCCGATTTGGATCACCCAGTTCAAGGGCACGGTCAATGCCGCTCCGTGGATGGGATTTCCTGCCGAAAGCGTCCTCTGCAAAGACATCACGGCGGATTCCTCCACCGATTCCGACTGGGGGATCTTGTACAACGTTACCTATACCTTCGCTTTCCGGCCGCCGATCCTGGCCTCCGACGGCGTAACCATCATGGTTGCCGGTTGGGACGCCTTCATTGCGAACGTCGGCAAAAGACAGTTGGTCGACGGGAAACGCGAGGAGATCAGGGATAAGGATGGGCAGAGTATCAGTGACCCGGTCCCACTACAACTAGTAGACGGCACTTATGATGAGGACGACCCGAAAACCTATTATTTGAGATTTCCAGTCTACCCAACCTCGGACTTCTCGTATTTCAACTTCCCTGCTAATCTTTTCTCTTACGTCCCGTGAGAACCTTATGAATGATGAAATTGTAGGTGTTCGCCCCTCGAAAGCGGCGTGGCGGGAAGTGAGCCGGGCCGTCGAGAAGGTCAATGGACAGGTCAATTCAAACCCTCAAAGGCAGACGACCCGCGTATCGGCACCGGCGATTTGGGTGGCATGGGCAAAAGTGAGCGAGGAGGTGGGCGATGGAAATTATGATTCCCCTGGGCGGGGCAAGGCCGAGTTGGAAAGCAGTGAGCAGGAGGTTGACGTGATCAACAGGCTGGGGGGCGGGGTCATCGAGGAAGATACGGGGGTTCTACTCCTTTGGACGGCCATGGGCTGGCAGGTGTTGGCGGCATGCCCAAGTTAAAACAATTGAGGGGGGGATGTTGCGGCTGCTGCAAAATGATCTGTGCGGGATGCCACCTGCCTTGCGAAACCATATCCTTCACTTATATCAACAGCCAGACTGGCATACGCCAAACGGCCCTGTACTACGACAAGGCCAACAAATCTTGGTCGTCAGACTGCATACCCTACGGGTCTGGCCGGATCAAAGTAGACTTCACATGCTCGGAAAATGCAGATCCGGTCTTGCGATTCCGGCAGTGGAGCACCTCCAATTGCGACGGAACGCCTGTCGTGGATTGCAGCACCCACCCCCTGACCTTAGCCCTTTGCAGTACCGGCAACTTCTCCAGATATTGGACGCCGGGGTGCGGCCTGGGTGCGTATGGCTGGACGTCATTTAGGGTGTTCGCCGATCAGTGCAGCGAGTCAGGCGGAAAATGTTGCTGTTCTGCCTGTGTTAGAATTATAGACCCGTGTGCCTCGAACGCCCCGGTCGTGGGAGCGTCCGTCAAGGTGTACCAGTTCGGGACGACGACCTTGGTCAAGTCTGGCACGACCAACGCCATCGGTCTCCTTTGCGATATACCGCAAGGAATCTACAATCTGACGATCGAGAAGGCCGGTTACGAGACGATTAGAAAAGAAGAAGTGACGATCTACTGCAACGAGACATTGACCTACAACCAGAGGAGTTTGGGGCGGGTGCAATGCTACGGCATGACCTGCAATGCGACGGTTGGGCGAGTTCCTACGACGTTCACGTTCACAAAATCGGGTCAACCCACGGTCACGGGTACGACTGGCAGCAGCGGGTATGTGGATCTCTATTTGACCGCAACGGGCGTTTGGGCATGGACTGCAACGGCGGACAAGTTCGTCGCTCAGAGCGGCAATTACAACTACGCCAGCACTTGCGGCACCTACGATTACAGCGTGACGAGTACGCCCATCTCAACCCACTTCTGCGGGTGCTCCAAGTTCGCCAACGCCCCATCACCTTTCGCAAAAATCGCCACGATAACGGACTGCGGCGGATCGACAAGCCTTGATGTTTCCGGCAATGCGAATTATTGCGGAGGGACGACGTGCGTAGATCGACCGCTCGACAACACAACCTCTGCCCCGACGATGCCGACGACCTATTGTTGGGATAGCGTCAACTTGCGAGAGGTCAATTGCGGCACCTTGCCATACGACGACACTGGCACAAAAAACGTAAAAATAGGATTGTCTATATTTGCTTCGGAGTCGGCCACGCCCTCGGGCATCTTGAGATCGCCGCAAATCACGAAGACCTGGAATGATAATTGTGTCGAGGACACCGGAGAGACTTTGCCAAATTGCACCCCCGAAAACATGTTGTCGCAAACCTGGCGAGACGGACGATGGACTTGCGAAGATATCACTGTCGGCGGGGTTATTTGGTATCACACGGGGTATACCATCCACAGCCATGATCCCCCGGTTGTCGAAGTGTTTTTCGGACCATCGCCCGACTTCGGCCCGGTCGCCGGCACTACTCCCCCGCCTGGTGGTCCTCCTTGCCCGTCCATTATCCTTTCGGTAGACCCATGACATGTGTAAACACGAATACTGTCCAATCAATGAAGGAAAGTGTATCACCTCGAAGCCGGGTTGGGAGTGGGCTGAGAAGTTCGGGCTGCCTTCGGCGAATCCCACTCAGCGGCAGTTTCTCATCGAACAAAGTGCCCGATGGAATGCGGTCGTGGTGAAGGAGGGAGAGAATCCACCGAATCCGGTTGAAGGCTCTCCTTGCGACGACTCTGAAGTCCCGGTCTTGACGCCTGGCTGTGGGTGCGGGGGGAAAAGGGAGGCTCCATCGACTCTCACGAGGGCGACGAATTTCGTCAAGGCCATCGGTAAGCATGCGGCAAATGGCTTCGCACAAGCGAGCGAAGAGGAGAAGGACCGGCGGCTATCCATCTGCAACTCGTGCCCCTTGCTTCGTGATGGTAGTTGCCTGGAGTGCGGGTGCGTGGTCAAGATCAAAGCGGGTTGGGCTTCGGAAAAATGCCCCCTGAATAAATGGGAGAAGATAGAAGATGCAAAATTGGCTGTACTTAAATAACGTATCCTCGCAGGTGGTCGCGGTAGACGGAACGTCCATTGTGATTAAGGGGGCCGACGCCTCTAAGTTCGGCAACCCCACCGAGGAACAACCCCTCCGCTTGTCGACCTTCGATGCCGATGGGAATCCTCTGGAAGAAGTGCTCATCGTCACGGCCAGGTCTGGGTCTACCCTCACCGTGTCGGAGGGCACTGCGACGGTCGGAATGACTGTCTCCAACGTCCCTCGGGCAGAGGACTTAACCGAGATTCAAACCTCGCTTGCGAGTAAGCAGGAGGTGCTACCGCTCAATGGGACGAGTGGGCAATTCCTCGCACACGACTTCGTCTTCAGAGAGCCGACAATGAATCTATCCTCATACTATGACCGCGATGAGGTGAACGGGCTACTAGAAGGCAAGGAAGATAAGTTGCCGACTGTCACCCCTGCGGGTAAATTCCTTCGTGATGATAAGACCTGGCAGGCGGTGTCTTCTTCGCCTGGTGGTTCAACAACTCAGATTCAATTCAATGATGGCGGGGCATTCGGCGGTTCATCATCTCTCGTCTTCGATAAAGCAAATAAAAGGGTTGGTATTTCCAGAACGCCGGATTCGACCTTGGACGTTCAGGCCAATTCGACTGAAGACCTGCTAACGCTCAGAAATTCGAGCGGCACACCGCTGGTTAAAGTTTTGAACAACGGCGGTTTTACACCTCGCAAAATCCGGTTCGTCCTCGGCCGGTATGTCGACCTTGCGGCCGGAACCATCACCCTCCCGGGCATCGCCGATTACGCCGGAACTATAACCAAGGTTCAAGTTTTGGCGACCACGAATCCTGTCGGTGGCGGATTCACCTTCGACATCAAAAAGAATGGCACGTCGATCTTTTCGGCCGGTAAAACAATCGCGGCCAACGTTCAAACCCTGCAAACCATCACGGATTTTGCATCAACGTCCGTCAGTGCTGGCGATCTTTTCACCATTGATGTGAGTTCGCCGGGTACTGCCGTGCAGAACGTCATCGTTGAACTCATCTATCTGTCGAGGAACCAATAAGATGGCAAACGGCATTGTGTTGGGACCGGACAGCGTGACGCTTGGTCGTTGGATCGGCAAATTTGGTGGGGGCGGTTATTGGACAGTGAGGGCAAATGGCGGGTCTATACCATCGTGGATTACCGCCTTGTCAGTGACTTCCGCAGGTACGGGCACGCTGACGCTGGCGAACACCGATAACTATTTCCAGGTTCCGGGGGAGGCTGATTCAAATACTTATGGTAATTATACGACTTGCAATATCGACCTGACAATGGCCGATGCGAACGCCTATGTGACGTCGGTTTACATCTTGTCTACCACCAGCACGCGAAGGTTGGCGTTCAAGCTGCAAAACTCGGCCGGCGATACCACCTACTGGACTTATACCGACCCCGCATTTTGGGGTGGCCAAGGCAAGTGGTACAGATTTTTACATTGGGGCGGGTCATGTCGGCTTCGACTCGAAAACATCTCGGGCGTAACGACGCTGTGCGGCATTACGTTTGATAAATATGATGGTCAATTTGGAAATTACTGCGAGGAATAACCATGCCGATTAATCAACTGACGGCCATCGTGCCGGCGACGGGCGAAGAGATCGCCACCGCTTGGTCTTATGCGTCTACCGCTAATTTCAACTTCGAAGATAAGACGGCCCGTCTCGTTTACACATTTTATGCGAGCAAAGCAGGGGCCTATGGAGGGTTGCCACCGCTGAAGACCGTGGAAATCATCCTCGGAGCTACGACTACGCCGGCAGTCACCACCACCACCCTCGTAACGGCGGGAGTACCCGCAGAGGTCGATGTGCAGGGGGTTCAGATAAGTCCAGCAGTGCCGCCCGTTTATGAGACGACTACGATCTATCCTGAGATTCCCGGCCTACCCCAATTGATCGCCGCAAACCAAGAGGCATACGCCGCTCTCGCCCTCTCCCTCGATACGCTGGCCTCAAGCCTTCCAGAGTTCGCCAGTGGGCAGATCGAGGGGGCCTGACGTGTGGAAACAAATCCTACTGGCCTGCCTTCTCCTGACACCTCCTGCTTATGGGCAGCAAATGCCCGTGATCAACGTGAGTGTTCCTGCGGAAGTGCAGCCGGGTGAACTCGTCATCGTGTCGGCTGAAATTGATAAGGGGGCGATGCCTCCCAATTTACAGGTTGTCAAATTCCAGTGGGCGGTGTGGCAGGATGGGCAGCCGAAGAAAGACGTGATTGCCTGGCCCGACAATTCCAAGGTGGTTTTTGCCGCCGGGAATTCTCCGAGGGTGTTTACCGTTCTGCTGGACGTCGATTGCCTCTATGGTGTGCAGACTCCCGATAAGGCCCTCATTGATCCCCAGGTTGCTTCCCCTGATCTCATCGTGAGGAAAGTGAAAGTGTTAGCAGGAGGGGTAGATCCTGTCCCTGTACCCATTCCTGTTCCCGCTCCAATCGCCGTGGGCAAACTCGATGTGTTTTTGATCTATCAACCAGAAACGGAAACCGCCAAACAAGCTGACCTACGGGCGAATTTAGCCCTGCGAAATTGGAATGGCGATGGATTTGCGGCCCTCTCTTACTCTCAGGTTGATTCGAAGTATAGGGATGATGAGGGTAAGCCCGTCGTCGTAGTCCGCTACAGGGATGCCGGTAACGCATACCATTACACCGAACCTGAATGTGTTTCAAAAATTGAAGATGTAACGGCGATTGTTGAAAAGTTGAGAGATGGCAAATGACAAGTACAGAGTACGTTGAACTACCCTCTGGCCAACGAATCCCCCTCCTGCTTACGCCTTCTCCTCCCGAATTCTTGGCTCGGTTCAAAGGGGCCCGGCCCTCTGCCGTAATTCCCTCGAACGAAATTCCCGACTTCGATTTGTGGCCCGCATTTATCAAGATTCGAAATCAGGGAAGTGTGGGTGCATGCAACAGCTTCGCCAGCACAACCGCCGTCGAATTCACTCGTGCGATGAACGGTTTGGATTTCGTCGAACTCAGCCCGTGGTTCGTCTACGGACGATTAGTGAACGGATGGGATGTCGGCTCGAACATCGGCCAGGCCCTAACCCTGGTTGAGCAGGAGGGCATTCCGCCGAATACGGAGGTGAGGTGGGGTGACTACTCAGGCAAGTATTCCGAGAGTGCCAGGACAAAGGCTCTGAACTTCCGGGTGGAGATCGGGAATCGGCTGGAGACCTGGAATGAGATTCTTACAGCCGTGGCCTTGCGACGTGGCGTGAACCTCTCTGTCTGTGCAACCGCCGGGTGGTCTGGTCGACTTGACTCCAACGGATGTCCGCCTGTCGGCCGGGGACCAGGAAATCACGCAGTCATGTGTGGTGGTGGGATTAAGACTCTGCCGAACGGTGAGAGGTGCATTAAAATGTGTAACAGTTGGGGAGTCGAGTGGGGGGCCGAAGGCCACTGCTGGCTGACTCGGGCCCACTTCGAAGAAGGAACCTGGCGTGAAGCCTTCGAGGTCGTGACGGTTGTTACCGACGAACTTTTGACGGGATAAGCAGGGAGGGGGTTTGTCCTCTCTCGCGTGCCCTCTTCGTTCCCGAGTGGAGCGAGGGGGGCTTTTGCTTTTGGCGTCCACCTGGGAAGATGGAGCCGACCGGAGTGTAACAGAAAATGTGACAGTTCAAGCCATCCAAAATGTAACATCATTTGGCGAGCGAAAAGCCTTGTGGTGAAACAGATTACGGATGATGGAAATCGACCGAGATGGCACAAAGGAATCCCCTCAAGATCCTGTTCATCGGCGACGTGGTCGGCGGCCCCGGGCGGAAGATCGTCTCGCAGGTCCTCCCCCGGCTGATCCCGCGCTGGGGGATCGGCCTGGTGGTCTGCAACGCGGAGAACTCCGCCGGCGGCTCGGGCCTGACGCTCCGCTGCCACGAGGAGCTGGTCGACGCCGGGGTCGACGTCATGACGATGGGGGACCACGTCTACCGCAAGGACGAGATCCACCAGGTCTTCGACCGGACCGACCGCGTCCTCAAGCCGGCCAACCTCCCGCCCGACGCCCCCGGCCCGGACCTCGCCATCGTCGAGGCCCGCGACGGCACGACCGCGGCGGTCTTCTCGGTCCTCGGCCGGACCTTCATGAAGCCCGTCGACTGCCCGTTCCGCGCCGCCGACCGCCTGCTCGACCGCGTCGGGCCGAGCGTCCGCGTCGTCCTGGTCGACGTCCACGCCGAGGCCACCAGCGACAAGCAGCTCCTCGGCCGCTACCTCGACGGCCGCGTCTCCGCGGTGCTGGGGACGCACACCCACGTCGCCACGGCCGACGAGAAGATCCTCCCCGGCGGCACCGCCTTCCAGTGCGACGTTGGCATGACCGGGCCGCACGACGGGATCCTCGGCCGCCGCTACGATCGCGTCCTCTCCGCGACCCTGACCCAGGTCCCGGCCCACTTCGACGTCGCCACCCACGAACCCCGCCTCAACGGGGCGCTGGTGAGCGTCGACCCGAGCAGCGGCCGGGCGCTGGCGATCCGCCGGGTCTCGATCGGCCCCGACGAGGTCCATCGGATCCTCAACGACTCCCCCGACCAGCCCGCCGACCCCCTGGCGCAGCCCTGACTCAGCGCCCCGCCAGTCGTCGCAGCCGGCCCAGGCCGCGGGAGATCCCCTGGGCGACCGCTCCGACGTCCTCGAACCGCCGGCCCTCCAGGAACCGCCATCGGATCCAGCGCTCGGCGATGAGGACGTCGGCCAGGTCCTCGAACGCCCCGGCCGCGACGGCCTCGTCGGGCGCGGTCGGCCGCACCGCCGCATAGGCCGCCAGGCCATCGGATCGCAGCCCGTCGCACGAGCCGCGCGGGAGCCACTCGCCGGCCAACCGGGCGAGGTCGGCCGCCGGGGTCTCGACGTCCATCGCCCCGAAGTCGACGAGGCCCGTCACCGCGTCGCCGGTGAACAGGAAGTGCTCGGGGCGGGCGTCGCGGAGGCAAGGTTGCAGGGGGAGGACGAGCCGGGCGGCGGCCGTCGCGGTCGCGAGCACGCCGGGGGCCAGGCGACGGGCCAGGCCCAGCCAGGCCAGGGCGTCGGCCGAGCACGGGTCGTCCGGCCGCGTCGCCAGGGCGGTCGCGAGGAGGTCGAAGCCCCCTTCCACCAGCCCCCGCAACTCGTCCCGGCGGGCGGCGAGCCCGGGGCTCGGGCCCGCGCGGGCGTCGGTGCGGGACAGGCGGACGTGCAGCCCGGCCAGGGCCTCGAAGCCGGCCCGGACGCGGGCGAGCGAGGGGACGCCGATCGCCGGCGCGCCGGGGAGCCACGGGGCGACCTCCCAGCAAAGGCCGCTCCGCTCGATCGCCGTCGACCCGTCCGTGGCCGCGATCGGGCGGGCGACGAACGGGAGGTCGGCCGTCGATCGCAGCCAGGCGTGGACGCGCACGGCCCGGCCCAGGGCCGTCCCCGCGGGCCAGGCCCGCACCACGCGCGGGCCGTTCGGGGCGTCGTATCGCCAGAGACGGGAGCCGCTCAGGCCGCCGGCGGACCCGAGGGGCGTCGGCGCCGAGACGGGCCTCTCGCCGGGCGGGTACCGGCCGAGGACGTCGGCGAGGGTCACGGGATCGGCCCGACGCCCGCCGGCTCCTCGCGCATCGCCCGGCCGAGGCTGCGGGCCTGGAGGTCGAGCAGGGCCCGTTCGAACCGCTCGGAGGCGCGGGCGAGGGCGTCCTTGTCGGCGGACTGGGAGGGGGTGAAGTCCGACAGGTCGACCGGCGGCCCGAAGACGATGCGCGACCGCGAACGTCGCCGCAGCGAGGGCCCGATCTCGATGGTCTCGGGCGTCCCCGAGATGAAGGCCGGGATCACGGGGACGCCGGAGCGCACGGCCAGGAACGCGGCCCCCGACCGCATCGGGCCGAGCGCCCGCCCCCCCTCGGGCGTGATGCGGCCTTCGGGGAAGATGGGGACCACGCGGCCCTCCTCCAGGGCCCGGAGCGCGGCGCGCATCGCCCGCAGGTCGCGGCCGTCGCGGTCGACCGGGATGCAGCCCGACCGGACGCAGAAGTGGTGGACGATCGGCAGGTCGTACATGTCCCGGGCGATCACGAACCCCAGCACGCGCCGGCATCGCGCCTGGATCAGCACATGATCGATGCAGCAGGTGTGGTTGGCGATGAGGATGGCGGGGCCGTCGGGCAGGGGGGCCCAGCCTTCGAAGCGGAGGCCGTGCCAGAGGCGGCTGTAGGTGCGGATCGCCCACCAGAGGAGGAGGAGGAAGGGGCCGAACTCGTCCGCCTTGCGGGGCCGCTCGGGAGGTCGCCGGCCGGGTCGGAGCAGGAGGGGGAGCACCAGCAGGATGGCGGTCAGGGCGAGGAGGGACCAGGCGTTCATGGCGTGAGGGCCGCGGCTCGGGGTGCGAGGGCCGGGGCTCTCCCCGGCTCGTCTTCCATCGGACCATCCCGGGCTGCGGCCGGTCAAGGCCGCGGGCGGCGCCGCTCAGGCGGCCCGGCGGTTGCGGCGATGCAGGACCAGGCCGCCGGCCAGCCCGGCCATCCAGACCGCGACCGTGGCCGGCTCCGGGACGGGCGTCGCGAGGACCTGCTCGCCCTCAAGGCCGCGGGCCCTGTTGCAGAACGGGCAGTGGCACTGGGCGGAGAGGGTGCCCGACTTGAGGATCTCCGCCCCCAGGCTCGCCACGTCGGCACCGTTGGCCATCGCGGACTTGATCAGCGAGACGGCGGCGGGGCTGAAGGTGGTCTTGGGGTCCGTCAGCAGCTTCCAGTCGGCGCTGGCCGCGTCGATGTAGTCGCCGGTCGCGTCCGGATGCGTCCCGACTCCCACGGCGTGCATCAGCTCGTGGGCGACGTTGTGGGCCACGGCCCAGGAGAGCTGGTCCGGATTCGAGGCGTAGTTCAGCTTGTCGATGAAGCTGAACCCGCTGTCGCCGACCTGGGTGATCCCGATCGCGTCCGGGTTCGGGCCGTACGAGGCCCCCGACACGACGCTCATCATGTGGTCGGCCGAGACGTTCGGGTCGGTCGTCAGCTTGATGTCGATGCCGCTGAGGGCGAACGTCTGCTGCACCTTGGAGAGGACGTCCTGGTCGAAGCTGGACTGCTGGGCGGGCGTCGGGGTCCCGCCGTACGCCGCGGTCGCGGCCGGGCTCATGTACCAGGGCTGGGCGTTCCCGGTCGTGATCGACGATTCCGCGTACGGCCCGG
Organism: Planctomycetales bacterium 71-10; assembly: GCA_001898385.1. Lineage (GTDB taxonomy): Bacteria > Planctomycetota > Planctomycetia > Isosphaerales > Isosphaeraceae > Paludisphaera. Next base: position 21,857 of record MKTT01000111.1, read on the forward strand.
GCCCGAGGTTGATGAACGCGTCGGCCCGGTTCGACGTCGAGGCCGCGGGGCCGGCCGCGCTGAAGGTGGCGAGGGCGGGCGTCGAGGAGGCCGCGACCGGGGCGATGGCCGAGGCCGGGATCGCCTGGCGCTGGACGGGCGCCGAGACCGGCGCGACGGCGGAGGCGGTGGGGACCGGGGCGGGGGCTGGGGCCGGGGCGGCGGCCTGGGGGCGGTAATACCAGTTCGGCGGCAGGTTCGTGATGGTGGCCGAGGAGCTGGGCGAGTAGATGCTGCCGGCGCTGTTGAGCTGGTTGGCGTACCACGCGGTCAAGGCGGCCTGCGAATCGAACCAGGACACGGGGGCCGCGGAGGCGGTCGCCGCCAGGGCGACCCAGGCGGCGATCCCACTTGCCAGAGTCCTGATTCGGGCCATACGAACCTCCGTGTTCTCAACCGGGCCGTCGTCCTGATCGGCCCGTCGCCATCCTTCGGCTACATCCCATCGCCGCCCGTCGTCGACCGGCTTTCAAGGGCACCTTCGGATACGCCTCCCTGACGTTCGACCCGCGTCGGCATCGGCGTCGGTCGAGTCCGGCGAGGCGGAACCCAAACTGAAGCAACCCGCGCGCCGTCGATCGGCATACTCATCCATGGTCGCCGTTGTAAGGCGGTTATCTGCGGTGTAAGTCGCGTTTGTAAAACATGTTGCAATCTATCGGATTCTCCAGTTCATCGGCCGGACGGCCCCGGGGTCGGCATCGCGGCCCGACGGTCTGGAAGGAACTTTTTACAAGGCTCTCGTAATGTGGAAAATCGGAGCTACCGATCCCACCCCACGTCGGCTTCGAATTCCGGCCCGGTTTTCCGCGCCCGCATGGCGGTCGGTTAGAGGGACCACGGAGCCTCCCCCGTGGGCAGGATTCGGAGGGACGGGAGGGGACGAATCGGCGTTTCCTGGGATCTCGACCGGGCCGCATGGTTGCAAAATGGCGAACGGCGGGCGACGCTTGTGTTGATGACCTGTCGAGGCGCCGCCTCGTCGTCTTTCGAGGGACGTTCGTCGTCGACGGCCTGGGCCGGTCGGGGTTGTTCATGCTCAAGTCAATGTTGCGATGGGCGGCGGTTGCGGCGATCGCGGCCGTCATCGGGATCGGGGCGTGGCTGTACTACGACGCCCGCGAGCGGGCGAAGCTGCCGCCCGGGATCGTGTCCGGGAACGGCCGGGTCGAGTCGGTCCAGGTGGACGTGGCCGCCAAGTATCCCGGCCGCGTGTTGCGGATCTTCGCCCACGAGGGGGACCTCGTCCGGGCCGGCCAGGTCCTCGCGCAGATGGACGTCGCCGAGCTGGAGGCCGAGTTGGCCGCCGGCAAGGCGAAGATCGCCGAGGGGAACGAGACCGAGGCCAAGATCAAGGCCGACATCCTCAGCCGCGAGGCCGCCGTCCGCTACGAGGACCAGCAGTTCATCCGCAACCGCGAGCTGTTCAGCCGCCGGTACATCTCGCGCGAGGAGATGGAGCAGACCCAGACCAAGGTCGACATCGCCCGCACCCAGCTCGACGCCGTCAAGGCCCAGCTCCTGGCGAACGAGCGGTCCATCGAGGCGGCCACGGCCGACGTGCAGAACACCCAGGCCAAGATCGTCGACTCCACGCTCGTCTCCCCCGTCACCGGCCGCGTCCTGTACCGGCTGGCCGAGGAGCGCGAGGTCCTGGGCGCGGGGGGCAAGGTGCTGACGCTCGTCAACCTGGACGACGTCTACATGGAGATCTTCCTCCCCTCCGACGAGGCGGCGCGGGTCGACGTCGGCTCGGAGGCCCGGATCGTCCTCGACGCCTATCCCCAGTACGCCGGGCGGGCCCGGGTCAGCTTCATCTCCCCCGAGGCCCAGTTCACCCCGAAGCAGGTCGAGACGCGCTCGGAGCGAGACAAGCTGATGTTCCGGGTCAAGCTGAAGGTCCCGCAGGAGAAGCTGCTGCCGTACATCGAGAAGATCAAGACGGGCGTCCGGGGCGTCGGCTACGTCAAGGTCGACCCCAACGCCCCCTGGCCCGAGAAGCTCGAACATCCCTTCCCCCCGCCCGCCGCGATGGGGATCAAGCCGGCCGAGGGGGCGAAGCCCGAGGAGAAGCCCGAGTCCCCCAAGGCCGAGGAGCCGGCCGCGAAGCCCTCGGGCGCGGAGAAGCCGACGAATCCCTGACGGGCCGGGGCGACGACCTCGGGATTCCCGGCCTCTCGGCGGAGGGCTTCGAGCGATGGCGACGGCGGGCAGGGCTCTGGTGGCGACGGTGGACTCGGTCGTCCACGCGTACGGTCGATCGTCGCGCGCGCTCGACGGGGTGACGGCCGAGTTCCCGGCCGGGTGCATGATCGGCCTGATCGGGCCCGACGGCGTCGGCAAGTCGACGCTGATGGGGCTGATCGCGGGATCCCGGAAGGTGCAGGCGGGGAAGGTGATCGTGCTCGGCGGCGACATCGCCGACGAGGGCCACCGCCGCGACGCCTGCCCGCGGATCGCCTACATGCCGCAGGGCCTGGGCAAGAACCTGTACCCGGAGCTGAGCGTCTACGAGAACATCGACTTCTTCGCCCGCCTCTTCGGGCTCTCGGCCGCGGAGCGCCGCGAGCGCATCCCCGCGCTGCTGGAGGCGACCGGCCTGGGCCCGTTCCCGAACCGGCCGGCGGGGAAGCTCTCCGGGGGCATGAAGCAGAAGGTCGGCCTCTGCGGGGCGCTCGTCCACGACCCCGACCTCCTCATCCTCGACGAGCCGACGACGGGCGTGGATCCGCTCTCGCGGAAGCAGTTCTGGAGCCTGATCGACACCATCCGCGAGTCCCGCCCCGGGATGAGCGTCCTGGTCTCCACCGCGTACATGGACGAGGCCCAGCAGTTCGACTGGCTGATGGCCATGAACGCGGGCAAGATCCTGGGCGCGGGCACGGTGCAGGAGGTCCTCGATCGCACCGGCACGAAGGACCTGGAGGCGGCGTTCGTCCAACTCCTGCCGCCCGAGGCCCGCGGCGACCACAAGGAGCTGACCATCCCGCCCCGCAAGGACGTCGAGGGCCCGCCCGCGATCGTGGCGAAGCACCTCACCAAGAAGTTCGGGGCCTTCACCGCGGTCGACGACGTCAGCTTCACGATCCCCCGCGGCGAGATCTTCGGCTTCCTGGGCTCCAACGGCTGCGGCAAGTCGACCACGATGAAGATGCTCACCGGCCTGCTGCCGCCGACGTCCGGCGAGGCGCTGCTGTTCGGCGAGCCCATCGACGCGGGGGGCGTCGACGCCCGCAAGCGCGTCGGCTACATGTCGCAGGCGTTCTCCCTGTACGCCGAGCTGACGGTCTCGCAGAACCTCTGGCTCCACGCCCGGCTGTTCCACCTCCCCGCGGGGAAGATGGCCGGGCGGATCGACGAGCTGGTCGACCGCTTCGGCCTGCGGCCGTACCTCGACCACGACTCCGGCGCGCTGCCGCTGGGGATCCGCCAGCGCCTGTCGCTGGCCGTGGCCGTGATCCACGACCCGGAGATCCTGATCCTGGACGAGCCCACGTCGGGCGTCGACCCGGTGGCCCGCGACGAGTTCTGGGAGCTGCTGATCGAGCTGTCGCGGGGCGAGTCGATCACGATCTTCATCACGACCCACTTCATGAACGAGGCGATGCGCTGCGACCGGATCTCGCTGATGCACGCCGGCAAGGTGCTCGCGGCCGACGCCCCCGCGGCGCTGATCGCGGCGCGCCGGGCCCCCGACCTGGAGACGGCCTTCATCGGCTACATCGAGGACGCCATCGGCGCCGGGGCCGAGGCCGGCAAGGACGAGCAGGCCCGCGAGGCGCTCCGGCGGGCGATGTCGACCGAGGCGCACGGCGGCTCCGGCCCCGCCCTCTTCAGCCCGGCGCGGGCCCTGGCGTTCGCCCGGCGGGAGACGTCGGAGATCCTCCGCGACCCCGTCCGGCTGGCGTTCGCGTTCGCGGGGTCGCTGCTGCTGATGCTGATCTTCGGCTACGGCATCACGACCGACGTGGAGCACATCCGATACGGCCTGTTCGACCAGGACCAGACCCCGGAGAGCCGGTCGCTCGACGCGGCGTTCGCCGAGACCCGGCGCTCGTTCCGCGAGCTGGCCCCCGTGGCCTCGGCCGACGAGGGCCGGCGGCGGCTGAAGGCCGACGACGTCTCGATGGTCCTGGAGGTCCCCCCCCACTTCGGCCGCGACCTGCTGAAGGGGCAGAAGCCCGAGGTCACCGCCGCCATCGACGGCTCCAGCCCGTTCCGGGCCGAGACGATCAAGCAGTACGCCGAGGGGACCTACATGACCCACATGCAGGACGTCTACCGCACGCAGTACGCCGGCGAGTCGGCGTCCCCCTCGGCCGGCATCCAGCCCAGGTTCCGGTACAACCCGACCTTCGAGAGCATCTACGCCATCGTCCCCAGCGTGCCGCCGATCCTGATGGTCCTCATCCCCGCGATCCTCATGGCCGTGAGCGTCTCCCGCGAGAAGGAGCTGGGGTCGATCGTCAACTTCTACGTCTCGCCCGCCACGCGGCTGGACTTCCTGATCGGCAAGCAGCTCCCCTACGTCGCCATCGGGATGATCAACTTCGTCCTGCTGACGACCCTGGCCGTCCTGGTCTTCGGGGTCGGCGTGAAGGGGAGCCTGGCGACGCTGGTGCTCTGCGCCCTGCTGTACGTCGCGGCGACGACCGCGCTGGGGCTGGTGATCTCCGGGATCACGGGCTCGCAGGTGGCGGCCGTCTTCGTCACCACGATCCTGACGATGGTCCCCACGACGCAGTTCTCGGGGATGCTCCAGCCGGTCTCCACGCTGATGGGGGGCGCGCGGGTGGTGGGCTCGGTCTGGCCGACGACGTATTACATGCACGCCAGCGTCGGGGCGTTCACGAAGGCCCTCGGGCCGCGACTGCTGCTGCACGACGCCCTGATCCTGGCGGCCTTCGTGCCGGTCCTCATGGCCGCGGCCGTCGCCCTGCTGCGGCCCCAGGAGACCTGACGCGATGGAACGGGTCGTCAACATCTTCTGGCTGGGCGTCAAGGAGCTGCGGAGCCTCCGCAGCGACACCGTCCTGGTCGTCTTCGTCGTCTACGCCTTCACCCTGGCGATCTACACGCAGGCGAAGGGGACGTCGTCCGAGGTCTACAACGCCTCCATCGGCTTCGTGGACGAGGATGGCTCGGCGCTCTCGCGCAAGATCGTCGAGGCATTCTACCCGCCCCGGTTCCAGCGGCCCGCGATGATCAAGTCGGGCGAGGTGGACGACGCCATGGACGCGGGCCGGTTCATGTTCGTCGTCGAGATCCCGCCGCTGTACGAGCACGACCTCCGGGCCGGCCGCAAGGCCGAGGTGCTGGTGAACATCGACGCCACGGCCATGCTCCAGGCGAGCATCGGCGCCAGCTACATCCAGAACATCCTGTCGGACCAGGTCTCCGAGTTCCTCTCGCGCGCCGACGCGGGCTTCCAGGCCCCGGCGAAGCTGGTGATCCGCAAGGCGTTCAACCCCAACGGCGACACGAGCTGGTTCAACAGCATCGTCGCCCTGGTCAACCAGGTGACGCTGCTGACGACCGTCCTGACCGGCGCGGCGCTGATCCGCGAGCGCGAGCACGGGACGATCGAGCACCTGCTGGTCATGCCGCTGTCGGCGTTCGAGATCGCCGTGGCCAAGGTCTGGTCGAACGCGCTGGTGATCCTGGTCGCGGTGGCGGCGTCGATGGTGCTGGTGGTCCGCGGGGTGTTGCAGGTCCCCATCGCGGGCTCCCCCTGGCTGTTCATGGCGGGGGTGGTGCTCTACCTGTTCTTCGCCACGGCCCTGGGCGTGTTCCTGGGGACGATCGCGCGGACCATGGCCCAGTTCGCGCTCCTGATCATCCTGATCCTGATCGTGCTCCAGCTCCTCTCCGGCGGCCAGACGCCGGTGGAGAGCCAGCCGATCTGGCTCCAGCGGCTGACGTTCTTCCTGCCGTCGCGGCACTTCGTCAGCTTCTCGCAGGCGATCCTCTTCCGCGGGGCGGGGATCGAGGCGGTCTGGCCGAACTTCGCGATGGTGGCGCTGGTGGGGACGGCGTTCTTCGCCTACAGCCTGAAGCGGTTCCGCCGGTCGATCTCCCTCAGCCGATGACCTCGGCCGGGGCCGGCTCGGGCTCGGGCGAGGCGACCGGGGCCGGGTTGGTTATGGACTCGACGTAGGCGTCGAGGATCTCGTCGATCGGCCCGTCGGCGACGACCCGGCCCTTGTGCATCCAGAGGCCGCGGTCGCACAGGTCGCGCAGCGAGGACAGCTCGTGCGAGACCAGGATGACCGCGTGCGAGCGGTCCATCAGGCCGCGGATGCGCTCGGTGGCCTTGGCGCGGAAGGTCGCGTCGCCGACCCCCAGCGACTCGTCGACGAGCAGGATCTCCGGGTCGATCGACGTGGCGACGCCGAACGCCAGGCGGGCGTACATCCCGCTGGAGTAATACTTCAGCGGCAGGTCGGCGAACTCGCGGAGGCCGGTGAACTCGTGGATGGCGTCGACCTTGGCGAGCATCTGCTTGCGCGTGAACCCGAGCATCGCGCCGTTGAGCAGGATGTTGTCGAAGCCGGACAGCTCGGGGTTGAACCCGGCTCCCATCTCGATCAGGGGGGCGACGGTGCCGCGGACGGTCACCGTCCCGGTCGTCGGCGGGTAGATCCGGGCCAGCATCCGCAGCAGCGTGCTCTTGCCGGCGCCGTTCGAGCCGACGATGCCGATGCGCTCGCCGTGCTCGATCCGGAAGTTGACGTCGCGCAGGGCCCAGAACTCGGAGTTGGGGACGGGCCGGTCGCGGCGCAGGAGCAGCTCCAGGACGGCCCGCTTGAGCGTGAACATCTTGTCCGAGTAGTTCACGAACCGGAGCGAGACGTCGCGCAGCTCGACGAGCGGGCCGGACGGGGCCTCGGCGCGGTCGCGGCGAAGACCTCGGCCCCGGCCCTCAGAGTCGGAAAACCATCTTGTCTTCATTGGCCTTGAACGCGGCATATCCGATCCCCAGGCTGACGGCCGCCAGCGCGGCGGCGATCGCGACGATGCTGAGCTGCGGCAACGCGCCGGCGTACAGCACGGCGTGGAACATCTCGACGAAATAGAAGGCCGGGTTGAGCCAGAACAGCCAGGCCCTCTCCTCGAACTGCGACGTCGGGTAGATGATCGGGGTCGCGAAGTACCAGGCCTGGATGAAGATCCCGACCAGGTGGCCGCAGTCGCGGAAGAACGTGTTGGCCGTGGCGACCAGCAGGCTCAGCCCCAGGGTGAAGGCGAACAGCAGCACCACGGCGACGGGCAGGAACAGCATCGCCGGCGACGGCCGCGCGCCGATCGGCAGCAGCAGCAGGAACAGGGCGGCCAGCGAGAGCAGGCCCGTCACCAGGTTGATGAGCACCCGCACCAGCGGGAAGACCAGCTTCGGGACGTAGATCTTCCGGATCAGCGCCTCGTTCTGGATGATGCAGGTCGACGCCTCGCCGATCGAGCCGGCCAGGAACGTCCAGGGGACCATCCCGGCCAGGATGTACAGCGTATAGCTCCCCCCGCCGTCCCCGCCCACCTTGTCCATCTTCATCAGGGTGGAGAAGACCACCGAGAGCGTGAACATCATCAGCAGCGGGTTCACCAGCGTCCACAGGAAGCCCATGAACGAGCGCTGGTAGCGGACCCGAAGCTCCTGGACGACCATGTTCTGGACGACCGGCCAGAAGCGGGCCAGCTCGGCCCGGTCTTCCGCCAGGCGGCGGCCCCACACCCGCGAGGGGCGGACCCTGGGCGGGGCGGGGAAGGTCTCCACGGCCTCGGCGGCCGTCGGGTCGTTGCGGACGTCCATGTTCACCTGAGGGCCGTCTCCCTGCGGCGGGCCGGGCGAGGTCCGTTCGCCCCCTGGCCAGTCCTGCGGAATCTTACGAGGAAGGTCGACATCGCGGAAGGTCAACCGCCGGGCCGGGACCTGGCCTCGGTCCGATAACCCTTCTCCCTCAAGGGCGCTTTGTCGGAAACATGGGAGTGGGAGCATGAATCCTCCCTTCTCCCACGAGGGGAGAAGGATGCTTGTTATCACGCTTTTCCGATGTTTTCGACGGCGCACCTTTGAGGGAGAAGGGGCGTCGGCGTCGGCCCGCCGTCAATCGCTGTCGTCGCGCATCGCGACCGTCCGGACGCCGACGCGGGAGGCGAACCGGATCTTCTCGCGGTTGGTCAGGTCGCCGATGTACTTGCGCCGCAGGGCGCTCAGCCAGCGCAGCTCGCGGCCGTCGTAGCTGACGATGACGTGCGTCAGGATCGGCCCGGCCAGCCCGAACGTGCGCTGGAGGCCGGCGACGACGTCCTCGTTGGACGCGATCTGGTTGTACCCCACGCCCACCCCGCGGGCGAACGCGGCGTAGTCGACCCGGGCGATCTCCGTGGCCGTGGTGCGGCGGAAGACCGGCTCCTGGAGCATCTGCATGTAGTGGTACGCGCCGTCGTCCAGGACGAAGAACTTCACCGGCAGCCCGGCGCGGGCGGCCGAGGTCATCTCCATGGCCGACATCAGGAAGCAGCCGTCCCCGGTGACGCAGGCGACCTGCCGGTCGGGCCGGACATGCTGGGCTCCGATGGCCGCGGGGATCGCCCAGCCCATGCTCTGGTTGTCGGCCGGCGTGAAGTAGCGCCGGGGGCCCTGGACCTCCACCGTCTCCGACGCCCAGTGGGTCGACGCCGTGACGTCCACGAAGATCAGCTCCTCCGGCCCCAGGGCGCAACGGAGCTGGCTGAGGAAGAACATCGGGTCGACGGCCCCGGTGATCTGCTGGGTGCGGGCGATGCAGCGGTCGACGTTCCGCAGCCCGTCGATCCGCGCCCAGAGCCTGGGGTCGGCCGGGCGGCGGAGCGCGGCGGCGTCGGCCAGCAGTCGGTCGAGGAAGACCCGCGAGTCCGAGACCAGGCAGTGGCTTGTCGGGACGTTCTTGCCGAGGTTGTCCGGGTTGATGTCGACGTGGACGACCTCGGTCCTGGGGATGGCGTAGTTGGCCGTGGAGACCTCGCTGTAGCGCACGCCGACGGCCAGCACCAGGTCGACGTCCTTGAACACCTTCTCGGCGGCCCGCGTCCCCTGCTTGCCGTAGCCCCAGCCGACCGCCAGCGGGTGCGAATCGGCGATGACCCCCTTGCCGCTGACGGACGTCGCCACCGGGGCCTGGAGCATCTCGGCGACGGCGGTCAGCGACGGCCCGGCCTCCACGCAGCCGTTGCCGGCGTAGATGCCGATGCGCTTCTTGCGGTCGCGGAGGTGGCAGGCCACGCGCTGGTAGGCGGCCTCGTCGAACGGGACGGGCAGGGGGGGGGGCGGCGGCTGGTCGTAGTCCCAGACCTCCAGGAACAGGGGGTACGGGATCACGACCCCGACCGGACCGGGCTCGCCGGACTGCGCCAGCCGGAAGGCGTGGAACAGGGTGCCGGGGATCTCCGCCGCATGCCGGACGACGAGCTGCGCCTTCACCACGGGCCGCAGCAGCGCCTCGTTGGCCAGTCCGTGGACCTGCCCGACCGGAGCGCCGGCCGAGCGGTCGACGTCGGTGATGAGGGCGACGACCGGCACGCCGTCGTACAGGGCCTCGCCCAGCCCCGTCAGGCAGTTGGTCAGCCCCGGGCCGGGGACGACCGACATCACCCCCACCCGCCCCGTGGCGCGGGCGGAGGCGTCGGCCATGACGCTGGCGGAGAACTCGTGGGCGACGAGGAAGTACGGGACGCCATACGCCTTGAAGGCGTCCCACAGCTCGTTGTTCTGCGCCCCGGGGATGCCGAAGACGGTGGGCGTGCACTCGCAGCGGATGGCGGCGGCGGCGGCCTGCGCGCCGGTCATCCGGCCCCGGACGCCGTCGCGGTGGGCGTAGCGGCCCAGCTCCACGCCGGCCTCCGCCGGGGGGGCCTGCGTCGCGACGGCGACCGCGCCCGCCGCGACGGCCGCCGTCCCCAGGGCCTGGCGACGGTTGAGCTTCGGCGTCATGCTCCGACTCCTTCCGGAAGGTCCCCATCCTGGTCGAGGCGCGTCCCGAGTCCCCGGGCCGGCCGCCTCGCGCATCCCTGCGAGGCTTGTATCGGCCGCCCGGCCCTCGCGCCTGGTCCCGCGGGACGGCCGAGGTCGCGTTCCCGTCGCGCCGACCCGCACGATCGCCAAGGTTTATTAGCGGAGGAGCCTTCTCGCCCCTGCGGTCCTAAGATCCGGGCGCAGGCCCCAGGGCGATCCGCCCTTCGCTCGTCCCGATTCGATCGGCCGGGCCGGGCGGCGAGCGTGGTTCTTGAGGTCACCGTCGTTCGACGCGAATCATTCTAGGCCGAAGATTTTCGATGGATTCGGTCGAATTTATGTGAATTTCGAAATGATTCCGCGTTTTGGACCCTTGACATGAAGATGTCTGGCGTCTAATTTTTTTAATGAAATTCGGCGGCGAATTCCACGGTCTTCTCAATCTAAAGTTCATGAAGGGGATGTCATCGATGAAATTGCGTCGATTCGCTACGTACGTCGCCTGCCTCGCCGCATCGATGGTCGCGGCTCCCATGACGGCGAAAGCCGACACCGCGACCCATTTCAGTTCGAACGGCCTGGGAGGCTCGCTGATCGACGACACGCTGAATCTCCTCGGGATCCCCGACGACGCCTCGTCCGAGACGACCGTCACTCAGTTCGTGGTCCCGGGATCGGGCCCCGTCTCGCTGACCTTCCAGGTCTTGTTCGATCACGGCTCTTTCCTGTATGACTTCGGCTTCTACGACGTCTCCGCCGTGACGGCGGATCCGGTCGCGGACTCCAAGGGCTATGCCATCCAGGCCCTGAGCCACTCGGTCGAGGTCTTCGACGACCGCCTGGTCGACCCGGGCGCACTGAAGACCGTGACGGTCCAGGGCGGGGCGGTCCTCGGCTTTTTCATCGTGCCGAACAACACGATCGCGAACGTCCTCGCCGATCCGGACAAGTTCTTTCCTTCCTCCATCACCAACGGTTTCTATCGCGCCCCGCTGTTCTCGGTGAGCGACGCCAATCCGGGGCAGTTCGACCAGTTCCTCTCGTTCCTCGGCGGCGGCAAGACGCTGTTCACGTTCGAAGACCTCTCGCGCGCGCCCGGCTCCGGGTCGGATAGCAACTTCACCGACCTCGGCTTCTCGATCGACGTGCAACTAGGCGTCGCCCCCGTCCCCGAACCGGCTGCGCTCACCCTCGGCGGTGTTGCGGGAACGATCGGGCTGGCGCTCGCCGCAGCCCGCCGGGGCCGCCCCGAGGGACGAGCCGGGCGCATCGTCGCATAGCCTCGCTTCGCGGGGGCCGATCGCCACGTTCATCGCGGCCGGGCCCGGACGAACGGGGCGAGGACTTCCGGACGGTAAGTCGAGCGGTCGTCGCGGATCCGCTTGATGCACTCCAGGACGATGGGGCCCTCGTAGCCGATGGCGTCGAGGGCGGCGAACCAGCCGGGCCAGTCGATGGAGCCGCGGCCGGGGGGATGGTGGGAGTCGTGGCGGCCGTCGTTGTCGTGGACGTGGGTCGTCGTCAGCAGGGGGCCGGCGGCCCGGGTCTCCGTCGCCGCGTCGGCCGCGATGTGGGCGTGGGCCACGTCCAGCGTCAGGCCCAGCTCGGGCCGGTCCAGCTCGGCGACGAGGCCGGCGAGGTCGGCCATCCGGCTGCCGGGGTGGACGCCGGGGGGCATGTTCTCCACGGCGACGACGACCCCGGCCCCCCGCGCGTGGTCGGCCAGGGCCAGCAGGCCGCGGGCCAGGGCGTCGCGGCGGGCGTCGCGCTCGTCGCGGTCGGAGAGGCCGCCGGGGTGGACGACCAGCGCCCGGCCGCCGGCCTCGGCGAGCCAGTCGACGCAGCGGCGCAGGTCGGACACGGAGGCCGCGTGGGCCTTCGGGTCGGTCGAGCCCAGGTCGACGCGGGGGGCGTCGATCGCCTCGCCCCCCCAGCAGCCGTGGGCGCTGTGGATGCGCAGGCCGCGGTCGGCGGCGGCGCGGCGGAGCGGCACCGGGTCGGGGTAGGCCCGCCAGCGCGGGAGGATCTCCAGCACCTCGGCCCCGATCCATTCGGCCAGGTCCAGCTCGGCTTCGAGGGGGGCCCTCGGGTAGCCGTGGACGATCATGGTGCCCAGCGCCCGTCGGGCCAAATGCGCCTCGCTCTCGCCGCGGGCCGGCCCCCGCGACGGGGGGCGGTGATACCTCTTGTCGAACGGTCCCTCGCGAGTCATGATAGCAGCGAAACGGCTCCGGATCACCGCAATGCTCTTCGCCGATCACGCCTGAGGGGGCTGGAGGGGCCTTCGACGGACCCCGAGCCTGCCGGCGGACCATCCCCGGGTCGCCGCCGCCTGGCTTCACGTCGCCGAGAACGAGAGAAAGGATAGTCGCGCATGCCTCCCGCGCCCCTGGTCGACCCTGCCTCGATCGACACCACCAAGGTCCTCCTCGATCTCGAGCAGATCCGCCAGGTCAACCCCCAGCGCTTCGAGATGGAGCAGCTCACCGCCATCGTCTCCATCGACGAGGCGAACAAGCTGATCGTGGGCTACAAGGACGTCTCGTCGGACGAGTTCTGGGTCCGCGGCCATATGCCCGGCTACCCCTTGCTCCCCGGCGTCCTCATGTGCGAGGCCGCCGCGCAGCTCGCGAGCTGCTACTGCGTCTCCACCCACCTGATCCGGGAGGGGTTCGTCGGCTTCGGCGGCATGGAGGACGTGCGGTTCCGCGGCCAGGTCCGGCCCGGGGATCGCCTCCTGCTGATCGGCAAGGCGTCGCGGCTGCACCGCCGGCAGACGATCTTCGACGTCCAGGGCTTCGTCGACGGCAACATGGTGTTCCACGGCCGGATGATCGGGGTCAACCTCTCGCAGCTCGACTCTTCGAATTGACCCCATCCATGACACGACCCCGCGCCGACCTCGACGTCTCCTCCACGCTCCTCGACCCCGCCGCCCATCCGGGCGAAGACCCCCTGAGCTGGCCCGACCTGTTCGGCGACGACCGGCCGGTGGTGGTCGAGATCGGCTCGGGCAAGGGCCTGTTCCTGGCCAACGCCGCCGCCGCCCGGCCCGATCACGGCTTCTTCGGCATCGAGATCGCCAAGAAGTACGCCCGGCTCGCCGCCGAACGCATCGTCAAGGCCGGCCTCACGAACGTCCGGATGTGGCCCGCCGACGCCGGCCGGCTGATGGACCGCCGCGTCGTCCCCGCCAGCCTCCGCGAGGTCCACGTCTACTTCCCCGATCCCTGGTGGAAGAAGCGCCACAAGAAGCGCCGGGTGTTCAACGAGGCCCTCGTCGCCTCCATCGCCCGGGCCCTCGTCCCCGCCGGCGAGCTGCACGTCGCGACCGATGTCGAGGAATACTTCGGCGTCATCCGCGAGCTGGTCGCCACGGACCCGCGGTTCGCCGAGATCCCCCCGCCCCCGCTCGGCGACGCCGAGAGCGATCACGACTACCTGACCAACTTCGAGCGCAAGTACCGCATCGAAGGCCGGCCGGTGTATCGGGTGAGCTACCGCATGAAGCCCGCCCTGAGCACGGAAAGGCTGCTGCCGGCCGAGCCGCAGGTGGTCTTCGCCGCGTTCGAGAAGCCGGGCCGGCTCGCGTGCTGGTGGGGTCCCGATGGGTTCAAGAACACGTTCGAGCGGTTCGAGTTCGAGCCCGGCGGACGTTGGACTTTCACGATGCACGGCCCGAACGGCGTCGACTACCCCAACGAGAGCACCTTCCGAACGATCGAGCGAGATCGTCGCGTCGTGATCGAACACGTCTCGGCACCGCGATTCACGCTGGCCGTGACCCTGGCCCCGCGCGGCGATCACACCCTCCTGAGCTGGGACCAGGTGTTCGAGGATGCCGAGGTCGCGGCCAAACTGGCACCGATCTGCCGCCCCGCCAACGAACAGAACCTCGACCGCCTCCAGGCGTTGCTGGCCGGTGCCGACGAAGCCCCCTGATCCGTCGCCTGCTCAGCCCGGCGGGGCGATGCGGACGCGGCGGCCGTCGATCGTCAGCCGGCCGGCGGCGTAGAGGGCCACGGCCTCCGGCAGGGCCTCACGCTCGGCGGCGAACACCCTCGCGGCCAGCGCGCGGGCGTCGTCGTCTTCCAGGACGGGGACGACCTTCTGAAGGATGATCGGGCCCTCGTCGTACTCGTCGCTGGCGAAATGGACGGTGCAGCCGCTGACCTTCACGCCGTAGTCGAGCGCGGCCTGATGGACGTGCTCGCCGTAGAACCCCCGGCCGCAGAACGAGGGGATCAGGCCGGGGTGGATGTTGATCACCCGGCCGCGGAAGTCCTCGGGGATCTTCACGAGCGCCAGGAACCCGGCGAGCAGGACGAGGTCGGCCCCGCTCGCCCGGATCGGGTCGAAGATCGACGCGCTGAAGGCGGCCAGGTCGGCCTTCCGCTTGGCCACGTCGGCGACCGCGACACGCAGGCCCGCGTCCCGGGCCTTCTCGATGGCCGGGATGCCGGGCCGGCTGGCGACGACCTGGACGACCCGGGCGTCCAGCGTCCCAGCCGCGATGCGGTCGAGGAGGTTCTGCAAGGTCGTCCCGCCGCCCGAGACGCAGACGCCCAGCCGGATCGGCGAGATCGGCTCGCGGGGGGGGCCGCTCGGGACGCCCATCAGGCGGGCCCCTTCGCGTTCAACGACTCGATCACGCGGACGCAGCGCCCGCAGAGGGTGGGATGCTTTGCGTCCTTGCCGACCTCCTCGCGGTAGTTCCAGCAGCGCTCGCACTTGGCGTAGGTCGACTTCGAGGCCGAGACCTGGAACCGCTCGGCCCCCTCGGCGACGGGCCCACCCTCGCGGACCGTCACCTCGGAGACCAGGCAGATCGTGGCCAGCAGCTCGCGGTCAGCCTGGAGGACGGGCAGGTCGGCGGGCGCGGCGACGACCTCCACGGCGGCCTCCTGGGCGCTGCCGATCGTCTTGTCCTTCCGCAGCCCTTCCAGGGCCTTGAGGACGGCGTCGCGGGCCTCGCGGAGGGCGGCCCAGCGGGCGTCGCGTTGGGGGTCGTCCCAGCGCGGGTCGGGCTCGGGGAACGTCGCCAGGTGGACGCTGGCGGGGAAGCCGTGGCCGTGCGGCAGGTAGCCCCAGCATTCCTCGGCGGTGTGCGGCAGGATCGGGGCCAGCAGCCGCGTCAGCACCTCGTGCAGCTTGAACAGCACGAACTGCGCGGCGCGACGGTCGGGGCCGGTCGGCTCCTCGGCGTACAGCCGGTCCTTCAGCACGTCGAGGTAGAAGCTCGACAGCGTGATCGACAGGAAGTTGTTCAGCTTTTTGACGACCCAGTAGAACTCGTACTTCTCGTACGCCGACAGGGCCTCGCGGACGACCTGATTGAGCTGGCCGAGGGCCCAGAGGTCGATGTCGTGGAGGGTCTCCAGGTCGACCGTGCTCGGGTCGAACCGCTCGTAGTCTTCCAGGTTGCCCAGCAGGTAGCGGAAGGTGTTGCGGATCTTGCGGTAGGACTCGGACGCCTCCTTGATCGAGCGTTCGCTGATCCGGACGTCGTCCGCGTAGTCCATGCCGGCGACCATCAGCCGCAGGACGTCGGCGCCGTGCTGCTCGGTCGCCTTGACCGCGGAGACCACGTTGCCGAGCGACTTGGACATCTTCTGGCCCTTGTCGTCGACCACGAAGCCGTGGGTCAGGATGCTCTCGAACGGGGCCTTCCCGGTCGTGCCGACGGAGGTCAGGATCGACGACTGGAACCAGCCGCGGTGCTGGTCGGAGCCCTCCAGGTACATGTGGGCGGGGAAGCCCAGCTCGAAGCCCCCCGCGAGCACGGCGCGGTGGCTGGAGCCGGACTCGAACCAGACGTCGAGGATGTCCCCTTCCTTGCGGAACTCGGCCCCGCCGCACTGCGGGCACTTCGCATCAGGCGGGAGGATCTCCTCGACCGGCCTGCTGAACCAGGCGTCGGCCCCTTCCTTGCGGAAGAGGTCGCGGAAGTGGCGGGCGGTCTCCGCGGTGAGGAGCTGGGCGTTGCAGGTGGTGCAGCCCAGCGCCGGGATCGGCACGCCCCAAGACCGCTGGCGGCTGATGCACCAGTCGGGCCGGAGCGACACCATCGCCTCGATCCGCGACTGGCCCCACGCCGGATACCACTTCACCGCGTTGCGGATCTCCTCCAACGTCCGGCCGCGGAGGTCGTTCCGGTCCACGCCCACGAACCACTGCTCGGTCGCGCGGAAGATGACCGGCTTCTTGCAGCGCCAGCAGTGGGGGTAGCTGTGCGACAGCGGCATCTCGAAGTAGAGGTCTCCGGACTCCTTCAGCCGGGCCACCACCTTCGGGTTCGCCGCGAAGACGTGCAGGCCGACGAGCCACTCGGGGGCCTCGTCGGTGAACTTGCCGGCGGGGTCGACGGGGCTGAGGACCGGGAGCTGGTAGGCGCGGCCGGTCTGGTAGTCCTCGCCGCCGTGGCCGGGGGCGGTGTGGACCAGGCCGGTGCCGTCCTCGACGCTGACGTAGCTCGCCAGGACGATCGGCGAGACGCGGTCGATGAACGGGTGGCGGTACTGGGCGTGCTCCAGGTCCCGACCCTTGCAGTGGCCGACCTCGGCGTAGTCGGCGACCTTGCGCAGGGCCATGACCTTCTCGACCAGCTCGGCGCCGAGGATCGTCCGGACGACGGCGCCGGTCTCGGGGTCGACGTAGCGGACGCCGGCGTACTCCAGGTCGGGATGGACGGCGACGGCGACGTTGGCCGGGAGGGTCCACGGCGTCGTCGTCCAGATCATCGCCCGCCACTCCTCGGCCTTCGAGCCCTCGGCCCGGAGCCACGCCTCGGGGACGCCGGCGACCATCGGGAGGAGGACGTAGATGCTGGGCGAGGTCTCGTCGTGATATTCCAGCTCGGCCTCGGCCAGCGCGGTCTGGTCCGAGGTGCACCAGTGGATCGGCTTGAGCTGACGGAAGACGTAGTCGCCCTCCAGCAGGTCGGCGAGGACGTCGGTGATGCCGGCCTCGTAGCGGTGGTCGAGGGTCAGGTAGGGGTCTTCCCAGTCGCCCATCACGCCGAGGCGGCGGAACTGGCCGCGCTGGACGTCGACCCACTTCATGGCCTCGACGCGGCACATCTCGCGGATCTCGGCGCGGCTCAGGCCGGCGGCCTTGGAGCCCAGGTCCTTCATGACCTTGTGCTCGATGGGGAGGCCGTGGGTGTCCCAGCCGGGGACGTAGGGGCTGTCGAACCCTCGCATGGAGAGGCTGCGGACGACGAAGTCCTTGAGCATCTTGTTGAGGGCCGTCCCCATGTGGATGTCGCCGTTGGCGTACGGCGGGCCGTCGTGGAGGACGCGGACGGGCGACCCCTTGCGGGCCCGGCGGAGCTGGCCGTAGAGGTCCTGCTCGCGCCAGCTCGCCTGGATCTCGGGCTCGCGGGTCGGCAGGTTCGCCTTCATGGCGAACTCGGTCGCGGGGAGGTTCAGGGTCTCTTTGTAGGGCTTGGCGTTGATGGACATGACGGCTTCGGATGTCTCGGGGAGGGGGGCGAGGCGATCGCGCGGGGCGGCGGGCCTCGGCCGGCGGGATCAGGCCGGGAGGCGTTCGAGCACGCCCCGGACGATGGTGCGGAGCTTGGCCTCCGCGGCGTTGGCGACGGCGATGATCTTGTCGATGTCCACCGGCTCCAGGGCGTCGGGCAGGCACATGTCGGTGACGATCGAGAAGCCCAGCACCTTGATCCCGGCGTGGACGGCCACCAGGACCTCGGGGATCGTGGACATGCCGACGACGTCGGCCCCGATCCCGCGGAGGAAGCGGTACTCGGCCCGGGTCTCCAGGTTCGGCCCCGTCACCGCGACGTAGACGCCCCGGTGCGCCACGATGTTCGCCTCCAGGGCCACCTTGAGGGCCTCGTCCTGGAGGGCCTTGTCGTAGGGCTCGATCATGTCCGGGAAGCGGGGGCCGAGGCGGTCGTCGTTGGGGCCGATCAGCGGGTTGAGGCCCAGCAGGTTGATGTGGTCCTCGATGACCATGAGGTCCCCCTTGCGATACTGGGGGTTCAGGCCGCCGCAGGCGTTGGAGACGACCAGCAGGTCGCAGCCCATCTCCTTCATGACCCGGATCGGGAACGTCACCTGGGCCGCCGTGTAGCCCTCGTAGAGGTGGAACCGCCCCTCCATCGCCATGACGGGACGGCCGACGAGCGTCCCGCAGACGAGCTGCCCGGCGTGGCCGGCGACCGTCGACCGCGGGAAGTGGGGGATCTCGGGGTAGGGGATGGCGACGGGCGACTCGATCTCGCGGGCGAGGGCGCCCAGGCCCGTCCCCAGCACCAGGCCGATCTTCGGGCGACCGCCCCAGGCGCGGCAGACGACCTCGGCGGCTTCGCGGACGTGGTCCCAGTCGTGATGCGTCATCGGGCGGGTCTTCCCGGTCTTCGGGTGGGGGCCGCAAAAGGGCGGGCGCCGCCACCGTCGGCCGACGGTTGGCGGCGTCCGCCCTTGCGTTCCGCGGGCCGGCGGCCTGGGTCGGGTCAGAGGATGAATTCGAACCGGCGGATCAGGCGGAGGAAGCGCGGGTCGTCCCGGAGCGACTTGAGGTCCGGGTCGCGCCGCAGGCGCTCCTGGCAGCGATAGCCCAGCTCGAAGGCGCGCTGGAGGGAGGAGAAGGCGGGATCCGGCATCCCGAGCATCGCGTAGCTGCACGCCAGGTTGTACCAGGCGACGGCGTCCTCGGGGATCAGCCGGACGAGCCGCCGGTCGAGGTGGAGGGCCCGCGAATAGAAGCCCTTGGCGGCGAGGTTCGCGGCGTGGACGCGGATCGCTTCGACGAAGTAGGGGTCGCGCTCCAGGATGCCCCCGAGGAACTCGATCTCGAAATCGCGCTGGGACAGGTCTCGCACGCGCCGGGTCGAGGTCTCGGGAGCTGGTCGATCTCCGGTGGGATCCCCCGTCCAGTCGTTCGATCCGCCCATCAAACCACCCCCCTTCATCCCGAACGGCCGACAGCATCCGCCCCCGCCCGACGCTGCGCCGGGAGGGAGGCGTACGAACCGGCGATCCCTTCTAGAATAGCCTCTGGCGGGGGGGGCGTACAAGGCGCATCCCGTCGCCGGGGGGAATTCGGGACCTGGGTCGATCGGGCGGGGCCCCGGCGTCAGGGGACCCTGGGGGCGACGGGGGCCGATCCGCCCGAGCGGGAGGCGCGGTCGAGCACTTCGCTAGGCGAGGGCTCGTCGCCGGCGGGGGGCGGGGGGATGTCGGCCGGGCCGGCCGGCTTCCGGGCGCGGGGCGTCGCGCCCGAGCGGGCGCGGGGGCGGAAGCCCTCGGGCGCGGCGGGGATGGAGCCGTCCCTCACCCCCTCGCCCGCGTCCCGCTCCTTCGGCGCCGCGGGGGCGGCGTCGGCCCCTCGGGTCCGCCGGGAACCGCGGGCGTTGGGGTCGGCGGACAGGCCCCGGGCGATGTCGGACTGGGCCTGGTTGTACTCCTTGAAGAGGGCCGCCCGCTTGCGGGGATCCTTCTCATAGAGGTACTGGAAGTAGATGTCGCTGGCCTTCGTGCGGCGGGCGTTGTAGTTCTTGTCGGCCTCGGCGTTGGGGCGATAGACGCGCTTGCGGTCCTGGTCGTAGGCCCGGAACGAGCGGTCGTAGCGATTGGAGTTGTCCAGGCCCTCCATCGCCTCGCGGTACTGGTTGGCGTTGCGGACCCCCTGCCGGTTGATGGTGGGGTTGCCGACGCTGTCGAGCGGGCCGGGGGCGACGCCGAAGACGTAGGGGTCGTACTGGGAGTTGTAGGGCCGGAACGGGTCGGGGCCGAAGCCCTGGGCGTGGGCCGCGGCGGCCGGTGCGAGGCAGGCCGCCGCGAGGGCGAGCAGGGCGGGCGCGACGCGCGGGCGGGTCGGGTTCATGACGGGCCTCACCACCGATCGGGACGCCGGGGCCGGCGTGATCGCAACGACGCATCGGTCATTGTACGCCCCGCCGATCCTCGCGAAAAGGCTCCGATCGCGGCGGGGGCGCGGGCGCGGATCCGTCCGGCCCGTCGCCATCATCGGCCGGCCGGCTCGCCCGCGATGAACCCGCTCCGAGGGTCGCCGCGCCGGCCGCGCCGGTCGGGCGGGTCGGCGCGGTCGGGGAGGGGGGCTCAGGCGATGAGGACGAGGTTGTCGCGGTGGACGACCTCGTCGTAGATCGACGACCCGAGGAGGGAGCGGACTTCCAGGGTGTGGCGGCCCCGGACGGCGCGGGCGTCGTCGGCGCCGTAGTTGGAGAGGCCGCGGGCGAACTCCCGGCCCTCGGCGTCGCAGACGGCGACGACGTCCCCCTTCTCGAAGTCGCCGACGACCTCGACGACGCCGATCGCCAGCAGGCTGTTCATCCCGGTCTCCAGCGCCTTGCGGGCGCCGGCGTCGACCACGAATCGGCCGCGGGGCCGGGCCGTCAGGCCGATCCAGCGCTTGCGGGCGGTGTGGCGGTTGCCGTGGGCGAGGAACAGGGTGCCGACCTCCTCGCCGGCCAGGATCCGCGTGAGCGGCTCGGGCCGGGTGCCGGCCGCGATCCCCCCCGAGCCCCCCGCCTGCGTCACCAGCCGGGCCGAGGCCAGCTTGCTCTGCATGCCGCCGGTCCCCATGGCGCTCTTCACGCCCCCGCAGGCCAGCGACAGCACCCGCTCGTCGATCTTCGGGACGCACGAGACGACCTCGGCCGGGCCGGGCTTGGCCGGGTCGGTCAGGTAGAGGCCGTCGACGACGCTGAGGATGACCAGCAGCGGGGCCTGGAGCAGGTTGGCGACCATCGCCGCCAGCCGGTCGTTGTCGCCGAACTTGATCTCGTCGACGCTGATCGTGTCGTTCTCGTTGATGATGGGGACGGCGCCGAACTCGAACAGGGCCGTCAGCGTGTTCCGCATGTTGAGGTAGCGGGCGCGGCCGTCGAAGTCCTCGTGCGTCAGGAGGAGCTGGGCGGCGTTGCGGCCTCGCTTGCGCATGCCCTCGTCGTAGCAGCGCATGAGGTGGGACTGGCCGATCGCGGCGGCGGCCTGGAGCTGGCGGAGGTTGTCCGGGCGGCCCTTCAGGCCCAGGCGGCCGATGCCCGCGGCGACGGCGCCGGAGCTGACCAGCGCCACGCGGCGGCCGGTCTCGGTCACCTTGCAGAGCTGCTCGGCCAGGTGGTCGATCCGGTCCAGGTCGAGGCGGCCGTCGCGGCCGGCGAGGACGCTGGAGCCCACCTTGACGACCCAGGTGTCGGCCGAGAGGACCACCTCGTGTCGGACCAGGTCCCGGCCCCCCGCGGCGGGGGCGGCCGGGTCGGCAACGATCCGCGTCGTCCACGGCCGGGACTCCCGCCCGGCGTCCGTCTTCGTGCTCACGTCCAGCGGCCCCCAGTCGCGCGGCCGGCGCCGGCCTTCATCGATGCCGAGCGGGGCGTCCATCCCCCCTCGCCGCCACGGCCGGCCCCCGCCGCGGCGATTCGTGATTCATGAAGGTTGATAGAAGGCCGCCGGCCCCATTATAATCAAGGGGCGGCGACGGCCTAGTCGAATACTTCGACCTGGGCTCTTTGCGAGTTCCGTCTTCTGACACCACTCCAACCAGGTCGCCGGCGCTCCCCTGGGGCCCGGACACAGGACCCCCTGCCTTATGGGCGAGCTCCACCACGAGTGCGGCGTAGCGGCGGTGTTCCAGGCTCCCGGCGCGGCCGTCTCCCCGATGGCCCCCATCCCCGGCGACGTCAACAGCGTCGCCCGCCTCGTCCCCCGGATGCTCCTGGACATGCAGAACCGCGGCCAGCTCGCCGCGGGGATGGCCAGCTACCGGCCCGACCGCAACGCCCTCATCAAGGTCCACAAGGAGCTGGGGACCGTCGCCGAGGCGTTCCGGCTCAACCACAAGTCGGAATTCGAGTCGATCCTCGCCGGCTGCGACGGGCCGGTCTCCATCGGCCACGTCCGCTACGCCACCTGCGGCGGCGACGACCGCTACAACGCCCAGCCCTTCGAGCGCGACCACGGCCGCCGCACCAAGTGGTTCGCCTTCGCCTTCAACGGCCAGCTCGCCAACTACAAGCAGCTCAAGGCCGAGCTGCTCTCCAAGGGCGACTACCACCTGAAGCGCGACACCGACACCGAGATCATCATGCACGCCCTGTCGTACGAGCTGCAGAACGAGGACGTCGACCCCGACTGGGTCGGCGTCTTCCGCCGGCTCTCGGAGTGGTTCGACGGGGCCTACAACATCGTCCTGATCACGGCCCACGGCGAGCTGATCGTCGCCCGCGACCCGATGGGCTTCCGCCCGCTCTGCATCGCCGAGAGCGGCCCCCTCTTCGCCGTCGCCAGCGAGAGCGTCCCGCTCGCGAACCTGGGGTTCCAGAAGATCCGGTCGCTGGAGCCCGGCACGATCGCCATCGCCAACGCCGAGGGCGTCCGCATCGAGCGCTACGCCCCGTCGCCGCGGCAGGCCCACTGCTTCTTCGAGTGGATCTACTTCGCCAACGTCGCCAGCACGCTCGACGACCGCTCGGTCTACCTCAGCCGCGCCGGGCTGGGGAAGGAGCTGGCCCGGCTGGAGACCGTGCCGCTGGACGAGGGGACCATCGTCGTCCCCGTCCCCGACACCGCCAAGGCCGCGGCCGACGCCATGGCCTACTCGCTGGGCGTCCCGTCCGTCGAGGGCCTGATGCGCAACCGCTACGTCGGCCGCACCTTCATCGAGGGGACCGCCGACCGCGCCGCCAAGGCCCGGCTCAAGTACACGCCGCTCCCCGAGGTCCTGGCCGGCAAGCGCGTCCTGCTGGTGGAGGACAGCATCGTCCGCTCGACCACCATGCGGGCCCTCGTCCGCGAGATCCGCGACCGCGGCCGGGCTCGGGAGATCCACCTCCGCGTCGCCTGCCCGCCCATCGTCGCCCCGTGCTATTACGGCATCGACATGTCCACGCGCGACGAGCTGTTCGCCACCCGCTTCACCGACGTGGACGCCGACGGCCGCATCGTCATCTCCGAGGAGGCCCAGGACCAGATGGCCAGGGAGTTGGGCGCCGACAGCCTCCGCTACCTCCCCGTCGACTCCATCGCCCGCTCCGTCAGCCTCGCCCCCGACCGCCTCTGCCGCGCCTGCATCACCGGCGAGTATCCGACCGACACCGGCCGCGACCTCTACCAGATCGAGTGCAACCCCCTGGCCGCCGACGCCCGGTCCCGCC
Source organism: Planctomycetales bacterium 71-10 (assembly GCA_001898385.1). GTDB lineage: Bacteria > Planctomycetota > Planctomycetia > Isosphaerales > Isosphaeraceae > Paludisphaera. The sequence goes on from MKTT01000111.1 coordinate 45,031, forward strand.
TCCGCGCCTACGAGACGGCGGTCGCCACCTCCTGACGACGGACGCCCGGACCCGACGCCGCGGATTGGCTCCGTTCGTCGCGGCGAGGGTGCCCCTGCGTCGATGTAAAGCCTTGCCGGATAATGAAATTCGGCGTGGCGAGTTTGGGTTCGTGCGTCGATTTCGAATCCTCGTTTCGAGATCGACGGGCGGGCCGGCGAAGACGCTGTGAGGCCTTGTAGGCTGGGTCGGGACCCAGCCCGGGATAGGCGACGCCTTCTCAGGGCTGGGTCTCGACCCAGCCTACGGGGAGGGCCGGCCCGCGGAGCAACGGCGGTCGCCCCCCATCCGGCCTGCGGCCACCTTCTCCCAAGAGGGGAGAAGGTGGATGGAGGCGAGCGCGGGTCCTGGCCGGCGACTCCGCTCGTCGGGGCTCGATCCGCATCCGGGTTGTCAAAGATCGAGGTCCCGTCGTCGATGGTAAAATCGCGGGGATCGCGGCCGGATTTCAGAAATCCGGAAGATGACCATTTTTTCAGGATTCCCCCGGCGACGGCGAGCCCTCGGCGCGGCCGGCGGGCGGTCGCGAAATCGGTAGTCCGTTGACGGGGAGGATTCGTACCTTACAATTGGACCGAACATGAGACGCGAGGTGAGGGGATCGCACCCGCCGGATTCGCTGGACGCCTTGTCCACTTTGTCCGATCCGGCATCTGCGAAATCGGCGACGCCCCGACTCGGGGCCGCCGTCGTCCCCGACCGGTCCGCGTCTTTTTTCGGGCGGGACTTCGTGAAACCCTTCACAAGCCCCGGGCCCGTTCCATCGCGCCGGGGGGCCGTCCAGAGACGATGAGCACCGATTTCACGCCGATCTTCTTGTTCCTGGCGATCGCCGTCGGCACCGGCCTGAGTATGCTGGTGCTGAGCGCCCTGCTGGGCCCTCGCAAGGTGACGACGGTCAAGCAGATGCCGTACGAGTCGGGCATGGACCCGATCGGCGACGCGAGGCAGCGGTTCGACGTCCGGTTCTACCTGGTCGCGATCGCGTTCCTCCTGTTCGACGTCGAGCTGCTCTACCTGTACCCGTGGGCGGTGAGCCAGTGGTCGGCCGACCCGGCCCTGGCCGCGGCGACGGGGGCCGCCGGGTCGGCGGTCGCCGGGGTGCCGCCGATCTTCCGGGCGATGGTCTTCTGGGAGATCCTGGTCTTCGTGGCGATCCTCACCGCGGCCTTCGCCTACGCCTGGAAGAAGGGGGTCTTCGAATGGCGCTGAACCCGCACAAGGGCGGCTCCGACCTGATCGTGTCGCCGTCCGACCAGCCCGAGGTCCCCGAGAACGTCTTCCTGACGACGATGGACTCGGTGGTGAGCTGGTGCCGCAAGCACAGCCTCTGGCCGATGCCGTTCGCGACCGCCTGCTGCGGCATCGAGCTGATGGCCGTGGGCGCCAGCCGGTTCGACCTGGCCCGGTTCGGGGCCGAGGTCATGCGGTTCAGCCCCCGCCAGTGCGACCTGATGATCGTCGCCGGCCGCGTGGCCATGAAGATGATGCCGGTCCTCCAGCGCATCTGGCTCCAGATGCCGGAGCCGAAGTGGTGCATCAGCATGGGCGCGTGTGCCAGCACCGGCGGGATCTTCGACACCTACGCGGTGGTGCAGGGGATCGACCGCTTCATCCCGGTCGACGTCTACATCCCCGGCTGCCCGCCGCGGCCGGAGCAGATCCTCCGGGCCGTGATGGACATCCAGGCCAAGGTCCAGAAGGGCGGGACGACCTTCGGCAACGAGGGCCTGCCGGAGCTTCGGGCCCGCGAGAAGTACGTCCTCGCCCGTCGCGACACGGCCGCCGGCACCGGCATCGCCGACGAGCGCGGGGACGAGGACCGCTTCGGGTATCGCATCCCCGGCGGCCCGTCGCAGCTCGGGATCGAGGAGACGCGATGAGCACCGCCGCCCCCTCCCCGACCGAGGCCGCGCCGTCGGCCGCCAGCGAGGCCATCCTCGCCAAGCTCGCCGCCGCGGTCGGCGAGGACGCCTACTGCGTGACTCGCTTCCGCGACAACATCCGGATCTTCGTGACGCCCGCGAAGCTGATCGAGGTCCTGACCGCCCTGAAGACCAAGGCGGGGTGTGCGTTCCTGTCCGAGCTGGGCGGGGCCGACTACCTGAAGTATCCCGGCCGCACCGGGCCGCGGTTCGAGGTCCATTACGTCCTCCGCGACCTGGACACGGCCGGGATCGTGGTGGTCAAGGCGGGCGTGGACGACCCGGACCCGGCGCTCCCGTCGGTCTACGGCCTCTGGCCGGGCTGCGACTGGATGGAGCGCGAGGTCTTCGACATGTACGGCATCCGGTTCGAGGGGCACCCCGACCTGCGCCGGATCCTCATGCCGGACGAGTTCGCGTCGTTCCCCCTGCGGAAGGATTATCCGTTGCGGGGCCGCGGCGAGCGGCACAACTTCCAGCGGCTCACCCGCGAAGAGTCCTGACGACCCCGGCGGACGCGACGACGCGACGACCGTTCTCCTGACGCGAGGCCCGAGAGAGACGTCATGCCGGCACCCCTGCTCGACGAGCCCGACCTCGAGACCGAGGCCAAGCAGGCCACCTGGACCCTGAACTTCGGCCCCCAGCATCCGGCCACGCACACCACGCTGCGGCTGATCCTGGAGCTGGACGGCGAGCGGATCGTCAAGGCCGTGCCGCACATCGGGTACTTGCACTCGGGCTTCGAGAAGCTCGGCGAGCACCTGAACTACAACCAGTACGTCACGATCGTCGACCGCAAGAACTACATCAGCCCGCCGATGAACGAGGTGGCCTGGCACCACGCGGTCGAGACGCTGCTGGGCGTCGAGCTGACCCCGCGCTGCCAGTACATCCGGGTCATCATCGGCGAGCTGGCGCGGGTCAGCGACCACCTCCTCTGCACGGGGGCCGCGGCGCTCGACCTGGGGGCGTTCACCGCGTTCCTCTACGCGTTCAACCTCCGCGAGCTGATCTACGACGTCTACGAGGAGATGTCCGGCTACCGCTTCCACCCCGGCTACACGCGGGTCGGCGGCGTGCTGTACGACTTCAACGATCGCGTCCTGGACCGGATCCGGAAGGTGACGACGACCTTTCCCAAGGTCTATTCGGACATGAGCAAGCTCCTGTTCCGCAACCGGATCTTCCTGGACCGGATGCGGGGCGTGGGGAAGCTCAGCAAGGCCGACGCGATCGCGATGTCGTGCACCGGGCCGGTGGCCCGCGGCAGCGGCGTCCACTTCGACCTGCGGAAGGACGCCCCCTATCTGGCGTACCCGGACTTCGACTTCGAGGTCCCGTACTGCGAAGAAGGGGACTGCTGGGCCCGGTTCATGGTCCGGATGGAGGAGATGCGGAACAGCATCTCCATCATCGAGCAGGCCGTGGCCAAGCTGCCGTCGGGCCCGGTCAACCTGCCGATCGCCGAGAAGCTGAACGTCCCGGACAAGGCGACGACCTACAACAGCATGGAGGGGCTGATCCAGCACTTCGAGCTGGTGATGCCCAACCGCGGGTTCGAGACGCCGAAGGACGAGGTCTACGCCGCGGTCGAGGGGCCGAACGGCGAGCTGGGGTACTACCTGGTGGCGGACGGGACCGAGTTCGCTTGGCGGGCCCGCACCCGGCCCCCCTCGTTCATCCACTTCTCGGTGTTCCCGCACATCATCAAGGACCACATGCTCGCCGACGTCGTCGCCGTGCTCGGCAGCCTGAGCATCATCGCCGCCGAGCTCGACCGCTGAGCGCCTGACGCAAGGACCACGACCGATGGCCGCCGAAGCCCCGACCCGCCCGCCGCAGAAGACCGCGATCCTCACGGAGCCGCTGAAGGAGCGGATCCGCGCCCTGTTCCCGCGGTACCCGAGCAAGCGGGCCGTGACGCTGCCGGCCCTGCACATGGTGCATGAGCACTACCGCTGCGTGCCGCTCCAGGCCATGGCCGAGATCGCCGAGATCCTGGAGATCGCGCCGGCGGAGGTCCACGACACGATGAGCTTCTACGGGTTCTTCCCGCAGGCCCCGCTCGGCGACGTCCGAGTGTGGGTGTGCCGGTCGATCTCGTGCATGCTCCGGGGCGGGGACGAGCTGCTGGGCCACGCCTGCAAGCGGCTGGGGATCGAGCCCGGCGAGACCACCTCGGACGGCAAGCTGACCGTCGAGTTCGCCGAGTGCCTGGGCGTCTGCGACCACGCCCCGGCCGCCCTGGCCGACGACGGCCGGGTCTACGGCCCGCTCGACGAGGCGGGCGTCGACGCCATGCTCGACGAGCTGAAGAAGGGCCGCAAGGACGAGGCCCCGCACATCTGACCGATGCGCCGGGGCCTTCCCCGCGACCGATCGCCCTCGCTCTCAATGGAGACTCGACGCCCGTGGCCACGTTTGAACCCGTCCTGACCCGGAACTGGAACGTCCCCGACGCCCGTACGCTCAAGGTCTACGAGTCGCGCGGGGGATACCAGGCCGCGCGCAAGGCGCTGACGACGATGGACCCCGACGCGGTCGTCAACGTCGTCAAGGACTCCGAGCTGCGGGGCCGAGGCGGCGCGGGCTTCCCCTGCGGGCTCAAGTGGACCTTCCTGCCGAAGGACCGCAAAGAGACCCTGATGTGCGTCAACGGCGACGAGAGCGAGCCGGCGACGTTCAACAACCGCTACCTGCTGGAGCGGGATCCCCACATGTTCCTGGAGGGGATCCTGATCTCGTGCTTCGCCACGAGGGCCTCCACCGCCTACGTCTACCTCCGGTTCGAGTACATCAACGCGTACAAGATCATGGAGAAGGCGATCGAGGAGGCCCGCGCCGCGGGGCACCTCGGCAAGAACATCTACGGCACCGGGTTCGACCTGGACGTGTGGCTGCACCGCGGGGCGGGGGCCTACATCTGCGGCGAGGAGACCGGGCTGATCGAGAGCCTGGAGGGGAAGCGGGGCTGGCCCCGGATCAAGCCGCCGTTCCCGGCCATCGAGGGCGCCTTCCGCAAGCCGACGGTCGTCAACAACATCGAGACCCTCTGCTGCGTCCCGCACATCATCGAGCGCGGGGCCTCGTGGTTCAAGTCGATCGGCACGCCCAAGAGCTACGGTCCGAAGCTGTACACGGTCTCCGGGCACGTCGAGAAGCAGGTCTGCGTCGAGCTGCCGCTGGGCGTCACGACCCGCCAGCTGATCGACGACCACGCCGGCGGCGTCTGGAAGGGCCGCAAGGCCAAGGCCGCCGTGCCGGGCGGCATCAGCATGGGCCTCCTCTCGGCCGACGAACTGGACACGCCCCTCGACTTCGAGAGCCTCCGCAAGCCCGGCTGCCTCGGCCTGGGGACGGCCGCCGTGACGGTCATCGACGACCACACGCCGATCATCGACTACCTCGTCAACACGGCCCGCTTCTTCGCCCACGAGAGCTGCGGCCAGTGCACCCCCTGCCGCGAGGGGACGAACTGGATGAACCGGACGATCCAGCGCATCAAGCGGGGCGGGGGCCGGGTCGAGGACCTGGACGTGATGCTCCACCTGGCGAACAACCTGGGGATCATCCCCGGGACGACCATCTGCGGCCTGGCCGACGGCGCCGCCTGGCCGATCAAGAACGCCGTGGCCAAGTTCCGCGGCGAGCTGGAAGACTACATCCGGTCGAACCAGGTCCCCGGGGCGGGCCCCACGCCGCTCCAGCTCGACATCGCCGCCGGCCGCAAGGTCGACCTGGTGGCGATCGGCAACGCCATCCCCGCGCCGCCGCCCCCGGCCGGCGCCCTGCACTCGCCGGGGCGGCCCTCCGCCTGACCGAACGGACGCCACGAAGCCCCGACCGTACCCGCACGAGCCCCCTGGACCGGAACGAACGATGGCCACCATCATCATCAACGGCGAGGAATACCCGATCCCCGAGGGGGAGAAGCTCAACGCCATCCAGATGGCGAAGCGGGTCGGGGTCGAGATCCCTTATTACTGCTGGCACCCCTCCCTCTCCGTCGTGGCCAACTGCCGCATGTGCGAGGTCGAGGTCGGGTCGAAGGACCCGAAGACCGGCGAGATCAAGATGATGCCCAAGCTCGTCCCCGGCTGCCAGACGCCGGCCAAGGACGGGACGGTGCTCGTGACCGACAGCGACAAGGTCAAGGAGCACCACCGGATGATCATGGAGCTGCTCCTGATCAACCACCCGCTCGACTGCCCGGTCTGCGACCAGGCCGGCGAGTGCGGGCTCCAGGACTACAGCTACCAGCACGGCCAGGCCAACCACCGCTTCGTCGAGGAGCGGACGGTCAACCCCCGCAAGGACGTCTCCAGCCTCATCCAGCTCAACGCCGACCGCTGCATCATGTGCACGCGCTGCGTCCGGTTCACCCGCGAGATCACCGGGACGGCCGAGCTCCAGGTGATGCGCCGCGGCAGCCACGCCGAGATCGCCACCTTCCCCGGCGTCACGCTCGACGACAACCCGCTGGCCGGCAACGTCGTCGACCTCTGCCCGGTCGGCGCCCTGCTGGACAAGGACTTCCTGCACAAGCAGCGCGTCTGGTTCCTCTCCAAGCACGACTCCGTCTGCGCCGGCTGCGCCGGGGGCTGCAACATCAGCGTGGAGGAGAACAAGGGGAAGATCTGGCGCGTCAAGCCCCGCCACAACCCCCACGTCAACGACTACTGGATCTGCGACGGCACCCGCTACGGCTACAAGGCCGAGTCCGCGCCGGACGACCTGATCCCCGGCATGTTCGCCCTGGACAAGGACGGCGAGCACGTCGCGACGCCCATCGACCAGGCGCTGCGGAAGGTCGACCGCGGGCTGAAGGACGCGGTGGTCGACGGCAAGGTCGTCGCGGGGATCCTCTCGCCGTTCCTGACGGTCGAGGAGGCGTACCTCATGGCCCGCTACCTCAAGGAGGTCACGAACGCCGCGGTGCTGGCGATCGGCCCCGTGCCGTTCAAGGGGGAGGACCGGACCTACGCGCCCGACAAGACCAAGGGCCGCTCCGGCGACACGACGTTCCTCGACCCCAAGCCGTTCACGCTCTACGCCGAGAAGGCCCCCAACGCCCGCGGCGTCCGGGCCGTCCTGGAGCACGTCCAGGGCTCGGTGGTCGAGTACGACGACCTGCTGAAGAAGGTCGAGGCCGGCGAGGTCGGGGCGCTCTACGTCGCGGGCGGTTACATCGAGGGCTGGATCGACGAGGCGACGGCCGCGAAGGTCCGCGAGAAGGTCGGCTTCGTCGTCGTGCAGGACACGAAGGTCTCGGCCCTGGCCCACAAGGCCGACGTGGTGCTGGCGGCGGCGACGTACGCCGAAAAGGCCGGCTCGTACGTCAACGTGGACAATCGGCTCCAGTACGCGGGGGCCTCGCTGCCGCCGCGCGACGGGTCGCTGCCGGGGCTCGACCTGTTCGCGATCCTGCTCGACCGCCCGGGCCCGGCGCGATCGGGTGAGGTGCTGGCGGAGCTGGCGGCGAAGGCCCCGGCGTTCGCCGCGGCGGCGGGGGGCGTGATCCCCGAGTTCGGCGTCGTGCTGGGGGCCGGGGCGCCGAAAGCGGAGCCGCCGGCGTTCGTCGACGCCTGGTTCGCGCCGATGGGTGCCGCGAAGTCGCGCTGAGGCGGATGAGGTCGGGGCGGGGGCGGTCGTTCGACAGGGTGCGTGACGAAGGGGCGAGGACGGCGCAATGACGATCTGGGTGTTGATCGGGATCCTCATCAAGATCCTGATCGTGGTCGGGGTGACGCAGGGGACGGTCGCGTACCTGATCCTCGTCGAGCGCAAGATCGCCGCGTACGCGCAGGACCGCATCGGCCCCAACCGCTGCGGCCGCGAGGTCGGCGTCCCGTTCGCGCTCCTCCAGCCGCTGGCGGACGGCGCCAAGATGCTGCTGAAGGAGGACGTGGTCCCCAAGTACGTCACCAAGCCGCTCTACATCCTGGCGCCGTGGATCGCCATCGCCACGGCGATGGTCGGGTTCGCGGTGGTGCCGTTCGGGCCGGTCGGGCCCAACGAGCTGATCAACTTCCAGATCGCGCCCAACGTCGACATCGGCATCCTGTACGTGATGGCGGTGGGGAGCCTGGCGGTCTACGGCGTGATCCTGGCCGGCTGGGCGTCGAACAACAAGTACGCGTTCATCGGCGGCCTGCGGTCGAGCGCCCAGCTCATCAGCTACGAGATCCCGCTGGGGCTGTCGATCCTGGGCATGGTGATGATCGCCGGGTCGCTCGACCTGAACCGGATCATCGCCTGGCAGGACGCGCACGGCTGGGGGATCTTCTACCAGCCGCTGGCGTTCGTGCTGTTCTTCACGAGCGCGTTCGCCGAGACCAACCGCCTGCCGTTCGACCTGCCGGAGTCGGAGCAGGAGCTGGTCGGCGGGTTCCACACCGAGTACTCGGCGATGAAGTTCGGCATGTTCTTCCTCGGCGAGTATCTGCACATCATCACGGCCTGCTTCGTCACGGTGGCCCTGTTCTTCGGGGGCTGGGACATGCCGGGGCTGAACGTCGAGCAGACGGGGATCCTCTGGTCGCTGCTGAAGGTCGGCGTGTTCGCAGCCAAGGTGGGGCTGGCGATCCTCTTCATCATGTGGATCCGCTGGACGCTGCCGCGGTTCCGCTACGACCAGCTGATGGACCTGGCCTGGAAGTCGATGATCCCCCTGGCGCTGATCAACCTGGTGGCGACGGCCGGCGTCGTGCAACTGGTCCGGACGTACTGGAGCTGAACGTGCGACTCGACGACCCGAAGCTCAAGAAGATCGAGCCCCCGAAGCTGTCGCTGGCCGACCGGTTCTACCTGCCGCAGGTGGCCGCCGGCCTGAAGGTGACGGGTGAGCACATCCTGGGCGTGATCTTCAAGGACCAGGCGTTCACGGTCCAGTATCCGGAGGAGCAGCACGTCCCCAGCCCGGTCTACCGCGGCGTGCACCGGCTGAACAAGGACGAGGAGGGGCGGCCCAAGTGCGTCGCCTGCATGCTCTGCGCCACGGCCTGCCCGGCGCACTGCATCGACATCGTGGGGGCCACGGCCCCGGAGAGCTGGCCCGACCGCGAGAAGTACCCGGAGAGCTTCGTCATCGACGAGCTGCGGTGCATCTACTGCGGGATGTGCGAGGAGGCCTGCCCCGTGGAGGCCATCGAGCTGACCGGGCTGTACGACCTGACGGGGCTGTCTCGCGAGGAGATGATCTTCGACAAGACGAAGCTCCTGTCGGTCTTCGACGTGACCCGCGACGCCGAGCCGATGAAGTTCACCACGCCGCCGCCGGCGGGCACGGGCCCGACGCAGGCGCTCGAATCGCCGGTCTCCTGAACCCAGCCCGACCGCACGACCCCAATCCGAGCGACGAAGCCCCATGACCGACGCCTCCTTCATCCTCGCGACCCTCGGCGTCCTCCTCGGCGCGACCGGGACGTACCTCCTGCTGCCGCACCGGCGCGGGGAGGCCAAGGCCCGCACGCTCTACATCCTGGGGGGGACGTTCGCGGCCCTGGGCCTGCTCGGCTTCCTGCTCCTGCTGACGCCGCCGGCCCTGTCGCCGCTGGCCGACCTGATCGCGGGGTCGTTCTTCTACCTGTTCGCGGCCGGCGCGCTCGGCTGCGGGGTGATGACCGTCACCAGCCGGAACCCGGTCTACAGCGCCCTCTGGTTCGCGGGGGTGGTGATCTCGACGGCCGGCCTGTTCCTGCTGATCGACGCCCAGTTCCTCGCGGCGGGGACGATCATCGTCTACGCCGGCGCCATCATCGTCACGTTCCTGTTCGTGATCATGCTGGCCCAGATGGAGGGCAAGGCCGTGTACGACCGCGCGGCGCGCTCGCCGGGGCGGGCCGTCTTCACCTGCTTCCTCCTCCTGTGGTCGCTGGCCTACTCCCTGGCCGCGCTGCCGGGCTCGCACCGCCCCAAGGAGATCGTCGCCGGCGAGGACCGCCTCCACCGTGGCCGCGAGCTGGGGGCCGACTTCTTCCCGCAGTCGCCGGGGGCCGTCCCCCGGGTCGTGCTGGGCAAGGCCCTGCGGCCGACGTCGTCGCTGTTCGTGGACGGCGACCCGTCGAAGCCCAAGCCCAACGTGGCCGGCCTGGGCGAGTCGCTCTACGCCGACCACCTGCTGACGGTCGAGCTGGCCGGCTCGATCCTGTTCGCCGCCCTCATCGCCGCCGTGCTCATCGCCAACCCCAGGCCGATCGGCGGCGCCGGCAAGGCCGCCTGACCCCGAACACCGCCCACGGAACCGACGGACCAAGCCATGACCGCGACCGACCCGTTCTCGATCGAGCTGCTGACCAACTACCTCCTGGTGGGCGCGGCGCTCTTCGCGCTGGGGATGCTGGGGTTCATCTCGCGGCGGAACCTCATCGTGATGTTCCTGTCGGCCGAGATGATGCTCCAGGGCGTGGCGCTGTCGCTGGTGGCGTTCGGCCGGTTCCACGGCAACTGGACGGGCCAGGTCTTCACGATCGTCATCCTGACCGTGGCGGCGTGCGAGGCGTCGATCGCCATGGCCCTGGTGGTCGTGCTGTTCAACCGGAAGTCGTCGCTCGACGTGACGCTCTGGCAGGACGTCCGCGAGGCGGGCGTCGAGGCGACCGACCTGGCCGACGAGGCGGCCGAGGCCGCGCCGCTGGGCGTCTCCGACGGGCCCGAGACCTATCCGACCCTGACCCCCGCCGGCATCGAGCCGGCCCACCCGATCCAGCCCTGGACCGAGCGCCGTCGCTGAGGACGCGCCGCGGGTTCGCGGCGGCGGGACGGGCGGAGCGAGAGCGAGACCAAAGAGGAGCGGCGACGTGGGTTTCTTCGTATCGAACATCTGGCTGATCCCGTTCTTCCCGCTGCTGGGCGGGCTGATCGCGGGGTTCCTCGCGCGCCGGATCAAGCTCGACCCGTTCATCCCGGTGGCGGCCGGGGTCGGGCTGGCGTTCCTGGTTTCGCTGGGGGCCTACGCCTCGGCCGACGCCGAGAAGACGGTGCTGGTCTCCAAGTGGATCCAGGCCGGGTCGCTCGTCGTGCCGCTGGAGTTCCGGGTCGACGGCCTGACGACGCTGATGCTGTCGATGGTCACGTTCGTCTCGACGCTGGTCATCGTGTTCGCGTCGGGCTACATGCACGGCGACCCGTCGTACCCGCGGTTCTTCGCGCTGATCGGGATGTTCGTCTTCGCGATGACCGGGCTGGTCCTCTCGAACAACTACATCCTCACCTACGCCTTCTGGGAAGGCGTGGGCGTGTGCAGCTACCTGCTGATCGGCTTCTGGCACGCCAAGCCGTCGGCGTCGGCGGCGGCCATGAAGGCGTTCCTGGTCAACCGCGTCGGCGACGTCGGGTTCGCGATCGCGATCTTCTGGCTCTGGTCGGTCGTCCCGAACCACGACCTCAGCTACCAGAACGTGCTGGCCGAGTCGACCCTGCACGCGCTGCCCGAGGCGGCCAAGTGGGGCATCCCGCTGCTGCTGTTCTGGGCCGCGACCGCCAAGTCGGCGCAGGTGCCGCTCTACGTCTGGCTGCCGGACGCGATGGAAGGCCCGACGCCGGTGTCGGCCCTGATCCACGCCGCGACGATGGTCACGGCCGGCGTCTACCTGATCGCCCGCTCGATGCCGATGGTGGCCCAGGCCCCGGAGGTGCAACTGCTGATCTCGGCGACGGGCTGCGCGACGGCCCTCCTCGCGGCCCTGATCGCCCTCACGCAGACCGACCTCAAGCGGGTCATGGCCTACTCGACGGTCAGCCAGCTCGGATACATGTTCATGGGCCTGGGGGCGGGCGTCGGCTCGGTGGCCCGGCTGGCGGTGGTCGCCGCCATGTTCCACCTGTTCACCCACGCCTTCTTCAAGGCCCTGCTGTTCCTCGCGTCCGGCTCGGTCATGCACGCGATGGGCGACGTGATCGACATGAGGCGCTTCAGCGGCCTCCGGCATCGACTCCCTTACACCTACGCGACGTTCGCGGTGGGTGCCCTGGCGCTGGCCGGCATCTTCCCGCTCGCCGGCTTCTGGAGCAAGGACGAGATCCTGCTGGCCCTGGAGTCCGCCCCGCACGCGGCCCACGAGGTCCACTTCGAACTGGGCTGGATCTACGGCGTGATCTACTGGATCGCCATCTTCACCGCCGCCCTGACCGCCTTCTACACCTTCCGGGCCTTTTTCATGACCTTCTGGGGGCCTGAGAAGCTCCCCAGCCCGGACGATCCCGAGGCCCCGCCGGCCGACGCCCACGCGCACGGCCATGGGCATGGCCATGACGACCACGGCCACGACGCGCACGGCCACGGCCATCACGAGATCGGCGTAGAGTCGCCGCCGATCATGACGTACCCGCTCATGATCCTCGCCGCCTGCGCCGTGCTGGTCGGCCTGGCGTTCGGCCCCACTCACATGTTCGAGGAGCACCTCCACCACACGCTGGGCTTCGAGCACCTGCCGGAAGGCCACCACGACTTCAGCTGGGGGACGGCGATCATCAGCACGATCGGGGCGTTGGCGGGGATCGCCCTGGCGTTCAAGCTCTACGCCCAGCCGAGCCCGGTCCCGGGCCGGATCGCGGGCTCCATCAAGCCGCTGTACCGGGCGTCGCTGAACAAGTTCTACATCGACGAGATCTACCACGCGACGGTGATGAAGCTGGTGCAGGGGCTGGCGGCGGCCTCGCGGGTGTTCGACGTGAAGGTCGTGGACGGGCTGGTGCAGGGGGTGGCGAACATCCCGTGGACGGCGGCCCGGGACGTCCTGTCGAAGTATCAGAACGGCCTGATCCAGTTCTACGCCGCGGCCTCGGCGCTGAGCGTCGCGGTGCTGCTCTGGGTGCTGCTCTTCTCCTGAGGTTCTCCCGCACGCGAGGGCGACGGCCGAGCGGCGACAAGGCTCCCGAGGAAGGTTTCGATGGCGACATTGCTGGCGTTCACCGTGTTCCTGCCCCTGATCGGCGCCCTGGCGCTGGTCCTCGCGCCGGGCCTCGACAAGGGGGCGGCGCGGAAGATCGCGCTGGGGACCACCCTGGCGACGTTCGCCCTCTGCCTGGCGTTCCTGGCGGGGTTCGAGCCGGACGTGACCACGCCGCAGTTCGCCGCCGGGCCCGACGGCGGCCCCTACGGCTGGTCGTGGCTGGTGCGCCCCGACGTCCGGTTCGCCCTGGGGCTGGACGGGATCTCGATCTGGCTGTTCGTCCTCACCGGCCTGCTGATGATCACCGGCGTCCTGGCGTCGTGGGAGTCGATCTCGGAGCGGGCCCCGCTGTATTACGCCTTCCTGCTGGCGCTGGAAGCCGGCCTGCTGGGGCTGTTCGCGGCGCTCGACGTGGTCCTCTTCTACATCTTCTTCGAGTTCACCCTGATCCCGCTGTTCTTCATCATCGGGCTGTGGGGCGGGCCGGAGCGGAAGCGGGCGTCGATCTACTTCTTCCTTTACACGCTGGCCGGCAGCCTGCTGACGCTGCTGGGCGTGATCGCCCTGGTGGTCGTCCACATGCAGCACACGCCTGAGCATGTGCTGACGTTCTCGATCCCCGAGCTGACGCAGGGGCTGTCGACTCTGCCGTGGGACGAGTGGTATCGGACCGACTCTTGGACGAGCCCGCAGGTGCTGATCTTCCTGCTGCTGCTGGCCGGGTTCGCGATCAAGGTGCCGCTGTTCCCGTTCCACACCTGGCTGCCGCTGGCCCACGTCGAGGCGCCGACGGCCGGCTCGATCATCCTGGCCGGCGTGCTGCTGAAGCTGGGGACCTACGGCCTGATCCGCTTCAACATGGCCATGACCCCGCTGGGGGCCCAGGCGCTCTACCCGCTGCTGGCGGGCCTGTGCGTCGTCGGCATCATCTACGGGGCGCTCGCGGCGCTGGCGCAGTCGGACATGAAGCGGCTGGTGGCCTACAGCTCGGTCAGCCACATGGGCTTCATCGTCCTGGGGATGATGGCGATGAGCGACACCGGCCTGAACGGCTCGATCATCCAGATGGTCAACCACGGGCTGTCGACCGGGGCGCTGTTCGCCTGCGTGGGCGTGCTCTACGACCGCTACCACACCCGCGAGATGAGCCAGCTCGGCGGCATGTGGGACAAGTTCCCGCTGCTGACGTTCTTCTTCATCTTCTCGGCCATGGGCTCCGCGGCGCTGCCGGGGCTCAACGGGTTCGTGGGCGAGTTCCCGATCCTGACGGCCACGTTCGCGGTCAGCCCGGTCGCGGCGTCGATCGCCTCGCTGGGGATGATCCTCGGGGCCTTCTACCTGCTGCTGATGATCAAGCGGGTCCTGTTCGGCCCGCTGGTCGAGCCCGGCCACGACGGCCACGACCACGGCCACGGCGGCCATGCCGAGGTCGCCCCGATCGGCTGGCACGAGATTGCCGCGCTGACGCCGCTGGCCGCTTTGATCCTGTACATGGGCATCGTCCCCGAGCCGTTCTTCGCCCGGATCCGGCCGGCGGCGGCGGAGGTGACGCAGGTCGTCGCGCGGGAGCGCGAGGCCGCCGCCAGGGTCGTCGCCGGGGGCCCCGCGGCCCCGAGCGACGCCTCCGTCTCCATGCTGACGCCCGCCACGCGCTGAAGCCGACCGACACACGACGCCCGACCTATTCGCTTACACGGAACGCCGGTGATGACCCCTGAGTACGCCTATCAGACGGTCCAGCAGACGCTTTACGTCCTCGCGCCCGAGATCCTGCTCGTGGCGGTCGCGATCGTCATGATGACGGCCGCGCCGTTCGTGCGGGTCGCCCGGAAGGGCTGGTGCGCGATCGCCGCGGCGGCGCTGGCGGCCGGGATCCTCGTCCTGATGGCGACCCGCCACGTCGACCCGGACGTCTATGTGGCGACGGCGGTCAACGACGCGATGTCGTACTACGTCCGCCTGTTCGTCCTGCTGTCGGGCTTCATCCTGCTGGGCCTGGCCCATCGCGAGCCGCCGGAGGACCGCTCGGCGGAGTTCTTCGGCTCGTTCCTGATGATCCAGGCGGGCGCGATGCTGACGGCGTCGGCGAACGACCTGATCCTGCTGTTCGTCGGCCTGGAGCTGGTGAGCATCCCGACGTACCTGCTGCTCTACCTCTCGCGGCGGACGCCCTCCACGCAGGAGGCGGCGACGAAGTACTTCTTCCTGAGCATCTTCGCGTCGGCGCTGCTCCTCTACGGCATGGCGTTCCTGTACGGCGTCGCCGGGACGACCAACCTGAAGGCCTTGGGGGCGCTGGCGGCCTCCTCGATCCCGTACTTCCCGAACGCGTCGCTGGGGATCCTGGCGGTGGTGTTCATCATGGCCGGGCTCTGCTTCCGGGTCGCGGCGGTCCCGCTCCACTTCTATGCGCCGGACGTCTACCAGGCGTCGCCGCTGCCGATCGCCGCGCTGCTGGCGTGGATCCCGAAGGTGGTCGGCTTCGTGGCGATGATCCGGGCGCTGACGGCGGTGCTGGCCGCCCGGGAGGTGGGCGACCCGCTGGTCCACAAGGTCGTCCTGCTCTGCTGGATCATCGCCGCGGCGACGATGACGCTGGGCAACGCCGTGGCGTTGCTCCAGTCCGACCTCAAGCGGCTGCTGGCCTATTCCTCGATCGCCCACGCCGGATACCTGATGGTGGGGATCACCGCGGCGTTCGCCGGTGGGGAGAAGGGGATCGCGCTGTATCACGGGGCGGAGAGCGTCCTGTTCTACCTGGCGGCGTACGCGTTCATGACCCTGGGGGCGTTCGGCGTGATCCTCGCCCTGCGGACGCGCGACGGCCGGCCGGCGACGACCATCGACGACCTGGCGGGCCTGGGCTGGACGAACCGCATCCCGGCGCTCGGCCTGACGGTCTGCCTGCTGAGCCTGATGGGCTTCCCGCCGCTTGCGGGCTTCTTCGGCAAGCTCCAGATCTTCGCGGCGGCCTTCTCGGCCGTGGACGGCGAGGAGGCGGGGTCGCTCAAACTGCTGGCGATCGTCGGCATGCTCAACGCGGCGGTGGGGGCGTTCTACTACCTCCGGATCATCGTCCTGATGTACTTCGGGACCCCGGCCGAGCCCCTCGTCGCGACGGGCGGATGGCCGGTCGCGCTGGCGGCGGGGGCGTGCGCCTCGCTGTCGGTGCTGATCGGGATCGCCCCCGAGTCTCTCTCTCGGGCCTGCCGCGACGCCGCCATCGCGGCCAACACCCGCCCCGCCGCGGCCGTCGAATTGCCCCCCGCGGTCGTCGGCTCGGCCGAACCCGCCGCGACCCAGGTCGCCCGCGACTGACCCGTCCGATCGATCTTCGCCGCGAATCCTCACGCCGCCTCGGGCTCGGTCGCGACCGTCCCCGTGGCGGCGTCCCATTTCCGGGCGATCCAGGGGGCGGCGTATCGGAACGCCACGGCCCCCGCCAGGATTCCGACGAAGTCCACCACGCCGTCGTCCACGCCGGCCTCCCGGTTCACCCCGGGGATGAGCTGGCCCAACTCGGTGACGACGGCGAACGCCAGGCCGGCGATCGCGACCGCCGCGTACCGGGGACGTCGCGGCGCCGCCAGCCAGAGGAACGCGAAGACGGCGAAGATGCCCAGGTGGACGATCTTGTCGAAGTGCGGGATCCCCAGGAAGCCCGTCTCTTCGCCCACCTCCTCGACGACCCGGCGCGGGGTCCAGCAGGCTATCCCGATCAGGATCGTCCACCCCAACGCCGCTAGGAACCGAAGTCGCATGGTCATCCCTCGAAGGTCCGCCGCGGCCGTCCCCTCGCGACGACGGCCCCGGCCCGCGGGCTCGCGGCCGGTTGGGACATTGTAGCGAACGACGCCCGCGCCCGCGCCGGCGTCCGCGTCCGAGGGGAGTCGACTCGGGATCGCGGCCGTGGCCCGAAGGCTCCCGCGCACCGCGCGAACATCGCGGCGTGCCCGCGCGTCTTATACTCGGCATGTCGACGGGGGCGACGCCGGGGCTTCGGCGTCGACCGATCGGATCACGACGGATCGGTAGCTGAGACGGTGTAGCGCCGCGTTGAAGCCGCGGAGACGTGGATTCGAGCGCCACCCGACCCATCGCGGGCCCCCGATCGGGGCGTCGCCGCGGCCCGTTCGTCTATCGGCCAGGACGCCGCCCTTTCAAGGCGGGGAGGAGGGTTCGACTCCCTCACGGGCTGCTGTCGGATCGAAGTCGCACACGACCGGGGCGACTGGGGGCGCGGGCGGTCTCCAAAACCGCCGTCTCGCGGGTTCGAATCCTGCCGGTCGTGCTCGGACGGGACGTGGGAAAGCCTGGGAATCCGCCTGCCATTGGGCGCAGGAGAGCGTCGGTTCGAATCCGACCGTCCCGATTCGCGGTGACTGTCGAACCTTCGGCCGGCCGATTGCCGTCGGCGCGGTCGGGTTGTAGAGTCACAAGCGGTTCGCCATGGGCGGCATGTGCGGGCGTCGGCCTTGAAGCGAGGAGAGGGACGAGATGAGCCTTAAACGGATGGACAACGTCCTCATCGTCGTCGACGATCTCGAAGCCGCGAAGTCGTTCTTCATCGAACTGGGCCTCAAGTTCGAGGGCGAGACGACGGTCGAAGGGCCTGCGGTCGGCAGGCTGATCGGGCTCGGCGACGTCCGGGCCACCCTCGCGATGATGCGGACCCCCGATGGGCAGGGCGTCGAGCTGGACAAGTTCCACACGCCCGACGCGATCAGGTTCGGGCCCGTGGACGCGCCGGCGAACGCGCTGGGCCTCCGTCGCATCATGTTCGCCGTCGAGGGCATCGACGACGTCGTGGGGCGCATGCTCGCCGTCGGGGCCGAGCTCATCGGCGAGATGCAGTACGAGGACGCGCACAGGCTCGCCTACATCCGCGGGCCCGAGGGGATCATCGTCGCCCTCGCCGAGCAGATCGGCTGACGTCTACCTGATGGATGTTCGTGCGTTGCCGAGGGCCCGGCCGCCGCGATCCGGGCCTCTCGCGGCCGGGCCGCCGAGCTTGTGGTGGGGGATTCATGCGACGAATCGAGAAACATAAACTGGCCCGGATGACTCGTCCGGGGCCGTGGTGTAACGGTCGCACGTCGGCCTTTTAAGCCGGGAGGTGGGGGTTCGATTCCCTCCGGCCCCATCGAAGCATCGGGAATTCGGCCCATATCGGCCCGAGCGCGCCGGCGACGAGGCCGTCGCTTTCCCTCGACTCGCACCCCGGGCGGCGTTGCAGGGGGGCGACGCATTCCCGCGCGGTCGTTGTACGACGGATGGGGGGCCGGAATAATGGACACGGCCCGCCGCGCCGGCGGCCGGACGTCGCCGCCATGTCGCGAGCCCTCCGGGCTTGAGGAGGTCCCACCGTGTCTCGATCGCTGCCCGCCCCTCGGTTGGTCGACCGCGCCGCAGCCTCGCGAGGCCCGCGTCGCCGCAGGTCGCAGCGCCCGGCGTTGACGATCCTCGAAGGGCGTCCGCTCCTGAGCATGGTCGTCCCGATCCCGGCGTCCAACCCGCGGGTGCAGCTCTCCTCGATCTTCTGGAACGGCGAGGCCCGGCCCCTCAACACCGGGGGCCTGTGGGACGTCCCGTCCCCGGCCTCGGTCGGGGCGGCCAAGACGATCACGATCACGAACAACGGCAGTGACACGATCTATCCCTTCCTCCGCGGGGAGAACGGGGGGAAGGACCCGAATGCCACCTCCACGAACCAGTATTACGACCCCCAGGACATCCACGGTCACGAGTTCCGCCAGTACATCGGCTATCGCAACCCGGGCGGCGGGGCGTTCCTGGGCCTCCCCGAAGGGGCCTCGATCACCATCCAGGTCCCCCTGGCCCTGTGGGACGGCGACAACCTCTACATCGCGACCGACGGCCGGAACCTGACCACGCCGGCCGTCTTCGCCTACGACCGGGGCGCCTCGATCGCCGTGGTCGGCTCCGAGACGGTCAGCGGGACGACCTGGGTCCAGGCGAGCGCCGGATACGCGCCCGGCGTCTCGCCCCTCGTCATGTTCTACTACTCCGGCGGCGAGCCGAAGACCCTGCCCACCGACGCCCCGGCGCAGCTCGTGGAGATCACCTTCCGCGACCAGTACCTGACCCGGTTCATCACCGACCCGGCCCAGACGTTCCCGCTCGTCAACTACGACGTCTCGTACGTCAACAACATGGTGGCCCCCATCTCCATGGAGGCCAGCAACGTCCCGATCACCTATCAGACCGACCCGCTCCCCGCGCCGCCGACGTACTACGGGTTGCAGGACTACGGCTGGCTGGCCACGGACCGCAACACCTCCCAGTTCTCGGGGGCGATGCGCAACTTCATCAACAACGCCGGGACCGCTTCCGTCGGCTCGTATTTCGGCGGCCGGGGGTGGCCGCAATACTACAATCCGGCCTCCGGCGACCTGAACATCCCGTCGGGCGCCAACCTGTTCGACGACAGCCCCCTGACCGTGAACCCGGGGTACGTCCACCTCTCTTCCTATGACTCGAACCGCTGGCTGCTCACCAGCAGCGGCGACGCGCCCATCACGGCGGGTGGGGGCGGGTACGGCGTCCAGGGGACGGTGAACGCCGGGGCGACGAACGTCATCTATCTGAATCAGCCGTCCCGCCAGTTCGTGAGCGACCTCCAGGCGATGCTGAAGGCCGGGACGGTGAACGTGGCCTATCCCGGCTCCTCCGAGGTGCTCGCGACGGTCTTCCGGTTCTTCCCCAACCCGGGGGGCCGGCCCTACGCCACGCTGAGCCAGGCGATCCCGGCGACGGGCCCGTCGGGCGCGGTCTTCGGCTTCACCCGCACGGCCACCGACTACGCCGTCACCGCCATCACGAACCTCTGGTACTCCTGGGCCCAGTACCACGTGAATCGGCTGGCGGGCTACGCCGGCGAGTCGATCCAGGGGACGCTCACCTTCAACGGGACGTACGCCTCCAACGAGGTCGCGCTGGCCTCGACGCCGACGACCCCGCTCGAACTCGGGATGACGGTGAGCGGGTCGGGGGTCCCCGCCGGGACCACGATCCTGAAGATCGTCAAGAACACCATCTACCTGAGCCAGATCCCCGACGACTCCGCGCCGAAGACCCAGGTCTACACGTTCGGCAAGCCCCAACCTCTCCGCTACGACCCGGCCTACACGACCCCCTACGCGATCTCGTTCGACGACGCCGCGAGGCCGAACGCCGACCTCTTCGCCGCGGCGGTCTACGAGGCGATGGCCGTCGAGGCCACGGTCGCGCCCCTCCCCGGCTCGGTCCTGCCGTATTCCGCGGGGGTGGTCTCGCAGGTGATCAAGTTCTGGGCGAACCTGCCCGGCTACGACCGCGTGGGCAACCCCACGGCGCCCGTGCTCGTGGGCCAGGTGCGCGACGTCGTCAAGTCGATCCTCCGCGGGGTCCACGACTACTACACCGTCACCGACCAGTCGCTATGGTATCCCAACCCGGCCGTGGCGCCCGCCGGGCTCACGAGCGGCCAGACCTTCAACGTCTTCAACCTCGACCCCTACGTCTGGTTCGTCCACCGGGTGCAGGAGATGTCGGCCTACGGCTTCTCCGTGGACGACGACGTCGCCAACCCGACCGCGACCGGCCCGCTCCTGGCCGCCGACGGCTCGGCGAACCACTACCCGAACAAACTCCAGATCGCCTTCGGAGGGACCGGCAAGCTGGGGAATCCGAACCAGTGGTTCCCGACGACGCCGTGGGGAGGCTTCCAGACGAGCGCGACCATCGGCGTCCAGCAGACGGGCCGGTTCGCGGGCTCTTCGGTCGTCACCTTCACCGGCCCGGACGCGCTGAGGCTCTACAACCAGATCAACAATCCGGGCGACGGCCAGGTCGGGGCGGGCGTCTCGGCCCCGGGCTACATCCCGGCCGGCACCACCCTGATCTTCAAGGGCCCGACGTCCGGGGCGCTCCCGCAGATCGTCCTGAGCCAGCCGGCCACGTCGACGTCCACGCCGATCACCGTGACGATCTCGGCCGCGACCCCCAGCAACCCGACCGGCCGTTTCGCCGCGAGGCGACGACCGGTGCGGCCCACGCCGGTGCGGCCCGCCCGGCCTAACCTCCACACCCCTCGCAGCCTCGCCCTGACGGGACTCCGCCAAGGGTTCGTCTGATCCCTCGACGGGCTCGGCGTGATATGCGGACCGTTCCTCGTCTGCCGGTCAGCGACCGGCCGCGGCGGGCGGCTCGCAGGTTTCGAGGACGTCGAGCCAGCGGCGGTAGTCGGGCGAATTGAGGGCGTCCCGGGCCCGCCCCCAGCGCTGGTCCACCCAACTCCAGAAGTCGAAGTCGATCGTGGAGACCTTCCACTGGATCGCGGCCCAGAGCGTCCAGCCGACGTCCGACAGGAGGATGTTGAGCTTCATCCGCGCCAGCTTGTCCGGGTGGGGGTCGCCGAAATACGCGGCGCACATCTCCTCGATGCGCGGCTCGTCGTATTCCAACTCCTGGCATGCGTTCCCCAACTCGAACGTCGGGTCGTTGTTGCCGCTGTATTCGAAGTCGATCAGCCAGAGCCGGCGGCCGTCGTCCAGGATGTTCCCCGCCAGCAGGTCGTTGTGGCAGGGGACCGTGGCGACGGGGTGGCGGGCGAAAGCGGATTCGATCCGCTCGACCTCGGGCATGTAGCCGACGTAGTCGTCCGGGATCGGGATCTCCAGCTCCCGCGCGATCCGGAGGTAGCGCCGGGTCATATCGAACATGTCGAAGTTGTGCAGGAAGCGCGGGCCCGCGTGGAGCCGCTTGAGGATGTGGGCGAGGCGGCTCGGCATACCGGGGCGTCGCATCGACTCCAGGGACATGGTCTCGGCGGGGATGAGTTCGAGGACCATG
>MKTT01000111.1:66754-68471 GCA_001898385.1 Planctomycetales bacterium 71-10
CGGCCCGCGTGTTGTGCAGCTCGTTGCCGCGGTCGATCGCGAGCCATTCGGTCCCCGCGCCCGGGATGCGGACGACGAACGCCTCGTCGCCCATCTCCACGCGGTAGGCCCGATTCGTCAGGCCCCCCACGAGCGGGGCGACGGCGGGGGAGCGGCCCGCCCAGCCGGGGATCCGGTCGATGACCTGCTCGATCGAGATCGTCGGAGTCTTCAATTCGGCGATGATCCGCGGCCCGAGACTGTTTCGACCCGACCAGGCACGGGCCGATGCCTGACGACCAGGGGGAGGCGAGGCGAGAGGAGGGCGTCCGTCGAGCGACGACCGCCACGATGATCCCATATCAATTCGAGCGACTCAAGCCGCGATGTCTCCAGCCCGGAGCGGCGGAACGGCTTCGCCGAAGGGCCTCACGTCGCCGCGAGGTCGAATTCCGCGGATCCGCCCCCAGGCGCGAACTTTCCCGGACGACGCCGCGTCTCCCTAGGCGAGCGGACGACGGGGCGACGAGATCCAGACGCGAGCGATGGTCGATCGCCTCAGCCCTCCGGGACCAAGGTGTTAGCGGCGGCATCCCTGGCTCTTAACCAGGCGGGTGAGGGTTCGAGCCCCTCTGGTCCCAATCGTTTCAGGCGTCGGGGGTCCGGTCGGACGGACGCCGCCCTCGTAAGGCGGAGGCGCGGGTTCGACTCCCGCCCGGCGCTCTCGGTGCGCTCCTTGACAATCCGGAGTCGGCGTATGCAGACGATTCGATTCGATGACGCGATCGAGGCGCCCGTGATGTAACGGGAGCCTGCCGCCTGGCCATGGCGGAAGTGCGGGTTCGATCCCCGCCGGGCGCTCTCCCGACCCGCGTCGGCCGACGATCCAGGGTGGCGAAACGGTAGCCGCACCTCACTGTTAATGAGGCGCCCGCGAGGGCGTGGGGGTTCGACTCCCTCCCCTGGAGCTGCCAGTACGAGGATCGCGGTCGCGTCCCTGGCCGAGCGGTCAGGCGCCGGCTCCCCAGGCCGGACAGGCGGGTTCGACTCCCGCGGGGCGCTCTGGGGGATCGGCCAACGGCAGGCCCCCGGACTTTGAATCCGGTGATGGAGGTTCGAATCCTCCTCCCCGAATCGAAGGTCGGCCGCGGCGGGATTCCGGGGCGGTCGCGGCTGGTCGCGGCGCCAGGCTCTGGACCTGGAGGCGCTGGTTCGATTCCAGCCCCCGGAATTCGAAGCGGCTCGGTAGGCAACAGGCAGACCACTCTCGCTCAGAACGAGAGATGCTGAGGGTTCGAATCCCTCCCGAGCCATCCCGCCCCGGCGTGGGGCGGGCGCACGCCCTCGCGGAGCAGCGGAGTGCTCGCCGCCCTGTCACGGCGGAGGCCGCGGGTTCGAGTCCCGCCGGGGGCGCTGATCTCGTATGAAGCCCAGGCGCGGCCGGCGCCCGGCCGTCCCTCATGAGGACGGACCTCCCGGATCGACACCGGGGCCTGGGACTGCCGACGGCACGGTACGCAAACCGGCAAAGCGGCCGGGTCGAGGGCCCGGTGCCTGTGGGTTCGACTCCCACCCGTGCTACTGCTTCGGAAGGCCCGTCCCGTGGTCCAGCGGCCAGGGCGCCCGTCTCACGAACGGCGACCATTGCATAAATCCCGGGAAATGCTAGGGTAGTCTGTAGGCCGTGTTGACGGTTTCAGCGAGCTTGCGGACGTGGATGAATCCGAAGACGAGGCGG
>MKTT01000112.1:0-66549 GCA_001898385.1 Planctomycetales bacterium 71-10
GACCGGCGACTACGCGTTCCGGCTGATCGACGTCGCCGCCGCCCCCGCCCAGGCGATCGCCCTGGATACGACGGTCGCCGGGACGCTCGACCCGGGGAACGCGGCGGGGGTCTACCGCTTCGACGGTGCGGCGGGCCAGCGCGTCTACGTCGACATCCTCTCGCCCACCACCGGGACCACCGGCTACTGGTATCTGTACGACCCCAACGACCAGCAGATCCTCTCGAACTACACGCGCGACACCTCCGACAACGAGGTGGTCCTGCCGTCGACCGGGCGCTACGTCCTGGTCTTCTACGGCGAGAACACGACCGCGGCGTTCGACTACAGCTTCCGCGTCGTCACCCCGACCACGTCTTCGACGGCCATGACCCTGGGGAGCGTGGTCGACGGGACGATCGAGGAGCCGGGCGAGGTCGACGAGTACACGTTCACCGGGACGGCCGGGCAGCGGATCGCCATCGATCTGCTGAACAACCTGGGCTACAACATCCGGATGTTCCTGTACGACGCGCTCGGGAACCAGCTCTACGACAGCTATTACAGCAACGACCTGCACTCGCTGACGCTGGTCCGCTCGGGCCAGTACCGCCTGGTGGTCGACGGCAGCGGATCCTCGACCGGCGTGTACAGCTTCCGCGTGGTGGACCTGGCGACGGCCGAGACGCCGACCATCGGCACCGACAAGGCGGTCGTCACGGTGCTGCTGAGCGCCCCGACCACGGATCGGCCCTACGTCTACTACAACACGGCGGACGGGACGGCCACGGTGGGGTCGGACTACGTCGGCCGGTCCGGCTACGTCCAGTTCGCCCCGGGCGTGACCTCGCGGGTGATCGTGGTCCCGATCGTCGGCGACAAGACGGTCGAGCCCGACGAGACGGTGCGGGTGGTGCTGTCGAGCCCGTCCTCGGGCCAGACGATCACCGACGGCGAGTCGATCGTCACGATCCTCAACGACGACACGGTGGTCACGCTGGCGATCGACGACGTGATCCAGGCCGAGGGGAGCGACGGGGGGACGACGGACTTCGTCTTCACCGTGACCCTCTCGTCCGCGACGACGGCGCCGGTCACGGTGGCGTACAAGACGACCGCCGGGACCGCGGCCGAGGGGGCGGACTACACGGCGACGACCGGCACGCTCACCTTCGCCCCGGGCGAGACCAGCAAGACCATCACGGTCCGGGTGGCGGCGGACACGGACGGCGAGGCCAACGAGACGTTCTTCGTCGACCTCTCGTCGCCGACCAACGCCGAGATCGCCGACGCCCGCGGCCAGGGGACCATCCTGAACGACGACGCCCGGGTCTCGATCGACGACGTGGCCGTGACCGAGGGGGATTCCGGGACGACGTCGGCCGTGTTCACGGTGACGCTCTCCTCGGCGAGCAGCCTGCCGATCAGCGTCAACTGGGCGACCGCCAACGGGTCGGCCGTCGCGCCGTCGGACTACGCGACGGCCTCGGGGACGATCACGTTCGCCCCGGGCGAGACCAGCAAGACGATCACGGTGCCGGTCCAGGGCGACGCGAACGTCGAGGGGGACGAGACGTTCTTCGTGAACCTCTCCAACGCGATCAACGCCGCGTTCACGAAGTCGCAGGGCCAGGCGACGATCCGCAACGACGACGCGGCGTTCTACGTCAACGACCCCTGGATCGTCGAGGGGGATTCCGGGACCAAGAACCTCCAGTTCACGGTCTACATCCCCTACGCGACCACGAAGACGGTCACGGTCAAGTACGCCACCGCGGACGGCTCCGCGACGGCGGGCTCCGACTACACGGCGGCGACCGGCACGCTCACCTTCGCCCCCGGCGAGACCAGCAAGGTCGTCGACGTGACGATCCAGGGCGACGCCACGCCCGAGCCGTCGGAGACGGTCCTCCTCAACCTCTCCGACCCGACCAACGCCGTCATCGCCGACGCCCATGGCGTGGGCACGATCTACAACGACGACACCACGGTCTCGGTGGCGGACGCGACCATCGTCGAGGGCGATTCCGGGACCTCGACGGTCCTGGTGACGGTGCAGCTCTCCGTCGCCAGCAGCAGCACCGTGACGGTGAATTACGCGACCCAGAACAACTCGGCGACGGCCGGCTCCGACTACGTCGCGGCCTCCGGGACGCTCACGTTCGGCCCCGGCGAGACCAGCAAGACGATCGCGATCGTCGTGAACGGGGACACCACCGCCGAGGCGAACGAGACCTTCTTCGTCAACCTCAGCAGCCCGACCTCGGCCCTGATCGCCGACCCCCAGGCGGTCGTGACCATCTTCAACGACGACGGCTCCCTGTCGGTGGCGGGCGTCTCCGCGCCGGAGGGGAACTCCGGCCCTCGCGCCTTCAACTTCGTCGTCTCGCTGGCCTATCCGTCGACGAAGACGGTCACCGTCGCCTATGAGACGGTCGACGGGACCGCGACGGCCGGCTCCGACTACACCGCCGTCTCGGGCGTCCTGACCTTCGCGCCGGGCGAGGTCACCAAGGTCGTGCAGGTCCAGGTGCAGGGCGACGTGCTCGTCGAGGACGACGAGACCTTCCAACTCGTCCTCTCGGACCCGACCAACGCCGCCCTCGCGGCCGGCTCGGCGACCGGCACGATCCAGAACGACGAGGCGACCCCGAGCCTCTCCATCGGGTCGGTCTCGGTCGGCGAGGGGAACTCCGGCTCCACGCCGGCCACGTTCACCGTCGTCCTGTCCACCGCCAGCGCCCACGCGGTGACGGTGAAGTACGCCACCTCGGGCGCGACGGCGACGTCGGGCGTCGACTTCACGGCCGCCTCCGGCACGCTCACCTTCGCGCCGGGGCAGACGAGCAAGACCATCACGATCGACGTCCTGGGCGACCTGCTCGACGAGGACGACGAGACGTTCAAGGTGACCCTCTCCGACCCGACCAACGCGACCATCGCCGACGCCGAGGCCACGGGGACGATCCTCGACGACGACGCCACGCCGACGATCTCGATCGCCGACCGGACCGTGAGCGAGGGGGATTCCGGGACCACCCCGGCCGTCTTCACCGTCACGCTGTCGGCCGCCAGCGGCAAGGCGATCACGGTGGCTTACGCGACGTCGGGCGTCACGGCGACGTCGGGCGTCGACTTCACCGCGACCTCCGGGACGCTGACGTTCGCCCCGGGCGAGCTGACCAAGACCATCACGGTCGGCGTCCTGGGCGACACGCTCGTCGAGCCGGACGAGACGTTCAAGGTGACGCTCTCGGCCCCGACCGACGCGACCATCGCCGACGGCGAGGCCACGGGGACGATCCTCGACGACGAGAGCCTCCCCGGGCTGTCGATCGACGACGTGTCGACGACCGAGGGGAGCTCGGGCACGGCCGCCGCGACCTTCACGGTCACCCTCTCCGCCGCGAGCGCGAGCACGGTGACGGTGGCGTACGCGACGTCGGGCGTGACGGCGACTTCGGGGGCCGACTTCACCGCGGCCTCCGGCACGCTCACCTTCGCCCCCGGCGAGACTTCCAAGACCATCACGATCGACGTGCTGGGCGACGCGCTCGACGAGGACGACGAGACGTTCAAGGTGACGCTCTCGGCCCCGACCAACGCCGTCATCTCCGACGGCGAGGCCTCGGGGACCATCCTCGATGACGACGCGGCGCCGACGATCTCGATCGGCGACGCGACGGCGACCGAGGGCGACGCCGGGACGGTCGACGCCGTGTTCACCGTCACGCTGTCGGCCGCCAGCGGCAAGGCCGTGACGGTGGCCTACGCGACCTCGGGCGCGACGGCGACGTCGGGCGTCGACTTCGACGCCGCCTCCGGCGTCCTCACCTTCGCCCCCGGCGAGACCTCCAAGACCATCACCGTGAAGGTCAAGGGCGACGCCTTGCCGGAGGGGCCGGAATCGTTCCTGGTCGCGCTCTCGAACCCCGTCAACGCCACGATCTCCGACGGCCAGGGGACCGGCCTGATCGTCGACGACGACGGCGCCCCCAGCCTGCTGATCGAGGACGTCGCGGTGATCGAGGGGAACTCCGGCGCGACCCAGGCCGAGTTCCGGGTCACGCTCTCGGCCGCCAGCGGCCAGACCGTGACGGTGCAGTTCGCGACGTCGGGCGTCTCGGCGTCCTCGGGAATCGACTTCACGGAGGCCTCCGGCACGCTCACCTTCGCCCCCGGCGAGACCGTCAAGATCATCACGGTCGACGTCCTGGGCGACACGACGGTCGAGGCGGACGAGACGTTCAAGGTGACGCTCTCGACCCCGAACAACGCCGTCATCGCCGACGGCGAGGCCCTCGGGACGATCCGCAACGACGACGCCCGCCTCTCGATCTCCGACGCGACCGTCGACGAGGGCGATTCGGGGACGAGGAACGCGACCTTCACGGTCTCGATCGAGCAGCCCAGCGCCCTGCCGGTGTCGGTCGACTACAGCACCGCCGGGATCACGGCGACGTCGGGAGTCGACTTCACGGCCGCCTCCGGCACGCTCACCTTCGCCCCCGGCGAGACGACCAAGACCATCACGGTCGCCGTGCTGGGCGACGCGCTCGACGAGGACGACGAGACGTTCAAGGTGACGCTCTCGAACCCGAACAACGCGACCGTCGCCGACGGCGAGGGCGCGGGGACGATCCTCGACGACGACACGGCCCCGACCATCTCGATCGGCGACGCGACGGCGGCGGAGGGTGGCGGCTCGCTCGTGTTCACGGTCACGCTGTCGGCCGCCAGCGGCAAGGCGATCACGGTGGCCTACGGGACGTCGGGCGCGACGGCGACGTCGGGCGTCGACTTCACCGCGACCTCCGGCACGATCACCTTCGCGCCGGGCGAGACGTCCAAGACCATCTCCGTGCCGATCGCGGCCGACTCGCTCGACGAGGACGACGAGACGTTCAAGGTGACGCTCTCGTCGCCGACGAACGCGACGATCGCCGACGAGGAGGGGCTGGGGACCATCCTCGACGACGACGCGGCGCCGACGATCTCGATCGGCGACGCGACGGCGACCGAGGGCGACTCGGGGACGGTCGACGCCGTGTTCACCGTCACGCTGTCGGCCGCCAGCGGCAAGACGGTCGCGGTGGCCTACGCGACGGCGTCGGGCTCGGCGACGTCGGGCGTCGACTTCGACGCCGCCTCCGGCACGCTCACCTTCGCCCCCGGCGAGACCTCCAAGACCATCACCGTGAAGGTCAAGGGCGACACGACGGTCGAGGCCGACGAGACGTTCGCCGTCAACCTCGCTTCCCCGTCCAACGCGACGATCGCGGACGGGACCGCCCTCGGGACGATCCTCAACGACGATCACGAGGCCGATCCGGCGCCCACTGTCGCGTCCATCGTCGTCGACGACGGGACCGCGCAGCGCTCGATGGTCCGGTCGCTGACGGTCACGTTCAGCGAGGAGGTCTCGCTCCTGCCGGGCGCGTTCGACCTGCGGCTGAACGGCGGGTCGGCCGTGGCGGTCTCCGTGGCGACCCACGTCGAGGCCGGCCGGACGGTCGCCGTCCTGACGTTCTCCGGCCCCGGCGTCGTCGCCGGCTCGCTGGCGGACGGCAACTACACGCTGACCATCCTGGCCGACAAGGTCGCCGACGCCGCCGGCCAGCACCTGGACGGCAACGGCGACGGCGCGGCGAACGACGCGGCGATCTTCGAGCTGTATCGCTTCTTCGGCGACCTTGACGGCGACCGCGACGTCGACGCGGCCGACTATGCCAAGCTCTACAGCCTGCGAGGCGTCGCCGGCTACCTCTCGGCCCTCGACGTGGACGGGGACGGCGACGTGGACGCCGACGACACGCGGGCGTTCCAGGTCAACTATCGAAAGACCCTCAAGAAGTCTTGATCCGAACGAATCGCGGACCGAGGGGCGGGCGGCCGAAGGCCCCCGCCCCTCGCGGACCGCCCGGCCTCAATCCATCCTCCGCCATTCCCATCCTCGACCCTTAGCAAGAGAGCCAACCCTTGATGAAACCTTACAAGACCTGGGGCGTCGCCCTCGCCCTCGCGTCCGCCCTCGGGGCCGGCTCGGCGCGGGCCGACGCCGTCTACCAGCTGGCGGCCGAGCAGTCGAATTATACGGTCGCCGTCGGCGATACGGTCGAGGTCCAGATCTTCCTCATCGAACAACGGGACGCGGGCGATCCGTCCGAACTGTTCGGGCCGGGCGCCGGGCTGATCTCGGCGGGCTTCCGCCTGACCTTCGGCGCGTCGGATCCGTCCCAGGTGCTGCTCGCGGACGACATCGCCCCCAACCCGGCGTTCGACTCGGGCGCCACCCTGGTGAAGGATGCGACCCCGGGCTCGGCCTCGCTGCTGGAAGACGTCGACTTCGGCTCGCCGCCGGCGCAGGGGGTCGAGTCGGCCCCGGACGTGGTCGGCCTGTGGCTGGGGACCTTCCGCTTCACGGCCCTCGCCGCCGGGGTGACGGTGGTCTCGGTCGAGGATTTCGACACCGACCCGCAGTTCATCAACTTCGTCACGGCTTCGTTCACGGAGCTGGATGCCCTGATCCAGTCGTCGCGGTTCACGATCAACGCGACGAACCCGGGGGCCATCCCCGAGCCTTCGAGCCTGGCGATGGCCGCGACCGCCGCCCTCGGCCTGCTCGCCGCGGCCCGCCGCCGCGCGGCCTGAAGCTCGCCCGGCGCGCGCAGGCACGGCCTCGGCGTCGGCGGAATCCCCCGCGAAGGATCGGGCTCGCCCGCCGGATCGTCGGCGGGCGAGCCCGGCTCCACTTCAGTCCCGGTCGTGTTCGATCGCCTACGACCTCGAGTTCGGGTCGCCGATCTCCTTTTCGAGGCCGGCCCGGACGTCGCCGGGGTCGCGATCTCCGGAAGCCCGATCAGGCCGCGGCCGCGATCGGGCCGTCCGAGGCCGAAGGCCCTCGCCCTGCGACGGCCCCGGCGTGACGCCGCCCCCGTGGGCGGCGCCTCCATCACCCCCCCGCCCCCACCTTGACGCGGACCTGGCGGATCTTCGCGGCGATGCCCTGGGGGCTGCTGGGGGCCGGGTCGCAGGCGAGGAACCTGCCGTCC
Source organism: Planctomycetales bacterium 71-10 (assembly GCA_001898385.1). Classification (GTDB taxonomy): domain Bacteria; phylum Planctomycetota; class Planctomycetia; order Isosphaerales; family Isosphaeraceae; genus Paludisphaera. Next base: position 7,032 of record MKTT01000112.1, read on the forward strand.
TGGCGGTTGAGGATGAGGGCGGGCGTCGCCACCTTCGGGGCGACCTTCCCGGTGTTGGGATCGATGAAACCACCCTTGATATATTGATCGTAGGCCGTGCCCGCGAAGTCGGACGAACGGACGTCCTTGATGTCGTAGGAGAAGTTGCCGGCAGCCTGATAGGGGCGGATGTTGTCCCGGACCACGACCGAGGAGTGCCCGGCCGGGACGTCTCCGAGGTCCACGACCAGCACGGCGCTAATCTGGCCGACGTAGCCGGCCACGGGAACGCTCAGGGGTTCGGGCGCGAGCGGCCCCGCCTCGCTGACGTGGATGACGACGGGTTCGACCGTGTCCTCGGGCGCGCCGCCCTCGCCCACGGCGGTCGCCGTCACCGCGTAATCGCCGACCGGCGCGTTGAAGATCACGGCCAGGGACGACGGTGGCCCGTCCTTCGGATCGGGGGAGAACGGCGCGACGAGGTCTCGCGGCCCTTCCACCTTCCAGATGATCGGGCCGGCGCTCCGGCTCCTGCTCGCGTCCAGGACGATGTGCGAGCCCGCGGCGACATGGGAGGGGGCCTTCAGGACCGCCCTGGGGGCCGAGGCGGGGGGCGGCGGGGCGGCCCCGACATGGATGGTCCGGGCGGCCATGTGCTTCTTGCCGGACGGGGCCACGGCGATCAGGAAGACGTGGTACGTCCCGGCGGGCGGGTCGACGATCAACCCCATCTCGTTCTTGGCGTCGGGGGCCGTCTTCTCGATCCCCCTGGGGCCGTCGACGAACCATTCCAGCGGCGCATCGCTCTTGCTGCCCCGGGCGTCCAGGATGATGGTCTGGCCGACCGGGGAATGCACCGGGGCCTTGAAGGTCGCCAGGGGGGCCTTTTCGGGTGCCTTTTCGGGTGCCTTTTCGGGTGCCTTTTCGGGGGCCTTTGGAGGGGCCGCCTGGGCGGCCGACGCCGGGGGGAGGCCGAGGACGGGGATGGAGACGAGGGCGAGGGCCAGGGCAAAGGCGGGCGAGGTTGTACGTCGCGTCGTCGGCATCAGGCTGCATCTCCACGCTTCGGCCGGTCGAGATCGGGCCGCCGGACCCGTCGCGGCGGAGGCCGGGCCCGGCCTCCCGAAGCCACGAGGTCGTCCCGAACGACTGTCGCCGCATCTCTTACTTTGGCGCCCGCCCGACGGATCTTAACAGTTCCGCCGCCCAAGCAAAACCCTTCCCGATCCGAACACCCCAATATCCGACGCTTCGGGAGACGTCGATCATCTCGGCCTTGACGCGATTCGCCGGACGTCCTTTCATCGGGGTTCCAAATCATGCGCCCCGTCCGCCCTCAATCCGGGGGCCTCGGGCGGCGATACCGACGAAACGCGATGGATTCGGAGCGGAAGTCCGGCCTGAGGCTCAAGGGCGGGCCTTCTTGAGCCGATTGAGGTTGAGGAGAGGCGAGCGAGCCTGTCCGGATCCCAGGGAGGGGGATAGTCCATGACGTCGAACGTGCGCGGGAGGTGGTTGGTCTGCGGCCTCAGCCTCGTCGCGGCCGTCGGCATGACCACGGCCGGGCTCGCCTGGGACGACGCCGAGCCCCCGATCGCCCCCGGCCCGGCCGCGCCGGCCGCCCTCCCCGGGCCGGCGCCGACGCCCGTCGGGTCGCCGGAGGTCTCCGCGCCGCCGACCGAGGGCCTCCCCGCCATCGCCGAGGTCGCCGAATCGGCGGCCGTGGCGCAGCCCCCTCGCGCCGAGGCGAGGGCGGAGGGGGGGCCCCAGCCGGGCTCGACGGTCCTGCTGCGGGGGGACGGGTCGGCGGGGGACCGCCTTCGGTTCCGCTGGCTCCAGACGGCCGGGCCCAGGGTCCGGCTGGCGAACCCCGAGGGGCCGACGGCCTCGTTCGTGATGCCCGCCGAGCCGGGGACGCTCCGCTTCCTGCTCGTCGTCTCCGGGCCCGGCGGCTCGGACACGGCCGAGGTCGGATTGGGCGCGGCGGCCGGCGGGGGGCCGCGGGCCGGCGACCTCCGGGCCGACGCCGGGGACGACCAGATCGCCCTGGTCGGCCGCCAGGTGACGCTCAACGGGTCCCGGAGCGAGCCGGCCGGCCGGATCGGCCACCGCTGGATCCAGACCGGAGGGCCGGCCGCCCGGCTGAAGGTGGAGGACGGGGCGATCTTCGCGTTCACGCCGACCGCCCCGGGCGTCTACCGCTTCGCCCTGGTGGTGGCGACGGGCTCCGAACTCTCGGCGCCCGACGAGGTGGTCGTCACCGTGGGCGCGGGGGCGAGGATCGGCGGCCCCGCGGGCGTCGCCCCGGGCGGCGAGCGGCCGGAGCCCGAGCCGACCCCCGTGCAGGAGGTGGCCCGCGCCGCCCTGGCGTCGGTCCGCGGCGGGGCGGAGGCGGCCGAGTCGCTGGCGGGGACGTTCGAGGCGACGGCCGACCGGATGGACCTCTACGGGACCTATAGCGACGCCTACAGCGAGATGTCGCGGCGCCTGGACGACGTCCTGCCGGCCGACCCCACCCATCGCAACGTCTGGGTCGAGCGGGTGTTCGGCCCGCTGTCGGCCCGGACCGTCGAGGCGATGCGGGTCGAGGGCCTGGACCTCCGCCAGCCCGAGGCGCTGGCCGCCGCCCTGACGACGCCCCAGAAGGCCGCCCTGGCCGAGCACTTCCGGCTCATCGCCGAGGGATTCCGTTCGACGAACCGCCCGAGATGACCCCGGCGCGGCCCGGCGGCCGCGCCCTGTCCGATCCATGGAAAGGTCCGCACATGAGACCGGCGAGAATCCGCGAACGGTGCTGGGTCGCGGCGGTGCTCCTCACCTCCCTGACTTCCGCCGCCGCGCCGGCGCGGGCCGAAGCGCCGGCCCCGGCCGGGCGAGGGCTCGAGGCGGGGATCTGGACGCCCGCGTCGCGGGCCCTGCGCGAGACGATGGCCGACGGGATGCCGACGATCGTCGTCATCACCTCGCGGTCGGGCCCCGAGTCGGCCGCCCTCCGCCGCGACCTGGAGGCGTCCGAGCGCACCCGGGCGCTGACGCGCTCGGTGCGGCTCGCCGAGATGCCCGCGGAGATCTACGCCAAGCAGGTCGCCAAGCTGGGCGTCAAGTCGTTCCCGACCGTCGTCGTCTATCGCGAGGAGGGGGGGAAGCTCCAGACCGTCGCCGCCAAGGCGGGCCTGCGCGACGCCGCCGGCCTCTTCGCCTGGCTGATCGACCTGGCGCCGGCCGGCGCGGCGGGCCGGGACGAAGCCGTCGCGCGGACCTCCGGCGACGGCTATCCCTCGCCCCAGGCCTACCCCACCGAGCAGCGGCCCTCGATCCCCTCTTTCGCCCCGCCGAAGCAGCCGCCGGCCTACCAGCCCCCCGCGTACCAGCCGCCGGCCTACCAGCCGCCGGCCTATCAGGCCCCCCCGGCCTACCAGGCCCCGCCGGTGCAGTACGTCCCTCCGACGTCGCCGACCTACCTCCAGATGCAGCCGCCGGCGATGGTCGTCCAGCAGGCCCCCCAGCAGATCGTCCTGGCACCGACGCCCCCGCCCCAGGTGACGGTGGCGATGGCCCCTCAGCCGGTGTACTCGGCCCCGCCGATGCAGGCCCCTCAGCCCCAGCCGAACCTGTTCGCCCAGCCGATGCAGGCCCCGCAGCCGCAGCCGATGCAGGCGCCCCAGCCGCAGCCGATGCAGGCCCCGCAGCCGCAGCCGATGCAGGCCCCGCCGATGTTCGCGCCGCAGCCGCAGCCGATGCAGGCCCCGCCGATGTTCGCGCCGCAGCCGCAGCCGATGCAGGCCCCGGTCGGCCAGGCCCCGACGGCGATGGTCTTGCAGGCCCCGGGCCTGATCGACAGCGTGCTCGGGACGATCGGCGAGAACCTGGCGCGGCGGCGGAACCCCCGCGTGCAGATGAGCCCGGTCCCCATGCTGGCCCAGGCCCCGGTCGCCAACGCGCCGATGGCGCTGGCCCCGGCGGGCGCCCAGGCCTACGCCGCGATGACGGGCTACGTCCCCTCCGGGCCGCCGATCGGCGTGATCACGCCCGAAGAGACGTCGTTCGCCCCTTGCAACACCTACCACGCCCCGTGCCGCTTCCACCGCGGCATCTGCCCCGGGCCTCGCGGCGGGGGCGGCGACGACTGGGACGGCGGGCCTCGCGGGCACGGCGGCGGCTACTCGGCCCCCCCGTCCGGCCCCTCGGCCTCGCCGCAGTCGGAGGCCGGGTCGGGGTTCTTCAACTGGCTGGGCCATCGCAACTGACCGGGGCCGTGCGAGGCTCATGAAACGGACGACGCCGGCCGGGAGGATGGCCTCCCGGCCGGCGTCGCGGCGTTTCGAAGGGCGTCGCGGCGGCCGGATCAGGGATCGACGCGGAGCTGGACCGACGTCGCGCGCTGGAATTTGATCGACGGGGCCTCCTCGATCGTCTTGGGCTCCTCGGTCGACTTCGCGCGGAGCGTGGCGTCGCCGCGCTCGCGGGCGTCCTTGCGGCGGGCCTCGTCGTTGCGGGCCGGGTCCTCGGGGGGGATGTTCCGGCTGTCCTTGGTGGACTCGGCCTGCATGATGATGCGGTACTCGGCCCCCGTGGCGATCCGGTCGAAGGAGACGGTCGAGGTGTAGACGCCGTCGTCGGCCTGGCGATCGCCGTAGGTGCGGCCGTCGTCGTAGAAGTCCTGGGCGATCGGCTCGATCGTCCCGGAGCCGGCGTCGATCTTCTGGAGCGTGCCGACGACGCGGGCTCCGAGGATGGACGTGCCGCCGTAGACCTGGACCTCGACCAGGGCGCGGCGGTCCATGGCCCGCGCCAGGCCGCGGCGGGGGGGCGGGGGGACGAGGTCGGCGTCCTCCGTCCCCAGCGGCACAAGGGCCGCGGTGAGGCGGACGTTGGGCCGCGTGGAGGCGACGGAGAATGTGAAGTTGATGCGGTCCGAGCCCACGCCCCGGAAGGTGGACTCCTTCAGGATCAGCCCGGCGGTGTACCAGCCGTTCTCCCCGAACTCCGGGGCGAAGTGGTAGATCAGGCAGGTGGGCGTGGACAGGTCGCGGTCCAGCTCGAGGGTCGGCGTCTGCTGGAGCCGGCCGTCGAAGTTGTAGAGCTTCAGCTCGGGGAGGACCCCGCGCAGGTCCTTCGGGTCGCGGATCGCGTCGTCGTCGACCCCGGGGAGGGGCCTGGTGAAGCCGATGATGATCTCGAACTCGGCGTTGGGCTTCTTGGGGTCGAACTTGACGTTGTCGGCGTAGAAGTGGGGGAGGCGGAACCGCCCCTCGGCCCGCCTCTCGTTGCCCTGGGCGTCGACCACGTCGACCGGCGGCAGGAGATGCCTGGGCTGGCCGTCGGGCCCGGCGACCATGCGGATCTTGTCCTCGATCATCTGGTACGCCCGCACGTGGGCCTCGCGGTTGACCCGGTGGAAGATCGGCGTCATCTCCAGCGTCGAGGAACGCTCCAGCTCGTCCTCCAGATGGTGGACGAAGTTCTGCACGAGCCGGAGGCGGACCTCCTGGATCTTCAGGCCGAGGTAGGCGACGGTCCCCTTCTCCCCGCGCGCGGCGAAGGCGCTCCGCTGGGCCTTCAGCTTCTCCACGATCTCGGCGTTCAGCTCGTGGTAGGGGCGGGCCGGCTTGCCGAGGTCCCGGTCCTTGTCGTAGCTGGTGGAATAGAGCTGGTCCTCCTTGTAGTCGCGGTTGAGGAAGGGGCGATGGGACTCGAGCGCGGCGTTCAGGATGAACGCGGCCCGGTCGAGCGCCCCGCGGGCGCGGATGACGTGCTCCAGGAGCTTGTAGCGGAGGTCCTCCGCCCCCCCCTTCATGGTCATCCGGTTGTACCTGCCGACCAGGTCGTGGAGCGTCTCGACCTCCTGCTTGAGGCCCTGCTCGGCCTGGGCCGCGTCCGGATCCTCGCCCCGGGCCGGATCGAGGACCTGGGACATCGACGACGCCACGTCCTGGGCGTCGCCCCTGGAGAGGATCTCCGCGCCCACGAGGTCCGCGACGCCCGCCGCCCCGGCGTAGGAGACGGCGGCGTCGAGCAGGCCGATCGCGGCGGCGGTCTCGCCGTCGAGCTTCGTGGCCGCCCCCAGCAGGGCGATCGGGCCGGCGAGGTCGACCACCCGGCCCTTCTTCTCCGCGTCCGCCGAGTCGAGCCGCGCGAGGGCCTTCTTCAACTCCTCGTTGGGGGCGCCCTGGGCGGCCCTGAGGACGCGGACCGCCCCGGGCAGGTCGGCGGGCTTCTCGCCCGAGGCGCCCTTCTCCCGCACCTTCCGGAGCCAATCCGCCACGGCCTTCAGGCCGGCCCCCGGGGGCCCCTGCTCCAGCAGCGCGACGGCCCCGACGGCCCGCGGGGCCTCGGCGGCCCTGAGCCGCCCGATCGCGTCCTCGGCCTCCGCCTTGGTGACCGCTTCGAAGATCGCGCCGGCGTCGAGCGGCCCGTTCGCGAGCCGGGCGGCCTCGAGCAGGCCGATGGCGTGGCGGAACTCGCCCGGAGGCTCGGCCAGCAGGCCGACGGCCTCCTTCAGGGACGCCTCGAACGCCTCGGGGCCCTCGCGGCGCGCGTCCTCGACCTCCTCCAGGAGGCCCAGGCAGGCCGCCGGCGAGTCGCACGGCTTCCGCACCTTCGTCTCCAGGAGCGACGCCGCGGCCTTGACGTCGTCCGACCGGCCGCTGAAGAAGCCGCTCATCGCCTCGATGGCCCCCCTCACGCGAGCGAACGGCTCGTCGATGGGGGACTCCTTGAACTCTCCCCGCCTGGGATCGTCCAGCAGCCAGGGCGTCTCGCGACGGTCCTCGCGATAGCCCGGCCCGTCGATCCGGTCCTGGTACGGCAGGATCAGCCAGGAGCCGGAGGTCTGGTCGTTCTTCAGCCGCTGGGCGACGGCCCCGACCTCGTCCACGTCGGCGATGGTGATGATCGACCCCCCGCTGCCGACGGCGATGTCGCGCAGCTCGCGCGGGACGTCGGCGGTGCTCACCAGCACGAGGTCGATCCGGACGTCCCCCTTGCGGATGATCTGGCGGCGGAACGACTCGAACAGGGTGATCAGCTCCGCGGGGATGCCCCCCGGCGGCGCCAGGACGACGACGTTCTCGATCTGGTTGCGGGCGACCGCGGTCGCGAGCTCGTTGATCGTGGCCCGCAGCTCGGCCTCGCGCTGGTTCCGCGCCCGGTCGCGGTCTTTCAGCTCGGAGATGCGCCGCAGCCGCTCCTTCTCGGCCCGCTGGGGGGCCGGCAGGGCCATGAGGTCGCGGCGCTCCTGGGCCCGGCGCTTCTGGGCCTCGGTGACGAAGACCTGGACCTGCGCCCGCTGGATCAGCTTGGAGAACAGCTCGACGTACTGGTCGCGGACGTCGGAGTAGCGGAACATGCCCGCCTGGGTGAAGATGAAGTCGTAGCGGGGGTCGAGCGGATCGGGGTCGACGATCACGGTCCGGCGGCGGCCGAAGCCGGTGGAGGCGGTCCGGCCGGGGAGGTAGCGGTTCAGGCCGGTGTCGATGGAGTTCAGGGCCTCCAGCCGGCTCTCCGTCCCGGGGACGCCGATCTCGGTGGCGATGTCCAGGATGGTCCCGGCCGACTCGCGATCCAACTTGATGTGCTGAAGGGCCGCCTCGTAGAGGTCCTGGTCGGCCCGCTTCTCCACCACGCCGGCGATGGCCTGCGCGGCGACGTCCTCCAGATAGCGGCGGATCTCCGGGTCGGGCGAGCGGCCGACGACCGGCGCGGAGCCCACCGTCCCGCCGAGCCCGGAGAGGAACGACAGCACGTCGCGGGCCAGCCGGCGCTTGAGCGAGTCGTCGCCCTCCTTGGGCGACTCGTCCTTGAGCTTCAGGGCCTGGGTCGAGGCGAATCGGGCGATCAGCGCCTCCACCGGCCGGAGCTGCGGCGGCACCGCCACCGAGACGATCGAGCCGGCCTGGCGCAGCACCTTCTCGACCACCGGCCCCAGCTCGCGGCGCTCCATCGACAGCCCGTGGTCGCGGAACTGCTGCTCCAGGAACTTCTGGGCCAGGCTCCTGAGGGGGCCGATCTCCTTCAGCGCCGAGCCGTTCGCCTTGGCGGCCGCCTTGGCCTCGGCCTCCTCGCGGATCTTGCCGACGGCGGCGGAGACGATGTTGTCCTGCTTCGACTGCTGCATCGCGACCACCGCGACGGCCTGGGCCTTGTCCTGGGGCTGGCCGTCCTCGGCGCCGGACGTCACCTTGCGGTCGCTGAAGAACTTGTCGACGATCTTCTGGCAGGAGGCCCGCTGCGAGGCGTCCTCGACGTGGTCCTCCTGGCAGAAGCGGCCGTACCAGCCGTGCCGGCTCCCCTGCGAGAGGTAGTTGTCCATCAGGCAGCCGGGGCCGCCGGGGTTCGCCAGGGGGCAGCCCTGGGGGAAGTTGTACTCGTCCACCAGCCCGAAGACGTAGTGGCACACCTCGTGCGCCGCCGTCAGGACGTAGTCCTGCTCCCACTCCTTGGCGAGCACCTGGTAGTACAGGCCGATCTGCCCCGGCCGCCCCTCGATCGCCCCCGCGATCGCCCAGCCGCCCCGGCCCGGGTCGCCCGTCAGCGAGATCACCACGTCGGCGCGGCGGGCGTCGGGGACCAGGTCCAGGGCCGAGATCCTCAGCCGCCCCCCCGTCGCCTTCGCCAGCGAGTCGCTCACCTTCAGCACCACCGCCCGGACCGTCGCGTCCTGCTCCTTCGACGGCTGCTGCGGCGCGCCGATCGCCGCGTCGCCGAACGCCCCGGGCGTCAGCGAGGCGTACGTGTAGGTGAATCGCATCGACCGCGATTCGGCGTCGTATCGGGCCGGGCCGGCCGTCGCCAGCCCCGTCGTCACGACGATGCAGGCCGCCAGGAGCCCCCGCGCGGCGAGCCGCAACCTTTCCCTCATCCCCGACCTCCCCTCGGATCGACCCGTCGCGCGGCATGAAAATGCGTTTTTATCCAGCCTTCGCAATCACCCAAGTTTAACTCGGAAATGATTTCGGATCAAACCGCGAAATCCCAAAAGTCGTCCGCGGCGGGGCGACCGCGACGGATCGGGCGAATCCGGGCGATTCGCGCTCGGAAATCATCGATCGGGTATACTTGGGCATACCCTCGATCCGGCCCCCGGCCGGCGGGGACGCCCGGAGAGCGGCGCCGGATCGGCCCGCGAGGTCCCGAGGGAACGGATTCCGACACCGCGTCACGGAGAGCACTCACGATGGCGATGCGCATCCATTCGGCGACGTCGGGCGCGTGGGCCGCGTGCCTCGCGGCCGGCCTCGCGGCCGTCCCGACGACCGCCTCGGCCGGCGAGCGGCACCGCCCGCTCGTCTACATGACCCCGGTCGCGCCGGTCGTCCCCTACGCCGCCCCCGCGCCGATCTATTCGGCCCCGGCGTACGCGGCCCCGGCGTATTCCGCCCCCTACATGATGAGCAGCACCTACTCGGCCCCGGCCGTCTACTCCGCCCCGGCGGCCGTGGTCGGCAACGCGCCGGCCGCCAACGGCGCCGTCTCCCGGATCAAGGCCGTCGACCGGGCGGACCTCATCGAGGACGCCAGGCACGACATGAAGAGCGACTCCAGCGAAGGCAAGCTCAGCGAGCGCCGCAAGAGCCTTCGCGAGAAGGTCCGCGGCCTCTACGCCGCGGCGGTCGACGACGAGGAGACCGCGCTCAACGCCGCCGAGGAGCAGGACGTGGAGGCTATCGTGGCCTCGCTGCTCGACCCCAACGGCGCGGGCCTGACCCCGGTTGCGAGCCTGGCCCCGGTCGCGGGCCAAGCCCCGGCCGTCTACCAGCAGGCCCCGGCCGTCTACCAGCAGGCCCCGGCCGTCTACCAGCAGGCCCCGGCCGTCTACCAGCAGGCCCCGGCCGTCGGCTACGCCCCGGTGGTCTACCAGCAGGCCCCCTCGATGTATATCCAGCCGATGACGCCCGTGCAGTTCCTGGTTCCGGTCCAGTCCAAGCACGGCCTCTTCCGTCGTTGATCGGGCCCGGCCTCGGCTCGCAGATCACGATCGTGCGGGCGTCCTCGGCCCGATCGGCCGTCGAGGGTGCCGGGAGATGGGATTCGTCCGGCGGCCTCCGTCGGCGAGCGACGGGCGTGGCGATCTCCGTCGAGGCAGGAATGCGAACCGGCCCGGGGGGTGTCCCCCGGGCCGGGAAGCCCCGCGAGGGGGACCGGTTCGCTTCAGGGCTCAGGCCTTGGGGGCCTCGGCCGGGGCGTCGGCCTTGGGGGCCTCGGCCGGGGCGTCGACCTTGGGGGCCTCGGCCGGGGCGTCGACCTTGGGCTCCTCGGCCGGGGCCGGGGTGACGGCCGGCGGGGCCTCGGCCGGCTTGTCGGCGGGGGCCGGGGCGGCCGGCGGCGGGGTCGACGGGGTCGGCGGGACCTCTTCGGTGTTGCAGCCGGTGAGGACGAGGCACAGGCCGAACGCGGAGGCCGGAAGCAGGGCCTTCAGGGCGGCTTTCATCGTGATCGCTCCTTGCATGAGGGAGGAAGCGGGGCGGGGCGTCGGATTCGACGCTCCCGGTGCATCGTTGCACCCGGCCGTCGCCGGGGAGGCGACGGCATCGCCACGCAGAATCCGGGACTCATTCTAGTGGCCCCTCCGGAGGGGAGCAACGACCTACCCACCGATTGGGCGGAGACTCTTTTTCTAGGGAGCAACCGGGTTGCGGCCGATCGCGGCGGCGACCTCCGAATCCCCTCGGCTCCCCCGCCCCGCCCCGTCCCCCTCAAGATCCGGCCGAGACGGCCCGATAAACATCGATGCGGTCGATGAGCCCCGACCGTCCCCACGGCCCTCTCGCCCCGGAGCAGGAGTCCTCCCATGATCCCATCGCCGACCGCCCCGGACGACCTCGCGGCGGCCATGCCGGCCGTCGTCGACCTGATCCGGTCCGTCTCCGAAAAGGCCAGGACCAGGATCATCCAGCCGGAGACCCTGCTCCTGGAGGAGCTGGCCCTCGACTCGCTCGACATGGTGCGCGTCGTCATGCTGATGGAAGACCGCCACGGCGTCAGCATCGACCTGGATGAGGTCGCCGACATGCGCACCGCCGGCGACGTCGCCCGCTCGCTGGCCCGCGAGGCCCGCGCCGCCGCCTGACGCCGTCCCGTAAGGGTCGACGTAACTCCAAAGCCCCATGCAGCCTGGGCAGCGGCCCAGCCTACGCAGGCCGTCGCTCCCGGTCCCCCATGAGCCGCGTCCTGCGACGGCCCCCGCGGGACGCGCGAGCGGGCGGGATCAGTCCGTCTTCGCCCCGACCACGACGAGTTGCAGCGGCAGCGGGACGGGTTCCGCCTCACCCTGGACCGAGAGCGGGAGGGCCAGCACGGCCCCCCAGGTGTTGAGCGCCTGGTCGTTGACCATCGCGGCCTCGGCGCCTCCCGGGGGGGCCAGGATCAAGAGGACGCCGGGGTGTGTGGAGCCCACCGCCTCCGCGCTCCCCTCCGACAGCTTCTTGGCGGGCAGGTCGGCCGGGTCGGCGTCCTTGGCGGCGGGGAGCAGCAGGGCGTAGTCGCGGTTCACGCTCACCCCCAGGTGATCGCCGTTGACCGGCTGGAGCCCGTAGCGGAGCGTGTAGACGCCCGGGGCCACGGCCTGGTCGCGATAGTCCCCCCCCTCGACGGCGTATCGCGCCGCGCCGATCAACTCCCCCTCGGCCAGCACGGGGTACAGGATCGCCCCCTTGGGGCCGGCCGGCTTGCCCGACGCCGGTGCGGCCTTGCGCAGCCAGATGTCGACCAGCGGCTTCCCCTCGGGGTCCAGGACGCGACGCCCGGCGGCCTCCAGCGTCTCCTTGACGGCGGGGGCCAGGTCGGCCGGCGGGGCCTCGTCCAGCTTCTCCAGCTTGTACTCTTGCGCACCCGCCGTGGACGCCATCCCCAGGGCGAGGACGGCCAGGAATCTCAGGGACATTCCGAACCCTCGAATAGAAAGGGCGGGCGCGGGGCGGCTCGCGCCCCGGCCCGCCGGTGATGGGCGCTCGTCATCGCTCAGTACGAGAAGCCGCCGACGAAGCTGCTGCGGCAGTTCGGGTCGTTCCAGACGGTGTTCAGCTCGTCGCCCGAGTAGCGGTGGCGGAGCGTGTAGGCCGGCAGGGCCCGGACGCCCGCGGAGAGCGGCTCGTAGGCGACGGTCTCGTTGCCGCAGAAGTGGTCGTCGGCGTCGAGCGGCCGGGTCAGGATCTCGGCCAGGCCGGGGGCCGAGAACAGGGCCCTCGGGGCGCTCGGCATGGCGTGGTCGGGGTGGTCGGCCTCCGAGGCCGCCTCGTGACGCTCGACGGTCACGGCCAGGGTGGACGTCCGCACGCCGACGACGCGATCGAGCCGGCCGCCGCCGAGGGCCTTGGCCATCGCGATCAGGGCCTCGCGCTGGGCGGGGTTCGCCGACTCGTCGACGATCAGGACGGCCCTCGCGTCCTTGACGTCGTCCTGCGAGAACGTGCTCGTCCCCAGGACCGCGGCGGCGACGGCCAGGCCGTCGAGCTTCACGCCGTCCCAGGAACCCTCGGTCACCTTCCAAGCCAGGACGGCCTGGTGGCCGGTGATGAAGATCTCCGAGTTCGAGAAGCAAGGCCCGGTGTAGACGTCGGCCGTGCGGGCCTCGATATAATCCCCCTTCACGCGGCTCGCGCCGGACGTGTCGGGCGAGGCCGCGAGGGGCAGGCACGCGAGGACGGTCAGGGCGCTGGCGAGCATGGTTCGGACCTCTCCTGTTCTCCGGGGCGCGACCCCGGCGCGAAGTGTGGTTCTCCTCGCGTGATTATACGGGGATGGGAACCGCCGCGTCGACTTCGGGGCCGAGGTCAGTCGGCCTCGTAGCAGGGGCGGGAGCCCTCGCGGCAGTCCTCGCGGCCGACGAAGCCCTGGTCGGGGCCGATGTCTTTCAGGGTCTTCTGGCACCAGAAGATGGTGTTGTCGTAGTCGTCGTGGGCCTCGGGGTGGAAGCCGTCGGTGTAGACGTACATCCCCTTGAACCGGAGCCGGCGGCACGGCGGGGCGGGGATCGCGGGCGAGGCTTCGAGCGATTCGGCCATCGTTCAACCCTCCTGCCAGTAGCGGTCGCCGACGGCGGACAGGAGCGCCCGCTTGACCGTCGTCCGGACCAGGGCCACCTTGTAGCCGTTGTTCGAGAGGGGCTTCGCCCCCTCGGCCGCGGCCTTCGCGACGGCCTCGGCCCGCTCGCGGGTGACGAGGCCGCCGACGACCGCCTTCTCGGCCGCCTCGCTCCGCCAGGGGATCGGCGCGACGCCGTAGAGGACGACGCGGGCCTCGCGGACGGAGTCGCCGTCCATCTTCAGGTGGACCGAGGTCATCACCAGCGGCCAGTCGTGCGCCTGCTTCTGGCGGACCTCGTAAGAGGCGTTCTTGCCCACGCCGGCCGGGACGGTCACGGCGGCCAGCAGCTCGCCGGGGGCGAGGGTCTGCTCGCGGTCGGCGTCGGCCTTCGGCACGCGGTAGAGCTGCTCCACCGGGACCGTCCGCTCGCCGCCGGGGCCCAGGATGGTCGCCGTCGCGCCCAGGGCGATCAGCGGGACGGCCAGGCTGGACGGGTTGACGAACAGGGCGTCGCCGTCGGTCATGAAGATGGCGTGGTAGCGGTTGTCCCCCGCGCGCACCAGGCTCTTGCCGTCCTTCATCGCCAGCAGGCCGAAGCCGTTGCGGTAGTACCAGCAGCGCGGGCGCTGGAGGAGGTTGCCGCCGACGGTCGCCATGTTGCGGATCTGGGGCGTGCCGACCTCCGTCGTCGCCTGCCAGAGCGCCGGGAGCCGGTCGCGGATCGTCGCGCTGGAGACCAGGTCGACCAGCCGGGTCCCGGCGCCGATCGCCGTCGCGCCGTCCTTCTCGACGATCCCGGCGAGCGCCTTCACGTCCTTGAGGTAGACGACGCGCTCCGGGCTGGCGACGTAGTCCTTCATACGGCCGATGAGGTCGGTGCCGCCGGAGAGGGCCTCGACGGTCCCGGGCGCGGCCAGGGCCTTCACGGCGTCCTCGGGCGTGGTCGGGCTGAGGTATGCGAAAGCCTTCATGGGGTCACGCCTTCCCTTCGGCTGCGGCCAGGGCGTCCAGGACGTTCATGGGGGACATGGGCCACTTCGGCACGCGGACCCCGATGGCGTTCGCGACCGCGTTGCCGATCGCGGCGGCCGTGCTGATGGTCGGCGGCTCGCCCACGCCGATCACGCCGCGGGCTCGCATCTCGGGCGTGTCGTGGGCCTCGACGACGATCTCGGGGATGTCGGTCGCGCCGGCGAGCTTGTACATCTCCATGTCGGGGTTGAGCATGACGCCGGTCGGCTCGTCCATGATCCGCTCCTCGAACAGCCCGTAGTTCAGGCCGCCGATGACGCCGCCGTAGACCTGGCTGCGCCACGTCAGCATGTCGAGGATCAGGCCGGTGTCCTGCACGGCCACGATCTTCTTGAGGCGGACTACGCCGGTCTCGACGTCGACCGTGACCTCGGCGAACTGGCAGCCGCCGACGCCCGTGGAGGAGAGCCCCTGGGCGAAGACGCCGACGACGTTGATCGGCATCATGCCCAGCTTGCGACACGCCTGCTCCCAGGTCAGCCGGGCCTCGCCCTTCACCAGCACCTGGCCGTCCTTCAGCGCCAGGTCCTCGACGGCCGCCTCCAGGCCGGGGGCGATGCGCCGGAACAGCTCGTCGCGGGCCTTCACCGCGGCGTCGAAGCAGGGCGGGGCCATCGACGGCGAGGTGGTGGAGCCGCCGGAACTCTGCCCCGGCGGGAACGTGGAGTCGCCGATGTTCGACCGGATCCGGCCGACCTCCAGGCCGAAGACCTCGGCCGCGATGATCGCCAGGATCGTCCGCGCGCCGGTGCCGATGTCCTGCGTGGCGCTCCGCAGCTCGACCGAGCCGTCGGGGTTGACGATGCAGGCCACCTGCTTGTCCTGCGCCCCGCCGCCGCCCCACTGGTGCAGGGCCATCCCCAGCCCGCGCTTCACCGGGCCGTCGCCCCCCTGGCCGCGGGGCTTCCAGCGGCCCCAGCCGATCAGCTCGGCACCGCGGCGGACCTGCTCGTGGTAGATCTCCGTCCGGTTGATCCCGCCGGCGACCATGTCGGTCTCGGCCAGGTTCTTGAGGCGGAACTCCAGCGGGTTGATCCCCAGCTTGTGGGCCAGGTCGTCCATCGCGGCCTCCATCACGGCGCACCCCTGGGGGTGCCCCGGCGCGCGCATGGCGCGGGAGCCGCCGCAGTTGACGAAGACCTCGGTGTGCGACCGCGTCCGGTCCGGGACGTGGTAGACGTACGGCAGCGGGAAGTTCGAGCCCCCCCGGCCGCCGGTTCCGGAGGTCTCCGCGGTCATCGCCACCAGCTTGCCGTCCTTCGTCGCCCCGAGCTGGATCGTCGCCTTCGCGCTCGGGCGGTTGCCGCCGATCAGGTGCTCCTGCGCGCGGTCGAGGAACATCCGGACCGGCCGGCCGGCCTCCTTCGCGAGCTTCGCGGCGGCGATCCCCCAGACGTCGGCGTTGAACTTCGAGCCGAAGCCGCCCCCCATCACCTCGGTCAACACCTTGACCTTGGAGGCGTCCACGCCGAACGTCTCCACCATGTCGTTCGCCACGCCCATCACCGACTGGGTGCTGGCGTACACGGTGATCGAGTCCGGCCCCTTCCACTCCGCGGTCAGGCCGTGCGGCTCCAGGCAGACGTGGGTGATGACGGGGAGTTCATACGTCGCCTCGATCGTCGCGTCGGCACCCTTCATCGCCTCGTCGGGCTTGCCGGCGGTCTGGGCGCGGCCGGGGCGGGAGTTGCCGGCCGCGAACGCCTTCGGCGCGCCCTCGGCGGTCGACTGGCGCTCGGTGACGACGTGCGGCAGGACCTCGTACTCGACCTTGATGGCGCGGGCGGCGTCGCGGGCCTTCTCCTCGGTCTCGGCGGCGACGGCGGCGATCTCCTGGCCCTGGTAGATGACGTTGGTCTCGCCGGCGGTCGCCAGGGCGATGACCCCCTTGACGCCGGGCATCGCGCGGGCGGGCTCCAGGTCGAGCGCCTTCACCTTGGCGTTGGCGTGCGGGCTGGTGAGCAGGACGCCGAACAGCATCCCCTCGGGGCGGATGTCGGAGGGGTACTTCGCCCGCCCGGACGCCTTGGCGAGGCCGTCGAGCCGGGGGATGCTCTTGCCGATGAGGCGGGTGGACTCGGGCCAGGAGGCCATGGTTCAGGCTCCCTTCATCGTCTTGGCCGCGGCCAGGGCCGCCTCGAACACGCCGATGTACGTCCCGCAGCGGCAGATGTTGCCGTCGAGCCCGCGCTTGACGTCCTCAAGCGTCGGCTCCTTGCCGGGGTTGGCGTCCAGGAACGCCTTGCAGGCGGTGACGAAACCGGGTGTGCAGTAGCCGCACATCAGGGCGTCGTGCTGGTGGAAGGCGTGGGGGACGCCCCCCTCGCCGGTCTCGAACCCCTCCACGGTCTCGATCGCCTTCCCCTTGCAGGAGACGGCCAGCGTGGTGCAGGAGTAGACCGCGTCGCCGTCGACGATCACGGTGCAGGCCCCGCAGCTCGCGCGGTCGCAGACGCGCTTGGGGCCGGTGACGTCCAGCCGATTGCGCAGGGTGTCCAGCAGCGTGCTGCGGGGCTCGACGACGCAGGACAGCTCCCGGCCGTCGACCTGGAGCGTCAGCGTCACGTCGCCCGAGAGGGCCTCGGGGCCGTCCGGGGCCTGGGCCTCGGCCTTCGCCTCGTCGAGCGCGACGTTCGCCTGGCTGGTCAGCACGGCCGAGGCGGCGGCGAGGCCCGACCCGCGCAGGAACCTGCGCCGGCTGTGCCCCCCCCGCCCCGTCGACGTCCCGTTCTCGTGTTCTGCCATGGAGGCTCCTCCGCTCGGCTGCCGGGTGAAGCGGGCGCGACCGGGCGGCCGAAGACGGACGGCGGCCGGCCGGGTCGATTGCGAAGCGTCCGCGCGGGGCCGGCGGTGACGAGGTTGCGGGCCCGATCCCGTGCGGGCCCCGACGCCGGCTTCGACGGTACGAAACATGCCTGTGGGATCGTCCCGTCGAGCTGTGGCGGCCGACGGAGCGGATCCCGAGGCCCCTCGACCGGACGGATTACCACCGATCCCAGGGCGCATCCGATGAGACACCATTTCGGCGCGCGGATCAAGACGGCGACGGCCGTCGCCCCGGCCTTGCTCCTGTTCGCCCCGGCACTGCGCGGCCAGGACGCCCCGCTCGCGGCGAAGGCGGATCCCCCCAGGAAGGAGATCGTCTCGGGCGTGATCGTGAAGATGGAGAAGGTCGCGAGGCCGGACGGCGCGGGCGCGAAGGCCCCGGAGCCCCGCCGGATCCGGCTGACCATCAACACCAACGTCGTCTGGCGGGACTGGGCCCGCGACCAGGCGAAGGCCCGCGACGAGGGCTCGCCGAAGGCCGACGCCGACCGGGGCGCGAAGTCGGTCGGCACCCTCGGCCCGCCCGTCGACGAGGACAGCGTCGAGGTGATCGAGGTCGTCGACGCCACCAAGGTCGAGACCCGATTCCGCTCCCCCGCCGACGAGACGACGGAGGGCGAGACGAAACCCGAGAAGGTGAAGTCCGACGAGGGCGCGCCCGCGAAGCCCCCCGCCGGAGGCAAGCCCGTCGAGTTCCGCGCCGAGGACTTGCTCCCCGGCCTGTTCGTCGAGGCCGAATCCGCCAAGCCCGGCGGGCCCGAGGCCGCGAACGTCGCCGTCATCCGCCCGATCCAGCCCCCGGAGGCGGCCCAGCCCGCCGAGGCCGCGCCGAAATGATGCGGCCCCGCGCCCGTCCCTCCTCCCCGAGAATCGAGCCCGCCTCCCCCCTCCTCCCCTCATGGGAGAAGGTGCCCCGGAGGGGCGGATGAGGGGGGCGCGACCGACAGCCGGCGGATTCAAGGCCCTCGCATACCGGGGGGAGCGACGGCGGTCGCCCCCTCATCCGGCCTGCGGCCACCTTCTCCCACGAGGGGAGAAGGATGATTCGCGTCGGCCTTCCGGGGAGGCTCGAACCTCGCACGGGACGGGCTCGGGCTCGACGTCAGCCGAACAGCTCGTCGACGGGCTTGCCGCCGTCGACGATCTTCATGGGGCGGCCGATGGCGGTCTGGTATTCCTTGGCCGCCTCCACGCCCAGGGACTTGCAGATGGAGGTCATCAGGTCCGGGACGGTGACGGGGCGGTCCTTGATCTCGGTCCCGTCGGCGCTGGAGGCGCCGACGACCTGGCCCCCCTTCACGCCGCCGCCGGCGAGCGCGACGTTGAAGACGCGGGGGAAGTGGTCGCGGCCGGCGGTCGGGTTGACCTTCGGCGTGCGGCCGAACTCGCCCATCCAGACGATCAGCGTGCGGTCGAGCATCCCGCGCGTCTTGAGGTCCTGGATCAGCGTGGCGAACCCCGGGGCGACCTGGCCGGCGAGGTTAGCCACCTTCTCGTTGTTCTGGACGTGGGTGTCCCAGCCGCCGCAGCGGACCTCCACGAACGTCACGCCCGCCTCGACCAGCCGTCGGGCCAGCAGGCACCCCTGGCCGAACGGCGTGCGGCCGTAGGCGTCGCGCACCGGGTCCGGCTCCTGCTCCAGGTCGAACGCCTTCATGCGGGGCGAGAGGACCATCTTCGACGTCTGGGCGTACAGCGCCCGGTGGTCGCGGACGCGGTCGGAGCCGCCGGCCTGTTCGAACCCGACCTTCTCCAGCCGGTTCAGCAGGCCCAGCCGGCGCTGGAAGCGGTCGGCCGGCACGCGGGCCTGGGCGTTGTCGGGCGGGCGCTGGACGTTGGGGATCATGAACGGCTCGTACGCGGCCCCCAGGTAGCCCGCGCCGGCCGTCGCGCCGCCGATGGCGACCATGTGCGGCAGGTCGAAGGCGGACTCGCCCAGCTCGGCCGCGGCGACGCAGCCGATGTTCGGGTGCCTGAGCGTGGCCGTCGGCGTGTAGCCGGTGTGGAGCTGGTAGTCGGCCCGCTGGTGGTTCCCTTCCTTGTTGGTCATCGACCGGATCAGGGCGACGTCGTCCATCGACCCGGCCAGCTTCTCCCACCCCTGGGCGATCGAGATCCCGGGGACGGACGTCTCGATGGCCTTCGTGCCGCCGCCGTTCTCCACGCCGGGCTTGGGGTCGAACGTCTCCAACTGGCTGGGCCCGCCCGCCATCCAGAGCAGGATGCACGCCCGCTGCTGCCGGCGCAGCTCGTCGGCCCGGAGGGTGAGGAGGTCGGAGAGCCCCAGCGGCGCCACGCCCCCGGCGACCATCCCCGCCGCCCCCAGGCCCATCGCCCGCAGGAACCCGCGACGCCCGACGACCCCGTGGCGGTTCATCGCCACCTGCACAACGCTCGATTCGGTCCGCATGACTCGTCCGCTCCGTTGGGGTTTGGGGGCAGTCCTGTTCGACAGGGGTTGCATGAGGAAGCGGCGAAGCCGCCCCGGACGTCCCCTCTCCCGCCGGGAGAGGGTGGCCCGAAGGGCCGGGTGAGGGTCGTCGGGTTGTCAGAGATAGCTTCGGTTCGGTGGCCGCGCGCCCGGCATGCCCTCCGAAATCCGACGACCCTCACCCGCCGCTGCGCGGCTACCCTCTCCCGGCGGGAGAGGGGACGTTTTCAAGCCGCTCGCCTCTTGCAACGATGAGGGTTCATCAACGGTCGTCACCGCCGCGACAGGAACTCCGTCGAGTTGACCAGGCTCCAGTAGACGTCCTCGAACGCCGCCTTGCGGTCGGCGGACTTGGCCAGATAATCGCCGACGACCTCCAGCTCCTTCGGGTTGGGCTTGCGCGAGAGGACCATGAGGTAGAGCGAGTCCAAAGCCTCGCGGTCGCCGGGCGCCTTCGCCAGGATCCGGCCGAGGGGGGCGTCGGGGCGGGCCTGGGTCCGGGCGTGGACGATCGGGCCGTTCATCAGGAAGAGGGCCTGGGGGATGGTCCCCAGCACCTCGTCCGGGAGCGTGGACGGGTCGACGCCGAACAGCTTGTCGAACGGCGTGCGGAGGTTGGGGGCCTGTCGGCCCTTCTTGGCGACGGCCCCGGCCAGGCCGGCGGCCTCGGCGGCCTTCTTCGCGTTCTTCGGGCCCCCGGCCGACGTCTGGACGACGTTCCTGGGCGACCCGTCCGGCGCGGGGGCCCCCTCCCTCGGCAGGTCGAGCGCGACGGCCAGGGCTTCGAAGATCTGGTCGGCCCGCAGGCGGCTGGGGCAGACGGCGGCCATCTGCGTCAGCCCGGCGGGCGACGACGACGACCGCGCCCGGCGCTGGTACGCCTGGGTGTTCAGGATGGTGCGGAACAGCCAGCGGACGTCGTAGCCGCCGGCGCGCCACTGGTCGGCCAGCGGGAGGAGGATCTCCTCCCCCTTCACCTCGCGCTCGGGCCCGATGTCGTCGACCGTCTCGTAGAAGCCCTCGCCCATCAGCACGGTCCAGGCCCGGTTGACGTACGCGCGGGCGAACCACGGGTCGTCCTGGCCGGTGATGTACGAGGCCACCAGTTCGCGGAGTTGCGCGGGGGTCAGGCCGTCGGGGATCGCCTCGGCCTTCGACGCGAAGAAGAACTTCGGCTTCACCGGGATCGACTTCTTCGGGTCGGTCAGGTCGGGCATCGTGTAGCGGGCGCGGGGCGTCTCGACCACGGCGAACGCGGCCTTCACGCCCGGCTCGGGCTTCACCACCCGCTGCATCCGGCCGCCGGCGAAGAACGCGGCCAGCTCGTGGAACTGCTCGCGCTTCCAGGAGTCGGTCTTGTGGTCGTGACACTCGGCGCACTGGATCTGCACGCCGAGGAACACGCGCGAGGCCTCGCCCGCGAGCTGCACGGCCGACGCCGCGTGCGCCGCGTTGAAGCTGGCCGCGCCGTTCTCGTCGGTCCGGCCGTCGGCCTCGATCATCTCGGCGACGATCTCGTCCCAGGGCCGGTTGCGGTCGAACTGCTCGGCGAGCCAGCTTTCCAGGAGGTCGTACCGGATCTGCTGGGCGGTCGGGTTGGAGGCCCGGAACTGGATCACCTCGCGCCAGTAGCGGGCCCAGTTCCGGCCGTAGTCGGGAGTCGACAGCAGCTCGTCGATCAGCTTCGCCCGCTTGTCCTTCGCCTTGTCGGCGACGAACTCGCGGAGCTGGCCGGGCGTCGGCGGGACGCCGGCCACGTCCAGGTAGATGCGGCGGGCGAACTCGGCGTCGCTCGTGGGCGGGGCGGGCTTGACCTCGGGGTTGGTCTTCGCGAGCCGGGCGGCGACCAGGGCGTCGAGGTCGGCCGAGGTCATCGTCGGCGCCACGACGGTCTTCGCCGGCCGCTTCGGCGGCTCGGCCGGCTTCGCCTTGGCGGCCTTCTTCGCCACCGACTTCCGCAACTCCTGCACCGCCTGAACGACCTCCCGGGCCCTGGCGTCGTCGAGCGCCATCGCCCCCGGGGCGTCCTCCTTCGGCTTCGTCGGCTCCTGCCCCATCGCGACGGCCGCGCCGGCCAGGAGCCCGAAGGCCGCGAGCCGGAAGGAGATGCGCCTCACCTGGAAGATCTCATCACGCATGGCGGCCGGCCCCCTGCTCAAGGCGACGATGGCGCGTCGGGACGCGCGTCCTTCCGACTCCCCATTCAACACCAGGATAGGACCGGGGTGTCGCGGCCGGGGGAATTTCCCGAAGACCCTTACTCCACAGAGGGCCCTGAACGCCCCTCCGGCTCCGGTCGAGCCGATCGTCGACCGTCGCGGCTAAGGCCGCGGGCGATCCAGGCGCCTTCGATACTCGTCCTGACGCGGGCACCTTATTTCAGGATGGGCCGCGCGGAGCCGTGGCAGCAGCAGTTCGGCCATCTGCCATTGCGGCTCGGTGACGTTGGTGTACGGCCCCGGCCATGTGTAGCCGGATGAAAACTCGTGGATCATCTGGACTTCGTTGCCGAGGACGAGCGCGACGACTTCTTCGTCGTGCGTCGCGACGAGCCGGAATCGTTGCGACGGCTTCCTTTCGGGGCCAATCCCCATGAATCGGCGTTTTGGAATGCGGGTCTGCCCCCACTGTTTGAGTTCAAAGTAAATGTAACCCGGCGGCTCATAGTGGAACTCGCCTTCGGCGTACACGTCGATCGTCCAGGGGCCTACCTGAAAGGACGCGAGTTGTTCGGGCCTCATCAGGTATCCCAGCAGCAGGAAGAGCAGCACGCCGATCAGGGGGCCCGGCAGGACGTACAGGAGGCATCCCATCAGCAGCCGTCGCCTCGTGGAGCGAGGCCGTCCTTCTCGGCCGGGCGCGCCAGGGTCATTCATGGGTTCGTCCTTCCATACCGATCGCGGGGGCCCGCGAGCATCGGGCGGAGCAGAGCCCCGGCGCGGCAGATCGTCCCGGGCCGACCGCGGCGTCGGCCGTCGCGAGGACCGCGCTCGACGCCGGGAGAGGTCGGACGAAGGGGGAGGGGCGGCATGGGGCGTCCGGCGACCGGTCCGCCCCTCCGATCGGCCTCCCCCCCGACGTCGGGGGGGCCGTTCGCGGGGCTCCGGGCGGGTCAGCCGGCGACGTCGACCCAGGACTTGGCCTTGGCGGACTGGGCGATGGCCTCGCAGATGCGGACCTCACGGTCGCCCTCGGCGAAGGTGGGGAAGTTGGGAGTGCCCTGGCAGCCGTTCAGGATGTAGGAGTAGAACGCCAGGTCGAGCTGCTTGAAGGCGTCGGGGAAGCCCTCGGCGTGGCCGCCGGGGTAGTGGCTGAAGTTGCCGGCCTCGACGCTGAGGATGGACGGGTCGCGGTTCATGAGCTGGTTGGGCGCGCCGCGGCGGCCGAGCCAGAGCAGCTCGGGCGACTCGCTGTCCCACACCATGGAGCCCTCGGTGCCGCAGACCTCCAGGTACAGGCGATTCTTGCGGCCGCCGTGCATCTGGTTGACGTGGTAGACGCCGCGGGCGCCGTCGGTCAGGTGGAGCATCACCGCGCCGTAGTCCTCGGTGGTGATCTTCACCGGCTCGGTGGCCTTCTTGGCGGCGTTGGGGCCGGAGTAGGTCTCGGCCCCGCCGATGGGGCGGTTGCGGTGCTCGTGGAAGGTGGCCAGGTCGGCGTTCACCTTCTCGATGTGCTTGCCGGTGATGAACTGGGCCAGGTCCATCCAGTGGGTGCCGATGTCGGCGATGGCCCGCAGGTTGGTGTGGCCGTCGGGCTCCACCCGCCAGTTGTAGTCGTCGGCCAGCAGCAGCCAGTCCTGGGTGTACGACCCGGTGACGGTCAGGATCCGGCCCAGCGCCCCGCTGGCGACTCGCTGGCGCATCTCCTGGGCGAGCGGGTAAAACCGCAGGTTGTAGTTCACGCCGGCGGCCTGCTTCGGGCGGCTCGCGGCCAGCTTGGCCAGCTCGGCCGATTCCTTGGAGCTGACGGCCAGCGGCTTCTCGCAGAGGACGTGCTTGCCGGCCTCCAGCGCCGCCTTGGCGTGCTGGTAGTGGATGTCGTTGGGCGAGGCCAGGTGGACCGCGCCGATCTCGGGGTCGGCCAGGACCTCCTCGATGGTGGAGTACACCTTGGGGATGCCCAGCTTCTCGGCCTGGGGGCGGGCCTTCTCGGGGCTGATGTCCAGCAGGCCGGCGACCTGCACGCCGATCCGGCGCAGGGCCTCGGCGTGGACCGGGCCGATGAAGCCGCCGCCGATCAGGGCGACCTTGGGAGGGTTGGAGAGGACGTAGGGAGCGCCCATCGTTCGGTCTTCCTTATATGTATCTAACGGGTCTTGAGGGTCCGGGGTCTCGCGGCGGGCGACGGGTCACTTGACCTCGTCGACGGCGACGGGCCGGCGCTCGACGGCGGAGATCATGGCGGCTTCCAGGACGCGCTGGGTCTGGTAGGCGTCCTCGAAGTCGGGCATCGGGACGACGGGCTCCTGGCCGCCGAGGATGCGGAGGATGTCGTACGCCTGGTTGGTGAAGCCGTGCTCGTAGCCGATGACGTGGGCGTCGGGCCACCAGTTCTCGGCGTAGGGGTGGTCGCCGCCGTGGGTGCACATGAGGGTGGTCCAGCCCTGGACGGCGCGGGGGCGGGTGGCGTCGTAGAACTGGAGTTCGTTCATGCGTTCGAAGTCGAACTTCAGGGCGCCCTTGGAGCCGTTGATCTCGAAGCCGTTGCGGTTCTGGTTGCCGGTGGCCTGGCGGGCAGCCTCGAACGAGGCGACGCCGCCGCCGGAGAGCCGCGACAGGAACAGGACGCAGTCGTCGACCGTCACCGGCCCGGTCTCGGCCGCCCCGCCGACGCCCGCGGCGATGCCGCCGGCCGTCGGGCCGGTCATGAGCTTGCGCTCCTTGATGAAGGTCTCGGCGATCGCGCCGGAGACCTCCGTCACCTCCTCGCCGGTGACGAAGCGGACCATGTCGATGATGTGGGCGTTGAGGTCGCCGTGCGAGCCGGCACCGGAGCCCTCCTTCTGGAACCGCCAGATCAGGGGGATGGACTCGTCGGCCCAATCCTGGAGGTAGAACGCGCGCGAGTGCCGGACCTTGCCGATCGCCCCGTCCTTCACCAGCTTGTACGCCATGGCGACGGCCGGGCAGCGGCGGTAGTTGTACCAGACGAAGGTCTTCTTGCCCGCCTCCTTGGCCGCGGCGACCATCAGCCGGGCCTCGTCGATCGTCCGCGAGATGGGCTTCTCGCAGGCGACGTGCTTGCCGGCCTTCAGCGCCGCGAGGGCGACCTCGGCGTGCATGTTGTTCGGCGTGACGACGTCGACCAGGTCGACCTCGGGGCAGGCGACGGTCGCCTTCCAGTCGGTCGAGGAGTGCTTCCAGCCCCAGACCTTCGCGAACTCGGCGACGGCCTCGGCGTTGCGGCCGAAGACCGAGTGCATCACCGGCGCGGCCGGGGGCTTGAAGAACCGGGGGACCTGCGACCAGGCGTTCGAGTGCGTCCGCCCCATGAAGCCCTGGCCGATCATGGCCACTCTGACATCTGCCATGGAACACCCTCTGACGACGTGCGGGAGGAGGGCCGACCGACCGCGACGGGGCGCGGCGACGGCACACGGATCGTTCGTTCGCGACCGGCGGGACGTCGGGCCCGGCCCCCGGGCGGCGGGCGGACGGCCGCCTCGCGCGGCCCCGGGCCTTCGGCAGATCCGCCGCGACGCAGGCCAATATAGCCGTGCCCGAAACCCCGTCCAAGGCCCGACCGGCCGGGCCTTCCCAAGCCTTCGGGGTCCTGAAGTCGACCCCTCCGATCCGTCGACGGCCTTATCCGCCCACGGACGCCGCGGTAGAATCGACCGGAGGGCTCCGGGGCTTTATTCGACAGGTGACCAGGTGGCCAACGAGGATATCGGGGAGCGTGGCCAGTGGCTGTTCAACCTCCTCATGACCGACCTCGGCGATCGGGCCCACCCGTATTTCCGGCCGCGGTTCCTCGGGGACAAGTATCCCACGTTCGACTCCATCGTCGAGGTGGTGGATCACCCGGCCTACTTCTTCTTCGTGCAGGTGAAAGGGACCACGCGGGGGTACACGCCGAACGGCCGACGGCTGCGGGTTCAGGTGTCCCAAGAGGACGTCGACCGGATGGTCGCGGTCCCGGCGCCGACCTATGTGGTGGGGGTCGACACGGCGCTTCAGGTCGGCTTCCTCCTCTCGGTGAACGAGCCGCGCGGCCCCGTGGCGGGTCTCGCCACCCGATTCCCGATCGACCGCCGCGGCCGGGAGGATCTCAGGGACGAGGTGGTCGAATTCTGGTCGGCTCGGAACATGGTCCTCACCGATTCACGCTTCAAGGAATAGGGGCCGGGCATGTCGAGCGCGAACGAGCCTTGGTTCGTGGCGGAACGGAGCGAGGCGGTCGCCGGGCTGCTGCTCACCTCCCGCGAGGACGTCCGCGTCCGGCATGAGCCGGCGCAGGGCGGCGGGTCGGACTTCCTGGTCGAGATCGGCGCCGACGGCCGGCCGTCGACCCGGATCTTCATGGTGCAGGTGAAGGGGACCACGTCGCCCGACCCGGACGACTGGAGGCGCGAGGTCCGGCAGCTATTCCCCGCGCCCGGCCGGCCGTTCTACCTGCCCACCTGCGTCTTCGTCGTGAACGTGCGCGACAACAAGGCCTTCTACGCCTGGGCGGCCGAGCCCCTGGCCGACGCGAACTCCGCCACGCTGAGGTTCCACGAGACGGGGACCTTCCGCCCGCTGGACCCGGCCGCCGTCGGCGAGATCATCGATCGAGTCGAGGCCTGGTATCAGGCCCTGCCGAAGCAACTCGTCCCCGCGTGAGCTTCCCGGCCCTGGGAGCCGGTCGGAGACTCGACGGATCACCTCGCGCCTCGGAGAAACGCCTCCATGACACGCCTCGCCGCCACGGCCGCCCTGCTCCTCATGACCCCCCGCGCGGCGACGGCCGGCGACTTCTCGTTCGCCCACGACGGCGTGATGGGGACGTCGCTGGAGATGGCCGTCCGGGCCGACGACGAGGCCGCCGCGCGGCGGGCCGAGGGCCGCGCGCTCCGCGAGATCGACCGGCTTGCGGCGATCCTCGGCAACCACGACCCGGCCAGCGAGTTCCGCCGCTGGCAGGCCGGGTCGAGCGACGCCGCGAAGGTCTCGCCGGAATTGATGGAAGTCCTCGCCCTGGCCGACGCCTGGCGCGAGCGGAGCGGCGGCGCGTTCGACGCGCGGGCCCAGGTCTTCGCCTTGCTCTGGGCCGAGGCCGCCCGCCGCGGCTCCGCGCCGACCCGCGACGAGCTGGCCGAGGCGAATGCCCGCGCCGACGCCCCGGCCTGGCGGCTCGACCCGGCGACAGGCGTCGCCGAGCGGACCTCGGACGCGCCGCTGACCCTGGATGCGATCGCCAAGGGGTTCATCGTCGAGCGCGCCTGCGACGCGGCCCTGCGCGACGACCCGGCGGTGCGCGGCGTGGTCCTGAACGTCGGCGGCGACCTCCGCGTCCAGGGGGACGTCGAGCGCCCGGTCGCGATCGCCGGCCCTCGGCCGGGGTCCGAGACGACCGAGCCCCTGGCCCAGATCGCGGTGAAGGACCGGGCCGTGGCGACTAGCGGCCGGAAGCATCGGGGGTATGAGATCGGCGGCCGGTGGTACTCGCACGTCCTCGACCCCAGGTCCGGCGGGCCGGCCGACGGCGTGCTCGTCGCGTCGGTGGTCGCGGACCGCTCGGCCGACGCCGACGCCCTGGCCACCGCCCTGAACGTCCTCCCCCCCGACGAGGGCCTGCGGCTGGCCGATTCCGTCGGCGCGGCCTGCCTGATCGCCGCGGCCGACGGCCGGGTCCTCCGCAACGCCGCGTGGCTGGCGATCCAGGTCCAGGAGCCGGCCCCGAAGGAGCCCGCGCAGGACCGGGCGAAGGCCGACGGCGGCTGGGGCGACGACCACGAATTGCTGGTGCGGTTCACGATCAAGAAGCCCGAGGAGAAGGGGCGGTATCGCCGGCCCTACGTCGCGGTCTGGGTGAAGGGCCCGGACGGCAAGCCGGTGCGCAACCTGGTCTTCTGGGTCTCGCAGGGGGGATCGGGCCCGTTCCAGTGGCTCCCCGACCTCAAACGCTGGCACGCCGACGTGATGACCCGCGTGAAGGTCACGAAGTTCGACCCGTTCGTCATCGCCCAGCCGACCCGGCCGCCGGGCGAATACTCGGTCGCCTGGGACGGCAAGGACGACAAGGGCGACCCCGTCAAGCCGGGCGAGTACACCGTGCTGATCGAGGCCGTCCGCGAGCAGGGGGGCTACGGCCTGATCCGGCAGCGGGTCACGGTGGGCGACGAGGCGTTCACGAAGGAACTGAAGGGGAATGACGAGATCCAGTCCGCCTCCCTCGAATACCGGGACCGCGATGCCGAGCGATGACCGCCCCGCCCCGCAACGGTCGTCCCGGCCGCTGGCGATCCGCCTGGCCGGGCCGATCCGATGGCTGCACACCTACCTGTCGATGTTCGGCCTCGTCGCCGTCCTCTTCTTCAGCCTGACGGGGATCACGCTGAACCACCCCGGCTGGTTCTACGACGGCGTCGCGACCGACGTCGAGGCCGAGGGCCGCGTCGACCCCGCCCTGCTCCGCGGCGAGGCGGACAGGCTCGCGATCGTCGAGCGCCTCCGGGCCGAGCACGGCCTGCGCGGGGCGCTGGCGTCGTTCACCGAGGACGAGGACGAGTGCGTCGTCACCTTCAAGGGGCCGGGATACTCGGCCGACGCCTTCATCCGACGCCCCGAGGGGACGTACCGCCTGGCCGAGCATCGCCACGGCCTGGTCGCCGTGCTCAACGACCTGCACAAGGGCCGTGACGCGGGGCCGGTCTGGTCGGCGGTGGTCGACCTCTCGGCCGCGCTCACGGGTCTGGCCGCGGCGACGGGCCTGCTCCTGCTCTTCTACATCAAACGTCGGCGGGCCCTGGGGCTCGCGACGGCGCTGGCCGGGGCGGTCGCGCTGGCGGCGGCGTTCCTCCTCGGGGTCATGTGAGGCCGGCGGGGCTCAACGCCCCGGGTCGGCGGCCGGCTTCACGTCCTTCAGGCCCTCCAGGTAGGCGATCAGGTCGGCGAAGTCGGACGGCTTCAGGCCCTCGGCGAGGCCCGGGGGCATGATGGAGACGTCGCCCCGCCGGCGTTCCTCGATCTCCTCGACCGGGATGCGGACGACCTTGGCGTCGGCGTCCTGAAGCTCGACGGCCTCGGGCGTCTCGCCCTTGATCACGCCCGAGAAGACCCGGCCGTCGTCGGTCGCCAGGATCACCGGCTCGTAGCCGCTGCTGATCTTGGCCGAGGGGAACAGGACGGCCGTGACGAGTTCGTCGCGGGGGTACTTGGCGCCCACGCTCGACAGCTCGGGGCCGACGGTCGCGCCGCCGGGGGCGACGGCGTGGCACTTCACGCAGGCCAGGCCCTTCAGGTCGTGGAACAGGACCTTGCCCTTTTTCGGGTCGCCGCCCCCCTTCATCGCCTCGGCGCGATACGCCTCGGGGTCGAACGAGCCGGCGGCGGGCTCCTTCAGGAAGGCGTAGTCGGTGGGACCGGAGACGGCGACCGAGTATTCCCACAGCCCGCCGTTGTTGCCGCATCGGATCGCGATCCGGTTCATCCCCTTGCGCAAGGGGACGTCGAATCGATCGGAATCGGGGGAGTAGCCGCGGCTGTCGGCGAAGTCGAAGACCTGCTCGCCGTTCACCCAGACCGTCAGCGTGTCGTCCGAGCCCACGGCGAAGGACGCCACGCGGTCGGTCGGGCTCTCCAGGTCGGCGACGCCGAACACGCAGCGCTTGTCGCCCGGGTCGTACAGCCTCGCCAGGTTCAGGCGGCCCCGGCGGTCGCGGGCGTCGGCCTCGCGCCACGTCACCTTCTCGTCGCCGAGCCCCGGATACTCGGCCTCCGCGTCGATCGGCCCGTCGAGCGGGAACGGCGGCGAGGCGTCCTTCACGAACGGGCCGACGAGCCGCCACGACCGGATCGGCCCGATGATCGCGAACGCCTCGCGCAAGTCCGGCAGCACCGCGGCCGGGAGTTCGTGACGGCCCGCGAGCTGGTCGAGCTTCGGCGCGGACACGTCCTTGAGCGCGGCCAGGGCCGACGCCGCCCGCTTCCGCAGCGTGGGGCTCTTCTCGCCGAGGGCGGAGAGGTAGACCGGGATGGCCTCGGCGACGGGCGAGGCGGCCAGGGCCTCGACGGCCTCGATCCGCAGGTCGTCGCGGCCGGCCGCGGCGATCAGCGCCGGGACGCTCGCCGCGTCCTCCAGCTTGCCGAGCGCCTCCACGGCCTTCTTGCGGACCTCGGCCGCCGGGTCGTCGATCTTCGCGCGGAGCGCGGCCAGGGCCGACTCCGGCCGCTCGGCCTTCTCGCGGCCCATCACCGAGGCCAGCGCCACGACGGCCGCCTCGCGGACCGGGGCCGCGGGGTTGTCCAGCGTCTTCACCAGGGCCGGCACCGCGGCGGCGGCAGGCGCCCGCCCCAACGCCGCGACCACGCCGCGGCGACGGTCGTCGTGCAGCGAGGGGTCGTCGAGGACCGACACGAGCACGTCCGCCGCCTCCCGGCCGCCCATCGCCTCCACCGCCTTCAAGGCCGCGTCGCGGACGACGTCCGGGCCGTCGGGGTCGCGGATCGCCGCGGCGAGCTCGGGCATGGCGTCGCGATCATGCAGGCCGCCGATCGCCGAGGCGAACGCGGCGCGGGCGTCGGGGTCCGTCTCGGCCGCGAACTTCGCCCGCACGACGGCCGCGGACGCCCGGTCGTCGACCTCGGCGATCGCGCCGGCCGCCGCGATCCGCACCGGGGCCTCGGCGTCGTCGAGCCGGGCGCGGAGGGCTTCGAGGACGGCGGGGGTCTGGTCCCAGTCGACGGTCTTCGCGGGGGCCTTCCCCTTCGCCGGCTGCGTCCCCCACCACTTGCCGTCCCACGGCGGCGCCTGGCGGGCCACGGCCGCCAGCTTCGCCACCGCGACGGCCCGCTCGGCCGGCTCGCCCGCGCCGGCGGCGAACTCGGCGAGCGCCTTCACGGCACCCTTGCTGTAAGCCCCTTCCATCGCCAGCAGCACGCCCTCGCGGACCTTCGGATCGGCCGCCTTCAAGCCGGCCGCGGCCTCATCCCAGGCACCGATCCGCCCCAGCGCCTTGCGGGCCGAGAACGCCAGGTAGACGTCCGGGTCGGCCACGATCGGGATGATCGACTCCACCACCGACGGCCCGCCGATCCTCCCCAGCGATATCAGCGCCTGGAGCTTCACCGCCGACTCGGGGTCGGCCAGTAGCGCGGCCAGGGCGTCGAGGTCGAACGGGCCGAACTCCAGGCCGATCGCGCGGGCGGCCTGCGCGCGGACGTCGGCCGAGGGGTCCTTGAGCGTCGCCGTCAGCGGCGCGGCCCCCTGCGGCGACCGCGAGGCGATCCCGGCGACCGTCCAGACGAGATGCCGACGGGCGAGTTCGGGCGTGGCGGCGTCGGCCAGCGCCTTCGTCGCGTCGGCCAGGGCAGCCTCTCCCCGACTGATCAGCTCGCGCTGAGCCCGGAGGCGTTCGGCGCGGGCGGGGTGGTCGAGCGAGGCGATCAGCGCGGGCGTCGGGTCGGAGTCGGCCCCGCGGGGCTTTCTCGCGACGGGGGGACCGACGCATGTCACGGCGTAGATGCGGCCGAGGTTCTCCTTCTTCTCGCCCCAGCCGCCCATCGACCAGTCGGCGACGTACATCGTCTCGCCGTCGTGAGAGAGGGCCAGGTCGAGGGGCCGGAAGTTCTCCACGTCCCCGGGCTGAACGAAGTCGACGACGTCGGCGATCTCGAAGCTGGCCCCCTTGGGCTTGAACCGAAAGGCGCGGACGGACCGCTTGCCCCACTCGGACCAGAAGGCCCGGCCGCGGTATTCCTCCGGCCAGGCGTCCTCCTCGTACACGACGCCGCCGCAGGGGGAGCCGCCGCCGTAGTCGGCCATGAAGGGGAGGAGCTTGTCGGTGCGGTCGTGGTAGTCGAAGGGATAGCCGAAGTAGCCGCCGTCGACGTGGTGCACCACGCGCGTCCACCAGCCGAGGCCGTCGTCGGTGTTGTCGTAGGTGAAGAGGTCGTCGCGGGCGCTGAGGTTCGGCTCCAGGTGGTTTCGCGTGCCGGACGAGTAGACCTCCAGCTCGCGGCCGTCCGGCCGGCAGCGGACGATCCCGCCCCCCTTCAACTGGATCGTCCGGCCGTCGGGCCCGGTGGCCTTCGGCACGCCCTTGTCGCCGACGGAGATGTACAACCAGCCGTCCATGCCGACCTGGATCCCGGAGACGATGTGGTCGTTGAGCATGTTGGGGAAGCCGGCGGGCACCCCCATGTCGGTGAACAGCTCGGTGCGCTCGTCGGCCTTGCCGTCGCCGTCCTTGTCGCGGAGGACGGTCAGGTTCGGCATGTTCATGACGTAGAGCGAGCCCTGATGCCAGAGCATGCCGAAGATCGCGTTGAACCCCTCGGCGAAGACGACCGGCTCGGCCGCGCCCGGCTTGAAGACGAGGATGCGGTCGATCGGCTTGTCGGCCGGCCCGACCTGGTCCATCGGGTCCTCGCCCACGAACAGCGAGCCGTCGGGGGCCGTCGCCACCTGACTCGGGTACGACACCGCCGGCACCGCCGCCACCAGCCGGATCTTGAACCCGTCGGGCACCTTCGGCATCTCCCCGAAGGCCGGGGCGGCGAGGCCGAGGAGCGCGATCAACCCGACGAACCGCGGGCGGAACGTCCGCGAGGAGAGGACCGAAGGCATGGGACGTCCCATCTCGATAGACTTCATGAGGCCGGACGACAAGGAATGGCGGCGATTGTACAACCGTCGTCAAACAGGCCGCAACCCGCCGGGCGGAGGGGGTGTGCCTTTGGATTTTGGCGAATCGCGTCGGGTTCGCGGGAGCCATCGTAACGCCCTTCCCCCCTGGCGGGGGAAGGTGGCCCGCAGGGCCGGATGAGGGGGAGGACGAGCGCGATGGCCGTCGGTATCCCGGGCCGGTCGGACGGGCCTTCTCGGCTCCCGACGGCCCCCGTGCTTCGCGTCCCCCTCATCTGACCGCTTCGCGGTCTGTCTTCCCCCGCGAGGGGGGAAGACGCCGACCGCCGACCGCCAAATTCCAAAGGCACACCCCGCGGAGGCCCGCTCGCCATGCTCGACAACCCCGCCTGGGCCGCCCTGACGACGCGGCAAGAGAGCTTCGCCCTCGGCGACGGCCGGGCCCGCCGCTATCCCGCCGAGGTCGCCCCGTTCCTCGCCGTCGCCGACCCCGGCCCCGAGGCCGCCGCCGCGGCGCGGGCCCTGGTGAAGCCGGGCGAGTCGCTGCACTTCGTGGGCGTCGCGCCGGGCGACCTGCAAGGCTGGGACGTCGAGCGAACCTCGACCATCGCGCAGATGGTGTTCGAAGGGCGTGCGACCGAGATCGATGGGGAGGATATGACGACGCTCGGAGCGGCGGACGTGCCGGAGATGCTCGCCCTGATGGCGGCGGTCTATCCCGGCTATTTCCGCCCTCGGACGCGCGAGTTGGGCCTGTACCTGGGCGTCCGCCGCGAGGAGCGGCTGGTCGCCATGGCCGGGCAGAGGATGGGCCTGGACGGATATCGCGAGATCAGCGCGGTGGCCACGCTCCCCGAGTTCCGAGGCCGAGGCTACGCCGGGAGGCTCGTCGGCCGGCTCGTCCGCGAGATCCGCGCCGAGGTCCTCGCGCCGTTCCTGCACGTCGACACCGACAACACCGCCGCCCGCGCCGCCTACGAGAAGGTGGGTTTCGCATGGCGTCGCGACCTGACCGTGGTCAAGGTCCGCCGCCGGGACGACTGACGCCCCTACTCCGCCATCTCGCCGAACGCCAGCCGGAGGCCGTGGAACACGACCGCGCCGGTGGCGAGGCAGCCGACGAGGAGGACGAACTTGCCCAGGCCGGGGCGCTGGCGCTCGACGACCTCGCCGACGGTGACGACGAACGCCACGACCGAGAGCTTGAACACGGCCATGCCGGCGATGTTCCAGCGCGCGAAGACGAACTGGGCCACCGGGTTCGACTCGTAGAACTTCGGGTGCGTCCGCAGCAGGTGGTACGTCGTCATCAGGTCGGCCAGGCTCAAAGCGACCAGGGCCACGATCTCCGCCGCCAGCACGCTCTCGCGCCGGGCCGACTCGTGGAACAGGCCGCGCCAGAACGCCGCCGCGGGGGGCTTCGGCGGGGCGGGCCTCGGCGACGGCCTCGCGGGCGCGGGCGGTCCTGCCATCAGCGCGTAGGGCTCGGGCGCGGGGCGCGGCACGTCCTGCACGGTCCCGCAATGGGGACACTTCCCCCGGCCGGCCGCCGCCCCGGGCGCGACCACCCCCAGGCCGCACCACGAGCACGGGAACCTCACCTCGCGCGCGTCGGACTCCATCATGCCCCGCCCTCCCCCGTCGATCAGACCACGCCCCCGCGCGGGCCGTCCAGCGGAATCCGGGGAGGAAACTTG
Source organism: Planctomycetales bacterium 71-10 (assembly GCA_001898385.1). Lineage (GTDB taxonomy): Bacteria > Planctomycetota > Planctomycetia > Isosphaerales > Isosphaeraceae > Paludisphaera. Next base: position 40,812 of record MKTT01000112.1, read on the forward strand.
ACCTTAAAATAGTTGATGCGTAAATTAATTACGGGCGAGGGAAAGGAGACGGGCGATGGGCGGCGACCTGGAGCGGCGGATCGGCAAGCGGGGGCGGTTCGAGACGAGGGAGGAGGAGGCGCTCCTGGACCTCGTGCGGACGGCGGACCGGGTGCAGGCGCGGGTCGGGCGGCTGCTGAAGGAGCACGGCCTGACGCACGCCCAGTACAACGTGCTGCGGATCCTCCGCGGGCTCGGCCGGCCGACGCCCATCCTGGAGGTCGCCGAGCAGATGCTCACGGAGACCCCCGGGATCACCGGCCTGATCGACCGCCTGGAGAAGCTGGAGTTCGTCCGCCGCGAGCGCTGCGAGCGCGACCGGCGCGTGGTCTACGTCGTGCTCGGGCCGAAGGCGGCGGACGTCCTCGGCGGCCTCGACGGGCCCATGGCCGAGCTGCGGTCCGGCCTCTTCGCCGGGCTCACCCAGGCCGAGCTGGCCACGCTGATCCGCCTGCTCGACCGCGTCCGGGGGCCGCTGGAAGGGCCGTAGCGGGCGTACGTCCGGGTTCAACGCATCGAATTTTGAAATCTTCTTTGGTTTCAGGAGTTTTTGCGATGACGATCATTCGCAGGGCCGCCGATCGCGGCGGGGCCGACCACGGCTGGCTGCAAACGGCGCACACGTTTTCGTTCGGCTCGTATTACGACCCCGAACACATGGGCTTCCGCGCCCTCCGCGTCATCAACGAGGACGTGGTGCAGCCGGGCCGGGGCTTCGGTCGCCACGGGCACCGGGACATGGAGATCATCTCCTACGTCCTGGAGGGGGCGCTGGAGCACCGCGACAGCATGGACAACGTCTCGGTCCTGGGGCCGGGCGAGGTCCAGGTGATGTCGGCCGGACGGGGGATCATGCACGGCGAGCAGAACGCGTCGAGGACGGAGCCGGTCCATTTCTACCAGATCTGGATCCAGCCCGACCGCGAGGGGGTGACGCCCCGCTACGACCAGAAGGCGTTCCCGGCGTCCGATCGCAAGAACGCCTGGCGGCTGGTGGCCTCCGCGGACGGCCGGGACGGATCGCTGGCGATCCACCAGGACGCCTCGATCCACCTGGCGTCCCTCGACGCCGGCGCCGAGCTGGCCCGCGACATCGCCCCGGGCCGACACGCCTGGCTGCAAGTCCTGAAGGGCTCCGTCGTCCTCGACGGCACGACCCTGGAAACCAGCGACGGCGCCGCCGTCAGCGACGCGACCGCGATCTCGATCCGGGCCGAAGCCCCCGCCGAGGTCATGCTCTTCGACCTGGCGTGAGCCGACGCGGCCTCGACACCCGCCCCTGCGAGTCTTCCCCTCTCCCGGCGGGAGAGGGGACCTTTCACATCCACATCTTCGGAGAATTTCCATGATCGCGACGGTGCAAGGTCTGATCAGCGTGCTGGGCCGCGTGGCGCTCTCGGCGATCTTCCTGCTGAGCGCGGTGGGGAACAAGATCCCCAACTTCGGCGCGATATCGGATTTGCTGGGGTCCAAGGGGATGCCGGCGCCGAAATTCATGCTCGCCGGGGCGATCGCGTTCCTGATCGCGGGGAGCCTGTCGGTGATCGCGGGCTACAAGACGCGGTGGGGGGCCCTGCTCCTCTTCCTGTTCCTGCTGCCGACGACGTACCTGTTCCACGACTTCTGGAACCTGACCGGGGAGGCGGCGCACGATCAGCAGATCCAGTTCATGAAGAACCTGTCGATGGCCGGGGCGTTCCTGTTCCTGCTCGCCAACGGCGGCGGGGCCTGGAGCCTGGACGCGCGCCGGCCGTCGCGGACGACGACGCTCGACGAGGCCGCGGCCTGACGATCAGAAGATGATGCCGGCGATCCCGCTGACGCCGACCTGGCCGCGGAACGCCAGGCCGAGGCGGCCGGCGGCGACGGCGCCGCGGGGGAGCCGGCGGCTGGGGAAGTAGGTGAGCTGCACCGTCCCCGAGCCCTCGCCGCTGGTGAAGTCGCCGCCGCTGTCGTCGTTGACGGTCCAGGTGAAGAGGTCGGGCCGGCCCCCCTTGTCGACGTGGCCGGGGACGGCGGTCAGGTCGACCAGGAGCAGGTCGCCGGAGTCGCCGGAGCCCTTGGGGATCAGGTTGGCCTGGCCGATCGCCGGCTGCGAGCGGTCCTCGGGGACGTAGATCGCGACCTGCACGTTGCCGTGGTAGAAGGCCGACGTATTGCCCCCGCCGGTCATGTAGAGCTGCGTCGCGAACCCGGGCTGCCTCGCCGCCCCCACCATGTACGAGCCCTGGAACAGCCCCGTGAACTTGCTGTAGCGCAGGGGGAATTGCGGCGTGGAGTCCGTCGCCGCGGCGGCGGCCCTCGCGACGCGGGGCGGGGTCGCCGCGACGGTGGAGAGGGCCAACCGGCCTTCGAGCCCCTCGATCGCAGGGGCGAAGCGCGGGGTGCGACGGGCGCGGGGAGGGGTTCGGCGATCCATCCTTGCTCGCTCCGTTCGGTTCGACTCGGTCAGGGGAGGAGCCGCGCGCCGACGGCCGTGTTCAGGTCCAGGACCGCGCGGCGGTGGCGGACGATGGCGTCGCGGTACTCGCGGACGCGCTCGTTGAACTCGCGCTGGGCGTCGAGGAAGGCCAGGATGCCCGTCTCCCCCCCCTGCCAGCGGCGATAGGCGGCGTCGCGCACGCGGCGCGCGGAGGGGAGGATCTCGGACTCGGAGTCGATCATCGCCTGTCGGCTCAGCTCGAACTCGCGGACGGCGTCCGACACCTCGTCCTGCACCCGGCGCACGGCCTGGTCCAGCTCGACGTGGGTCTGGGTCACGTTCAGCTGGGCGCGGGCGATGTTCCCCTGGTTTCGGTTGTAGATCGGCATCGGTGCCGTGAGGCCCACGGCCCACGACCGGGCGCCGTTGAGGCCGTCCGGACGGTTGTCCTGGAACGTGTAGGGCTGATACAGGAGGTAGAAGTCCGAGAGCCGCTCGCGCTTCGCCAGGCGGACGTCCGCGTGGGCCCGATGGAGGCCGAGGCGCTGGGCCTGGAGGTCGGGCCGGCGCTCCAGCGCCAGGGCGATGAGCCCGTCCTCGGCCATGGGGAGCGGCCGGTCGTCGCGGAGCTTGTCGTGGATCCGCACGGCGGACGCCTGCTCGCGGGGGATGTTCAGGAGCTGCGACAGCGTGCGCGTCGTCCGGGCGAGGGCCTGCTCGGCCTCGCGGATCTGGAGGCGGGCCACATCCCGCTGGGCGCGGAGGGCGAACACCGGATCCTCGGCGATCTGCTTCTTCTCCAGCAGGTCCTCGTTGATGGAGAGGAGCTGGCCGATCCCCTGCTGGTACTTACGGCTGTACTCCAGGGTCAGGTCGGCGGCGGCGACGTCCACGAACGCCGTGTAGAGGTTGTCCACCTGGCGGCGGACGGCGTCCTGGAGCTGGGCCTCCACGGCGCGTCGGGCGACCTGCGCCACCTGGACGCGGGCCTTGCGCTTGTTGTTGACGTCGATCGGGTGGGTGATGTTGATGTCGTACTGCGTCTGGCCGCCGGGGCGGCCGGGCGTGAACGATCCGTAGGGGACGAGCTGGGCGTCGGCGTAGAAGATCGGGTTGGCGCGCAGGCCGGCCGTCAGGACGTCGGCCTCGGCCATGGGGACCTCGAACTTCAGCGCGAGCAGCTCCAGGTTCCGATCCATCAGGAGCTGCACGGCGTCGTCGAGCGAGTAGCCGTCCTCCGACCCGACGGGGACGTCGGCCGAGGGGAGGTCGAGCGAGCCGTAGGCCGGCACGGCGGCCTCGGGGATGGCCTGGACCCGGAAGTTGGGTTGCCCCTCCCAGGACCGCCGCGACGCGCGGGGCGTGGCGGAATCCAGCGGGGCGCGGGTCACCGACGGCCCGGCCCGTCCGCCCATCACGGGCGCGCCGGACTGGCCGAACGGCGAGTACCCCGAGGCCCCCGGCGCGGGCCCCAGGGAATTCTTCCCCTCCAGGACGCCGGGAGGGTCGGGGATGTCGAATTCCGCCGTCTGGCCGAAGGTCTTCGCCCCCGTCGCCAGCAGCAGCAACAGCGCCATCGCGGCCCACGCCGTCGGGCGCGTGCGCGGCTCGTTTCGCTCGTTCATCCTGGACGAACTCCCGGACGGCTCCGCCGTCGCCCCGGTCGGCCGCCCGGTCGCGCCCGAGATGGATCGGGCGCGACCGGCCGCACGCGGTTCGTTCCAGGTATCGGCTTCGCGAGGCAGCCCGGTTTAGCGGGATCCCCGCAAGCCCCGGGCCCGGCGCAAGTCCGCCAGGCCCCGCGAACCCCGCAAGTCCTCAGCCGCGGCTCCGCCGACGGGCGGCGAAGGCCCCGGCGACCCCCAGGCCCAGCAGGGCCAGCGAGGCGGGCTCGGGGACGGCCTGGGCGTCGAGCGTGACGAGGTTGTCGATGGCGGCATAGGTGGGGAGGAGAGGGCCGGATGCGTTCACGATGCTGGTCGTGAAGACGAAGTTCAGGCTCCGCGCATCGCCCAGCGAGGTGAGGTCGAGGGTGTGCCAGGTCGAGAGGACGAACTGCTCCGTGTCGGTGTACCGGGCCAGGTCGTAGCTGATGCTGCCGGTCAGGCCCCCTGTGGCCCCCAGGCTGCTGTAGCCTTCGATGGTCAGCGTGAGGTAGTCGCCGGCCTCGAAGGGATCGAGGTTATAGGGGGTGCCGCCGTTCAGGATGGCGTCATAGGTGTAGAAGACGTTGGCGACGTCCAGGGAGCCCGCCAGGCGGCCCGCCGCCAGGTCGATGTAGCCGAGCGAGGTGAAGCCGGGTTGGGGCGCCCAGTAATAGGAATTGACGACCGCGTAGGTGTTCGCCGGCCCCGCGCCGGTCTCGGGGACGGCGACGTACTGGCCGGAGTCGACGGTCTTGGAGGCCATCGTCTGGTTCGACAAGGCCCAACCGCTCCAGTACGGGTCCCACGTCGAGTCGTTGTTGTAGAAGTTGCCGTCGACCGTGAACCCGGTCGGCGAGCCGCTGAAGCCGTCGACGACGGTCGGCTGCTGGGGGAGGGCCGTGGAGCTGTTGTGGATGTCCCCCTCGGCCCCGGAGATCGGGACGTTGGAGAACGTGGAGACGACCGATCCGGCGTACGTCGACGAGGCGACGGCCAGCAGCAAGGCGGAGGCGAGCGCGAGGCGCATGGGGGGACTCCGGGGAAGGGTGGGCGCGCGGAGAGACCCCGCGCGGGGATGGGGGTCGTCGTGCCCGGTGAGTCGCCGGCGGGTCCTTCGCCCGAATGCGCTCGCCCGGATGCTCGCGGCCGAAGCATCCCAAGCCAGGAACGTCCCGACGGGCAGGTCTTCTGGCTCTCGGCCCGGCGTCGAGCGGCCTTCCCGCCGGTTGGCAGTGGCCCTGCGGCTCGCGCTTCTCGGCCGATTACAGCGGCGGCCCCGCGCCGGAATTGCACCGGCTTCCCTATTCTCCCCCGGCCGGGGCGGCCGTGGCCGTCCCCTGGGGGCTCCCGTCGAGACCTCGATTAGATCATCCGCCGCGTGGACGGGTCAAGGCGTGGCGCCAGCCAGCGGACGACGTCGCCGGTCACGCGCTCGCGCCCCAGCTCGTTCAGGGGCTCGTGGGACATGCTCGGGTAGAGCATCAGCGTCTTGTCCGCGACGCCCGCCTCGTCGAAGAACTCGCGGACCGAGGCCGGGTCGACGATCGGGTCGTCGCCGCCGACGACCATCAGCAGCGGCGTGCGCAGGTCGCGCGCCCGGCGCAAGAGCAACTCGCCGCCGTCGACCATGCCGAAGTAGAACGGCGGGTTGATGCGGTTGTGGCGGAGGTCGTCGCGGAGCATGGCCCGGTGGACGGCCGGGTCGCGGTTCTCGGCGGGCGACGAGTCGAAGGCGCGGAGCGTGGCCCAGGGGGCCACCCGCAGCAGGATCCGCCCCAGCCTCAGCTTGTAGCGGGGCACGCGCATCGCCAGCCGGATGAACGGGTTGGAGACGATCAGGCCGTCCAGGCCCTCGGGGCGGTCCAGCGCGTACCGCAGCGCGACCTGGCCGCCGTTGGAGTGGCCCAGCAGGAACAGCGGCAGGCCGGCGAAGTGGAGCCGCGCCCACGAGGCGACCGCGCGGAGGTCGTCCACCAGGTCCTCGTACCGCCGGACCACGCCGCGACGCCCCGGGCTGCGGCCGTGGCCGTGGAAGTCGTGGGCGATCACGTCGACGTCGAGCGCCTCGCCCAGCGCCTCGGCGACGTGGCCGTAGAGCCCGCCGTGCTCGCCGAAGCCGTGCGCGACGACGATCGCCCCGGCCGGGCGGTCGCGCCGCCACCACCGCCCCCGCAGCCGACGCCCGCCCCGCGCGGTCACGGTCAGTTCGGACAGTCGCTGGCCGACGGTGCTCATCCCTAACGCCTCGGCTTCCGTGGGACGACGTTCGACTTGGGGCCCGGCCCCGCCGGGGGAGTCTATCAGACCCCCGCCGATCCGATCGAGGCCAATCGGCGGTCGTTCACGTCCGGTCGCGGTCCAGGGTCAGCAGGGTCACGTCGTCCTCGAAGCTCTCCGCGCCGGTGAAGGCGTGGACGGCCTCCAGGACGGCGTCGAGGCGGGCGGAGGGGCCCAGGTCGCGGCGGAAGACGTCGAGCAGCCGCTCGGTCCCGAACATGCCCCGGGGCGATCGGGCCTCGGTGACGCCGTCGGTGTAGAGGAGCAGCGACTCCCCGGCCGAGAACCGCCCGACCTCCTGCACGCAGGGGAAGTCGTGCAGGGCCGACGAGAGGATCGGGCCGGTGGACTCCAGCGTCCGGAGCGAGCCGTCGACGCCCCGGACGTACGCCTCGGGGTGGCCGGCGTTGACGAACTCCAGGACGTCTCGGGCGGGGTCGAGGCGGACGCAGCAGAGGGTGACGAAGCGGCCGGGGTCGAACTCGCGGATCCCCTCCTTGATCCGCTCGGCGACCTTGCGGGGCTCGAAGTCGTCGACGTACGCGGCGCGGAAGGCCCCCTTGACGACGGCCGTGACCATGGCCGCCGAGGTCCCGTGGCCGGCGACGTCGGCGACGAGGATCGCGACCCCGCCGGCGTCGGTCTCGGCGTAGTCGTAGATGTCGCCGGCCAGCTCGTTCGAGGCGCTGTAGCGCGCGGCGATCGACAGCCCCCGGCCGCGGTACTCCGGCGGCGGCAGGAGGCCGAGCTGGAACTGCCGGGCCTCCTCCAGCTCGCGGGCCACGCGCCCCAGGAACTCCTCGCGCTCCTCGCGGAGCCGGCGCAGCTCCAGGCAGCGGCCCACCAGCGCGAGCATCACGCGGCGGTCGAACGGCTTCTGGATGAAGTAGTACGCCCCCTCGTCGATGGCGCGCAGGAGGTTCTCGTCCGGCTCCTCCGCGTTCCCCGTCATGACGATGACGTCGAGGCCCGGGCGCTCCTCCATCAGGGCGCGCATCAGGTCGAAGCCGTTCATCTCCGGCATCCGGACGTCGACGATGGCCAGGTCGAACGGCGTCGCCCTCGCCATCTCCAGGGCCGCCGCCGGGCCCGTCGCCTCGGCCACGCGACGGCCGCCGCGCGCGAGGATCCGCGACACGGCGCGGAGGACCCCCTCGTCGTCGTCGACGACCAGGATCGAGGACTCTCGGGTCTCCATCACCGCCCCTCCCCCCCGCCGATCGGGAAGCTGACCGTCACCTTCGTCCCCTCGCCCACCGCGCTGCGGATGTCGAGCTGGCCGCGGAGCTGCGCCGCGATCGACCGGCAGATGGCCACGCCCAGGCCGTGGCCGTTCGCCTTGGTGGTGAAGAACGGCTCCTGGAGCCGCGCCAGGTCCTCGGGCGCGATCCCCGAGCCCGTGTCCTCCACCTCCAGGATGAGCCGGCCGGCCTCGGCCCGGGCGCGGATCGTCACCGCGTCGCCCGGCCCGGTCGCGTCGCGAGCATTGCTGATCAGGTTCAGCAACAGTTGTTCCACGTCCGCCTGCACGGCGAACAGCCGCGGCAGGTCGGCCGGCACGTCGACCGTCAGCGCCACCCCGCGCCGCTCCAGCCCCTCGCGGAAGATCGTCAGGGCCGAGTCGGCCGCCTGCCGCAGCGCCACGTCGCTGGGGTTGCGGGCCGAACCCTTGGCGAAGTTCAGCATGCCGCCGAAGATCCGCCGGCAGACCCGGATCGAGCGCTCCACCTGCCTCAGGTCGGCCGTCGCCGCCTCGGGGTCGAAGGCGTCGGCCTCCAGGTCGTGGACGAGCTGCTGCACCAGCGGCAGGACCGCCCCCAGCGCGTTGTTGACGTCGTGCGAGACGCCCCGCGCCAGGTCGGCCATCGCGTGCTTGCGCTCGGCGTCGATCATCCGCCGCTCCAGCGTCTCGGTCCGCCGGGCGTTCTGGAGCGCCACGGCCGCCTGCGGCAGGAACTGCGCGATCAGCTCGACCTCGTACGCGCAGAACGACCCGGGGTGGATCGAGGCCACCTTCAGCACGCCCAGCAGGCCCTCCCGCGTGATGAGCGAGGCGCACAGGACGGCCCCCTCCGAGGGCGCGAACGCCGCCTTGCGCGGCAGGCGGTCGTAGTCGAGCATCTCCGCCAGGGTCGTCGACCCGCCGCCGGCCCAGTCGGACCAGCCGCGGCCGTCGCGGTCGAATCCCAGGACGACCGGCTGCGCCAGCACCTCCTGGAGCGACGCCTTGAGCGGGAACTTGCGGCCGACGTTCTCCCCCTTCGCCTTCCGCCAGGCCACCTGCTCGGCCACCACCTCCAGCACGCCCGCCTCGGCGTCGTGGATCAGGAGCGCCGCCGAGTGGTCGTAGGCGATCAGCGAGCGGATCCCGTGCAGCACCTCGTACGACAGGTGCTTGGGGTGCGACTGCTCCAGCACCTTGCGGTCGACCCGCGCCCGGACCTCGCGGATCCGCTGGAGGTCGGACTGCTCGATCAGCTCGTTGGCCAGGCCGCCGATCGTGGAGAACGCCTGGCGGGCGTCCCAGAAGTAGTCGGCCCCGGGCGAGCGGACGGCCAGCACGCCCCACATCCGGCCGTGGCGCCGGATCCGCGCCAGCATCACGTCGCGCGGGACCGCCACCTTGTCGCCCCGCAGGAACCCCGACATCAGCCGGCGGTCCCAGCCCGCCTCGTCGGGCGTCTGCTGGAGGATCCGCGCCTCGCACGACCCGGGGTGGATCGCCGCGACGCACCCCTCCGGCGCGCGGAACAGCTCCATCGCCAGCCGGAGGGCGCCCCGGAGGATCTTGTCCGGGTCGCGGCCCTCGCGATACTGGATCCGGAAGCGCCAGAGGTGATCCGCGAGGTCGCCCCAGCCCCCCTCGGGGCGCGGCGACCCCTCGCCGTCCTGCTTCAAGCCCCCCTCCGATCGTCGAGCCGAGCCCTCGCACCGGCCGCGCCGGCCGCGGGACGGCCGGGCGCGACGCCTCCCGAGAATCATGGCTCACGCCGGGGGGATTGTCCACGATCGATTTGGGAGATGACGGCGGCCGACGACCTCAAACCCGCCAGTTCGCGAGCGACAACGGGTAGCCGAGCCGCTGGATCCGCTGATAATGGGCCGTATTCCCGGTGACCAACTCAAGGCCATGCCGCATCGCGACGGCCGCGATCATGGGGTCGGCCAGCCCGACGGGCTGGCCGGTGCGTTCGAGGTCCCCCCAGATACGCCCGGCCATCTCCGCCGCCGGCCGGTCGAATCCCAGGATCTCCTCCGATCTCAGCAGCACAAGCAGCGAGGCGATCTGCCGAGGACGCTGCACCTTCTGAAGCCCTTTCACCATCTCCATGATCGTGATCACCGAGACGGTCAGGTGGTTGAAGGCCGACCGATAGGCGCGGGCACGCCCCCCGACCGTCGCATCCACGCCGCGCAGGATCTCCGAGAGGATGTCGGTGTCGAGGAGCGCCTTATTCATCGAGCGGCCTCAAGGTGCGGCCCCGCCGCCCCTCCATGACCTCCCGAGTGACATCCTCCAGCAAATCGGCATGGTCGCGCATCGCCCCGAACAAGTCCGTCGCGGGCGCGGGGGGGGCCTCGTCGCGCATCCGTTCCAGGGCGTCGCGGACCATCTCCTCCTCCGTGGCGTAGCGCCCCGAGCGGACGGAGTCGCGGACGAACTCTTCGAGTGCCTTCGAGAGCTGGACGATCATGGTCGACCTCCGTGGATATACGCCCTCTCAATTCTAACGGCGGGCGGACTTTGGGAAAGTGAACGTTGCGACGCGGCCTCGCGGCGAGTATCCTCGGCAGGCACGGACCGACCCGAGGAGGTGCGATGCTCCAGGCCCTCCTGGCCCGAGCGAGGCGGTTGCGGATGACGACGCTCAAGCCGTTCGGCCGCGGCGTCGCCGATGCGCCGCTCCGGGTCCATCTCTGCGACGTCGACCCCGGCGCGTCCGACGCCCTTGCCGCCCATTTCCGCGACGTCGACGCCGTGGAGGTCGTCGTCGGCGACCTGCTCGACCTCCGGGCCGACGCCCTGCTCAGCCCGGCCAACAGCTTCGGCGACATGGGCGGCGGGGTCGACAAGCGGATCGACGACTTCCACCGGGGCGAGGCCCAGCGGGCCGTCCAGCGCCGGATCGCCGAGCGATGGCGGGGCGAACTGCCGGTCGGATCGGCCGACGTCCTCGCCCTCCCCTCCTCCCGCTTCCCGTTCCTCGTCGTCGCGCCGACGATGCGCGTCCCCGGCCGCATCGCGGGGACGATCCACGCCTACCTCGCCTTCCGCGCCGCGCTGATCGCCGTCCTGGACCACGGGCGCGACGGCGACCGGCCGATCGCCAGCCTCGCCGCGACGGGCCTGGGGACGGGCGTCGGCGCGATGTCCGGCGACGAGGCCGGCGACCAGATGAGGGCGGCCTACGACATGATCATCGACGAGGGTTGGCGGCGACTCGACCACCCGGCCCGCGCCCCCTTCGCCGTCCGTCCCCAATATCGCCGCCGGGCCGGCGAATCCTGATGGGACGGCCGCAACCCGCTTGAGGCTTGCGTGCAGGCGCCGCACAATCGGTCGGGGCCTCGGACGGACGTCGATCGCTGGGGGACGTGGGATGCTCTCAATACGCGACCTGCGGGTCGACTACGACGACTTCTGCGCCGTGCACGACCTGTCGCTGGAGGTCGGCCCGGGGGAGGTCTGCGGGTTGATCGGGCCGAACGGGGCCGGCAAGACGACCACGATGAGGACGATCCTCGGCCTGATCGAGCCGACCTACGGCGAGGTCAAGGTGATGGGCTCCAGCATCCAGGACGACCGCGAGCTGGTCGGCCGCGCCGTGGGGTTCATGCCCGACTTCCCGCCGGTGTATGAGGACCTGAAGGTCTGGGAATTCCTCGACCTGTTCGCCGCCAGCTACCGCATCCCGAAGTCGATGCGCGGCGAGGTCGTCGACCGTCACCTCGACCTGGTGGGGCTGACGGAGAAGCGCGACGCGACGGTCCCCGGGCTGTCGCGGGGGATGCGCCAGCGGATGATGCTGGCCAAGACGCTCATCCCCGACCCGGCCGTCCTGCTCCTGGACGAGCCGGCCAGCGGCGTCGACCCCCAGGGGCGGATCGACCTGAAGAACATCCTCAAGAGGGTCTCGGCCGAGGGGAAGGCGGTGCTCATCTCGTCGCACATCCTGGCCGAGATGAACGAGTTCTGCACGTCGGTCGCCATCATGGAGCGGGGCCGGCTCGTCGTCGGCGGTCGGATCGACGAGGTCAACCGCCGGATCATGGGCGACATGGCCCTGGCCGTGGAGGTCCTCTCCGACGTCGAGCTGTTCCGCCGGGTCGTCGCCGCCGACGACCACGCCGGGCCGATCGAGGCCCGCGCCGACGGCATCTACGAGTTCCGCTACCGAGGCGACGCCGACGCCGCCGCCGGCCTGCTCGCCCGGCTGGTCGCCGAGGGCGTGCGCGTGGCCTCGTTCTCGCGGCGGAAGGACAACCTGGAGGAGCTGTTCCTCAAGGTCGGCGCCAAGGAGCTGTCGTGATGCTGCGCGAATGGCTGGACAACCCGATCTTCGTGAAGCACCTGCGCTCGCGGCTGCGCCCCCAGGCCATGGCCACCGGCGCGTCGATCGTCGCCCTGATCTGCCTGTGCATCGTCTACGGCGGATTCCAGTCGAGGCCGTTCGACGGCCGCATGGCCTTCGCCGCCCTGATGGGGGTGCAGTTCGTCGTCCTGGGGCTGGTCGGCTCGGTGCAGGTGGGGGCGGCCGTGGGCGGGGCGAAGGGGACGGGGATCCTGGACTTCCACCGCGTCTCGCCCCAGACGCCGACGGAGTTGACGCTGGGCTTCCTGTTCGGGGCGCCGATCCGCGAGTACCTGATGGCGGCGCTGACGCTGCCGTTCCTGCTCCTCTGCGCCTGGCTGGGCTACCCGGACTTCCGCGGGCTGGTGCAGGTGGAGGTCATGGTCCTGTTCGTCGCCTGGACGCTCCACGCCCTCTCGCTGCTGGGCGGCCTGGTGCTGAAGGGGGGCGTCACGGGCCAGAACGCGCTGGGGGCCTCGATCGGCATCGGGATCTTCGTCGCGGGCCCGATCGTGGGGGCGTTCGGGCTCTTGTCGCGGCTCCTGGACGTCGACTATCGGCTGGAGTTCTTCGGGTTCTCGCTGCCGTGGGTGGCGTTCGTCGTCCTCCACGTTTCGGCCCTGCTGGCGTTCGTGATGCTGGCGGCGCTGCGCAAGATGGAGTCGGAGCGGCTGCACGGCCTGACCAAGCGGCAGGCGCTGGCGGCGATGGCGGCCTTCTCGGTGCTGGCCGTGGGCGGGATGGGGAACTGGCCGGCGAACGGCGGCCCGCAGTTGACCGCCCTGTACGCCCTGACCGTGATCGCGATCGTGCTGATCTCCCTGACGACGCCGACGCAGGCCGAGTACGCCCGCGGCCTGCGCCGGGCGCGCAAGCAGGGCGAGTCGGGCCCGCCCGTCCTGGACGACGCCGCCCCCAACCGGCCGATCATCGCGGCGATCGGCACCGTGCTGCTGGCGGCGGGGTCGCTGATCGGCATGGCCATGGTCGACGACCCGATGATGTGGCGGGGGATGCCGAAGGCCGCGAGCTTCCCGCACTCGGTCGCCTACGCGACGATCGTCGCGGCGTACTTCGGCCTGGGTCTCCAGTATTTCCTGCTGCGGTTCGGCCGCCGGTCGGCGAACTTCTTCGGCCTGTTCCTGTTCGTCGCCTGGGTCCTTCCGCTGATCCTGGGCGTGGTGACCATCCTCGCCGTCGGCCCGCCCGGCAACGACCCCCGGCCGCCGCTCATCTTCTCCGCGACCCCGATCGTGGGGATCGCCGCGACCTCGGACGTCTTCGAGGACGCGGCCGGCCCGGGCCCGGCGCTGGTGGCGTTCACCCTCGCGCTCCTCTTCGCCTTCGTCTTCAACACCCTCTACATCAAGGCCGTCCGCCGCGTCCGCCACGCCGTCGACCGCGCCGACGCCGCCATCGCCAAGCCCGACCCCGACCCGCTCGACGCCCTCCCGGCCGAGCCGGCGCCGGCGTGACGAAGGCCCGCCGCGTGAAGCCGCCGATCGCTCAATCCCGAGGCCCGTCGACCGGGAGGAGCCTCGCGTCCAGCTCGCGAGACCGCCCCCCCGGCTCGATGAGCCGATAGCGATCGTGCGACTCGGCCCCCCGGGGCTCCGACCTCACGACCGTCACGTCATGGACGTACATGCCCAGCTCGGGCGCAATGTGGAACAGGTCGTCGGACAGGGCCGGGCGGGCGTCGATCTCTCCGACCGTCATCCGCCAGCGACGCCGCACGGTCGACGAGACGGACAGCGTGGTCGTCCAGGACTTCGGCAGCCATCCAGCCGCCGTCTCCTGGTATTCGATCTGGACCACGTACTTCCGATCGGGGTTGGCGACGAACTGCACGATCGCCCCCTCGCGCCCCGGGTCGACCCAGAATTCCAGGTTACCGCTCCTCAGGATCTCGCAGTCGCGGCCCTCGTGGACGCCCCGTCCTTGATACACGAAGCCGGCCTCATCGAGCGGCGGGGACAGCCTCGTGGGGCGGACGTGGGCTCCCGCCCCAAGGACGATCCCCTGGGCGAAGAACAGGGCTTCGTATCCCGACGCGATCTCGCCGGCCGGCAGCAATTCGGGATCGCCCCGCATGATCTCCAGGTCGACGTGGGGCCTCGCCCGCCCCGCCCCCAGGCCGGGCAGGGAGTCCTCGAAGACCCGAATGAACCGCGTCCGCCCGTCTCCCGTGCACAGGCAGTGGAGTTTGTAGACCTGCCGGGACTTCCAGTCGTAGAGCGTTTCGTCGCGGTCGATCCGGTATCGATTGTTCGGCAAGTCCAGGATGACGCCCCGGGCCGACGGTTCCGTCACGTCTTCGACGGGATTGTCCGGTTCCGCGGACGGGAGCTCGGCGATCTCATTGAAGGACCCGCGTGGCCAGGTGCATTCGCCCTGGATCTTGTAGCGGACGGACGGAAGCCTTTCCCGCCGCTGGCGCCACGCGGCGAAGATCCGAGACGCGGGGTCGTCCCCGCGTGCCGGGACGGCCCACGCGACGAACAACAGGACGACGAGGCACCGCCGACGTAACGACGAAGTCATGGTCCCGGACTCCTCAGCCGCCCCTCCGGAGCCGTCGACCGGAGGCCTCCGCCAGGTTATCCGCCCCCGCCGCGCATCGACAATCCCCGGACCTCGAACGCCGCGTCGTAGGGGCCCGGGGCTTCCCAGCCGAGGTTGAAGGAGTCGATCGCCAGGTCCTCGTACCGCGTGTGCTTCAAATAGCCGTTCCGCCGCGAGATCGCCAGGGCCTCGCGGAGCAGCGCCGTCATGTCGACGTCCAGCCGATGCCAGGCGCCGTCGCCGGTGGGGGCCTTCCAGAAGCGCTTGCCGTCGAGGAGGCAGATGAACTTGCCGGTGGCGTCGTCCTTCCCCACGTCCAGCGCGTGGTGGGCCGGGGGGATGGCGTGTCGGGCGTCGAAGAAGGGGATGCCGAACCAGATCATGTCCTGATAATCGGGACTCCCCTTCGCGACGTTATGGACGGTCCAGAATGCGGACACCTGCGCCGTGTGCCGGCCCGGGTCGAGCTTCCCTTCGCTCCACGGGGCCGGCTTGCAGGAGGGGATCCGCGCCTCCATGGCGAAGGTCAGCGTCTTGAAGTCCTTGAGCGCGATCGGAGCCTTGAAGCCCTGCTCGATCAGCAGGTGCGGCCAGGCTTCGCCGTCGGCGCGCATGCGGCCGTCGTATTCGAAGTCGCCCCGCACTTCCAGAATCAGGCCGACGGGCCCGAAGCCGGAGCGGTCGACCACGACGCGCTTGGCCCGGTTCTCCGCAGTCCACCGGCCGCCCGCGTCGGTGCAGCGTTGCGGTTCGAGCAGCTCGCGCGTCGCCCACTGCGGCATGCGCCAGGCGGGCGGCCCCACGTCCGGGTCGGCCGTCGTGCGAAGCTCGCCGATCTCCAGCTTCGGGACGGGGTGGCTGGCCGCCGTCAGCATGAAGCCGCGTTCGAAGGTGGGGTCGGCGAACAGCTCGCGGGGGGCGGTCGCGTCGGGGGATTGGCCCAGGATGGCCGTGATCGCGAGCGACGCCAGAGTCGTCATCATCGACATCGCCCTCGGAGTCTGTTCCAGGAGGTGTAATCGAACGTCCTTCCCCCCTGGCGGGGGAAGGTGGCCCGGAGGGCCGGATGAGGGGGAGGACGAGCGAGAAAGCCGTCGGGATCCTGAGCCGGTCGGACGGGCCTTCGGATCCCGATGGAGCCGGTGCTTCGCATCCCCCTCATCCGACCCCTTCGGGGTCTGCCTTCCCCCGCGAGGGGGGAAGGCGTCGCGAGGATCGCCCCGCGACCTTCCGGAACAGCCTCTCAGCCGCCGGCCTTGATGAGATTCCCCAGCGCCTCGTCGAGCGAGCCGCCGCGGAGGTCGAGGCGGATGATGGTCCCCTGGGGGTCGATGAGGTAGGTGGCCGGGATCGAGGCGACGCCGAAGGCTTCCACCAGGTCGACGCCGGCCGTCGTGTTGTGGAGCTGGATCCAGGGGATCTTGCGGGCCTTCACGAAGTCGACCACGGCCGTCCGGGTGTCGTCCAGGCTGACGCTGACGATCTCCAGGCCCGCGGCGTGATACTTCTTGTATGCTTCCTGGAGCCGGGGCAATTCGACGATGTTGGGCGTGCACCAGGTCGCCCAGAAGTCGACGAGGACGTACTTGCCGCGCAGGCTCGCCAGCCGCACCGTCTTCCCCTCGACGTCCGTCGCCTCGATGTTCGGCGCGGGCTTGCCGACCCGGGCCAGCCGGCCCAGCTCGGCCTCGGCCCGCTGCTTCACCGCCGCACTCTCGGGGAACTTCGCGGCGAGCGTCTGGTACACCTGGGCGGCCGTGCCGATCTCCCCGGCGGCGACCGCCGCCGCGGCGAAGGTCTCGGAGAAGCTGGAGGCGAACTCCTCCTGCTCGGCCAGCGTCAGGCCCTGGATCAGCTCCTGGTAGCGGGCGAGGGCCTCGGGGAACTGCTTCGCCTTCGCCCGGCCCATCACCGTGATGACCTGCGCCAGCGACTTCACCGGGCCGTCCGGGCTCTCCTTCAGGTAGCGCTCGGCCGCCTCCTGGTTCTCGGCGAACCAGTCGTGTTCGATCACCTTGTTGAACAGCGCCGCATACGCCTGGTCGCGATCCTCGGCCTTGGGGTTCTTGATCAGGTACTCGCCCAGCTCCCGGACCAGCGACCGGTCGTGGCGGTTCTGGATCTCGGCCACGCTCTCCGGCGCCGCCGTCTGGGCGCGGAGGTCCGTCACGAGCGCCGACGACGCGAGCAAAGCCATCCCGAAACGACGAAGGTCCATGAGGGCGTCCCTATACCAGACCGTCCCCTCCACGACCCCGACCAGCCCCGAATTCACATGCACGCGCCCACAATCCGCGCTTTCTTTTCCCGGGAGGCGTTTTGTGTAGCACTACTAGTTAGGGGGATTGCGCAGGGCGGTCGGGCCGGATGTTGGAGAGAGGTCGAGGAATCGGAGAAAACGAAACGATGTTCGACGATCGAAGCCAACCAAAAATCCACGCAAAACACTTAGAACCAAGACCTTACGCCAACCCACAGGAAGGCTCGACGCGACGAACGGAGCCGTATCGAAGCCGTTCGTCGCGGGCCCTGGGCGATGCGTGAGGGCTCAGCCGACCTCGACGGCGCCGAGCCGGGCCGCGGGGGCCGGGGCGGGGGCGGTGCGCGCCGGGGCGAGCAGGCCGCGGATCTGTTCGAACCACTGGTAGCAGCAGGGGCCCATCTCGTGCGAGGCCAGGAACGCCTGGCGGCCCTTCTCGCCCATCTGGCGGGCGAGGTTGCGGTCGGCACCCAGGCGTTCGAGGGCCTTGACCACGCCGTCGGCGTCGCCGAACGGGACGGCGAACCCGCCCCCGGAGCGGCGGACGAGGTCGGCCGACTCGCAGTGCGGAGGGCCCACGAAGACCGCCGGCCGGGCCGCGGCCATGATGCCGTAGAGTTTGCCCGGGACGACGATCCCGGTCATCTCCGGCCGCATCGAGATCAGGTGGACGTCGGCCGCGGAGAGGGACAGGTGCAGCTCATCGCGGGGGACGTAGTCCAGGATCCGGACGTTGTCCAGGCCGTCGCGCTCCTTGGCCGCCTTGACCTCGGCGAGCCTCGGGCCGCCGCCGACGAACAGGAAGGCCACGTCCCGGCGATCGCGGAGCGCCTTCGCCGCGGCCAGGAACTCATCGAAGGTGTGGGCGAGCCCCAGGTTCCCGGAGTACATGCAGACCAGTTCGTCCGCGTACCCCAGCCGCTTGCGCAGCGAGTTGGAGGCGTGGGGGACGGGATAGACCTCGTCCTTGCGGCTCCAGACGGGGATCTCGGCGATGCGGTCGGCGCGGACGCCCTTCATCAGGATCCGGTCGGCCATGTAAGGCCCCAGGACGACGACGCGGTCGGCCTGGCGGAGGACGGCGTCGCTCAGCCAGCGGAGCCCCTTCACGACCGGGTTGGTCGGCGACATCCGCTTGAGCGCCAGGCTGGCGTCAGGGTGGAGGTCCATGCTCCAGCAGACGTGCGCCGACCCCTTGAACTTGCGGAGCAGCGTCCCGACCAGGCCGATGATCGGCGGGGTGGTCAGGGTGACGACGGCGTCGAAGCGCGGCAGGCGGATCGCCTTCACGACGGCGCGGACGTAGAAGCTGAGGTAGTCGGTCATCCGGGCCAGCGTGCTCTTGCGGCCGAGCGAGGTGGCCGGCACGCGGTGGATGTGCACGCCGTTGCGGACCTCCTCGGCCGGGGGCGTCGGGTCGCCGGGCTTGTAGCGCGACTGCGAGCAGAGGACGTGGCACTCGAAGCCCCGAGCGGCCAGCGACTCGGCCAGGTCGGTGAGGTGCTGGGCGGTGGAGGCGTGGTCGGGCCAGTAGTATTGATTGATGAAGAGGAGCCGCCCGCCACCGCGGGCCGGGCCGGGCTCGGCCGCCGGCGCGTCGCCGTCCGCCGGCGCGAAGGGGCGAGGGGCCGTCGCCGGGCCGAGGGGGCGAGCCGGCCTGGGGCCCTCGCGGAACCAGAGCTTGCGGTTCAGCATGTGTCGTCCACCCGGACCGTCGCGGCCCGCCTGAAGCTGGGGATTCGGGATGGGATGCGGCGCAAGCCCGGCCGCGCAGGCGGGGGCGATCCCGCCCGCGCGGCGGCATGCTCCCGGGGGCCCCGAGATGCGCGAGGCCCCCGGCCGGATCGCGGGTCAGACGTTCGCGAACGGGTTCTGGAACGAGATGAGCTGGGCGGCGCGGACCAGCTCGGAGATGCCGCGGTCGAGGTCGATGGTGGTCTCGAAGCCCTTGGCGCGGATCTTCTCGTAGGAGACCTCGTAGTTGCGCTGGTCGGCGTCGCTGCCGACCTCGGCGAAGTGGAGGTAGAAGTCCGTGTGCTCCAGGATCTTCCGGGCCACATCCTCCTTGGTGAAGTTCATGCTCTCGTGGCCGACGTTGTAGACGTCGTCCTTCACGTCGTCCCAGCGCTCCAGGGCGAAGATGAAGGAGCGGGCCATGTCGCGGACGTGGACGAAGGTCCGCTTGAAGCCGCCCTCGTAGACGATGAGGTTGCGGTTCTTGACGGCCTGGTAGGTGAAGTCGTTCGGCATGAGGTCGAGCCGCATCCGGTTGCTGACGCCGAAGGCGGTGGCGTAGCGGTAGGCGATGCCGTTGCCGGCGTCGAGCGTCATCTGCTCGGCCGTCGCCTTGGTCTCGCCGTAGAGCGTGATCGGGGCGCGGGGGGTGTCCTCGTTGCAGACGTAGTCCGGGATGGAGCCGTAGATGGAGCCCGTGGAGGCGAAGAGGAATCGCGTGTCCTTCTTGCGGGCCTCCAGCAGGTTGCGCGTCCCGCCGACGTTGATCGCCTCGGCGAGCTGGGGCTCCTTCTTGCAGGCGGGGTAGCCGACGATGGCGGCCAGGTGGATGATCGCGTCGACGCCGTCGACGGCCTTCTTCACCGCGGCGGGGTCGCAGACGTCGCCCTGCTGCAGCTCGAAGCGACTGTCCTGGCAGCAGGGGAGCAGGCCCTGGCCGCCGAACCGGAGGTTGTCCAGGACGCGGACCCGGTGGCCCTGCTCCAGGAGCGCGGGGACGAGCGTGGAGCCGACGTAGCCGGCTCCGCCGGTGACGAGGATACGCATGGCGGTTCCATCCTTGGTGAGGTCGCGACGCGCTTTGGGGGCGTCGATCGTGCGTCGGGAGACGGGTTGCACGGCCGACAAGGGGTGGGGCTGTCGATGATGCCGAGGCGTCGCGCGCCAGGCCCCCGTCCTTGTGGGCTCGTCCTTGGTTGCGAAACAGCGTCCGTGGCCGGATCGGGCGATCGTCGGTGCGAGGTCGTCGGCCTCCCCGCGGCTCCCGAGGGCCCGGCGACCAATCCGTCGGGCGGGCCTGTTCGGAATGAGGGAGCCGTTCGTCCCGGTCCGTCGGCGAGAGTATCGGCGGACGCGGCGTCGATGTCAACCGCAACTTTGTTGCGGGATTTTCACCCCCACCGGCGGGGATCAATCCGGGTCGACGCCCAGCTCGCGCAGCATGGCCGCCAGCCGCTCGGCGCGGTCGTCGGCCTGTTCCCGCAGCCGCCGCTCCGCCTCGGCCCGCTCTCGCTCCGCCTCGGCCCGCTCTCGCTGGACGGCGGCGCGGAGGTCGGCATCCTCGCGGAGCCGGCGCTCGGCGACGGCCTGGCGCTGGGCCCGACGGCGTCGTCGACGCTCCTCGTCGGCGGCCTGCTTGACCTCCTGGAACGTCCGGAACCGCTCGCCGCCCGGGCCGCGCACGACCAGCGCGTCCTTCCGCCGCGGGGCCTTGAACGTGATCCCCAGCCGCGGGCTCGCCCAGCCGCGGAAGTCGGCGATCGGCCGCAGCCCGCCGCCCTCGCGGGCCCAGCCCTCCAGCTTGCCGGACTCGGGGTCGTAATAGTAATATTCTTCGACGCCGCGGCGGTCGTAGATCGCCAGCTTGCGCCTCATCTCGGCGGCCGTGTTGCTCGGCGAGTCGATCTCGAAGACCACCTGCGGCGCGACGCCGGCCTCGACCCACTCGCGGTACGATCGGCGGTGGCCCTTCGGCCGGCCGAAGACCACGAGCACGTCGGGGGCGACGACGTCGTACTTGTCCGTCCGGTCGGCGTACCAGAGCAGGTCGGCGGCGACGAAGACGTCGTCGCGGTCGGCGAACAGGGCGGCGATCCCCTCCTTGATCGTGACGATCCACTGGTACTGGAGCGTGCTCTCGGCCATCGGCTCGCCGTCGCTGCTGGGATACTCCGGCTCGTAGGGGTCGACGAAGATCGAATCTTCCGTCGAGGGTCCGGGTCCGGGCTGGGCGGTGCTCATGGCGAGGGCTCCCGCGCTTCGCGTTGGTCACAGGCGTTCAGTCCATGTCTACCACGAACCGGGCCTCCCCGCCAGCCGAAGCCGGAGCCGGGCGCGTTGACGGATCGGCCGCGAGGCCGGTATAGGTGCATCGGGAGGGCCGCCCGGCGCCGGGCCGCCGCGACGCATTCAAGGGGGATGTCGCCATGTGCGGGATCGTCGGCTACACGGGCGCCAAGGAGGCCGCCCCCGTTCTCGTGGCGGGGCTGAGGCGGCTCGAATACCGCGGGTACGACAGCGCGGGGATGGCCGCCGTCGAGGCCGGGTCGATCGAGCTGCGCAAGCAGGCGGGGCGGGTCCAGGTGCTGGAGGAGCTGCTGCGGTGGGATCCGGTGGCGGCGACGAACGGCGTCGGCCACACGCGATGGGCCACGCACGGCCGGGCCGACGACGTCAACGCCCACCCGCACGTCGGCGGCCGGGAGGGGCGGCGGTCGGTGGCCGTGGTCCACAACGGCGTCATCGAGAACTACGCGGCGCTGCGGAGGGAGCTGGAGGCCGAGGGCTTCGCCTTCCGCAGCCAGACCGACACCGAGGTCGTCGCCCACCTGATGGCGCGCGAGCTGGAGCGCGGCGACGAGCCGCTCGACGCCCTGCTCCGCGTCCTCCCGCGCCTGGAGGGGACCTACGGCCTGGCCATGGTGACGGCCGACCGCCCCGGCGAGCTGCTGGGCGCCCGGCTGGGGAGCCCGCTGGTCGTGGGGGTCGGCGAGGGGGAGCACTTCCTGGCCAGCGACCCGGTCGCGGTCGCCCCCTACACGGCGAACGTCGCCTACCTCCAGGACGGCGAGGCCGTCCGCGTCACGCCGCGGGATTTCGAAGTCCGCCACCGCGAGCGCGGGCCGATCGCCCCGCGGATCGACCGCATCGACTGGAAGCCCGACGCCGTGGAGTTGGGCGGCCACGCCCACTACATGCTCAAGGAGATCCGCGAGCAGCCCGACACGGCGACGAACGCCTGCCGCGGCCGGCTCGTGCGGGCCGAGGGCTCGGCGCGGCTCGGCGGCCTGAACATGACGGCGCGGCAGCTCCGCCGCGTCCGCCGCGTGGTCCTCGCCGCCTGCGGCACGAGCTGGCACGCGGCCCTGGTCGGCGAATACCTCATCGAGCGCCTGGCCCACCTGCCGGTGGAGGTCGAGTACGCCGGCGAGTTCCGTTACCGCAACGGCCCGCTCGACGACCGCACGCTGGTGATCGTCCTGAGCCAGTCCGGCGAGACGGCCGACACCCTCGGCGCCCTCCGCGAGTCGCGGCGCCGCGGCCACCCGACGCTGGCGATCGTCAACACCGTCGGCAGCACGATCGCGCGCGAGGCCGACGGCGGCGTCTACCTCCACGCCGGGCCCGAGATCGGCGTCGCCAGCACCAAGGCGTTCTCGGCCCAGGTGGCCGTGCTGGCGCTCCTGGCCCTGCACCTCGGCCGCCTGCGGCAGCTCTCGTTCACCGAGGGCGCGGCGGTGGTCGACGCCCTCGGATCGGCCCCCGCGCTGATCGGCGAGGCCCTCAAGGCCGAGCCGGCCGTCGAGGCCGCCGCCGACCGCATCGCCCAGGCGCGGAGCGTCCTGTTCCTCGGCCGCGACCTGCACTACCCGGTGGCGCTGGAGGGGGCGCTGAAACTCAAGGAGATCAGCTACATCCACGCCGAGGGCTACCCCACGTCGGAGATGAAGCACGGGCCGATCGCGCTGATCGACCCGCAGACCCCCTCGGTCTTCGTCGCCCCGCGCGGGCCCCTGCACGCCAAGACCCTGAGCAACATCGAGGAGGTCCGCGCCCGACGGGGCCCGATCGTGAGCGTGGGATTGGCCGACGACGAGGACCTGGCGCGGCTCTCCGACCACGTCCTGCCGATCCCGGACGCCCCCGAGGTGATCCAGCCCCTCCTGGCCGTCGTCCCGCTCCAGCTCCTGGCCTATCACGTCGCCCGCATCAAGGGGTGCGACATCGACAAGCCGAGGAACCTCGCCAAGAGCGTGACCGTGGAGTGACGCCGGACGCCCCGGGGGATGATGAATGTCAGGCCCGAGCCCGCCGCCGCGCGGCCAGGCCGACGACCAGGACGGCCGTCCCCGCCATGGCCAGGCTCGCCGGTTCGGGGACGGCCGCGGCGCCGAGGGCGTAGGTGATGTCGTCCACGGCGAAGTAGGCGGGCGAGGCGAAGCCGTATCCGTCCGCGGTTTCGAGCGTCCCGGATACGTTGAAGTACAGCCGCTCGGCCCCGGCCAGGGCCGACAGGTCCATGTATTTCCAGCTGTCGACGATGACAGCCCCTGTCAGATCCCGGTTGTCGCCCAGGTAGAAGTCGACGCCGATGGCAGCCCCCATAGCGTCCGTGAGCACATTGCCGGAAGCGTCCGTCCCGTAGGCCGTCACCTTGAACCAGTCGGGGAATTCGCCGTTCTCCCCGCCCAACGGACGGCCGGTGAAGCTGTCGCCCCGGAGCATCGACAGCGCGGCGTACGTCGCGTTGGTGATGTACATGCCCTGGATGATCGCATTCTCCGGCAGCGTGAAATAGGACAGGCCCTCCAGGTGGGCGATGTCGAGCGGGTTGAAGGGCTCGTTGCCGGTGTTGGTCGCTCTGAGGTCATGATATCCGAACGCGACCCCGAAGTTCGATCCCGAGTGAGCCGCGACGTTGTAGACCGAGAACTGGTTGGTGAAGCCCTCGGTCTCCATGTCGACTTGGTTGGAGTAGGCGAAGCCCTCCCAGTAGCCCGGCATGACCCGGTTGACGAAGTCTATTCCGCCGGAAGAGAAGATCCCCTGATCCAGCGGCCCCCACTGCCCCTCGACCTCCGCCGTGGGGTCGAACGGGCCGCTCTTGGCGGAGTTGAAGTCCAGCGAGAGGTCCTCGAAGTCGACGGTCACGACGCCCGCGCGGGCGGAGCCCAAGGCGAGGACGACGGCGGTCAGGGACGAGAGCAGACGGAGGTGTCGAGGTCTCATGGGTCCTTGATTCCCTTGTCAGAGGAGGAAGTAATATCGGCCGGCTCGGCGCGCACCGCGATCAGGCCGATATCTGTGGCTGATCGGCGGGAAGGAGACGGCGTCCCCCGGCCGTCGCGTCGGCGACGTCGGCGGGCACGCGGTGCGACGGTCAGGTCGTGGCGGGCGTCATCGATGGCCTTTCCGCCGGGACGGGCAGGATGAGGCGGGCGCGGCCGTGCCGGGCGCGCCCCCCGCGGCCGATCCGCGCGGGCGTGCGCCGCGGACGCCGACGGCCGGGCGTCCTCGCAGCTCTCGACGGGCAGGTCTTCTGGCTCTCGGCTCGAACGGCCTCGGACGACCTTCCCGCCCCGCGAGGGGCAGTGGCCCTGTGGTCCGAAGCCTCGCCGATTACAGCGGCGGCCCCGCGCCGGATTCGCACCGGCTTCCCTATTCTCCCCCCCGAGCGTTCTCGGCCGGGGGCACCTGTCGAGCGGGCCCCAGGATAGCACCGCGGCGGCGAAACCTCAAGACGACGCCGCGGCGTCGCCATCGCCCATCTTCATATGAAGCAGCGGAAACGGGTCTCCCCGCCCGTCGCGGGCCGAGCGGCCGACGACGCGGAATCCCATCCGGAGGTAGAAGCCGACGGCCTGCGGGTTCTGCTCGTTGACGTCGACCTCGTCGCACCCCAGGCGCCCGACGGCGTGCTCGACGAGCGCCCGCCCGGCCCCCCGGCCCCGATGCTCCGGCGCGATGAACAGCATCTCGATCCGGCCCCCGCGCGTCCCCAAGAAGCCGACCAACTCGCCGTCTTCCTCGCAGCCGGCCAGGTCGACGGCGCGCAGGTACTCGCGCAGGATCAGCGGCTTCATCACCTGGACGTCCACCTCGGTCAGGAAGTCGTGCGTGGCGCGCACGGACGCCTCCCAGATGTCGACCAGGCGGGGGTGATCGGCGACGGAGACCGGGACGATCGTCATGAGGCATGGCTCCCTGTCGGGTTCGCCCCAGCTTGACGGATCGGCCCCGACGCGGCCAGGGGAACCGGCTTGGCGCTCCGGGGACGCGCTGCGATCATCGGGGCTCGCCGGCCCGAAGGACGGCCGACAACCGCATCCCGCAAGGATCGAGCCCGCCAACATGACGATCAGGATCATCCGGCAGCCGCTGACGACCGTGGACGCCCCCTGGGTCGCCGCGGGGATCTTCGACAAGGAGGCGGCGCTCGCGTCCGACGTGCGCGGGACCGGCGTCGAGTCGCTGACGGCCCGGCTGCTGGAGGAGAAGGAGATCAAGGGATCCGTCGGCGAGACGGTCGCGCTGTACGCGCCGGCCGGGTTCCGGTCGCCGTCGCTGCTGCTGTTCGGCCTGGGGTCCAAGGCCAAGCTCGACGCCCGCGCGGCGTTCTCGGCCGGCGTGGCGCTGGCGAAGAGGCTGGCGGGCAGGCCGCGCGACCGCGTCGCCGTGAGCGCGGCGGGGATCCTCGAAGCGGACGCCTCGCTCGCCTCGGCGCTGGTCGAGGGGATCGTGGTCGGCATGCAGGGGCCGGGGCTGCACAAGTCCGAGCCCAACCGCCACCCCTTCCCGCTCGACCTGGTCGCGCCCGAGGGGACGACCGACGCGGCCGTCGCCGAGCTGGAGCGGCAGGCCGCGCGCGGCGAGGTCGTCGGGCAGTCGGTGAACATGGCCCGGATGCTGGTGAACACCCCGCCGTCCGAGAAGCCCCCGGCCGTGCTGGCGGAGGTCGTGCGCAAGGCGGCGTCCGGCCACGGCGTCGCGGTCGAGGTCTGGGACGCGGCGAAGATCCGCGAGGAGCGGTTCGGCGGCCTGCTGGCCGTCGCGGCCGGGTCCGACGAGCCCCCGTCCTTCGTCACGCTCGAATACTCGAACGGCGGCGACGAGGCCCCCGTCCTGGCGATCGTCGGCAAGGGCGTGACCTTCGACTCCGGCGGCCTCAGCCTCAAGCCGAGCGCCTCCATGGAGGACATGAAGTCCGACATGACCGGCGCGG
>MKTT01000112.1:66571-112880 GCA_001898385.1 Planctomycetales bacterium 71-10
GAGGTGCTCAACACCGACGCCGAGGGCCGCCTGATCCTCGCCGACGCCCTCAGCTACGCCGCCGAGGCCGACCCGGACCGGATCCTCGACCTGGCCACGCTCACCGGGGCCTGCATGGTCGGCCTGGGGACCAAGATCGCGGGCCTCTTCAGCAACGACGACGACTTCGCCGACGAGGTCGCCGCCGCGGCCGGGGCGGCCGGCGAGCGCACCTGGCCCCTGCCCCTGGACGACGACTTCAAGGACGCCCTGAAGAGCGGCGTCGCCGACATGAAGAACGTCGGCGGCAAGTGGGGCGGCGCGATCACCGCGGCGAAGTTCCTGGAGGAGTTCGTCGCCGGCGTCCCCTGGGTCCACCTCGACATCGCCGGCCCGAGCTGGAGCGACAACGAGAACTCCACGCGCGACGCCGGCGGCACCGGCTGCTTCGTCCGGACGCTCGCGGCCTACCTGGAGAAGTCCGCCGGGGCGTGAGGCCCGGGTCGGTCGGATCGAAGAGCGGCCTCGCTCAGCCCGCCGCGGTGCGATAGCGCGGGCGGGCGGGGTCGAACTGGCAGGGGACGCGGGAGCTGTTGACGTCCAGCGTGGTCAGGATCACCCGGATCTCGTCCATGGGCTGGCCGGCGTCCATCGCCCACTGGATGATGTGGAGGTTCTCCTCGCCCCAGCGGAAGTGTTCGAGGATGGTCTCGGTGAGGGGGGATTCGAGGAGGTGCGAGCGCCGGAGGATGCCGAAGGCGCGGGGGTCGAACTCGACCCAACACGTCTCGCCGTACAGGTGTTCCAGCCACTTCTGGCGGATGAAACGCTGCCAGTATCGGCCGATCCACTGGCGGACGGCCATCTCGCCCAGGTCGTAGCCCGCCTTCTCGCTCTCGATCCACTTGAATCGCAGGGCCTCCAGCTCCCCGCGCTCCTGAAGGCTCGATCGGACCTTCGGTTCGATCTGGACTTCAGCCGGCGAAAGAGGCGACATCGACCCCTCCAAGCAAGGAAGCGGCTCCGATCCCTGGAATGCACGGGCGGGCCCCGTGGTGTAGGCAGGAGCGTACACTCTGCCCCTTCTACGCGAAGGACGTGCCCTCGCGTGGGCTTCTTTGTGCGATTTTTCACGAGAGACCGGATTAAAGAGAAGTTACGTCGTTCTTCGCCGCAAGGCAAGCCTCCTCTCGGTGCCGCCGTCGGGACGCGTCGACTTTCGTCAACATCGCGCCTCGGCGTCAGGCCGGCCCGACGTGGCGGAACCAGGCGAGGTCGCGGCCGATCATGACGGCGACCCCCGCGCGGCCGGCGGCGCAGGGGCCGACGGCCTGGGGGGCGACCGAACGCCAGCGGACGCGGCCGTCGAGCCCGGAGCAGAGGATGTGGACGTCCTTGCGGACGATCCGGACGGGGCGACCCTCGGCGTCGAGGCCGTAGACGTCCCCCGCACCGCCGCTGGGGGGGCCCTCGACGCGGACGTCCCCCGCGCCGTCGAAGGCCATCGCGCGGCCATCGGCCGAGGCGACCAGGGCGAACGGGCCGAGCCGGGCCAGGGACCAGCCCTCCCAGGGGAGCCGCCGCGTCCAGGCGACCTCCCCCCGCTGGGTGTGCCCGCAGAGCTGCTGCGCCCGGCGGGCGAGCGTCACCCAGGCCAGGCCGTGCGGCGAGCCCTCCGGGGCCTCGATCAGCAGCGGCGGATCGGCCGGATCGAAGCCGCCGACCTGGGCGACGCCCCCCGCGGGGTCGAAGACGATCAGCCGGCCGTCGTTGGTCGTCGCCGCCGAGAAGCCCTCGGTCCCGATGGCGACGTCCTCGATGGGCGTCGGCAGCTCGTGCTTCCAGACCCAGCGCCCCGCGGCGGTGGCGCGGCCGATCCGGTCGCGCTCCTGGACGATGGCCAGGCCGAAAGAGTCGGGCTTGATCGCCAGGTGGGTCAGCTCCACCAGCCGCATGTCGACCCGCTGCTGCTCGCCGCGGCGCAGGTCGCAGAGGGCGACCTGGCGGTCGGTGGCCGCGGCGAGCCACCCCGGCGCGGTGCGGAGGATCCGGCCGACCCCCGACGTCTCGGGCCCCTTCCCCATCTTCCGTCCGTCGACCCCGAACAGCTCCAGCCGGTTGGGGCTGGAGAAGACGGCGACGCACGGCGGGTCGTCGCAGACGGCCAGCACCGCCGTCTCGGCCTGCTCCTCCGTCTGCACCGCCGGGGCCGACCAGTCGGGCCCGCGGACCGAGCCCGTGCCGGAGCGGGCCTTCCCCCCCCCCGCCCCGCCGACGCTCGTCCGGGTCGGCCCCGCCGACTCCCGACGGCCGGGGTCGGGCCCGAAGAAGTCGAGCCGGGTGATCTCGCCGGTGGACCGGCCGTGGATCGCGTAGCGGCCCAGCGGGTCGACCTCCAGGGCGATCGGCGGCCGGTCGAGGCGGGTCCGCCAGCGGACGTTGCCGGCCGAGTTCATCACCGCCAGCTCGCCCTCCAGCGTCGCCGCGACGATCGTCCGGCCGGGGAAGTCCGGGACCGCGTGCGAGACCGTCCCGCCCAGATGGTACGAGCCCTCGTTCCGGCCGTTCAGGTCGAACCGCTGGACGCCGTGCGTGAAGCAACTGGCCAGGACCATCGAGCCGTCGCCGCTGCACGTCAGCCGGCCGACGTTGGACATCAACCGGTCCTGCCAGGCGACCTCGGGCTCCAGCCGGCCGGGCGTCCGCGACGTCCCCAGCTCCACCCCCGCCAGCATGCCGAACGTCGCCGCGCCGACCACGAACGGCCGGTCGGGGACGAAGCAGAGGTGGGCGATGGGCTGGATCGTCTCGATCCGCCCCGCCGCCTTGCCGTGGCGGTTGACGAGCTGCACGGCCCCCAGCCGGCTCCCCACCGCGACGTAGCGGCCGTAGGGGTCCGTGGCGACGAACGACGCCTCCGGCGGCGCGGCGCGCTCCGCCTGGACCTCCAGGTCGCCGCTGAGGAGCAGCAGGCCGGCCTCGTCGTGCTCGCAGAGGACCGCGGCCAGCGAGCCGTCGTCGCTGATCGCGCCGGCGAGGATCCGGCTGGGAGACCGGGTGGACGAGACCATCTCGCCGTGGGCGTTCAGCAGGTAGAGCTGGTTCCCCTCGTCCCAGGCGAAGACCCGGCCGGCCTCGCGCGCGAACGCCATCCCCTTGAGCGGCGACTCCGTGACGACCGTCCAGGACTCCTCCGGCTCCAGCCTCGTGCTGCTGCGACCGCTCATCTCGGACATGGGGACCGTCTCGACCTCGCCCAAGGACCGTGCGACCGGAATCCCACGCTTGTCGGACTCCCCCGGTCGATCGTCGCCTCCCGCGACCTCGAAGGCAAGCCCTCGCCGCGACGGTCGGCGTTGACAAGAGCAAGGAGCGGAGTAGAACGAGGCGATCCATCCCGCAATCAGCCGCCGGAGACTCCGCGTGCGCGCCAGCCGCTTCCTCACCCCTCGCCGCGAACGCCTCGCCCGCATCCTGGCCCTGGCGGCGTGGTGGGGGCTGGTCGCGCACTTCGCGCGTGAGGTCGTGCGCACTCGCGACGCCAACGGGGATCACCTGACGGCGACGGTCGTCCTGGCCTACCTGGCGGCCTGGTGCCCGGTGCTGGCCCTGTCGCGGTGGAGCCCGGCCGGGAAGCTGGGGCGGTTCGCGGCGTGTACGGCGTCGATCGCGGCGGGGTTCGCGGTCGTCGAGGCCCCGGCCGCGCTCGGGCGGATCGACTACCGTGAGGTCTTCCACACCCCCACGCCCCCCTGGAAGCGGTCCGGGAACCTCGCCGACCCCGACCTCCTCTTCGCGCGCAAGCCCGCCCAACGGCTGACGCTCCGGTTCCAGGGGTCGGACCTGCACGGCCTCCGCGACGCCCCCGCGACGACCTACGCCTGCGACACGACCCTGGATGCGAGGGGCTTCCGCAACCCCGCCGGGCTGGATTCCGCCGAGGTCGTTCTGGTCGGCGACTCGTTCGTCGAGGGCCTGCAAGTGGCCGACGGCGATCTCGTCTCGGCCCGGCTGGCCGAGCGGATCGACGCCCCCGTCGCCAACCTGGGCCGGACCGGCTACGGGCCCCGGCAGGAATTGGCCGTGCTGGAACGGTACGCGGCGGGGTTCGGCCCCCGCGCGTGCGTCTGGTTCTTCTACGAGGGGAACGACCTGCAAGACCTGGAAGCCTACGAGGCCGACCGCGATCGCGTGAGGGCCCTGCGGCCCGAGTCGTTCAAGCGGGCCTGGTACGCCCGGTCGTTCGCGCGCAACGCGGCCGGCTGGCTGATGCGGCCCGGGAGTCGCAACGGCGTCCCGGCGCGCGAGCGAGCCGGCCGGCTCGCCGACGCCACGCCCGTCTACTTCTCCTGCGGCGTCCACGAGGGGAGCCCGGACGCCGTCGCCCGCCGCGCCCGGCCCGAGGCCCTGGCGAAGCTCCGCGCCGTCTTCGACGAGGCCGCCGCGGCCTGCCGGGCGCGCGGGATGGACCTGACCGTCGCGTTCGTCCCGGCCAAGTTCCGCGTCTACCGCGACCTCTGCCGGTTCGACGCCGCCTCCCCCTGCCCCGCCTGGCCGGTCGACGACCTGCCCGGGATCGTGGGAGGCGTGGCGCGAGACGCCGGCGTCGACTTCCTGGACCTGACCCCGACGCTGAAGGCGGCGGCCAAGGCCGGGCCCCTGGTCTACCTCCCCGACGACACCCACTGGTCCGCCGAGGGACATCGCGTCGCCGCCGCCGCGGTCGCCGGGCGGATCGGCGACCGCGGCCGGCGCGACGGACGGCTCACTTCGGCGGCGTCGCGCCCGCCGACCGGATCGACCGCACGAAGGCGATGAGGTCGCGGAAGTCGGCCGGCGTCAGGTCCTTTTCGAGGCCCTCGGGCATCAGCGAGATCCCCGTCGACGCCACCTGCTCGATCTGGTCGCGCGGGACGACTTCCGAGACGCCCTCGGCCCGCTTGAGCACCAGCGCGGCGGCCGATTCGGAGGCGATGATCCCCGAGACGACGCGGCCGTCGGCGGTCTCGACGTTGTAGTTCAGGTAGTTCGCGGCGATCTCGCGGTTGGGGTCGAGGACGTGGGTGAGGATATCCTCGGGCGACCGCGCGGCGACCGTCGCCAGGTCGGGGCCGACCTCCACGCCCTGGCCCTCGGCCTTGTGGCAGGTGGCGCAGGTCTTGAGATAGACCGCCTTCCCCTTCTCGCGGTCGCCCTCGCCTTCGAGGGCCGGTCGGAAGGTGGCGATGACGGCGGAGCGCTCGCGGGGGGCGTCGGCGCCGAAGAGTTTCGCGGCCCGCTCGCGGACGTCCTTCGACGGGTGCTCGCGGAGCTGCTTGAGGCGGAGCGGGTCGATCTCGGCGGAGGCGAGCGCCTTCGCCTCCACGGCGTCGAGCATCGCGCCGATCCATTCGCCGCGGCTGAACAGCACCTCGGCGGCCTCGCGGCGGGAGGCGGGGCTCATGGCCTTCCAGCCCTTGAGGATCGCCTTCGCCACGTCCGGGCCCTCCAGGGCGGCCAGCGCCCGCAGCGCGGCGAGCTGGACCTCCGCGGGCTGGCGGGCGTCGAGCAGCGGCGGCAGGGCTTCGAGCGAGCGACCCGGGCCGCTCAGGCCGACGAGCGCGATCGCCGAGGCGCGGGCGGCGGCGGGCGCGTCCGAGTCGGCGGCCTTCGCGGCGGCGTCGAACAGCGGCGCGAGCCGCTCCCAGACGGCCGGCGAGAGGGCTTCATGCAGCGAGCCGCGGGCCCGCTTCAGGCCCGCGCCCAGGGCCAGGACGACCCGGCCGCGCAGCTCGTCGGACTGGTTCCCGGCGAGGAGGTCGGCGACGACTTTCTCGACGGCCTTCGCGTCCTTCGACTGGCCGATCATCGTCGCCAGGTCGTCGAGCCACGGCCGGCCGACGTCGGACGCCAGGAAGTCGCCCTCGGACAGGCGGGCGAGCAGGTCCGGGGCGCGGCCGGCGATCGCCGTCAGGACCGCGGCGCGGGTCCAGCGGTCGGCCGCGTCGCGGATCGCGATCGCCGCCAGGGCGTCCAGGGCGCGGGGGTCGTCGTTCGCCTCGCCCAGCGTCAGCGCGACCTGGAACCGGACCATCGGGTCGGCGTCGTCGGCGCGGGCGACGACGTTCGAGACCAGCCGGCGGTCGGCCTTGATGTAGCCTTCGGCCAGCTTGGCCGTCCGCTCGCGCACGCGGGGCTCGGGGTCGGCCAGGGCCATGCCCAGGTACGAGGTCTTCAGCGCGCCGAGGGCGTCGAGCGTCCAGAGGGCGTGGAGCCGGGCGAGCGGCGTCGGCCGGTCCTGGGCCAGCTTCTCCAGCGCGGGAGCCGCGTCGACGGCCTTGCGCTCGATCAGCAGCCGCTGGGCCGTCTCGCGCCACCAGGCGTCGGGGTCGGCCAGCAGGGCGACCAGCTCGGCGGTCGGGGCCTTGCTCAACGCCGGCTTGCGCAGGGGGCGGGGGCCGTCGGCCAGCAGCTCGTACAGCCGGCCGCGGTCCTTGCCGCTGGTCAGGTCCAGGTGCTTCTTGATCGGCTCGGGGATGGAGACCGGGTGCTCGATCGTCTCCCGGTACATGTCGATGATCAGCAGCGTGCCGTTGGGCGTGTTGGCGAAGTTGACCGGGCGGAACCAGTTGTCCTTCGACGCCAGGAACTCGACGCCCTGGTCGGCGCGGTCGGCGACGTACGTCGCGCCGGCGACCTTCAGCGTCTTGCGGTGGACGAGGTTTCCGCCGACGTCGCCCACGAAGACGTTGCCGCGATACTCCTCGGGATAGGCCGAGCCGCGGTAGACGGTGACGCCGGTCGCCGAGGTGAAGTAGCCGAAGGCGAACTGCTCGGTGAACGCCAGCTTCTTCTTCGTCGCCGGGTCGGCCACGCGCTGGCGGGTGCGGACGATGCGCCAGGGCTCGGGCTCGCTGATGCGGAAGACCGGGCCGGAGGCGCCGTCGGAGGGGATGTCCAGGATCGCCGCCGGGGGGACGTAGGCCGGGTTGCGCTCGACGTCGTGCGCGGGGAGGACGATCTGGCGGATGTGGTTGCTGTTGCTGCAGGTGAACTCGTGGCCCCAGTCGTCGGTCGTGAAGCCGAACTGGCCGCCGCCGGTGGTCGGCCGGAACTCCAGCGTGTCGGGCCGGAACCGGAAATCGCGGCCCCGGACCGAGACCGCCGGGCGGTCGGGGTGCTCGGGGGTGCGGATCAGGCCGCCGTTGCTGCTGGCGACGCCGTGGATCCAGCCGTCGTCGCCCCAGTGCAGGCCGTTGAGGAGGCCCTGGACGTTGCCGGTCTCGAAGCCGGCGAAGGCGACGCGGCGGACGTCGGCCTTGCCGTCGCCGTCGGTGTCCTTGGCGTAGAGGATCTCCGGCGCGACGGCGATGAAGACGCCGCCGTCGTAGGGGACGACGCCGGTCGGCCACATGAGGCCGTCGAGGAACACCGTGCGAGCGTCGAACCGGCCGTCGCCGTCCCGGTCCTCCAGCTTCGCGATCGTCCCCGAGGGCCGGTCCTCGACGAACGGATACCCGCGCATCTCCACGACGTACAGCGCGCCGTCGGCGTCGTAGGCGACGGCGACGGGGCTCCTAACCAGGGGCTCCGTCGCGACCTGCTCCACGCGGAAGCCGGGATGGACGGCGAGGGTCGCCATCGCCTCGGCCGGCTCATGCGGGGGGATGCGGGGGAGTTCGCGGGCCAGGTCTTCGTCCTGGCCGCGGACGGCGGTCGCGGCCGACAGCAGCGCCAGCGCGAGGGCGAGACGTCCAAGGAGCTTCATGCGCGCGAGATCCCTCGTCTCGTCCCGGCGGGATGGCTCGACGGGTCAGCCCTGGATCGCGTTGGTGCGGCCCAGGGCGATGTCGAAGTCGCCGACGGCGGGGACGAGCATCGCCATCAGCGCGAAGCCGTACACCCCGGCGCTGACGAGCAGGGCCGCCAGGAAGTCGCCGTTGAGCAGGCTGATGATGCAGTAGAAGGAACAGAACGGGGTCAGCAGGGCCACCAGCGCGATCGCCCGCGAGGGGTTCTTCGCCCCCAGCGAGCCGAAGAGGGCCACGCTGCCGGCCCCGATGAAGATCATGAAGGAGAGGAGTTGGCGGCCGAACTCGCGGTCGCTGAAGATGATCAGGTAGGCGCAGAGCAGGATCCCCACCATCAGGAAGAAGATGGTCCCCAGGCTGTGCGCCACGGCCGTCCGGCTGCTGGTGTAGGTGATCGCGTCGTGCAGGCCGAGCATCGCCGCGAAGTGGCAGAACAGCAGGTAGTCGATGGTGAAGAAGGCGAGGTTCTCGCCCCCCAGCCGGTCCGTCCACCACAGGTAGAAGGCCAGCAGGAGCGGCAGGGCCACCATCTCCTTGGCGTTGTACAGCGCGCCGAACAGCTTGCCGTAGATGAAGTGGCCGGGGGACAGCTCCGTGACCAGCAGCAAGTCGAGCGCGCCGGTGTCGCGCTCGCTGGTGATGGCGGTCACGCCCTGGGCGTTGATGAGGACCAGGCTGAGGATGGCCAGGCCGACGGGGATCATCCCCAGGCCGGTGGCCAGCGGCTGCTCCATCCCCCTCGACAGGTTTTCGAAGAAGCCGAAGCCCAGCGCGAACAGCAGCAGGTAGCACGCCTTGATGATGAGGGGCCGCGATCCGTAGGCGCGGGTCTTCAGCTCGCGCCAGAGGATGGGGTTGGCCCAGGCGGCGCGATACGGCTTCGGCGCGGCGGCCAGGCGGCGGTGGGTGCGCCGGGGGACGTGCAGGCCGGTGGTGGCCCCCGCCCCGTCGTCGCCGCCGTCGCCCCCGCCCGCGGCGACCGCGGCGGCGGCCGATCGTCCCGGCGTCCCCTCGCGGCCGATCGTCGCGCCGACGGCCGCGGCCTCGGCCGGCACGGCCTCCTCCACCTCCACCAGCGTCTCGACGACCTCGGCCTCCTCGTCCCCCTGCTCCCGCGGCTCGTTGTTCCCCGGGTTCCAGACCCGGAGCATGGACGTCCCGAAGGTCACGATGAGCGCCGCGAACGTCAGCCGGACGCCGATGTAGACCAGGCTCGAAGCCCGCACCAGGCCCGTCGCCTGGTCCGACGCCGGGTAGAGCACGGCGATCATCGCCCGGTACGGGTTGAGGACCTCCTCCACCGGCACGTCCCAGAGCCTCAGCCCCGGGAAGAAGACGCTGAACAGCTCCACGCCCGTCACCGAGAAGACCACCATCAGGATCGTCAGCGAGATCGACTGGAACGTCCGGTCGCGCCAGAGCGCCACCAGCAGCCCCATCGCCC
Organism: Planctomycetales bacterium 71-10; assembly: GCA_001898385.1. Lineage (GTDB taxonomy): Bacteria > Planctomycetota > Planctomycetia > Isosphaerales > Isosphaeraceae > Paludisphaera. Next base: position 75,785 of record MKTT01000112.1, read on the forward strand.
CGCCGGCCACGCCCGACGCCGCCGTCACCGCGAACAGGTTCATCACCTGCCCGAACGAGATCCCGCCGAACAGCGCGCAGAGCGACAGCAGCCCGATCCCCGCGCCCAGCATCACCACGATGTGCAGCAGCCCCGCGATCAGCTTGCCCACGACGATCTCGGTGTCCGAGAGCGCCGTCATCAGCAGCAGCGTGAACGTCCGCCGGTCCTTCTCATACGCGACGGCCGCGGCCGTGGAGAGGGGGGCGAAGAAGAGCATCAGCGTGAGTTGGAGCATGGCGAACATGCCGTACAGCACGCCGCCGAACCGCGCCATCAGGCCCAGCTCGCGCACGTCCTGCCAGCCGACGATCGACTGCCACGCCGTCCACAGCAGGATGAACAGGAAGCAGGCGAACGAGGCCCGCCACAGGTAGTATCGCAGGCTCCGGGGCGCCGTGAGCACTTCCCGGGCGATGATCGGTCCGGCGAACAAGGCGGATCCCCCATACGGACGGAGAACGGCGAGGCGGGGCGGGCGACGAAGGAATCTCCGGATGATGCGTCCCGACTGGAAAGTGTAGCAAAGCCCCCCGCGCCCGACCAAGGGGTGTCGCCCCCGGCGGCCCCCACGGGTCGCGCCGCCCTGCCCGTCGCCGCCCCGTCGGCCTACAATAGGAGATGTGGCTCCGTCGGTCGGGGCCCGATCCCCGCGACGACTGCGCGGGTCGCGATCCGGGGCGGCGGCCGATCGAGCCTTGCGGTGGGACTCCACCTCTCCAGCCCGGCCAAGCCGGGGGAGGCTCCGATGGCGCGCAAGATGAAGGCCGCGGTCGCGAGGGGATTCGGGAGGCCGCTGGCGATCGAGGACGTCCCCGTCCCCGAGCCCGGCCCCGGGCAGGTGCTGGTCAAGGTCGCGGCGTGCGGCGTCTGCCACTCCGACGTCCACGCCGTCGACGGCGACTGGCCGCTGAAGCCGAAGATCCCCTTCATCCCCGGCCACGAGGGCGTGGGCGTGGTGGCGGAACTCGGCCCCGGAGTGGGCCGCGTGCGCGAGGGGGACCCCGTCTGCGTCCCCTGGCTGCACCACGCCTGCGGGACGTGCGAGTACTGCACCACCGGCTGGGAGCCCCTGTGCCCCGGCCAGACGAACACCGGCTACAACGTCGACGGCGGCTACGCGGAGTACGTCCTGGCCGAGGCCGCGTTCGTCGGCCTGCTCCCGAAGGACCCCGACTTCGTCGCGATGGCGCCCATCGCCTGCGCCGGGGTCACGACCTACAAGGGCGTCAAGGAGACCGAGGCCCGGCCCGGCGAGTGGCTGATCGTCTCCGGCGTCGGCGGCCTCGGCCACGTCGCGGTCCAGTACGCCCGCGCGATGGCCCTCCGCGTCGGCGCGATCGACGTCGCCGACGAGAAGCTCGAACTCGCCCGGTCCCTGGGGGCCGAATTCGCCGTGAACGCCCACGCCGGGGACGCCGTCGCCGAGGTGATCGAGCGGACCGGCGGCGGCGCGCACGGGGTCCTGGCGACGGCCGCCTCGGTCGCCTCCTTCACCCAGGCCGTCGCCATGGCGCGGCCGAGGGGGACCGTGGCCCTGTGCGGCCTCCCCGCGGGCGACTTCCCGACGCCGATCTTCGACGTCGTCCTGAAGCGCATCACCATCCGGGGCTCGATCGTCGGCAACCGCCAGGACCTCTCCGAGGCCGTCGCCTTCGCCGCGTCGGGCCAGGTCAAGGCGACCGTCCACAGCGCCCCCCTGGAAGACGTCAACGACGTCTTCGCCCGCCTCAAGGCGGGGGAGATCGACGGCCGCATGGCCCTGATCCCCTGAAAGACGCCGATCCGCGGGCCGCGGCGGCCCGGTTGACGGGGCTCCGCGGCGGCCCGTACACTGACCGCGCCCGTCGCGGAGCCCCCCGTCCTCCCTCGCGAAAGTCCGGACCGTGACCGACCGCAGAACTCCCCGCAAGACGTCCCTCCTCGCGCTCGTCCTGGCCGCCGTCGGCTGTTCGAAGGCCCCGGAGGATCCGGCGGCCGATCCGCCGCCGCAAGCCTCCGCGGCCGCGAAGCCGAAGGCCCCCGCGCCGACGCCCCCGGCGGTGAAGTTCGTCGACGTCACGGCCGAATCCGGCGTCGACTTCGTCCACTTCAACGGGGGCCGGGGCGAGAAGCTGCTGCCGGAGACGATGGGCTCGGGCGTGGCGTTCCTGGACTACGACGGCGACGGCGACCCGGACCTCCTGTTCGTCAACTCCGCCCCCTGGCCCGCGGCCCCCGCGCCCGAGCCCGCCCCCGCGCAGCGGCTCTACCGCAACGACGGCCGGGGGAAGTTCCAGGACGTCACGAAAGAGGCCGGGCTCGATAAGACGTTCTACGGCCAGGGCGTCGCCGTGGGCGACTACGACAACGACGGCGACCCCGACGTCTACTTCACGGCCGTCGGTCGCGGCTTCCTGTTCCGCAACGACGGCGGAAAGTTCGTCGACGTCAGCGAGGCCGCCAACGCGAAGGGCCCCAACGCCTGGCTCACCGGCGCGACGTTCTTCGACGTCGAGAACGACGGCGACCTGGACCTCTTCCTGGGGAGCTACATCACCTGGACGCCCGAGATCGACAAGGTCCAGGGCTTCCAGGCCGCCGGCCTCGGACGCGCCTACGGCCCGCCGACGTCGTTCAACGGCTCGCTCTGCGCCCTGCTGCGGAACGACGGCGGCCGGTTCACGGACGTCAGCGAGGAGGCCGGCGTCCAGGTCCGCACGCCCGACCTCAAGGCCCCGCTCGGCAAGTCGCTGGGCGTCGCCCCGTTCGACGTCGACGGCGACGGCCTGGTCGACGTCGCCGTCTCCAACGACACGGTCCAGAACTTCCTGTTCCACAACAAGGGGGGCGGCAAGTTCGAGGAGGTCGCGCTCCTCTCCGGCGTGGCCTTCGACCAGTCGGGCTCGCCGCGCGGGGGGATGGGCTGCGACTGGTCGTACTTCCTGGACGACGGCCGCCTGGGCCTGGCGATCGGCAACTTCTCCAACGAGATGACCGCCCTGTACGTCAGCGAGCGGCCCGAGACCCTGCTGTTCTCCGACATGGCCAACCGCTACGGCCTGGGGGCGTCGACCCAGCCGCCGCTGAAGTTCGGCCTCTTCTTCTTCGACTACGACCTCGACGGCCGCCCCGACCTCCTCATGGCCAACGGCCACCTGGAGCCGGACATCACCAAGGTGCAGGCCGGCGAGAGCTACGCGCAGCCGGCGCAGCTCCTGTGGAACTCCGGCCGGCCGGGCCGCGACCTGTACGTCGACGTCGGCGAAACCTCCGCCGGCCCCGACCTCTTCCGGCCGATGGTCGGCCGCGGCAGCGCCTTCGCCGACGTCGACGGCGACGGCGACCTCGACGTCGTCATCACGGCCAACAACGGCCCCGCCCGGCTCCTCCGCAACGACGGCGGCGACGCCAACCGCTGGATCCGCCTGGCCCTCGCCGGCGACGGCTCGAAGTCGAACCGCGACGCCATCGGCGCCAGGGTCGAGGTCAAGGCCGGCGGGCGGACCCTCCGCGCCCAGCTCTTCCCGGCGAAGAGCTACCTCTCCTCGATGGAGCCGACGCTGACCTTCGGCCTGGGGAAGTCCGAGGCGGCGGACGAGGTCTCCATCACCTGGCCCTCGGGCAAGGTCGCGAAGCTGGAGGGCCTGGCCGCGGGCAAAACTTACCACGTCGACGAGGCCGCCGGACTGCGGTGAGGCTCGCCGTCCGATCGCGATCGACCAGGAGGCTTCAAATTTGGAAGAGCAAGCCGTGATCGTCCAGTTCGATTACGCGTCCGACAGTCTGGACGCCCTCTTCGAGGTCGAGGAGCGCCTGGAGACCGCCGTCGCCGCCGCAGAGACCGGCGAATTCGACGGCAACGAAATGGCCGTCGACCTCAGCGATGGCTCGCTCTACCTGTACGGCCCCGACGCCGAAGCCCTCTTCGCCTCCGTGCGACCGATCCTGGAGGCGGCCGACTGCCTACGCAACGTCCGGGCCACCCTCCGATTCGGGCCCCCCGAGGACGACACGCCGGAGCGCGTCGAGGAAATCTCCGCCCGCCCTGACCAGCCCGAGCGGCGTTGAAAGACGCGAACCGTCCCGCCTCGATTCGAGGTTGACCGCCTCCGGGGATGGAGGCAGAATGCGGCCCTCAGTCTTCTGGAGGCTGGCGCACCACTTGGATAGCACGCCTTGAGACCAGGCTCCGTGGGATTTGAGGCCGGCCCGCCCGCGACGGGGTCGGTCGCCCTCGCCGCGAGGATGAGCGGGGGGCGATCGGTCCGATCGACGCCAGGGCGGGCGGTCGTCGAGGTGGAATCTCACGCTGCAGTAGGGAGGATCGGCCCGACGCCCGCGAAACTCGACCGAATCCGCGGAACCTCCCGGATTCAGCCCGACCCGCGAGGCCCGATCGGCGCCGATCATCGCCGCAAACGTCCAGCTTTCGCTATCAAGGAGGATACGCGCCGTGACGCGCCCCGGATTCACCCCCTCGGCCCTGCTGACGGCCTGCCTCATGATCGGGGCCTGGTCCCCGGCCGCGAAGGCCGCCCCGATCACCTCGACCGCCTACTACACCCTCACGGCCGACTCGGCCCTCGCCGCCCCCTCGGCCGACATCGACGGCCCCCAGGTCGTCGCGCTGGTCTCCCCGGCCGGCGGCGTCGTCCCCCCCACGTCGGCCGACGGCACCCAGGGGAGCCCGCTGACCATCCTGTCCGACTCCCGCGGCTTCGACCCCGACCAGCTCGTCGTGGCGTTGAAGGACTCCACCAACGACGCCGGCACCCCCGAGCAGCTCCTCGGCCTGGTCTTCTTCGGCCGCGGCCTGGAGGCGGGCGGCCTGCTCCACTTCGCCCTGAGCATCGACGGGGCCCTGGCCGACAACCCGCCGAAGCTGACGTCCTCGACCCCCGGCGTGACCATCGCGGCCGTCCCCGCGCCGGGGACCGACCCCGGGACCGATCCGGGGACGGGAACGGGCGGCGAGCCGGCCCCCAACGTGCCCGAACCGATCGGGTTCCTGCTGTGGTCGGCCGCCGCGGGTGCCATCGCCCTGCGCGGCCGGGCCCGCGTCCGGGCCGCCGCCGCCCGCTGACGCGAACGTCGCGGCCGCCCCCCGGGCGGCCGGACCGTCCCGATGTTTCTCTTTTGCATCGAGACCCGTCGGAAAATCGACCGCGGCGGTCGAGGACGCACGAAAATGTCCTTGAAGGCCGCGGCGGACGTCATACATAATGACGAAGCATCGCGGATGTAGACGCGACTCGAGGCATGCATCTCCGCATCATCCGGCACCAGGGATCGGGATCCATCCATGCGCGACGACCTCTCCGGCCGACTCGCCGCGTGCCCCCATTGCTCGGCCCGCCTGCGGATCCTCCCCGAGCACGTCGGGCAGCTCATCGGCTGCCCCCGATGCGGCCGGGCGATCGGGCCGGCCCCGCTGGTGGGATCGGGCTCCAGCTCGGGGGAATTCCCCGCCGGCGCCCTGCCCGCCCCCGAGGCCCCCGGGCACGTCGAGACGACCTGTCCGGATTGCGGCGCCGGGCTGCGGGTGCGGGCCCGCTACCTGGGCCGTCACGTCCGCTGCGGCGGCTGCAACGGCAAGTTCCGCGTCGAGTCGGCGACGGCATCCGCGCTCGACGCGCCGGCCCCGCCCGCCGACCACGGCCCCGCCCCCACCCCCGACCCGGACGACCCAGGTCAAGGTCGAGCCGAGGTGATGCGGCTGCTGGACGAGATCGCCGAGCTGAAGGCGGTCAACGCCCGCCTCGTCGCCGAGGCGGAGCGGCTGGAGCGCGAGCGCGACGCCGCGCTCCGCGACCTGGCGCGGCTGCGACAGGATCGGGGGCGGCCCGCGATCCCGTTCGATCACGGCGAGGCCGCCCCATTCCCCTACCTCAAGGACGCCGCGGGGGCGTCCGGGGGATGAACGCCGCGGCTCAATCCGCGGCCGGCACGTCCCAGATCCGGACGGCCCCGTCCAGCGACCCCGAGGCCAGCCTCCGGCCGTCGGGCGCGAACGCCACCGAGTAGACGTTGCCGGCGTGCCCCTCCAACACCGCGCGGCAGGTCCCGTCGCGCAGGTCCCAAAGGCGGATGGTGCGATCGTGGCTGCCGCTGGCCAGCAGCGGCTCGACCGGCGAGAACGCCAGGGCGGCGACCCAGCCGATGTGCCCCGTCAGGTCGGCGCGGCACTCGCCGGCCTCGGGGTCCCAGAGCTTGATCCCGCGGTCGAACCCTCCCGAGGCCAGGAGCCGCGCGTCCGGCGAGAAGACCGCCGCGGCGACGCCGTAGTCGTGGCCGACGAGCCGCCGGAGGCATGCCGGCCGGGCCCCGGAGACGTCCCAGATCTTGATCTCCCCGCGACGGTCCTCGGCCGCCGGGTCGGCCATCGCCGGGACCACCCCCGACGCCGCCGCGAGCCGGCCGTCGGGCGCGAACGCCACCGACCACACCGGCGCGGCGTGCTCGGGCAGGCTCAGGCGCTCGGAGCCGTCGGCCGCGTCCCAGAGCGTCACCGTGCGGGACTCCCCCCCCGCGGTGGCGAGCGTCCGGCCGTCCGGGCTGAACGCCATCGCGTCGACCTTCCCCGGCGTCCGGAGCAGCACCCGGCCGCGCCGGGCGTCCCCATCCCAGACCGTTACCGCGCTGTACGGGGCCCCGTCCCAGCCCACGCCCAGGCCGGCGATCGTGCGGCCGTCGGGGCCGAACGCCACGGCCTCCACCTCGTCCCACTTCCCGCGCATCACCCGGGCGAGCCGCGGCGTCGCGGCCCCGTCGCGCAGGTCCCAGAGCTTGACCAGCCCGTCCCATCCCCCGCTCACGAGCCGACGCCCGTCCGGGGAGAACGCCACCGAGGTCACCACGTCGCTATGCTTCGCCGTCCCGACCCGGGACGGCCTCTCGCTCACGGATACCGACACGTCACACCCCTTGATCCTGGTCACGATGGCGCGGCCGCGTCCGCGCGGACGCTCGGCCTCGGCATCCCTAATACATTTCGCGCGCCGAACCGCCCGCCGTGGGCCGCGAGGGCCCGTCGGCCGCTCCGGGGAGCCGCGCACGACGTTTTCGGCGGCCGGGGCCGGGGCCCCGCGGTTGGGCGGGGATCAGCCCGCCTGGTCGTCCTGGGACCAGACGGACCGCTCGATCCGCAGGCCGAGGGCGCGGATCTTCGTCCGCAGGCTGCCGCGGGTGATCCCCAGGATCCGGGCCGCCTGCACCTGGTTCCCCTCGGTCTCGCGGAGGACCCGGGTCAGGAGCGTGCGCTCCATCAGGGCGAGCGCCTCGGCGTAGAGGTTCTGCGAGCCCTCGGCCAGGCGGCACTCCAGGAAGCCCTCCCAGTCGACGGCCGGCTCGGCCGCGGGGGGCGACGTCGGGGGGGCGGCGGGGGGCGCCGCCGCGGGGGGCTCGCCGGATCGCACCGACTCGGGGAGGAAGTCGGGGAGCAGGACCGGCCCCCGGGCCTGGAGCAGCGACCACTTGACGACGCTCTGAAGCTCCCGGATGTTCCCCGGCCAGGGGTAGCGGCGGAGGATCTCCAGCGCCTCGGGCGCGGCCTGGACGGCCCCCTTGCCCAGCTCCGGGCCGAAGCGCCGGAGGAAGTGGTCGACCAGCAAGGCCATGTCCTCGACCCGCTCGCGCAGCGGCGGCAGGGCGATGGTGAAGACGCTCAGCCGGTAGTACAGGTCCTCGCGGAAGGCCCCCGTCGCCGCCAGCCGGGGGAGGTCGCGGTTGGTCGCGGCGATGACCCGGACGTTCGACCGGATCGTCGAGTTCCCCCCCACGCGTTCGAAGGTCCCGTCCTGGAGCACGCGGAGGATCTTCGCCTGGGTCAGCGGCGTCATGTCGCCGATCTCGTCGAGGAACAGGGTGCCGCCGTTGCTCTGTTCGAACTTGCCGATGCGGGTCCGGTCGGCCCCGGTGAAGGCCCCGCGCTCGTGGCCGAACAGCTCGCTCTCCAGGAGCGATTCCGGGATGGCCGCGCAGTTGACGGCGAGGAACGGGCTGGAGGCGCGGAGGCTGTGCTGGTAGATCGCCCGCGCGATCAGTTCCTTGCCGGTGCCGCTCTCGCCCAGGATCAGGACGGCGATGTCCTGGGGGGCGACGCGGCCCACCGCCTTGTAGACCTCCTGCATGGCCGGCGACCGGCCGACCAGCACGTCGGCGCGGTCCGTCTTGGGGGCGTCGTCGGCGACCAGGGCCGGCTCGCGGCTGAGGCGCGAGATCTCCGCGGCGCGGCCGACCAGCTCGCGGACGTGGGCGAGCTTCAGGGGCTTCAGCAGGTAGTCGAACGCCCCGTCCTTCATCGCCTCGATGGCCGTCTCGGTCGTGCCGTGGCCGGTGATGAACAGGACCGGGATCCGCGCGTCGATCTTGCGAAGGCCGCGGAAGACCTCCATGCCGCCCATGTCGGGGAGGTTCAGGTCGAGCACGACCACGTCGGGGCGGCCCTCGGCCGCCAGCTCCAGCCCGCGCGCGCCGTTGGGGGCCGTGACGACCTCGTACTCGGGCGAGTCGAACGCCCGGCGGAAGGCGTGCAGGATGGAGGGCTCGTCGTCGATGACCAGGATGGAGGCCACGGGGTCGTTCCTTTCCTCTCCACTGACCGTCACTGACTCGGAGGAGGCCATCATAACGGCCTTCCCCCCTCGCGGGGGAAGGTGGCCCGCAGGGCCGGATGAGGGGGAGGACGAGCACTATGGCTGTCGGGATCCGGAGCCGGTCGGGCGGGCCGTCGAATCCCGATGGTCCCCGTGCTTCGCGTCCCCCTCATCTGACCCCTGCGGGGTCTGTCTTCCCCCGCGAGGGGGGAAGACCGTTTGCGTCGAGGCCACTCCAGGACCCGAGACGGTCGTCCATTCCTCTCCGACAGCTCAGGCGCGGTCAGGCACCCGCCGATTCCACGATGCGCGAGGGGCCCGGCAGGCGGAGGACGAAACGGGCCCCCCCCTCGGGGCGGTTGCAGGCCGTCAGCCGGCCGCCGTGGTCGCGGGCGATCCGCTCGGAGATCGGCAGGCCCAGGCCCAGGCCGGCCTCCTTGCTGGTGAAGAACGGTTCGAACAGGCGGGCGAACGCCCTGGGGTCGACGCCCGGCCCGGTGTCGTCGACCGCCACCTCGACGAAGCCGTCGGGCGTGCGGGTGAGCGTCATCGTCAGCCGGCCCCCCCGGGGCATGGCGTCGATCGCGTTCATCGCCAGGTTCACCAGCACGCGGCCGATCTGCTCGGCGTCGGCCTCCGCCGGCACGGGCGACGACGGCTTGACGAGCCGGACCTCCACGCGATGCTTGGCCGCGCGGCCCTGGATCAGCCCCAGCGTCTCCGCCGCCACGTCCCTCAGGTCGATCCGCCGCCACCTCGGCCGCGACGGCCGCGCGAAGTCGATGAAGGCGTTGAGCCGGTCCTCCATCCGCGCGATCTCGCGCTCGATGATCAGCAGGTCCTCCGGCGGCGGGCCCTCCTCCTCGGCCTTCTCGCGCTGGAGCTGCACCAGCATCGAGATCGCCGTCAGCGGGTTGCGCAGCTCGTGGGCCATGCCGGCGGCCATCTGGCCCAGCGCCGCCAGCTCCTCGGCCCGGACCATCGCCCGTTCGAGGCCGCTGGCGACCGAGTAGCCGAAGAAGAGCCCGGCGATCGTCGCCATGAGCCCGACCCCCGCCAGGGCCCAGGCCGTCCACGACGCCGTCCGGTGCATGGCCGCCAGCGACCGCGCCGTCTCCTCGGCGATCCGGCCGTCCAGCTCGCGCAGGGCCTGGCGGACGTCGGTCTCCAGGATCGCCAGCGCCGCGCGGTCGGCCGGGCCCCCCGCGCCGGCCCCTTCGGCGTCGCGATAGCGGCGGAACGCGGCCTCCAGGCGATGCACGATCCCGACCTCCTCCGGGTGCGGCCTGGCCGTGGCCTCGGACTCGGCCAGGAGCCGGAGGACGTCCTCGTCCAGCGCGGCGACCCGCTCGCGGCCCGAGGCGTCGCCGTGCAGGCCGATCTCGATCAGCTCGGCCAGGTCCCTCAGCAGGTCGTCCACGATCCGGCGGCCGTGGAGGTCCTCCTCCAGCCGACGGACGGTCGCCTCCTGCCGCAGCCCCAGGTACACCGCCGCCGCCGTACACGACGTCAGGAACAGCAGGCTCGCCACCAGCGAGGGCCAGGCGATCCGGAACAGCAACCGTTGCGTCAGCACGCCGTCACCCCCACGGCCCACGAGTCCAGCCCCCGATTATACCCCGACCGCCCGCCCCGTCGCCTGGGACGGCGCGACTGGCTTCCTTCGCCCGACGCAACACCGCCTCACAACACGCAAGCCTATTAACAAAAACAATTTGCGACCCGACAATTTGGCTTCGATCGTCGAAGTCGATGTGAAAATCGAGAGTCCTCACTCAACTCCACCGGGATCGATCGAGGACGGTGGCCCGGCCGGGCATTCGGAAGGCGAGGGACGGGGACGTCCGCGCCGAGCCTCCTGACGGGGGACCGACCGCTGAAGGCCGAGAGCCCCCGGCTATCACCGATCCATGCTCACGAATTGAGAAAGAACGACGTTCCACCCTCCAAGATCCCGAGCCGAGGCCCCGGGATTTCATGATTCCGCCGAAATTCCGAGATGCAGGCGTCTTGTGCACACCTGCTTAAGCCATCGGCGTAGGCGGGGAATCCGAACCTTCTTACACAGCCCTTCGCGCCTTCACAAAACGTCGCCAGGTCACGACTTAACGCCGACACCGTGGTCCACCGCGAGGATTGGCACGTCGATGGCTTAAGGGGGAGGCATTCAACCCCCTTGCCCTTGTCGTGCGGAGAACACCATGAGCCAGCCGACCGTCGACGTCGTCGTCGAGCGCCTTGCGGAACTGGAGCGGCGCCTGGAGCGGGAGAGGCGGCGGTGGCGGATCGTCGGCACGGTGTTGACCGTCGGCGTCGGCCTGATGGCCACGGCTGGGGCGGCGATGAACGAGGCGGCGAAGCCGGTCGAGGCGAGCGAGTTCATCCTGCGAGATCAGGAAGGCCGCGCCCGCGCCGCGCTGACGATCCGCCCCGACGGCACCCCCGGCCTGGCGTTCTACGACGAGAAGGCGACGATGCGGATGTCGCTGGACCTGGGCGCGGACGGCGATAACGACGACGACACGCCGGGCGTGAACATCTACGGCCGGGACGGCGAGCTTCGGGCCGCGATGGCCATCCGTCCCGACGGCACCCCCGGCCTGGGCTTCTTCGACAAGGGCCGCAATCCCCGGCTCTCGCTGGACATGGCGGGCGACGAGTCGACGGGCGTGAACATCTACGGGCCGGGCGGGGTGCTCCGCGCCGCGATGGCGATCCGGCCCGACGGCACCCCCGGCCTGGGCCTCTTCGACGAGGCCGGCCGGGTCGTCCAATCGGTCGACATCGGCTCGGACGGGAGCCCCCGCCGCGGCCTGGTCCAGCAGTAAAAGGCGGCCGGCCCGATCAGCGGAGGATCCGGCCGGCGAACAGGCGATGGACCTCGCGACCGTCGTCGAGCCGGAGCGCGCCTTCGGGGTCGATCCCCCGGCCCGTGCCGACGAGGTTGCGCGGGCCGACGGCCGCGCGGACGGGCCGGCCGAGGAGGAGGTCGAGGCCGGCCCAGGCCGCGGCCAGCGTCGGGTCGTCGTCGGCCAGGCGGCGGAGGGCGGCGGGGAAGCGTTCGAGGGCCGCGGCGAGGTAGATGGGCAGGTCGTCGACCCGGAGCGGCTCGGGCTGGAATGAGCCCAGCGACGCGGCCATGCGGGCGACCTCCGGGGGCGCGAGGTCGGTCCGGGTGGCGACGTTCACGCCGATGCCGATGAGGATGCGATCGCCGGCCGGGGTCTCGATGCGCTCGGGTAGGATGCCGGCGATCTTGCGGCCGTCGACCTCGACGTCGTTGGGCCAGCGCACGCCGAGGCCGGGGTCGCGCCAGCCGAGCGCGGCGACGGCCTCGATCAGGACCACGGCCGTCGTCAGGGCGATCCGCGGCTGCTGATCGGGACGGACGCCGTACTCGGCCGGGTCGAGGACGAGGGTGAAGGTGAGCGATCCCTCGTCGGACCACCAGGCGTTCGTCCGCTGCCCCCGCCCTCGGGTCTGGCGGCGGGCCCAGACGGCGAACGGGGCCGGCCGGGCCGGCTCGGCCAGCACCATCACCTTCGCGGCGGTGCTGGTCGACTCCAGCTCGTCGAAGATCAGGACCTCGCGGACGAACGGCCAGGGGATCATGGATCGATCGGTTGCGGTTGGAGGAGGGGCTTCCTGAAATCCCCTCTCCCGCCGGGAGAGGGTGCCGCGCAGCGGCGGGTGAGGGTCGCGGGATTTCGGCACGGCTGCGGCGATCGAACCCTTCTCCCCTTGAGGGAGAAGGTGGCCCGCAGGGCCGGATGAGGGGTGGATCCGCCAGGCGCTTGGGGCTTCAAATCCTTCTCTAATGCCAAGGCGGTCGCCCCCTCATCCGGCCTGCGGCCACCTTCTCCCACGAGGGGAGAAGGATGCTTGGCGTAAGCCGGCGAGGATGTCGCGCGTCCGTCATGCCCTCCGCGCTCCGACGACCCTCACCCGCCGCTGCGCGGCCCCCTCTCCCGGGGGGAGAGGGGACGGCGCGCGTCACTCGACCCGTCGGATCTCCGCTCAGGCGTCGGCCAGCTTGAGGAGCAGGTCGCCGGCCTTGACCTGGAGGCCGACCTTGGCGGGGAGCTCGGCGACGCGGCCGGCGCGCTCGGCGGTGATGGTGGTCTCCATCTTCATGGCCTCGATGGAGAACAGCTTCTGGCCCTTGCGGACCGGGTCGCCCACGGCCACCGCGACGCCGACGATCAGCCCCGGCAGCGGCGCGCCGATCTGCATGGGGTCGGCGGGGTCGGCCTTGGGAGTCTCGACGACGGCCGAGGCCAGCGAGCGGTCGGGGGTCTCGATCTCGCGAGGCTGGCCGTTCAGCTCGAAGAAGACGGTGCGGTTGCCGTCCGAGTGGGGCTCGCCCACGGCCAGGAGCTTGACGATCAGGGTCTTGCCCGGCTCGATCTCGAACGGGTTCTCCTCGCCCGGCTCGGCCCCGTAGAAGAACAGCGGGGTGGGGAGGACCGAGGTGTCGGAGAACGCCTTCTCGTGCTTCACCAGGTCGGGGAAGACGCGGGGGTACATCATGTAGCTCATGACGTCGAACCGCGAGACCTCGGCCGGGTCGTCGACGCCGCGGATCTCGGCGACCTTCTTGCGGATCGCGCCGAAGTCGGCCGGCGGCAGGGTGGCGCCGGGTCGGTCGGTCAGGGGCTTCTTGCCCTTGAGGATCCGCGCCTGGAGGGCGGGCGGGAAGCCGCCCGGGGGCTGGCCGAGGCGGCCTTCCATGAACTCGACGACGCTGTCCGGGAAGGCCAGCTCGCGGTCGGCGTCCAAGACGTCCTCGGGCGTCAGGTTGTTGGCGACGAGGAACAGGGCCATGTCGCCGACGACCTTGGACGACGGCGTCACCTTCACGATATCGCCGAACATCCGGTTGACGACGCCGTACGCCTCGCAGACCTCCCACCAGCGGGGCCCGAGGCCCAGGGCGACGGCCTGCTGGTAGAGGTTGGTGTACTGGCCGCCGGGCATCTCCAGGTCGTACAGGTCGGACGCCGGCGAGCGCGGGCCGGACTCGAACGGCCTGTAGAGGTTGCGGACCTCGTCCCAGTATCGGCTGACGTCGATGAGCGCCTCGTGGTCGACGCCCGTGTCGCGGCCGGTGAAGCGGAGCGACTCGACGATGGCGTTGAGGCTGGGCTGCGACGTCAGGCCGGACATCGAGGCCATCGCGCCGTCGGCCACGTCGAGGCCGACCTCGGCGCCCATCAGGACGCTGGCCGCCTGGGCCCCGCCGATGTCGTGGGTGTGGAAGTGGACCGGCAGGCCGACCTCCTGCCGCAGGGTCTGGATCAGCTTGACGGCGGCGGAGGGCTTGCAGAGGCCGGCCATGTCCTTGATGGCGATGATGTTGGCCCCGCGCCTCTCCAGGTCCTTCGCCATGGAGACGTAGTACTTCAGGTCGTACTTGGGCCGGCCGGGGTCGAGGACGTCGCCGGTGTAGCAGATGGCGGCCTCGCAGATGCCGCCGGCCTTGCGGATGGCCTCGATGCAGGCCCCCATGTTGGGGACCCAGTTGAGCGAGTCGAAGACGCGGAAGACGTCGACGCCGGCGTCGGCCGCCGTCTTCACGAAGGCGTCGACGACGTCGTCCGGGTAGCTGGTGTAGCCGACGGCGTTGGAGCCGCGGATGAGCATCTGGAAGAGGATGTTGGGGATCCGCTCCCGCAACTGGGCCAGGCGCTCCCAGGGGTCTTCCCGGAGGAACCGCATGGAGGTGTCGAACGTGGCGCCGCCCCACATCTCCAGGGAGAACAGGTTGGGGAGGCGGTGGGCGTAGGCGTCGGCCACGCGGAGCATGTCGCGGGTGCGGAGCCGGGTGGCCAGGAGCGACTGGTGGGCGTCGCGGAACGTGGTGTCGGTCACCAGCAGCGGCTTCTGGTCGCGGACCCACTTGGAGAAGCCCTCCGGCCCCAGCTCCTTCAGGCGCTGGCGGGTGCCGTCGGGGACCTTCTCCAGGTGCTCGTACGCTGGCGGCGCCGGCTCGCGCAGGGCCTTCAGCGCCGGGTCGCGCTTGACGCCGGGGAAGCCGTTGACGGTGACGTCGGCGATGTAGGTCAGCAGCTTCGTGGCGCGGTCGCGGCGCTCGGTGAAGTCGAACAGGCCGGGGGTCTGGTCGATGAACCGGGTGGTGCAGCGGCCTTCCAGGAACGTGGGGTCGGTGACGACGTTGAGCAGGAAGGGGATGTTGGTCTTCACGCCCCGGATGCGGTACTCCTGGAGCGTCCGCTCCATCCGGTTGGCGGCGTCCTCGAAGCGGCGGCCGTAGCAGGAGACCTTCACCAGCAGCGAGTCGTAGAACGGCGTGACGATGGCGCCGGTGGTGGTGGAGCCGCCGTCGAGCCGGACGCCGGGGCCGCCCGACGACCGGTAGTGGGTGATGCGGCCGTAGTCGGGCGTGAAGTTGTTGGCCGGGTCCTCGGTCGTGATCCGGCACTGGATCGCGAAGCCGGTGGTGTGGACCGAGCCCTGGCCGTCGATGCCGATGGCCGGGTTGGAGAGCGGCTCGCCCTGGGCGATGAGGATCTGGCTCTTGACCAGGTCGATCCCCGTGACGACCTCGGTGACGGTGTGCTCGACCTGGAGCCGCGGGTTGACCTCGATGAACGAGAACGTCTTGGCCTCGTCGTCGACCAGGAACTCGACCGTGCCGGCGTTGTGGTAGCCGACGGCCTCGCCGATCTTCAGGGCCGCGGCGCAGATGGCGTCGCGCAGGCCCTCGTCGAGGTTGTACGCCGGGGCGATCTCGATGACCTTCTGGTGCCGGCGCTGGATCGAGCAGTCGCGCTCGAACAGGTGGACGAGGTTCCCTTGCTTGTCGCCGAGGAGCTGGACCTCGATGTGCTTGGCCTTGGCGATGAACTTCTCGATGAAGGCGTCGGCGCAGCCGAACGCGGCCTTGGCCTCGCTGCGGGCCTGCTCCAGGGCGCCGTCGAGGTCCTCGGCCTTCTCGACCACGCGCATCCCGCGGCCGCCGCCGCCCATCGACGCCTTGATGATGACGGGGAAGCCCATCGCCTCGGCGACCTTGCGGGCCTCCGCGCCCGGGACGACCGGGGCGCTCCCCTTCAGGACCGGGACGCCGGCCGACTCGGCCAGGGCCCGCGCGGCGACCTTGTCGCCCAGCCTGTCCAGGATCTCGGGCGAAGGGCCGACGAAGGCGATGCCGGCCGCGGCGCAGGCGCGGGCGAACTCGGCGTTCTCGGAGAGGAACCCGTAGCCGGGGTGGATCGCGTCGACCCCCTTCTCGACGGCCAGCTCGACGATCGCCGGGATGTTCAGGTAGCTGCGGATGGGCTCGCCGCCCTGGCCGATCTGGTACGCCTCGTCGGCCTTCAGCCGGTGGAGCGCGAACCGATCCTCGTGCGAGTAGATGGCGACCGTCCGGATCCCCAGCTCGTGCGCCGAGCGGAAGATGCGGATGGCGATCTCGCCCCGGTTGGCCACCATCAGTTTGCGGAACGACGTCATGCAAATCTTCCCGACGATCTAGGGGACGCGGCGGCTTCGACTCTCCGTTTCGGGCCGCGATTATCCCAGATCGGCGGGCTAGAACGCATCCTCATTTTCGGCCCGGACGGGATTCTCCAGCGTCCCGATCGGCGCGATCGTCGCGCGGACGACGTCGCCCG
Organism: Planctomycetales bacterium 71-10; assembly: GCA_001898385.1. GTDB lineage: Bacteria > Planctomycetota > Planctomycetia > Isosphaerales > Isosphaeraceae > Paludisphaera. The sequence continues at coordinate 92,037 of MKTT01000112.1, forward strand.
GCTTGAGGAAGGTCCCGGTGGCCGAGCCCACGCCCGAGGGGGTGCCGGTGGCGATCACGTCGCCGGGCTCCAGGGTCACGAACCGGGAGATGAACGACACCACCGCCGCGACGGGGAAGACCATCTCCGCCGTGGTGGCGTCCTGCTTCACCTGGCCGTTGACCGTCAGCTCGATCGGCAGCGCCTGGGGGTCGTCCACGGCGTCGGCCGAGAGGATGCACGGGCCCATCGGGCAGAACGTGTCGTGCCACTTGCCGTGCAGCCAGTCGAAGAACTTGTCGCGCTCGCGGGGCTTGCGGCCCGGGTTGGGCCGGAACGCGCGGTCGCTGACGTCGTTGACGACCGTATAGCCGGCGACGTAATCGAGCGCCTCGGCCTCCGACACGTCCCTGCACCGCCGGCCGATGACGACGCCCAGCTCGCATTCCCAGTCGATCTGGTCGGGCGAGGCTTCCGGGATGACGATCGGGTCGCCGGGGTGGGTGAGCGTGGTGCTGGGGGGCTTCGTGAAGACGTAGGGGAACGTCTCCTCGCGCTCGGTGGTCATGTACCCGCGCTCGGCGAGGTGCTTGGAGTAGTTCCCGGCCAGGAACAGCATCTTGCGAGGGGCGGGGAGCGGGACCAGGAGCTGCACGTCCTCGGCGGGGATGGTCAGCTCGTCCAGCGAGATGACGTCCAGCTCCTCGATCCAGTCGTAGAGCCGCCTCGCCTGCTCGTAGGACGCGCCGCCGGGGGGGAGGAGGTCCAGCAGATCCTCGGTGTCGGCCAGGATCATCTCGTCGCCGGTCTCGCGGCTGTACAGCTCGGCCGCCTGGTCGAGCGGGATCACCACGTCGTCGCGGTAGAACCCGGTCAGCACCAGGTCGTCGCAGCAGAATCGACAGACGCGCATGGGTGTGGCTCCTGGACGCCCTGACCCGACCGAAATGCCCGACGCACGACCTCAGGATGAGGGGATGATGGGGTCCAGTGTATCGGGGCCGGGTCGCAAGTCCAGATGGCCGATCGCTAGCCGATCGCCTCCCCCGCGTGGGCGCGGCGGGCGAGGTTGAGGCCCCCCTCGGCGGGCTCGTGGACGAGGGTGGGGGTCGGCTCGTAGCCGCGGGCGCCGAGGTCGGCCATCAGGGCGTCGGCGAGGGACGGGGTGGCGACGAGGAATCCGCCGGCCAGGCCGATGGGGAGCGGGCCGGAATGCCAGCCCAGCGAGCGGGCGGCGGCGGCGGCGGTCTCGCCCAGGTCGCGGGCGGCGGGCCTGATGAGCAGGTCGATCAGCGTCGGGTCCTTCGCCGCGGCCTCCATCACGGCCGGGACCAGGCCGGCGATGCGGGTGCGGTCCACGCCGGGGGCGTAGACGGCCGAGACGATCTTGCCGGGGCCGTCGATCTTCAGGGCCTTGCAGATGGACTCGGTCAGCGCGTCGGGGCCGGCGGGCGCGGGGTCGCGGCCATCGATCCGGCGGGCGATCAGCCGCAGCGCGGCGACGGCCACGGCGTAGGCGCTCCCCTCGTCGCCGAAGGTCACGCCCCAGCCGCCGGCGCGGGACTTCCTGCCGTCGGAGGCGCGCGAGACGGCGATGGAGCCCGTCCCCGAGATCACGCCGACGCCCCAGCCCTCGGGCGTGCCGGCGGCGACGACGAGGTCGCCGTCGTTGACCAAAACCAGGCGGTCGGCCCAGTTGCCGGCGACGGACCACTCGCCCAGCAGGGCCTTGTCCTCGGGGCGGTCGAAGCCGGCGACGCCCAGGCAGGCGACCGCCACGGCCCGAGGCCACAGCCCGGCCGCCGCGAACGCCCCGGCGATCGCCTCCTCCAGCGCGGTCCGCGCCGCGGCCGTGCCGACGGCCTTGGCGTTGGACGGACCGGCCTGGCCGCGGCCCGCGACCGTCCCGTCGGCCAGGCCGAGCAGGGCCACCGTGGACGTCCCGCCGCCGTCGACGCCCAGGAACAGCACGTCGGTCGTCGCGTCGCTCATATCCGGCTCGCCCCCGTCTTCGCCTGCACGGCCTTCCGCACCAGCCCGCCGTGGGCCTGCAACAGCGCCTCGGCCTCGGCCGGCCCCACGCCCGCCAGCTCCATCACCAGCGCGACCTTGAGCCGGCCGCCGGCCGCCGCCAGCAGCTCGACGGCGCGGGCGTCGTCGACCTCGGCCAGCTCGCGGAGCATCCGGCGGGCCCGGATCCGCAGCTTCTCGTTGACCGGCGTGAAGTCGATCATCCGGTTGCCCAGGGTCTTGCCGATCAGGACCATGGCCCCGGTGGTGATCATGTTCAGGACCATCTTCGTCGCCGTGCCGGCCTTCAGCCGGGTCGAGCCCGAGATGACCTCGGGGCCGACCAGCAGGGCGATATCCAGGTCGACCTCGGCGCCCAGCAGGCTCGGCCGGTTGCAGGCGACCCCGACGGTCGCCGCCCCCCGGGCCTTCGCCTCGCGGACGGCCCCCAGGACGTAGGGGGTGCGGCCGGACGAGGCGATGCCGACGACGATGTCGCGGTCGGTCACGTCCATCGCGGCGATCTCGGCCGCGCCGACCTCGGCGTGGTCCTCGGCCCCCTCGATCGACCGCGTCAGCGCGGCGTTGCCGCCGGCGATCAGGCCGACGACCATCTCGGGCGGCGTGCTGAAGGTGGGGGGGCACTCGGAGGCGTCGAGCACGCCGAGCCGGCCGGAGGTGCCGGCGCCGACGTAGATCAGCCGGCCGCCGCGCCGGAACCGCTCGGCGGTCCACTCCACGGCCTTCGCGACGTTCGCCGCCTCGGCCCGGACGGCCTCGACGACCTTGGCGTCCTCGTCGTTCATGATCGCGACGATGCCCGCCGCCCCGGCGGCGTCGATGGCCGTGGAGAGGGGGTTGCGGGCCTCGGTCAGCAGGTGGTCTTCCAGCGCCATCGTTCGGGACTCGCTCAGATCGTCGGTTGGAGGGACTCGGCCGCCGGGGCGAGGCGGGTGGGGAAGATGCGGCCGGCGGCCAGGCCGACCAGGAACGTGGTCGTCGATCCGACCAGGGCGAACCAGGGCCAGGCCAGCGGCGGGACGTCGGGCCACACGGCCGGGACGCCGAACTTGGCGAACGTCACCGCCGCCACGCCCGCCGCCATCCCCGTCAGGGCGGCCCCCTGCCCCACGTCCCTCGTCAGGTTCCCCAGCACGAACAGGCCCAGCAGGATCCCCGTCGTGAACCCGGCGATCGCCAGGGCGTTGGAGACCACGCTGGAGGTCAGCCCGGTGGCCCACACGGCCACCGCCGCCTGGAGCACGCCGAAGGCGATCGTCGCCCCCTTGGAGAGCCGGATCAGCCGGCGCTCGTCGGCGTCGCCGGTGATCGGCCGGTAGAGGTCGTTGATGAGGGTCGACGCCGAGGCGTTCAGCGAGCCGGACAGCACGCCCATCGCCGACGCGAACACCGCCGCCACGACCATCCCCTTGATGCCCGTCGGCAGCTCCTGGACGATGAACTGCGAGAACGCCCGGTCCGACTGCGCCGCCGCCGGCCCCGGCGGGAACTCGCCGAAGAACACATAGAGCGACACGCCGATGAACAGGAACAGGGCGAACTGGGCCAACACCACGAACCCGCTGGCGATCAGGGCCCCGGCCGCCTGCCGCTGCGACCGCGCCGCCAGGTAGCGCTGGACCATCATCTGATCCGCCCCGTGCGTCGCCGTGTTCAGGACCATGCCGCCGATCAGCCCGGCCCAGAAGGTGTAGGGCTTGGCCAGGGTGAACGAGAAGTCGAAGGTCTGGAACTTGCCGGCGGCCGTGGCCGTGTCGATGAGCTGGTTCCAGCCGCCGGGGAGCTTGTTCACCAGGACGTACAGGGCGATCAGGGCGCCGACGATGTAGACGGTGAACTGGAGGACGTCGGCCCAGATGACGGCCTTCACGCCGCCGAGGTAGGTGTAGACGATCGTCGCGGCCTCGACGGCGACGATGGCCACCTCGATCCGCCAGCCGGTGATGATGTTCAGGACGGTGGCCGCCAGGAACAGCCGCAGGCCGTCGGCGAGCGTCCGCGTCACCAGGAACAGCGTCGACGCCGTGCGCCGGGTCGCCTGGCCGAAGCGGTTGCCGAGGACCTGGTAGGCGGTCTCGATCTGGCCCCGGAAGTACGACGGCAGGAGGAAGGCCGCGATGACCATCCGGCCCACGACGTAGCCGATGGGGAGCTGCAGGAACTCGAAGTTCCCCTTGTACGCCTCGCCGGGGACGCTCAGGAACGTCACCGTGCTGGTCTCGGTGGCGACGATCGAGATCATCACCGCCCAGACGGGCATGTTCCGCTCGCCGAGGAAGTACCCCTTGAGCCCCTGGTCGCCCCTGCTCCCGATCCACCCCCCGAGCGCCGTGCACCCGAGGATGTAGACCACGATCACCGCCACGTCGATCGGACTCATGCGCCTCACCGTCGATCTGTTCGGGACGAAACACGCGCCAAGGCCCGCGACGCCTTGCGGTCGGGAGAGGGGTTCGATCTTAGCACACCCTCGGCCCGCCTTGCATCATGCACCGCGACAAGGGCCGATCGTCGGCGACGTCTCGACGGCTCCCGGTCGCCCCTCGGCCCGGGAGCCCCCCCGGGCTTGCGGACGCCGGCGAGGGCTTTAGAATTTCATCGGAGGTCGCCGATACTTCTTGCGGGGCGTCGGTGGAGATCGGGCCCGCCGCCGGGTGGGCGTCCCGAAGGCGCGGCGACCGGGGGTGGGCGAGGTGAGCACGGGACGAGCCATCACGAAGATCAACCTCGGCGGCGAGGGGGAGGAGCCTTCGATCCTCAATCAGCAACGCAGGGCCGTCCTGGACCCGGGCTGGCGAGGGTGCAGGAAAGGCGATACTTTGGAACAGCTCGCGTCGCAGGGTCATGACTTTCTCATATGCCCGAACACGGCCCTCTGCATCGCCGACGATTCGGTCGACCTCGTCGTCACGAATTCGGTCCGGATCGACGGCCTGGTGCTCGGTGAACCCACAGTCCAGTCGAGCGAGATCCGCCGCATCCTCGCGTCGGGGGGCGAATGGGTCCACGACGGCGTCGCCAGGTATACCAAGCCATGACGCGATTCCAGGACCTTCTCGCCGCAAGCCCCAACTCTTCTCCGTCGCGGGAGCAGGATCGGGCGTCTCGTGAATTGCCGGCCGTCGTGCGGGCCAGCCGCCTCCATTGGTGGGAGCCGTCCGCGCCGCCCGCGGGAGGGACGGCCGTCCTGCTGGTCGTCGCGCCCTGGTCGCATTACGACCTCGCGATGCTGGACGTCCTCGACGAGTCGGTCCCGGGGCCCGACCGTCCCGGCGAGGCCCCGCCCGTCTTCGTCGCGAACCTGGAGCGGTATCGGTCGGTCGAAGAATTGACCGCCGACATACCGATCCTCGAATCGTTCCCGTTCCAGTCCCCGATCGCCGCCCTGTGGCGTGACGGGGCCTTCCGCAACGTCGCATGGGGCAAGGCGGGCCGGGATCTCGTGGCCGACGCCCTGGACCTGCCGCCCGAGGCGTTCAACGAGCAGGTGATCGCGAGGACGCCTCGCTATTCGCCCTCGCCCGACCGGACCTCGCACGTCGGCGCCTGAAAGGCGCCGGCCATCGCCTCGCCGTGGACGCGGCCCCACTCGCAGAGGGGGCGGAGGGCTTCGGAGAGGGAGACGCCCAGGTCTGTGAGGGCGTACTCCACGCGCGGGGGGACCTCGCCGAAGTCGCGGCGGGAGACCAGGCCGTCGCGGGCCATCTCGCGGAGCTGCTGGGCGAGGACCTTCTCGCTGACGCCCGCCGCCAGCCGGCGCAGCTCGCCGAATCGGAGGGTGGCGTCCGACAGCCGCAGCCGCCACAGGATGATCGGCTTCCACTTGCCGCCGATCATGTCGAGCGTCGCCTCCAGGCCGCAGCGGCCGACGGGCCCTTCCATCGCGCTTCCTCCCCAGGGCACTTACCGATCGGTGCGTGGCACTAACCGATCGGTGCGTACTTGTCCGTCCGAAAGGCCCCCCTAGGATACCCGGCGTCCAGGCCCGGCGGGAACCTTAGGCGGAGGATGATCCGATGGCGAAGCTCGACGGCAAGGTGGCGGTGGTGACGGGGGCGTCCAAGGGGATCGGCGCGGAGATCGCCCGGAACCTGGCGGCCGAGGGGGCGGCGGTGGTCGTGAACTACGCCTCCGACCGCGAGGGCGCCGACCGGGTCGTGAAGGCGATCGAGGCGGCCGGCGGCCGGGCGGTCGCGGTCCAGGCCGACCTGTCCGAGCCCGCCCAGGTCGCGCGGCCCTTCGAGGAGGCGGTGAAGGCGTTCGGACGGGTCGACGTCCTGGTGAACAACGCGGGGATCTACCGGTTCGCCCCCATCGAGGAGGTGACGCCGGAGCTGTTCCACGCCCAGTTCGACCTGAACGTGCTGGGCCTGCTCCTGGCCACCCGCGAGGCCGTCCGGCGGTTCGGGCCCGAGGGGGGCTCGGTGGTCAACATCAGCTCCGTGGTCGCCACCGCCGCGCCGCCGTCGTCCTCGGTCTACTCGGCCACCAAGGCGGCGGTCGACGCGATCACGCGGTCGCTCGCGAAGGAACTGGGCCCGCGCAAGATCCGGGTCAACTCGGTGAACCCGGGGATGGTGGAGACCGAGGGCGTCCACGCGGCGGGCTTCGCCGAGGGGGACATGCGAGTCCAGTTCGAGGCCGCCGCGCCGCTCGGCCGCATCGGCCGTCCCGGCGACGTCGCGCCGGCCGTCGCCTTCCTCGCCTCGGACGAGGCCGGCTGGATCACCGGCGAGACCCTGGACGTCGCCGGCGGCTTCCGCTGACCGGGGCTCGCCGCCTCTCCCTTATATTATGAGGAAGTCAGTCGAGGATGATGCGGGGGGTGCCCTCGGCGTCGATGTCGACGACGTCGCCGCGGGCCATCTGCCGGCGCTTGCGGAACTCGGGCTCGCCGTTGACGCGGACGAGGCCGTCGGCGACGAGGTTCTTGGCCTCGCCGCCGGACATCACGACGTTCGCCCGCTTCAACACCTGGATCAGGTTGATAGGGCGGTCGCCGATCTCCAGGCGAATCTCCTGGGGGCCGGCCATCAGGGGGCCGCCTTGGGGGCCGGGGCCGGCGCGTCGGGGAGGCCGAGCTTGCTCAGGCCCTTGTCGATGGCGTCGGTGAGCGACTTCTCGATGCGCTTCTGGGCCTGGTCGACCGCGCCGTCGGCCCCCTGCTCCAGGCGCTGGCGGGCGCGGCGGACCTGCTCCTGGGCCTGGGCGACGCGGGCGCGGTACTGCTCGGCCTTCTTCTGGACCTCGCCCGCCTTCCCCTGGAGCTGGCCCGTACGGCCCTGGACCTGCTCGACCACCTTGTCGCGGGTCTCCGCGACGGCCCCCTGGACCTGGTCGGTCAGCTTGCCCCGGGTCTCGTCGACGGTCCCGGTCACGGCCTGCTGGAGCCGGGCCTTGTCCTTCTCGAACAGCTCGCGGAGCGAGCCCGCCTTGCCGTCGGCGTCGTCCGTGTCGAGCGCCTCGACGAGGGCCTGCTCGGCCTTCTTCCGGCCGTGGTCGACCAGGCCGTCCATCACCTGGCGGGCCGAGGGGAGCGCGGGGGCCTCGGCGGCGGGCTCCGCGTCGTCCGCGACGTCGCCGGCGACCGGGCCGACCTGGGCGTCGAGCCGGGCGGAGGCGCGGGAGGCGATCGCCGACGGGGCGGGGCGGGCGGGCGTCTCGGCCGGGGTCGCCTCCGCCACGTCGGCCGCCGGCGCGGGCTCGCCCGCGGCGATGGCGGCGGCGTCCTTCGGCCAGTACGGCGCCAGCGCCGTGCGGATCTCGCCCGGGAGGATCGGGCCCACGAAGCCGACGATCGTGTTGACGACCTTCCCCGACGTGCTGGTGAAGATGGGCGTGCGGGCGGACGGCGAGACGCTGACGACCAGCATGGTCCCCAGGATCCCGACCGCCACGCCTTCCACGCCGCCCAGCATCATCCCCAGGTGGCGGTCGAAGGCGTCGAACTTCAGCTTCCGGATGGTGTTGCGGACCATCCAGGCGACGCCGAACACGGCGCTCGAAACCACGACGTAGGCCGCGGCCATCGACATGGCGCGGGCGGCCTCGGGCGTGCCGGGGAGCCTGGGGGCGATGACGGCCGAGACCGGGTACGAGAACAGGTAGCCCAGGACCAGCGAGCCGATGCTCGCCAATTGCCAGGTGATCCCCCGCCACGCCCCCCGGATCATCGCGGCGATCAGCACCGCCGCCATGACCCCGTCGTAGATCGTCATGCGTCCGCCTCCATGTCTCGACGCCTGGCCCCCCGCGCCTCGTGCGCGGGGCGTCGCCAGCCGGGCCGCGGCATGGTAGCGGAGCATCCCGAACCCGAGAAGTCGGAATTCCTCAAGCGGACGGCCGCCCCGGCCGACGCGGCTTCGACTGGGTTCGTCCGCGCGCCGTCGGCCTCGACTTGCCGCGATACAACCCGTTTACCAACAAAGCATTAAGCTCGATATTCGACTGGTTTCGTTCGTCGAAGTCGATTTCGTTTTTCGACACTCCTCGCGGAACACCACCGGGATCGATCGGGAACAGTGGCCCGGCCGGCCCGGCCGGGCGTCGAGGGCCGAGGCGTGGGGAGGATCGTCTCCCGATGAGTCGCGGACGCCCGGCCGGGCCGGCCGGGCCACTGTCCCTTCAAGACTTACGTCGATCCCTGGTGGTGTTCCGCGAGGAGTCTCCGATTTTTCTGACCGTCCCCGAGTTTGGGGCGGCGTCGGCCCCGATCCAGGATTCTGGGGAGGAGGTTTCGATGGCCCGCGGCACCCGAAATCCCTCCCACGGCCCGTCGACCGATTCCGGCTTGCCAAAGACCTCTATCGTCGAATGATCCTCGGACGGGGCGAGGGGATTTCACCTTTCGCCCGTCGAGTCGGGATTTTCGCCGCGGGGCCTCATGCCGCGACCCTGGCGTCCCGCTCGTCGCCCTCGGCGACGGCGTGGCGGACGGCCTCGGCGACGCCGACGGGGCGGATGCGGGGGAAGAGGGCGCGGGCGGCGTCGTCGCGGACGACGGTGGGGTTCTTGAGGCCCTCGATCAGGTGGCGGCCGACGTTGAACTTGTTGGGCGTCACCAGCGCCAGCCACAGGCCGGAGAGCCACGGCGAGAGGACCGGGACCGAGATCAAGACCCGATGCAGGCGCTTCTGGCGGGCGTATTCCTCGATCAGCGCGCGGTACGGGACCACGTCGGCGCCGCCGATCTCGACGATGCGGCCCTCGCCGGGGGGGAGGTCGAGGGCCGCGGTCAGGTAGGCGACCACGTCGTCCACGGCGATCGGCTGCGTGGGCGTGGAGAGCCACCGCGGACAGACCATCACCGGCAGGCGGTCGGTCAGGGTCTTCACCATGTCGTAGGAGAGGCTGCCGGGGCCGAGGATCGCCGAGGCCCGGAACTCGATCGTCTCCACGCCCGAGACGTCGCGGAGGATCCGGCCGACCTCGTGGCGACTCTTCAGGTGCGGCGAGAGATTCGGGTCGGAGTCGTCGCCCAGGCCGCCGAGGTAGACGATCCGGCGCACGCCGGCGGCCCTGGCGGCCTCGGCGAAGTTCGTGGCGGCCTCGCGGTCCTTCTCCTCGAAGTCGCCGTCGTTCGCCATCAGGTGGACGAGGTAGTACGCGACGTGGACGCCCTTCAGCGGGGCGTCGAGCGAGGCGCGGTCCAGGACGTCCCCCTCGACGGGCTCGACGCCGGTGCCGAACTTCTCGCGGATCTCGTCCGGCTTGCGGGCCAGGCAGCGGATCCGGCCGCCGCGACGCTCCAGCGCCGGGACGAGCCGGCCGCCGATGTAGCCGCTGGCCCCCGCGACCAGGACCGGGGGCGATGGTTCGGGATTCGCGTGCATGGGATCGTCCCGCGTCCTTTTGGGTTGAATCTCACGGTGAAGTCGATGCACAGCCTCCGCAAACCGTCTGCCGAAACCGTCCGGAAGTTCCTCGAAGGGCAGGCGAAGCTCGACTTCACCTACTCCCCCGTCGGCGCGACGGCCGACCCCTCCCCCCCGGCCGACTACCGCCTGAACCACACCCGCGAGCGGATCGGGGCCGGCCGCGAGGCGTTCGAGCGCGCGAAGGCCGCCCTCCGGCGCTGGGACCAGTTCCGCATCGGCTGGGCCGAGATCCAGCCGGCCGGGGCCCCGATCCGCGAGGGGGAGGTCGTGGCGATCGTCGCCCACCGCCTGGGGCTCTGGTGGCTCAACGCCTGCCGGGTCGTCTACGTCGTGGACGAAGACGACCCGGCCGTCCCCTTCGCCCGCTTCGGCTTCGCCTACGGGACCCTCCCCGACCACGTCGGCTCGGGCGAGGAGCGGTTCCTCGTCGACTGGGACGCGCGGACCGACGAGGTCTTCTACGACGTGGAAGCCTACTCCCGCCCCCATCTGCTCCTCGCCCGCCTGGGCTCCCCTTACATGCGCCGGTCCCAGCGGCGTTTCGGCCGCGAATCGGCCGCGGCGATGGTGCGGTCGATGGCCGAGAAGGGGACCGCGCCGCCGGCGGGGTGATCGGGCCCGGGCGCGGGCGTTACATTCTGTTACGCGATTCCGCGGCGACGGCCCTTCAAATCCGGGGGTGCGCCCCCCTACCCTTGTAGACGTCGGCGACGTCGCGAGGAGGCGGCGGGGCCGACTCCACCACAACCGCCGGAAACCGACCGAGGGACCTCGCCATGACCTCCCCCATCCTCCGCCCGACCGACCGTCGCGCCTTCCTGGGCGCCGTCGCGACGGGCGCGGCGTTCTTCACCACGCGCGGGCTGTTCGCCGAGGAGCTGGCCCGCACGCCCTCGCGGACTGAGGGGCCGTTCTACCCGGACAAGCTCCCGCTCGACCAGGACAACGACCTCATCGTCCTGGGCGATTCGCTCACGCCCGCCGTGGGCGAGATCACGCACCTGCACGGCCGGATTCTCGACGTCGCCGGCACCCCGCTGAAGGGCCTGACGATGGAGATCTGGCAGTGCGACGCCAACCAGGTCTACCTGCACTCGGCCGACAGCGGCCGGAACGCCGCGAAGCAGGACAAGAACTTCCAGGGCTTCGGCCGGTTCACCACCGGCGCCACGGGCGAGTACCGCTTCCGCACCATCAAGCCGGTCCCCTATCCCGGCCGCCCCGCCCCTCACATCCACTTCAAGATCAAGAAGGGCGACCGCGACCTGCTGACCTCGCAGATCAACATCGCCGGCCACCCCGGCAACAAGGTCGACGGCGTCGTCCAGGGGGGCATCAGCGTCTTCGACCGCGAGCTGCTGATGGCCGAGTTCAAGCCCGTCGCGGACTCGAAGACGGGCGAGCTGACCGCCGCGTTCGACGTGATCCTCGGCCGCACGCCCGACGATCACGTCCTGCACGCCCTGCGCGACGCCCGCCTGCGGAACGCCTGAGCCCTTCATCGATCGAGAGGTGATCTCATGATTTCCACGCTGATCGTCGCGGTCGTGCTGGCGCAGGGGCCTGGCGGCGGGCCGTCGCTCTCGAAGGCGGCCGACGTCGAGGACCTGGTCGGGCGGATGACGGCGTTCGACAAGGACGGCGACGGCAAGCTGACGAAGGCCGAGGTCTCCGACGCCCGCCTGCTGGGCCTGTTCGCCCGCGCCGACGCGGACGGGGACGGGGCCGTGACGAAGGCCGAGTTGACGGCGCTGGGCGAGGCCGAGCACTCCGACACGCCCGACTTCGATTTCGGCCCCGGCGGGCCTCCCCCCGGCGGGCCCCCGCCCGGCTTCCCCGGCACCCCCGCGGCGCGTCCCGGCGAGGTGCTGTCGCCGCCGGTTCGGAAGGCCCTGAACCTCACCCCGGAGCAGCGGGCGAAGGTGGACGAACTCCAGGCGAAGGTGGACGCCGCCCTCGCCGAGATCCTGACCGACGCCCAGAAGAAGGAGCTGAAGGCCGCCGCCGATCGGCCGGCCCCTCCCGGCCGTCGCCGCCCGCCCGGCGGCCCGCGGCGCTGACGAGCGAAGGATCCGGCCGTCCGGGGATCGGCGACATGGCAGGCGGGGCGATCTAGGTTAGGATGGAGCCGTCGGGGGCGTTGTGGCCCCCGGCGCGATCCTAACCCCGGGAGCCTCCCCCTTGGAGCCGACCTTCCTCCTCGCCGCGACGACCGACGCGGGCCCCGGGCTCCCCCCCTGGATCACCACGGCGGCCTACCTGTGGCTGGCGATGTTCTGCGGCTGGGCCTGGCGCGAGGGCCGGGGGCGCGAGAGCCGGCTCGGCTCGCTCGCATGGCTGGGGCTGGCGGCCCTGTTCGCCGCCCTGGCCGTCGCCAGGCCGTTCGGCCTGCAATGGAGGCTCGCGGCGGCCTTCCGGCAGCGGGCCGTCGAGGGGGATTGGTACGACATCCGCCGTGGGTTCCAGGTGCAGGTCATCCTGGCCGCCGTCGCGGTCGCGACCCTGGCCGCGATCGCCGTCGCGGCGGTCGCGATCCGGGCGCGGTCCCTGCGCACGCTCGCGGCCTTCGGGCCCGTCGCCGTGCTGCTGGGATTCCTCGCCGTCCGGGCCATCTCGCTCCATTACGTCGACCTGGTGCTCTACCGGCGCGTCGGCGGGGTGGAGGTCAACACGGCCATGGAGTCGACGCTCCTCGGCCTGGTCGCGGCGGGGCTGATCTGGCGATCGACCGGGGCGCGCGACCGGGCCCCGGGGGCCGCGACCCCTCGGGACGACGGCACCGGGGCCCGGAAATATACGATCCGATGACGGCGAAGGCCGGCCTCGCCCGGGATCAGTTGGCGACCGAGACCATCTTGGGGACGCCGTGGTCCGCCATGAACGGATAGCCCGGCGTGAACGTCGGCGCCACGACCTCCTGGAGCTTCGACGACGACCAGATCCCGTGCCGCTCGTTGCCCGGGAAGAAGACCTCCTGCTCGAACGAGAGGGGCTTGTCGAGCGCCCATTTGGACGCCGAGGCGATCCCCATCATCTGGATAGGGTAGTCGCCGGCGCGCTCCATGTCGCCGAGGCGGATCGGGTCGGAGAGCTTGAGCCCGGCGTGTCGGAAAGCCTTCTCGGTCAGCTCCACGCAGTACAGCGCCGAGTCGTCCAGGCCCAGCTCATAGTCGAACGGGACCTGCTTGGCGTAGACGTCGTGGCAGTACTCGATCACCTGGGGGATCTTGTCGCGATACTCCGGCCGGAGTCGCTTGACGCCGAAGTTCCCCACGTTGTCCAGGATCCAGACGCAGAACGGCTGGCGGGCGACGCTCGTCCGGGTGGTGTCGTAGACGACCGGCTCGCCGTCCTCGATCGAGACGATCCCGGTGTGCGAGAATTTGCTGTTGCTCGCGTTGGCCAGGAACCGGCTCATCGGGAACCAGCCCTTCGCCACCCGGGCGTCCCCCATCCGGAAGACGACGTCGCCGCTGCGCAGGTGCTGCCGGCCCCAGGCGTCCCAGCGCTGCATATGGGGCGTCATGGCGATCGGCGGGAGCTGGCCGTCCTTGCGGGCCTGGGTGGCCGCCGGGCCCCAGTAGTTGCCGTGGAATCCGTGGGGGACCATGCGCTCCGTCATCTCGCGCTCTTCGGGAGGGTTGAGGAACCACGGCGCGGCGAGCAGCAAGAGCCTGAGCATCTGGGCCTTCTCCAGAGTATCGGAACGCGTCGATCTCCCCGCTTCCGCCTCATTTCCAACGGCGGGGGGGTCGGACGGTGACGCCGACGTCGACATCCTGATACGTAGGATTATAACACATGGGAAATCCCGGAGGCTCGGCCTCTTCCTCGTCGCGGCCGGCCTCCCCCTTCACCATGTAGGCCCGGGCAAGATCAGTGCCGCGCCAGGGTCGCCCGAGCCTGAAGTTCCCGGAGCGACCGCTCCAGGATGTCCTCGGGCGCGCCGTCGGCCGTCACCGCGACCAGGCGACCGGACCTCTCATAATAATCGGCCAGGGGCCGCGTGCTCTCCTCATAAGCCTGCATCCGGACCCGGATCGACTCGGGCCGGTCGTCCTCGCGCTGGATCAGCGAGCCGGCGCAGAGGTCGCAGATCCCCTCCTTATGAGGGGGGCGGGCCGTGACGTGATACACCGCCTTGCACTTCGAACACGTCCGCCGGCCGCTCAGGCGGTCCACGATCTCGGGCAGCGGCAGTTCATAAGAGAGGACGGCGTCCAGCGATACGCCCTGGCGGACCAGCAGATCGTCGAGCGCCTCGGCCTGCGAGACCGTGCGCGGGAAGCCGTCGAGCAGGAAGCCGCCGCAGCATCCCAGGCATCCCGAACGCTCCTCCACCATCGTCACGACCAGGCCGTCCGACACCAACTCCCCGCGCCTCATCGCGTCGAGGGCCGATCGCAACGCCGGGCTCGGGTCGTGCTGGCACGACGCCGCCCGGAACACGTCGCCCGTCGACAGGTGGCACGTCCCCAGCGACTTGCACAGCAACTCCGCCTGCGTCCCCTTCCCCACCCCCGGCGGCCCCAGCAGCACCAGGCGAAACGCCCGGCTGCGAGCCTCCGGCGTCACGCTGCAAACCGCCTCGCCCCCCTGGAACCACGCCGCCCTATCATTCGTCGCATCCATCCCAATCTCACCTTTCGCTCGCCCGCGGACCGTTTCGGACTCCCATCGGGACCACTCCACGATATCCATGAGCCGCCGCCTTCCTCCATCCCATCGGACGATTTTTACAGAATTTTCCGTTTCAACAATTTCATCAGTTTCACCATCATCATGTCGGCTTCCGCGCCAGGTTCGTCGAGCGCCCGACGAATGGTTGAAGCGACGTTGCGGCCTGGGCCGATTAATCGAAGGAGGCTTACTGCGTCGAGGAGGTCGTCGTGCCCATAGACCGCGCATCGCGACCGGCGCGGGCGCTCCTGCGGAGTTGCCTGGCCCTGGTCGCATCGAGCCTGACGTTCGCGACGGCCTGGGCCCAGGAGCCGACGCCGACGGACGTCGAGGAGCGATTCCGCCGGCTGGAGCGGGTCGTGGCCGAGCAGGCCGAGCAGATCCGGCGGCTCTCCGACGAGAACCGCAAGCTGGCCGACCGGGCGCGGGAAGGGTCGCCCGAGCCGCCCGCCACGACCTTGCCCGCGATCGTCGACGAGGCGACGCCTACCCCCGCGGAGGCCGGCGACGATCCCGGGGGGGCGTCGACGCCCGCCGAGGCGTCGGATTCGTCGCCGGACGCCGGGTCGTCCTCGTCCTCTTCGGTCGACTCCACGGGCGCCTGGAGGGCCGAGCGCGGCGCCTTCTCGGCGTTGATGGATGCGGGCGACGAGTCGATCCCGGAATCGGACGTCGCCTGGTCGTCGCGATCGTTCATCGCGGGCGCCTACGACAAGGGCTACGTCCTGGTCGCGCCGTCCGACCGCCAGCGGACGCCGTTCTCGCTGAAGCTGAACGTCACGACGCAGGTGCGCTACACGGGCTTCGCCCGCTCCGTCGAGAGCTGGACCGATTCCGCGGGCCTGATCCTCCCGGTGCGCAACCGCAGCTTCTTCACCCTCAACCGGAACTGGTTCAGCTTCTCGGGGTTCGCGTTCGACCCTCGGCTCCGGTTCAACGCCACGGTGTTCAGCACCTCGGCGACGAACCAGACGATCGCGTTCGGCCTGGTGAGCTACGAGTTCTCGAAGGCGTTCATCGCCAGCTCGGGCTATTACAAGGTCCCCGGGACGCGCGAGTGGATCGAGTCGGCCCGCTATCCGCTGGGGGTCGACCGGACGATGGCCAACACGTTCTTCCGCCCCGGCATCAGCCCCGGCGTCTGGGCCCAGGGCGAGCCGGTCCGCAACGTCTACTACTACGCCGGCGTCTTCGACGACCTCAGCTCCGTCATCAACACCGCGAGCCGGACGACCACCAACATGACCTACGCGGCGAACGCCTGGTGGGAGCCGCTGGGCTCGTTCGGGCCGGGCTACGCCGACGAGGAACACCACGAATCCCCCGTCGTCCGGCTGGGTGCGAGCGTCGTCTACAACCGCAGCCGCCGCGAGCCCAACCTGGCGCTGGGCCAGACCAACCCCGAGAACACCATCCTGCGCCTCTCCGACGGCACGCCGCTGTATCAGCGCGACGCCCTCGCGCCGGGCGTGACCATCCAGGCCGCCCACGTCCTGCTGGCCTCGTACGACCTCTCGCTGAAATACCGCGGCCTGAGCCTCTCCACCGAAGCCTACACCCGATGGATCACGGACCTGGAGCCGAACGGCCGCGCCCCGCGCGGGGCGCTCGACGACATCGCGGACGTCGGCGGCTTCGTGCAGGGCTCGTACGCCCTGATCCCGAAGCGATTCGAGCTGTTCGCCCGGACGTCCGGCGTCTTCGGCCGGTTCGGCGACGGCAGCGACTACGGCGGCGGCGCCAACTGGTACGTCTTCGCCCACCGCAACGTCCGCGCCACCTTCGAGGCCAAGCGCATCAACCACTCGGCCGCCGACAACGTCCTGTACGGCTACTTCGCCGGCCAGAGCGGCACGCTGTTCCAGGTCCAGTTGCTCACCGACTTCTGAGACATCCCGGGGTTTGGCATCACATCTGCGTAGCTCGACACCCATTCGATAAGACCACTTCGTGGTTCTTGCTAGGGTCGATCTGGAACGATTTCTGGAAGAAGGATCGCGAGCCCAGGGTGGCGCAATCAAGAGGCTGGGGATGTTCCCAGGCCGAGGATGGGCTCCGGCGGTCCTTGCAGACGGAACGAAGCTTGCGCAAAGGCTCTGCTCGCCTGCGAGCAGAAGGGTTCACCCGGACGGAATCGATCATCGCCATGCAAGGCAGCCAGAGCGTCGTCCAAGCCCTGAGCACCAAGGAGCGGCGACATGCCCTTCGTGTTTCGACGGATCTGCCTCGCGACGGTGATCTGCCTGGGAGGGCCGCTTTGCGTGACAGCATCAAAGGGAGAGCAAGGCCCCGGGTCGGTCGTTCCTGTTGAACTGATCATCCCTCTCGGATCGATCGAGCGAGATCTGATCCAGGAAGCGGTCAAGGAGCGCCCCGAGGGGCAACGTCACCTGCCCTACCTTTCGTGGAAGCATGGCAACCAACTGATCAAGGACATCCCGACCAATGTCGAGACCTTGGTTCCGCACACGGTGATCGTGAAGGAGACCTTCGAGACCACTCGAAAGGTCGCCAAAACCGTGCGGTCGCTGGTGCCCGAGAAGCGTCAGGTCGCACTGGGCGTCCTCTTCCCGGTCTTCTTCTTCAACACGGTGATGGTCGAAAAGGTTTCGGAAATCATGGTGGACGAAGTCGTCCCCGTCGTGCGCGATGTCGAGAAGACGGTTATGAAGCCGATCAGGAGCTTGACCTCCCTGGACGTCGACCTCGCCTACGATGTGGACTTGAACAGCCTTTCGGTGTCGAGCGAGCAGGGGTTGATCAAGGTGGTCGCCAAGCTGGGCGTCGATCTGAATGCGACCTTGGTCAAGGCCGGGCCGTTGCCGGTGGGCTTGACCGCAAGCCAAGACGTTCAGGCCGTGGTGACGGCCACGCGAAAGCCGCAGTGGACCCCCGACGGGCGGCTCGAATTCGTGGGAGGCGATGCTCAGGTTGACTGGAGTCTGGGCGGCCTCCTCTCGGCCTTCGACTACGATTTCACCTACGTCCTCAATAAGCAACTCCTCAAGCTGGTCGCGGACAGGCTCCTCGACGATGCCCTGAGCGATCGCCTGGGAACCCTGAATCCGCTCTCTGGCCGCATCGACGACCTCGTCAAGCCGCTCGCCCTCGGCCATAGCGGCGACCTCTGGCTCGCGATCAAGGCCCGTGAGTTGATCCTCGCCCCCTGGTCCGTCGATGCAGAAGTCCGCTCCACGGTTTACCTCGTGGGCGCACCGGCCCTGACTTCGGGCGAAGAGCCCCCGCCCGAAGCGGCCCCCGCACGACGACGGCTCGGGCCGCAAGAAGCGCCCCCATCCCCCCGATTGGAGATACACGCGATCCTGAAAGACGGATGGATGTCTGCCAAGTTCAAGGATCTCGCCGGGGAAAGCTTCGCCTTTCTTGCTCCGAGGGTCGAGGCTCGCCAGAAAAGTCTCGGCCTCACGTTCGGAGGCGATGGTGGAGTCGAATTGGAGACGGCGATCGACGTGGAGGCCTCGCCGGACGGCCTCAATCTCGTCGTCAAGCGGGTAGCCCCCGTGACGGCTCAACCCCAAACATTGGTCTCCTACTTTTTGGGCAAGGCCGCTGAGAAAGCCCTGGACGCAATACCCAGCATCGACGCCATCGGCCGCGTGAAGGCCGCACTGGCGGATGCCCGAAAGAAGACCCCCGGGCTTACTATCAGCAGCGAGGCCGAGAAACTCTCCGGAGTCACCGCCACCCCTGAGGGCCTTGTGGGGACGATTACGGGGAAACTCGGGCTCAGTTACACCCACTGAGCCGCGCAGCGGGGGGGAAGTCGGCCGATCCTGAAGGCAGTCGACCGCTTCCCTCCACTTGGCTCTTACCAGAACAGGATGTTCAGCCCGATCAGCACGATGCCGACCACCGCCGCCCAGAACTTCGGGGCCCGGTACCAGGCCACGGGCCCGTCGTCCGGCAGCGGGGTCAGGCCGAGGACCAGGTCCCGCAGCTCGGATTCCGGCTTCGGGGTCGTGAACAGGCTCACGACGACGATCGTCGACATGCAGATCAGCAGCGTCCACATGGAGCTGTAGACGTTCACCGCCATCGGCTTGGCCTTCTCGGACCGGGCGATGTACTTCGAGTGCGCCGGGTTGAACTCGGCCGGGTTGAACGTCTGCGTCACGTCCGACGCCACAACCCGCACGCCAGGCTTCAGGACCACCTCGACCCCCTCGGCCCCGAACTTGTCGGGCCGGTTCGACCCGGACAGGACGACGTCGGGCGCGATCAGCCGCACCGGGACGTTTTCGCCCTTCTCCTCGACCTCCGCCGACGCCCTCGACTCCTGCTCCAGCGTCCGATCCCCCGCCAGGAATGGCGCGCCGCCCGGGGCCTCGATCGGCACGTTGGTCGAGCGCACGGTCCCCCGCTCGACCGTCACCCGGGTCACGACCTCCGAATCCCCGTCGCCCATCTTCTCGACCGTCACCACCGCCCCGGGGTCCAGGAACGCCGTCGGCGCGGGCCGATGGCCCTCGGGGAACGTGTGGACGAACGCCCACATCGCCATCGACGAGAGGATGGCCGTCAGGAAGCCCACGAACGCCCCCGTCGGCGTCGCCCGCTTCCACAACATCCCCAGGATCACCACCCCGAACAGCGGCACGATGAAGAAGAAGATCAACACCTGGAGGAATTCCAGGATGTTTGAGAAGTAGAACAGCGCATACGCCGTCCCCACCGACATCATGATCCCGAGCACCGAACAGATCCGCCCCATGGCCAGATAGTGCGAGTCGCTCGCGTTCCGTCGGATCAGCGCCCGGTACACGTCATACGTCCAGACCGTCGCGAACGCGCTGGCGTTCCCCGCCATCCCCGACATGAACCCGGCGATCATCGCCGTCACGCCCAGCCCCAGCAGGCCGGGGCCCAGATAGCGTCCCATCAGCAAAGGGAGCACGTCGTTATAAGTGCGGTGCGTGATGTTCGCCCGCGGGTCGGCCTCGGAGACCAGGACGATCGGCGTGCCGTCGCTGTGCAACAGCACCGCCAGCCCCAGCAGGCCCGGCAGCGTGACGATTAGCGGCACGCACATCTTCAACGCCGCGCCGATGATCGTCCCGTTCTGGGCCGATCGCAGGTCCTTGGCCACGATCACCCGCTGCACCTGGAGGAAGTCGGTGCACCAGTAGCCGAACCCCACCCCCACCGCCAGGCCGAAGACCATCCCGATCCAGTCCACGCCCATCGGGTTGGCGTCGAACGAGCCCAGGTTGCTCCACAGGCTCGTGAAGTTCGCGTTCGCCACCGTCGGGTGGATCACCGGCACGTTGCGCCCGATCTTCTCGACCAGCCCGCTCCAGCCGCCGGCGTCGATCAGGCCCAGCACCGGGATCAGCAGCGACCCGAACCAGATCAGGAAGTACTGGAGCACCTCGTTGAACACCGCCGAGACCAGCCCGCCCAGCATCACATAGACGGCCACCGTCAGCGACGAGACCCAGATGCTCACGTTCATGTCCCAGCCCAGCAGCAGGTTGAGGATCTTCGCCATCGCGAACATGCTCGCCCCGCTCACCAGCACCGTCAGGAACGAGAACGAGATCCCCGCCAGCGCGCTCGTCCCCAGCCCGAACCGCAACTTGAGGTAGCCCGGCACCGAATGCGTGTTGCAGATGTAATAGAAGGGCATCATCACGATGGCCAGGAACAGGATGGCCGGCACCGCCCCGAACCAGTAGGCGTGCGCCCCCAGCATCCCGTACTGATAGGCCATCGCCGACCAGCCCATCGTCTCCAGCGAGCTGAGATTCGCCGAGATGAAGCTCAGCCCCGCGATCCAGGCCGTCATCTTGCGGCCCGCCATGAAGAAATCCTCGCCCGTGCTCACGTACTTCTTCAGATAGAAGCCGATCCCCAGCACGACGACGAAGTAGATCGCAATGATCGCGACGTCCAGCGGGCCCATCGAGATCAAGGGCGCGCCGGCGGCGAACAGCATGGGCCACGACGTCACGTCCAATCCCCCCCCCCGCCCGCGCCGACGCGGCCGGCGATGATTCAAGAAATGCAGCACGACTTATCGGAAGCGGCCGCCATCGTAGGGGACCCCGACCGCCCGTGCAACCACGCCGGACCGGTCGTAGCGAAAATTCCGAGAAGAAACCGAGGTGGGTTGTTGACCTCCGGCGATCGTCTGATACTATTACCCCTGTCGAGCGAACAACGCTGAGACGAAAAGAAACGGCCGACCTGGTCGCAACGACGGGTCGGCCGAAATCGTCGAGGACGACGCGAACTCGAGTGGCGGGGACGTCGTAGG